>CABUDI010000001.1 GCA_902490305.1 uncultured Collinsella sp.
TTGTCGCAGCCCCGACCCGCGGTCACGAGCGGGGGCTCCTGTCGTTTCCGTGCCCTCGGATTGGGTCATAGTGTCTGTCCGTCCTCTGCCTGCGGCGTTGCCTTGCTCCGGATGCGGTAATCATTGGTAGTCATTGGGGACGTTCTTTAATGACTGGTCGTTTAAGAACGTCCCCAACGACTACCCAGAATGAGAGTGGATAATCTCCCGTTTTTAGCCTATACCAGCGCTAAAAGTGGCAGATTATCCACTCTCATCGAGCAAGTGTCCGAAAATCCGCCCTCATTCCTTCTTAGGACCCTCCGTCCCCGAGGATTCGAGACTCGCCTGCCGAATGGTCGATGCGGCCGTCCTGCGTCCATGTCACACTCAGGGGTGGCCTGACCCAACTTGGAAGGAGCCTCCATGAGCCTTGACAACGTAACCCTGCGCGCCGCCACGCTCGATGACCTGGCCGGCATCGCCGCCATCTACAACCAGCTGTGGTGCAACACGCTGCGCAACCGCGGCGACGTCGAAGCCGCCGATTTCTGTGCGCGCTTCAACATTGCCATGCAGCTGCAGCGCTCCCCCATCGCGCTCGTTGCCGAAGCTGAAGACCGCATCATCGCCGCTTGCTGCATCGGCATCTTCGAAGACGGCAAACCACGCACCAATCCCACGTGGGAGCCCTGCTACAACGAGATGTTCGCCCAGGCAACCGAGATGGCAAAGACCGCCGATGCCAAGCTCGAAGGCTCGCTCTTTGGCGATAGCCGCGAGAAGGCAACAGCCGACCGCTTTGCCGCCACGGGCAACGAATATGCCCAGGGCCAGCTCAACCTGATCATCATCGTGCCCGAATGGCAGGGCAAGGGGCTCGGCCGTGCGCTCATCGACCTTGCGCGCGCCGAACTCGCCAAAGCCGGGTGCACCAAATTCTTCCTGATGAGCGACTGCAACTCCGACTGGCAGTTCTACGAGCACCTCAACATGAAGCGCATCTTGGAGGATCACAGCCAGGACACCGGCGACGGATTTATCGTCTATATGTACGGAGGCGACACGCAGGATTAGCCTGCGCGCCGCCTCACGGGCTTTCTCCAAGACAGCCCAAACCAATCAGCCAAGACGAGCTAACAGGGCGCGCTCTCCTCGACAATAGGGACATTCATTCTGCAAAGCGTGGTGCAAATGACCACGCGGGCACTCAACCGTCTCGGATAGATACCGGTCAAGCAGGCGCGCCCATGTGCGTGCGTCAAGACGCTCCTCCGCCCTGCCATACAGCGATCGACGGAGTGCCTCGCCCATAAGGCCGCTAAAATCATCGAGCTCAAGAGCGTACTTTGGGACAACGTATCCGACCAACGTCCCCACAAACGGGCTGCGCCCATTACACACGCAGCTGTTTATCGATGGTGCAGGCGGAATGTCGTCGTCATCCAGGTCAAATATGTCCAAGTCCAGCTCGCCAGAAGCGTATGGGTGTATTCCGCGGTTGAGCATCTTAAAGATATGGACTGCGAGTCCAAAGTCATCCGTCTGAGGCGTAAACACGGGGGCATTCGTGGACGCCGCCAAGCTCTCGAAATCGCTGATGCCGGCTATCTCCATGAGTTAAAGCACTCGAAGGCAATATAACCGGGAGCGGCGCATGCAGTCCTATGTGTCACATCCGAAAGCGCAAAGCTATACGAGCGCCTTGATCGTATCCATACCCGCACGCGCCGAAACCTCGCAGTCCTTCTGCCCGTTGAGCACGCACTCGAGCAGCGTATCGTATGCGCGCTGGGCTTCGGGAGCCAGATGCGCCCTGTTAAACATGCCCTCGGGTCGCACGTTTCCCTTCGAATCGATTATACAAGCCCCCAATCTGTTTGGTTTCCCCAGATTGTGTGCCCGCACACCCAAGCCGCACGGCCCGCCGTTCAGCTGAAACCACCACACAAAAAGTCCGCCGACCATTGAAGTCGGCGGACTTTCGCGTGCGGACAATCAAGCACTGTTCACCATGGAACTGCTATTTACAGCGCGCCTTGGGCTGCTGCTGGGTGATGCAGTGGATGTTGCCGCCACCATAGATGACCTCGCGCGTCATGATGCCGATGACCTCGCGATCCGGATAGGCGGCTTGGATATCCTTGAGTGCCTGGGCATCGTTGGGGTCGCCAAACTGTGGCACCAGCACCGCCCCGTTGATGGGCAAGAAGTTGAGGTAGCTGGGCTCAAAGGCGTCCTCGGGAGTACGCGGCAGCACACCCTCGACCGGATCGATGGTCGATGCCTCCTCCTCGGTCATATATACCGAGGTCGCAGGCATAATCACCTTGTGGATCTTGAGCTTGCGGCCACGGGCATCCGTCGTCTCGGAAAGCGTCTTATACGCCTCTTGGCACTCCTTGTAGAACTTATGGTTGGGATCATCGGTCCACATGCAGCAGACCTCGCCGGGCGCACTAAAGCATGCGACGTCGTCCACGTGCCCGTTGGTCTCAAACGGGTCGATGCCATCCTTGATCCAAATGACCTTCTCGATGCCCAGGTACTCGGCAAGCTTCTCCTCGATCTGCTCCTTGGTGTACTGGGGGTTGCGGTCCTCATTGAGCAGGCACATCTCGGTGGTCACCACGGTGCCCTGGCCGTCGCAGTTAAACGAGCCACCCTCGAGGATATAATCCTCGGGACGATAGCGGTTAACCTGCTCGAGCTGTGCCACCTGCAGGCCAATGGAAGCGTCCTTGTCCCACGGGAAATACAGGCCGTCAATGAAACCGCCGTAAGCATTAAAGTGGAAGTGCGAAAGAGCAACCTCACCATTGTCATTAACGAGGAACGCCGGGCCGGGGTCGCGAATCCAGCTGTCGTTGTACTCCATGTGGATAACGCGCACGTTCTCAACGCCGTCGAAGATCTCACACACCGCGGGGAAGTCTTCAGTGTTGACGCCCACAGTGATGGGCTGAAAACGTGCAACGGTCTTGATGATCTCGGTGAAGACCTTCTGCGCCGGCTTGGCGCCGCAGCGCCACACATCCGAGCGATGCGGCCACAGAATCCAGGTACGCTCCTGCTCCTCATACTCGCCGGGCATATAGAACCCGTCCTTCTTAGGTGTGGACTCACTCTCGTAGATGGTCTTCATTTCAAGCTCCTAAATCTCGGTGCTTTTGCTTGACGAGACCATGATGCGGCCGCACCGAGATGTTCTCAATGGTCCCTCGAGCCCCTTTCAGCGACCGACGGTATACCATTCGCTGACCTAAAGTTCTATTCAGGCCGAGAACATGACATACTGGGTTCCACAATGGAAAGGATGCCCTATGCCCCCATGCAATAAACAGCAGACTATTGAGTTGGACAGTACGACCTGGACTGCTCTCAACGAGCTCGCGCTTGCAATCCACGCATCACACGGTGTCGATAAGCTGCAAAAGGAGACCCTCGAGGGAACGACAGGGCTCGTGCCCCATCGGATCGCCATGTTCGACCTGATCGAGGCGGCGGGCAGTGATGCCCCACGCTACGTCCACCCCGCAAGCAGCGGAATGGACGACCGCGCACTGAGCGACTACTACAACCGCTACGCCGCGATGGACTATACAACATGGAGCTTTGACTTACATAAGGTCGGCGTCTACCGCGACCTCGACCTCGTCGACATCGAGCGACGCGATGCCACGCCCATCTATCGCAAATGGATGGAACCGCAGGGCGTCTACTTTGGCTGTACGGCCACGCTCGCGCACAACGACAGCCCGCTAGGAAGCATCACCCTGTTTCGTGAACGCACGGCCGGAGACTTCACCGACACCGAGCTCGCAATCCTGCTCGAAGTCGCTCGGCACGCGAGCCTCGCGCTCGCCAACCTCTATCCTCGGGGCATTAAACTCACCCAGACAGAAGACACAAACCAGCTAAATGCTTTCATTACAGAACACAATATCCAACCGCGCGAAGCCGAAGTCATGCGGCTCATGCTCGACGGCAAAACGAACAAACAGATGGCAAACGAGCTATTCATAAGCGAGTCAACCGTCAAGAAGCATGTCAACGCCATCTATCGCAAGCTCGGCGTCAGCAACCGCCTGGGCCTCATGACTGCCACGCAAAACATCCCGCGATAAAAAAGGGCGCCCTCCATGCAGAGAACGCCCTTCGATTTCGCCATTTGAATTAGTGTCGGCTCTGGCTCAAAGAGTAGACAGGTTTATTTTGGCAGGTTTTATCTGGGCAAATGTCAGCCGCCGCGAGGGAGCTGCCTTCCCTCGCGGCGGTCTTCTAACAGAAAAAACCAAGTGAGTAGGCTTTTTGCAGGAGGTCAAGCACGCCCCAAAACGCCACAGCTCTGACCTGCGGTTTTATTGAGCATTTGTCGCGATGTGCTCGGCATATCCAAATAAGTCTACTCACTTGCATCTAAGACGCACCAGATAGGCAAAAAACCGCCGCAAAAGGGGCCGGTTCCCTTCGCGGCTGTTGTTAATGCGCCGAGCTTGTTATCGTAAAAGCCAATCACGCGCCGAAACCACACTACAGTCTTTCGACTCATACGTTGAGTCCACGCGGGCCACAACATAGCGCGCATCTTTTGCAATGTCGATCTCATCGCATACAGTCTGTAGATGGCGGGCGTACTTATCGTGATACGTTCTGGATGATTTTATTTCGATAGCCTTGGGACTCCCTGAGTTTGTACAGTCGAGCAAATCGATTTCACGCTTGCTGTCGTCCCTATAGAAATACAGCTCGGGATTCTCGCCCACGTTGAGATGGCTCTTCGCCGTTTCGGAAACGATGAGGTTTTCGAAAACGGCCCCCAGATAAGGGCTCTCCAATAGTTGCTCCAGTGATCCAATTTTGAGCAAGTAGCAGAGCAGCCCCGTGTCGTAAAAATAGAGCTTGGGCGTTTTAGTTAGACGCTTCTTGGCATTTGCATAATAGGGCTGCAGCGAAAACGTCAGGTAGCTCTGCTCCAGGATGGACAACCAGCTTTTAATGGTCGATACGCTCACGCCCGTATCTCGAGAAAGCGAGGATATATTGATGAGGGCACCGACGCTCTGAGCAATTATGGACAGAAACTTATGAAACTCCGCCTTATTGCGCACATCAAGCAAGCCCACAACATCGCGCTCAACATAGGTATCGATATAGCTGGGAAAATAAACCGAGGACGGCATTCCGGCGGAACGCAGGCGAGGGTATCCCCCTTCGAGCGCGAACAAATCCACTTCCAGCTGCCCCTGCTGGCCCCTCTCCGCTTCTCGAAACGATAATGGCAGCAATTTTAAGATCCCGACTCGCCCGGCAAGAGACTGCCCGATGCTTTTCATCATCAAAAAGTTTTGCGAGCCTGTAAGGATGTATTGACCGGCGTCTCCCCGCTCATCCGAAACAACCTGGATCATTGAAAACAAATCCGGGGCGTATTGCGCCTCATCGATGATGAGTCCGCCCTTTCGGTTGCGGATAAAACTCACCGGATCCTCCAAGGCCGCGCGCCTCGTTTGAGGGTCCTCAAGCGTGACGTAGGAATAGTCGGGAAAGGCATGCCGAACCAGCGTAGACTTACCGCTCTGCCTAGGCCCTGTCAACGACACAACAGGAAACCAGCCTGCCATGCGAATGAGCAACTCATGCAAATCCCTGTTAATGAACTCAGCCATATCAACGCCCCTTATTACGCTGTTGCCATAATCGAATAGTTTCATTCGCCATAATCTTATAGTAGCCTTTACCACAATCTTATAGTAGCCCAGTTCAAAAGCATTATTTATAGAGCCGAAATCTCAGACCCTAAATAACAAAAGCCACCACAATGGGGACTGTCCCCATTGTGGTGGCTTGCAGGCGAGTTAACTTGTTCGACTATCGTATGCCAGCCATGTCCGAGCCTAGAGCGTGGCAAGGCGCTTGGACTCGTGCGCGGCGAGCGCAATGGAGATGATGCCGGTAATGGCATCGGCCACCACCAGGGCGATCCACACGCCCTCGACACCCATCATGTTGCCGAGGAGGTACATAAGCGGCACCGAGCAGATCACATAGCGAAGCAGGCCCGCAAACGTGGCGACACCCACCTTCTCGACCGCCTGGAAATACATCGACATGGTCATGGCAAGATAGCCCAGGGCAACAGCCAGGATGACAGTACGCGTGGCGTTGGCGGCAACCTCAACGAGCGCAGGATCGCTGCCGGCAAAGAAGGCGCACACCGGGGTGGCGGCAAGCCAGAGCGCGACGGTGACCAGCGCCAGCGTCACAACCTGGTACTTAAGCGTGCAGGAGAGCGTCTCCTTAAGGCGTGCCCAAGCCTTTGCGCCGGCGTTGAAGGCAGCGATGGGCTGCAGACCGTAGGAGAAGCACTGGGCAACCATCATGGTAATGTAGAGGATGTAGCCGTTGATCACGCCAAAGGCTGCGATGTAGAGCGAGCCCATGTCGCCGCCGAGCGAACCCAAAAGCGAGTTGGCAACGGTATTAAAGATAAAGGTCGCGCCCTGGACCAGGAAGAACGGGAAGCCGATCTTGAAGATCTGGCCGCAGATGGCGAGGTCGAGCTTAAGGTCGGCCAGGCTAATCTGGAGCTGGGACTTTTTGCCCCCGATGAACCAGAAGATACCGATGGCCCAGATACCGATGGAAAGCCCGTAGTACACGCCGGCGCCCATAACGCCAAACTTGAGCACAAACGTGGAAAGCGCGAGCCAACAGATGGCGACGATGGCCGAAACGGTCATGAGGTTGGCCTGGATCTGAACCTTCTCGTCCACACGCATCACAGCGGTGATCATCTGGCCAATGACCGTGAGCGGCAGCAGCACGGCGAAGGTGCGCACGCCGGCAACGGTATCGGCCATGATGTCGGGCGTGGCGCCAAAGAATGTGCAGATGGGCTCGGTAAACACTGCCATCACCACAGCAAGCAGCACACTCACGATCGTGGTGAGCCAAAAGCCCTGGCTAAAAGCCTTGCTTGCGCCCTTGATGTCGCCGGCACCCAAAAGGTTGCCCACCACGGCGGGCACGCCGGTGCCAAACAGGTTGCCAAAGGCCAGGTTGATGTACTCGACCGACATAATGATCGAGACACAGGCCAGGCCGTGGGCACCTAGGCCCCAACCCATCACGAGGCCCTCAAGGACCACCATGATGATCTGGGCGAGCATGCCCTGGCCGGTGACGATGGTGTACTTACGCACCAGACCGGGAATCGGTTGGGAGGCGAGCTCGCGCTCCTCCTCCACGGCAGCGGTTACTTCTTCTGCCATTGTTCTCCCCTTTCCTTGAGAGAGTAGTGCTGAATGGATGTCAGGCGGCTGACAACTGGCACCAAACCGCCCAATCAAACGATGGCGCTATGCCTCAAAGACCACCTTGCCGGCGATCATCGTGAGGGCTGCGGTAGCCTCGAGCACCTCGGCCGGCTCGCAATCAAAGAGATTGCGGTCGAGCACGCAGATATCTGCCTGTTTGCCGCACGCGAGCGTGCCGATGCGGTCCTCGGCATGCATGGCGTAGGCGCTGCCATAGGTGTAGGCGCGCAGAGCCTCGGCCATGGTAATGCGCTCCTGGGGGAACCAGCCCTCAGGGTTGGAACCGTCCTCGAGCATGCGGAAGACCGCGCCGTACACCTCCTCCATGGGCTCCAAGCCCACAACGGGGAAGTCACTGCCCAGGTGCACCACGGCTCCGTTGGCAAGCAGGCTATGCAGGGGCCACGAAAGCGCGGCACGCTCGGGACCCACGGCTTCGTCCTTGGCAAGGTCAGCCATATCGAGCAGCATGTGCCACGGCTGCATGCCGGGGCAGACGCCGAGCTCGGCATAACGCGGCATATCCTCGGGTTGAACCGTCTCGTTGTGCTCCATGGAGTGGCGACAATCCCGCTTGCCATGCAAGCGCTCGCCCTCCTCAAAGCAATCGAGCACAAAACGCACCGAGCGATCGCCGATTGCATGGATGCGCGTGTCAACGCCCCATTCCTGCGCCCTCAGGATGGCAGCACGGATGCGCTCCGGCTCCTCCGCGGGCTCACCACAGGTGTCGGGTGCGTTGCTATAGGGTTCAAGCATCCAGGCAGTATGGTCGGAGCACACACCATCAAGGAACTGCTTAAAGCCGTGCCACTCCACCTGCGTACCCGGGAAGGCGTATTTCTCCTTGATCTGCTCGAGCGTCAAGGACTCGTTTTCGAACAGGTCGGTGTACAGGAACACGCGCAGCGGCAAGTCGCCCTTGGCATTAAGACCTGCCAACACCGCATACGGGTTTTCCATGCTCACAAACGTAGGATTGACCATGCCGACCGTAGTGATTCCCAGGGCATTGGCGCGCCGGGCGGTTTTTGCAAACGACGCGTCAACAACCTCGGGCGCTGGGTCGTAGACCTCGTCCATAAAGAAGGCGCCGGCGTTGTTGGAAAACACGCCCGTCAGATTGCCGTCGGCATCCTTAAGGATCTTGCCGCCTGCGGGATCGGGCGTCTGCGAAGTTACTCCCACCTTGTTGATGGCGCAGGTATTGGCACTAAAGGTATGCAAGTCAACCTGCTGCAGAAATACCGGGCGGTCGGAGATGTACTCATCGATCATCGCGGCCGTGGGCATCTCGGGGACATCCCACTGGAACTGGATAATCTGGCAGCCCAGAATCCACTCGTTATCGGGATGGTCGGCCGCAAACGCCACGACACGTTCCATCGCCATCTCAAAACTGGTGCAGTCGATGAGGTTGACGGCAAAATCGGGGTCGGTCATAAACGCGCCCTGGGCAAAATGCGTGTGCGAGTCGATCAGGCCGGGCATGACGAGCTGATCGCCAAAGTCGCGCACCTCGGTATCGGGACCGATAAACGGTGCCAGGTGAGCATCGTCACCGCAGGCAACGATTTTATCGCCCCGCACGGCAACGCCGCCCTTAAACGGCTCGAGCCCATCGCCGGTAAAGACGGCGTCGCTCTTGATAACTACATCAGCCTTGTCCATGTGAGCCTCCTCAGGCATCTTTGGTTGCAACGCGGACGCACCGCCCGCGTGGGCACTCGGTTGGGAGCGTAGCGCTCCCGCATCGGCGCGTGCCTACAAGCCGTGCTCGGACGTCTGTCCCACGTCCGCGGCTTCGCGCTACACCCATTGATACACAGGGGCAAATCCGTGCCAAGGCCAGGGACCGCAAACGGTCAGTTTAAGCAGGTTTACACGCTTTACCTGCAGGTTTATTGTCTGAGATTATTACCACTTCATTACGCCCAACGGTGTGGCCGCCCACACAGCAAGACCCGCATGCGAGGAAGAATGAGGCTAGGAACGCCAAAAGGTATCTATAAGGTCATCTCGGTTGGAGACGCCGCTTTTAACGTAGATGCGATGCAAGTGTGCCTTGACCGTGCCAGGGCTGATGACCAACTCGCTGGCGATGTTTTGGGCGTCGTTGCCCTTCAGCACCAGCGTGAGCACCTCCTGCTCGCGCCGTGACAGCTTATGGGCGTCGGCATAAATCACCACACGCGATGCGAGATCGTCCTCAGAGCTTGCGCTCTCGGCTGCCACGTCCTCATCGGCACGCGGATGACGGGCATACACACGCAGGATATGGCTAAACTGGCAAAAAAGCTGAGCCGCGCATACCACGAGCAGCACGTTTTCGGAGATATTGCGCTCGGACAGATACCACAAAAAGAGGCCGATGACGGGGTTTTGGGAGTCGGGGCGGCAGAACAAGATCATGTAGGTGTCCTCGGCGATCACGCAAAACACAAGAACGAAGGCCACCTTCCAAAAGAGCTTTGAGCGGTCGAGGTCGAGTTTCTCAACACGCGTTGCTCTGTACCGGTAATGCCAGGCGGCATAGGCAAGACATCCTACATTACCCAGGTCACGCGTGAGCCAAAAGAGATACTGCTGCACCTCTCCGGCAGCGCCGCTGCGAGGCACCAGCAGCAATTGCAAGATTGAAAACGGCACGATAGCGAGTCCGAGCATGCGCGACGTCGGTCTTTTGCGCAAGCGCGCAAACATCCATAGCACCACGCAGGCATAGATGGCAATACCAAGCACGCAGCGCAGCAAGGGGTGCTGCAGCGGCTCGCTAAAGGTAACGGCGTAGTCGTATTTGAGCCGATTGTACTCGTCAAAAAAGATGACCGACATATCGAGCATATAGAGCAAAAAACCCGCCGCGGCCACGAGGCTGTCGCGACGGCGCGTCATGAGCCAAACCACCAATGCCACGGCACTGGTCACCAGAGCCACACCCATGATAATCGTGGTGTAGATATAGAACGCGAAACTCATGCCCGCCTCCCCTGTCTAGATGCTGTGAGGATGTTGACAGATTCTTTGCCGCAAGATTAGACTCACCGATTAAACGTACTGTATCGTTTAGATAAACAAGCTGTGTCTCACCGATGAAAGGAGATGCCATGACACCGATCGCTCCGCTCAAGATGCTCGTCGCGCCCGCCGCCAAGGCCATCACCCGACTCGGTTCTTCCATGACCTACGACAATGTCCCCTGCGCCGTTGAGGCGCGTTCGGACAGCTGCCCCTACCTGGGCCACGTCCCCTACTTTGCACCCAAGCTCGCATCTGATCCCGAGCAGCGTGAGCAGTAATCCAAGATGCATCTAGCACCGCACAACTCGCGGCGCTACTGTTTTGGTGCAAAGCGACCTGTCCCCCTTGCGCCAACGCCGGGATTGTCGATGCTGCGGCCGCGGCGCGATATGAGGCGCGAAACCTCGCCCAGCAACACGCCGATCACCACACCCATGAGGATCGGCAACTTTGACATCTCGGCGGGCGAGCTGTTAAGCGGCACGATTGTCGCAACAATCGAAAGCACGAGCTCTACCACCGGCACCGCAAGCGCTACCGCAAGCACCTTGCCCTCGAAGGGCGCGCGGAACACACGTGGGCGGTCGTCGTATTTACGCAGGCGCCAAAACGCCGGGAACATCGGGATATAGCTCATGAGCAGAAAGACGACGTTCATCGAGAAGAAGACCCAAAAGACGTCGGAACCTTCGCCCAGCGGAATCTGAAGTAGCAGCACCAAGCTGGCAAAACAACCGTTAATGAGTGCTGAGCCGTTGGGCATGCCGGTCTTCTTGGACACCAGCGCAAAGGGGCGCGGCATGTTGCCGTGGCGCGCGGCATAGCTCGCCACGTTGTTGACGCCAAAACTCCAGCAGATCATGTTGGCGAACAGCGTCACCAAAAAGGCCACGCCCACGACCATCGTCAGCGGGTGAGCGCGCCCCACCATGGCGGCAACCGCGTCCACAATGCCCGAATCGAGTGAAAGCTGCTCGGTGGGAACCGCGGCTCCAATACCGATGCCACAGATAATGTAGATCGCCGCGATGGCAACGCCACCGGCGATAACCGCCTTGGGGATATCGCGCGATGGGTTCTTCATCGTGCTGGCAAAGGTCGCGACCACCTCAAAGCCCATAAAGTTGAATAGGATGATTGAAAGATACGTCAGTGAGTTAGTGTCTCCCAGATCGGGGACAAAGGTCTTAAACGACATATCGTTGGCAAAGCCGTTATTGCAGGCAAACCAGATGCCGACGATTCCCACCACGGCGGTAATGAGCACCTTAATGACGGCGCCGCCATCCATGACCCAATCGGCCTCGGCCACCGGCTGCATTGCCATGACCGTGACGCCCCACACAAAGGCAAGCTCGATGGCAATTCGGACCCCAAGCGAAAATTCGATGCCCCATACCGCATTGATGACACTGGGGGACATGCAGGCGATACTTGCCACCCACAGTGGAAAGTTGACCCAATAGCACCAGGAGCAGCGCGCGCCCCAACGGTCGCCCAAGCCCAGGCGAACCCAATCGTACAGGCCGCCCTCGGAATCGAACGCCGTACCGAGCTCGGCCACCACCAGGCCATAGGGAAGCAAAAACGTAATGATGAGGAAGATCCACCAGAAGAACTGAACGTTACCCATGGCAGATGCCGGAGCAGCCGCCTCGATGGTAAAGACAACGCAGATAACCGAGAGGATGACCTCGAACAGGGAGAACTTTTTACCTGCCACGACACGCTCCCCCTACAGCAAAAAGGATGGCATCTGTACCGAAGGCGCAGCCCAAGGTAGGGTTGCAGGCCGCGTCACCGGTGCAGGTGCCATCCCAAAGAGAAGAGAGGATGCAATTGTTGGACCAACGCTCGCGGAACAGGCGCGTGTAGATAACGATACGCTGGTACATAGATACTCCGATCAAAACGGTCGCGCTCGCAACCGGAAACTATCAGCAATTGAATACGCGTCTGACCTGGGAAATTCAAGCGAACAATTGGCCTAACCCGCAATAAATCCCAGATCAGACGCGTACTCAATCAAAGAGGCGGGCACTCCGAAGTGGAGGCAACGGAGTGCCCAAAGAAAAACCCAGCCGACCAATCAGGTAGCCCCTGTCCGATTGATCGACTGGGTTTTCGAGGTGCCCCAGGTCGCCGCGAAAGAGGAGCGAAGCGTACTTTGGTACGCGAGCGACGGTTTGAGCGGCGAGATGGGGTGCCTCGGAAAGCCAGACGATTAAGCGGACGGCTCCTGCTGGGTAATGCAGTGGATGTTGCCGCCGCCAAAGACGACCTGCTCGGACTGAACGCCGACGCACTTGTAGACGCCCTCGCCCCAGACCTCGTCGTAGATCTTCTGGAGCGTGTCAACGGCCAGCTGGTCGTTCTCGTCGCCGTACTGCGGGACGATAACGCCGTGGTTGGTGACCAGGTAGTTCATGTAAGAGGCGATCAGCGGCTCGTCGGGGACGCGCGGCTCGGCGTTCTCGTCGGCGTCGATGGTGTCGCAGGAAGCCTGGTCCATGAACAGCGGGTTCACGGGCATGCAGAGCTTGTAGACCTTCATCTTGCGGCCCTTGGCGTCAACGGCGTTGGAGAGGGTCTCGTAGGCAGCGTGGCACTGCTCATAGAACGGATACTCGGGATCGTCGGTCCAGATGCAGGCCATGACGCCCGGGGCGATGAACGTGGCGACGTCATCGATGTGTCCGTTGGTCTCCTCGGGGTCGATGCCCTCCTTGACCCAGATGACCTTCTCGACACCCAGGTAATCCTTGAGGTGCTCGTCCATGTAGGCGCGGAGTTCCTCGCTCCAGGGCTCAAACTTCTTGTGGTACTTGGGCCAGATGGACTCGGGATCCTCTTCCTCCTCGAGCACCGCAGAGCAGGTGCGGCCCGGGGAAAGCAGGCACTGGTCGGTCACGACAAGGGTGCCCTCGCCGTCGACGGTGATGGAGCCGCCCTCGAGGATCATGTCATCGGGACGATAGCGGCGGCAGCCGGAGAGCTCAGCCATCTTGAGGGCGATCTGCTCGTCCTTGTCCCACGGGAAGTACAGGCCGTCGACGAGGCCGCCGTAGGCGTTGAAGTGCCAGTGGTTGGCGCGCTTCTCACCCTTGCCGTTGATGACGTAGGTGGCGGCGGTGTCGCGGAACCAGGCGTCGTCGGTGGTCATCTCGATGACGGTGACGTTCTCGTCCTCCTCGAAGACGGCCTTGCAGTTGGCATAGTCGACCTGGTTGGCGCACATGGTAACCGGGGTGAACTCGGCGATGGCGCGGGCGATGGCGGCATACTGCTTCTGAGCCGGCTTGGCGCCGTGGGCCCAGGTGTCGGTGCGGTGGGGCCAACCCATCCACACGCGATCCTGCGGGGCGAACTCAGCGGGCATAAAGAAGCCGTCGGCCTTGGGGGTGGATTCGGACTCGGTGATCGTACGCATAAGATTTCCTCCAAATCGAACGATCGCTTGCTGCGGGCGGGTTACCCGCAGCCTAAAACCAAGAGATGGTAGGCGCCCGTTCCCCGGCAAAGGTCGGGGCGCCCGGCGCCGGTTTTCACGGAGTCGCACCGGCAAGCGACGACGTAACCAAGTGCGCGGAGACAAAATGCACGAAGGATACGGAAGAGAGATTGGGGTGGGCGGTGGTTACCGGAGCTATCGCTCACACCCACCCCGGGGAATGGTTAGCAAACCTGTCGCTTGGGCACGTCTCCGAAGAGGCTAGAGTGCCCGGAGTCGGGAGCGACAAGCCCGACGAAGCGCACGTTGGTACGCGAGGAGGGTTGGAGCCCCAGAACCGGGTGCTCTAGTTCTCCTCGGCCTCGGCGGCCTCCTCAGCGAGACGCTGAGCTGCCAGCTCGGGAGTGAGGCCCTTGTACTCGGCCTCGCGGCCCTTGGCGCTGACGACGCGGACAACCTCGCCGATGAGCAGAAGCACGATGAAGATAACGATCATCGGGAGCTTGTCGCCAATTTCAGCGGCAGAGAGCGGCACCAGCGTTGCAACGATGGCCAGGATCAGCTCGATGCAAGGGATGGCCAGCATGACCTTCATCATGGCACCCTTAAACGGGAACGTGAAGATGCGCTCGCGGTCGGGGTCGTTCTTGCGAAGGTTGAGGAACGCCGGGAACATCGGGATGTAGGTCAGCAGCAGGAAGACGACGGAGGTGCCGAAGAGCATCCAGAAGACGCCGTTGGAGATGGCGTCGATGGGAACGAGCTGCAGGCACAGCACCAGGGAGGCAACGACAGCGTTGACCAGGTTGGCGCCGTTGGGCATGTCGTCATCCGAAATCATCGAGGCGAAGACCTTGGGCATGTTGCCGTGCTCGGCAGCGTAGCGGGCGACGGAGTTGACGCCGAAGGACCAGGCGGCCATGTTGGCGAACAGGGTGATCAGGAAGGCGATGCAGATGACCTTGAAGATCATGGAGTCGCCCACCATGGTCTGGACTGCGACAATCATGCCATAGTCGGGGTCGATGGAATCGGCCGGCACAGCAGCGCCGATGCCAAAGCCAGCGAACAGGTAGATCACGGCGATGGATAGGCCACCGACGATGATAGCCTTGGGGATATCGCGAGCGGGATCGGCCATGTCGTCGGTCATGGTGCAGATGACCTCGAAGCCCATGAAGTTAAAGATGATGATCGACAGGTAGCCGAGAGCGTTGGTGTTGGTGAGCTCGGGCAGGAAGGTGGCAGCGGACATGTCGTTCGCAAAACCGTTCTCCATGGCATACCAAATGCCCAAAGCGCCAACGATAACGGCGACGGCGACCTTGATGATGGCGCCACCGTTAAGGACCCACTCGGAGTCGGCCGCCTTGGAGCGGCCCATGAGGTAGACGATCCACACAAAGGCAAGATCAATACCCATCTTGGCGATCAAGTTGAACTCGACGCCAAAGACCATGCCCAAAATGTCAGGGAACATGGTAGCCAGCGAGGCGATCCACAGCGGGTAGTTGACCCAGTAGTAGTACGAGATGCGGGCGCCCCATTTGTCGCCCAGGCCATCGCGTACCCAGTCGTAAATGCCGCCCTCGCCGTCATAGGTGGTACCGAGCTCAGCGACAACCATGCCGTAGGGAAGCAGGAAGGTCAGGATCAGGAAGATCCACCAGAAGAACTGCTGGTTGCCAATGGCAGCAGCAGGAGCGGCGGCCTCGCAAACGAAGACGACGCAGATGATGGTCGAAATGACCGTCAAGAAGGAAAGCTTTTTCTTTCCGTCGCTCATGATGAGCTCCTTCGCTCAGTCTTGGACAGATCCGAGGCCCTAAGGTATTAAGGCAATTGCTTGGGCCTCGGTGAGCGGGCGACAGGAGACGAGCATCCGCCACCCGCAAACGTGCTTTTAGAAGCCTTGAGGCTTAGAGCTGCTCGAGAGCCTCGAGAGCGGCGTGGAGCTCAGCCTTGGCGGAGTACTCGACACCCTCGTCGTTGAGCGGGGTGCGCTTGCCCAGGGCGGCAAGGAGAGCACGGATGGAGTGCTTGCGGTTCTCGGCCTCGACCCAGCACAGGGAGCGCTCGGGGTCGTCCATGACCTCGTCGACGACCTCCTCGTTGCGGGTGGCCGGCAGGCAGTGCATAAACTTGGAGTTGGGGCCGGCGAAGTTCATCATGTCCATGGTGACCTGATACTTGGGATAGAACACGTCCATGTAGTTCTCGCCCGAGACCTCCTCGTCGTACAGGCCATACCACACGTCGGTGTAGATGAAGTCGGCGCCCTTGATGCACTCGATGTCGTCGGAGATGACGACAGAGCCGCCGGAGACCTTGCAGTTCTCCTCGGCGATGGCCATCATCTGCTTGCCGAACTCGGCGCGCTCCTCGACGGTGCCAACGTGCAGGCCGCCGTCGGGGATCTGGTGGCCCTTAGGTCCAAACTGGACAAACTTCATGCCGACCTTGGAGGCGATGAACATGAGGGAGACGCAGACCTGGGTGGCGTCGCCGATGAAGGCCAGGGTGCAGTCCTCGATCTTCTTGCCCTCGGGGAGGTTCTCGAGCATGGTCATGAGGTCGCCCATCTCCTGCGTGGGATGGTTGAACTCGGACATGCCGTTGATGACGGGCACAGCGGAGCCCTCGGCGAGGCCGACGACGTCCTTGTGACGGTCAACGCGAGCCATCATGATGTCGAGCAGCGAGCCCATAACGCGAGCGGTGTCGCCCAGGGACTCGTGACCGCCGAGCTGGATGGTGCCAGGGCCATAGAACTGAGCATGGCCGCCGAGGTCGGTCATAGCAGTCTCGAAGGAAAGACGGGTGCGGGTGGAGACCTGCTGGAAAATCATGCCAAGGCTCTTGTTGCGAAGCAGGTGCGGATAATAACCGTCAACCTTGATGGCCTTCTTCATTGCCAGGCCAAAATCCTCGATAGCCAGGATCTGCTCTTTGGTGAAGTCGTTGGTGTCGATGAAATCCTTAGGCAGTGCCATGTCGATTTCCTTTCCGCCGGTCTTGCCGACTATTACTATGAGGCGCTCGAACATCACGCCTCGTGTTGACAAGACCATCATTCACCCGTATGCAATTTTTACCTAGTTTATTCGGGATTAAAGACCGTTCACGGAGTTACACCCCCTCTAAACCAATATAAACCCGTAGGTCAAGAGTTTACAGGGGGTTTACCATCTAGAACCGCGAACGGTATACGGCTATGCTGTATCTCGGCGCCTAATCCGCAATGAAACGAAGGGTTGAGACGTCTATATCCCACAAGGTATACAGGGCTCGACCATAGAATAAATGAGATGGGACGGTGACAGATGAACACCCTGATGTTCTTCTATACCCTAGCGATACTCGTGATCTGTATTGTGACGGCGGTGCTCTCGCTTGCCGCCTATGCCTCATCTCGTCGACGCTTCTTTATCTATGGCAGCGGCGTATTTATCTGCTATGCCATCGAGATGACCGAGATTTTCTTTTTTGAATACACGCTGCAAAACCAGAGTTTTCCAGCCAGCGACTATTACTCAATTACCATGCCTGTGTTGCGGACCTTTGTGGCGACCGCTTCGCAGGCTTTTATTTGGCTCATTGCCATGGATTTGCTCGACAAGCATTCAAAAAAGCAGTTTGTCATTCCCGTCGCAACGTTCTTGCTGAGCGAGCTGCTGATTATCGTCGCTGTCCCCTACGGCCCCATTCATCAATGGCTCTACTACACGATGCGTCAGGTATTCCTTGTTTTCGTGGGGCTATATATCTTTTGGACGGCACGCAAGAGCACACAAGTCGAGCTAAAGGCACGCGTTAACAACCAACGAAAGCACCTGATTATCGGCGCTATTCTGGTCGGTTGCATCGTTGCCGAGGATTTCTACAACATTCTGATTGTCCCCATGAGTCTGGCGCCCTCTTGGCTGCAACTATATCTGTCCGAGCGCAACTTTAGCGAAAACGTCTTTGCCTGCTACTTTGCGATTCTGCTGATCATCTACTCCTACCACGTGCTTTCAATCCGCATGCAGGAGGCGCCCGAGGAAAAGAACGTCAGCGATCTTGATCGACACATCGAAGAGCAGATGCCCTTCTATCGCAACGCCTACAAGCTCTCCAACCGTGAGACCGAAGTTATGCGTCTGGTCGTACTGGGCAAATCGAACCAAGAGATCGCTGACGAGCTATTCCTTGCCGTGGGCACCGTCAAGACCCACATCCACAACATCCTGGTCAAAACCGAACAGCAAAACCGCACGACGCTCATCCTCCACTTTTGGAAGCGATAACCTGCCAAAAAGGGACAGGTTTATTTTGGCAGGTTTTATCTGGGCAAACGCCAAAAACCGCCGCGAGGGAGCTACTTTCCCTCGCGGCGGTTTTCTAGCAGTAAAACCAAGTGAGTAGGCTTTTGGCGGGATGCCGAGCACACCTCAAAACGCCACAGCCCTGACCTGCGATTTTATTGAGCACTTGCCGCGATGTGCTCGGCAGATCCAAAAAAGCCTACTCACTTGCATCTGAGATGCTCTAGATACGCAAAATACCGCCGCGAAGGGAGCTGGACTCCCTTCGCGGCGGTTATTCGCTCTGATTTTGCGACGGTTTTGCCCGCTTGTTACTCGCTGTAGCGGGTGGCGATGGCAGCTTGTACCATGCCGGCGCTCATGAGGTACGTTACCAAGAAGTAGCCACCATAGGCCGCCAGGAAAATCGCGCAGGTGAGGCCCACGGTGCCGGCGATGCTCATAGCTCCGAATATGCTCACCAGCTCGATAATCACCTTGAGCGCCACAAAGGAGTGCGCCAGGCCCACTGCCAGCGGGAACAAGAAGAATACCGCTTGCTGCGCCATCACCGAATGGCGAATCTGGCGGTCGTCACAGCCGATCTGCGCCAGCACACGATAGCTGCGGCTGCCGTCGGCCACATTGGAGAGCTGCTGGATCGACAGTATCGCCGCGCACGCAACGACCAGTACAAAGCCAATGTAGATGGCCAGATAGCTAATCATGCCGTTCATTTGCGCTGCTTGCGTGTACATCTCGGAGCGTGTGATGAAGATTCCCCATGACCCCGGCTCCTTGCCGTCAACGAGCAGATTGTCGAGCAAAGTGTATTTAATGCTCTCGTCTGCCTCGGTCGTATCCATCCCCTGTTTGTAATTAACGAGCAGGCTACTGGAATACGGCTGCAGATTAAGTTGGGACAACAGCTCGTCGGCAACGACGACGGTACCCGGATTACTGCCCATCGCCGAGTTGGCGATGGGCGCCGTGTCCTTGTCCGACTTATCGGTTGCGGGCTTGAGCTCATGCCCGCCCAAGGTGAGGGTATGGCCGCCGGCCATGTACTTGGTGTACAGGTCGCCCAGCTCACCGCCCATATCACACGTAAGCAGGTACTGGTCGCGGCCAATGCTCACCGGCTCCTCGCCCATCATCTGGCGCAGTTTGTTGTACTGGCTCGCCGGCGTCACAAACAGACCCATCGTATCGGCATTGCTACCCCCGAGCGCCTTGGGGAGCTTTTCGCCCATGGTCTTGCACATCTCACCCGCAGACACCGAAGGATTCGAACCGCCAAACGGGTAACTCAGATACGAATCGATCTGAACATGCTCACCGGCAACATCGGCGATATTGACCTTCTTGCCGGTCTCGTCGTTGTTGTCCGCCGACTTGCCCTTGCCGTGCCATGCGGAGTACAAATCGACCGTACTATCGGCCAGCACCATGCGATCGGCCTCAGACGGATTGATGTACTCTTTGTAGTAGTCGAGCGTATCGGGCGTGTAATAGACATACGTCTGCGACATGTCGGCCGGATTATAGCGCTCCAGATTCTCGTTCATCACGTTGGCAATCGACATACCGCACGTCACCGAGGTGATGGCCAAAAACAGGAGCATCGCGATGACGCCCATCGAAAAGCACACCGTGTTGACCTTGGCCGCAAGCTGGCGCACGGTAAACATGTTGAGGCCGCGCCAATACACGCCGCGCAGGCTCTGCAGCAGCTTGATGAGCATGCCCGAGAGTCCCCAGAACAGGGCAAAGGTGCCCACGGTAACCATAGCGGTCGTAATGCCAAACTGGTTCATGGCCTCTTGCAGCTTGCTGTCCGTCGCGGTTAGCGGGAACCCATCACGTAGCAGACGGTAATAGGCCACGCCCACAAGCACCACGCCCACGGCAAAGATGGCAATCGCAATCCAGGGGTTGCGCGTCTTGATGCTCTCGTTGCGACGCTCGGCACCCATAAGCTCGATGAGTTTGGTACGACGCACGGCGCGAAGGTTCAGCAGTAGCGTGAGCACAAACATTACGAGCGTGCAGGCAAGAGTCAGATTGAACGCATGCACCGAGAAAAAGAAGTGGAAATTGGCAATCTGTGTCTTAAAAAGCGAGGCCGTAAAGAACGTCATGAGCTGGGAGAGTCCCACACCCAGCACAATGCCGGCGACAAAGGCCACCACCGAGACAATCACCGTCTCGAGCGCCATGATTGTGGTGACGCGCCCGCGCCCCATGCCGAGCACCTGGTACAGGCCAAACTCCTTTTTGCGGCGTTTCATGATGAAGTTATTGGCATACACCATCAAAAAGGCCATGACACCGGCCAAAAAGTACGTCAGGTCGCCGAGCATGCTGCCCATTACCTGCGCCAAGCCCTTTTCATCGATTCCGGCGATGTCGACCTGCATCGAGATGGTGTTAAAGGCATAGAAGACCGTGACGCCCAGGGTGAGCGTCAAAAGGTAGACAAGGTAGTCGCGGCCGGCGCGGCGGACGTTGCCCCAAGCGAGTTTACAGAGCATCGGAGCCCTCACCGCCCATCATGGCAACGACCTCCATAATGCGGTCGAAGAACTCTCGGCGGTCGGTGTCGCCGCGGCGCAGCTCGGTGAAGATCTTGCCGTCGCGAATGAACAGCACACGGCTCGTGTAGCTGGCGGCAAAGCTGTCGTGCGTGACCATGAGCACGGTGGCGCGTAGGCGGCGGTTAAGGGCCTCCAGGCTCTCGAGCAGCAGGCGAGCGCTCTTGGAATCGAGGGCGCCGGTGGGCTCGTCAGCCATGATCATGGTGGGGTCGGTGACGAGCGCGCGAGCAGCGGCAACGCGCTGCTGCTGACCGCCGGACATCTGGTAGGGATACTTGTCGAGCACCTGACTGATGGACAGGCGCGCTGCCACATCCTGCACGCGGGTCGAGATCTCTGCCGAGTTTGTGCGGGCGATGGTGAGCGGCAGGGCGATGTTCTCGCGTGCCGTGAGCGTATCGAGCAGGTTGGAGTCCTGGAAGATAAAGCCCAGCTCCTCGCGGCGGAACTGCGAGAGCTTAGCCTGCTTCATGCGTGTTACGTCCTGGCCGTTGATGCGGATGGTGCCGCTCGTGGCGCTATCGATGGTCGAGACGCAGTTGAGCAACGTCGACTTGCCCGAGCCCGAGGCGCCCATGATGCCAACAAATTCGCCGCGGTTGACGGTAAAGCTGGCGTCGTTGAGCGCACGGGTCACGTTGCCTAGCGCTCCGTATACCTTTTCGAGATGCGCGACCTCCAGTACCGGGGTCGCCATGTGCGTGGTTTGCATACCGAGTCCTTTCTTGCGATTAGTCTACGGCATCTATAGTCGCAAGAAGCCGAGTCGGCTACCATCGATATGGCTTACGCTTGCCTTACCGTTGTGTAAGGTAGGGGTAGCTAGCCTGCCACGTGTTGATGTTGAGAGAGGACTCCTGTTGAAGACTGTTCATGTTGCCGCTGGGATCATTCGCAAGGAAGGATCTGACGAGCTGCTTGCCGTGCAGCGCGGCTACGGCGACATGCAGGGACTTTGGGAGTTTCCCGGCGGCAAGCTCATGCGCGGCGAGACACCCGAAGACGCCGTACGCCGCGAGCTTATGGAAGAGCTGCAGGTAAAAGTCACCAACCTGCGCGATTTCTATACCGTTGAGTATGACTACCCCGATTTTCATCTCTCCATGGAGTGCTACTACTGCTCGCTCGCTGATAAATCCGATGAGCCCCAGAAGCACGACCGCCAGCTCGATATCCGCTGGATTCCGCGCACTTCGCTTGCCACGGTGGAATGGATGCCCGCCGATAAGGGGCTTATCGATGCTCTGATTGAGTTGAAGGAAGATCGGCTTGAGGCCAACGGCACTGCCAACGACGCCGAGGCCACCACGACCGACGAGCCCGCCACCAAACCCAAGCGCGCACCGAAGCGCCGCAGCAAAAAGCGTCCCAAGCCTGGCCTGCTCGACGGCATCGACACCTCGGACCTTTCCGCCGACGAACGTGAACTCGTGCGCCGTCGCGCCGCTATAAAAAAGTCCATGAAGGGCAATAAGCGTGCGAACACCAAGCCCGAGCTGCTCGTTCGCCAGCGCCTGCGCGCCGCGGGCCTCACGGGCTATCGTTTGGAATGGAAGGTTCCCGGCAAACCCGATATCGCCTTCCCCGGGCGCAAAATCGCCATCTTCGTCAACGGTTGCTTTTGGCACCGCTGCCCCAAGTGCAACCCGAGCCAGCCCAAGCGCAACGTTGAGTTTTGGGAGGCAAAGTTCCGTCGCAACGTCGAGCGCGACCGCGCTGCCGTGGCAGCACTCACTCAAATGGGCTGGACACCCATAACCATCTGGGAATGTGAGCTCAAGAAAGACCGCATCGACGCCACGATGGAAAAGGTCGTCGAGCAGGTGCGCGCCGCAGAGCCGCAGCGCTAGGAACGAGCCATCCACACGCCCCACACAGGCGAGCCACATCCGCGCCACAAACCTTAGAAAGCCCTTAAGCCCAAAACCTTTCAAAAGTGTTATTCGATACCTCTGACCTGCAGCTTCATCGTAACACCAAACCAGGTTAAGCCTTTCTTTAGCGCTTCTTTGCAGAAGCCGCGGCATAATACTGCCAACGCACGGGAGCTAGCAGCACACCCCGTGCGCAACCTTTTGGTGGATATCGAGGAGGCCGCATAAGCATGCATTCTTCCAACGACGCAGCACAGCAGCCATCCCTAAATCATGCAAACCTTTTCTCCTTCCCCCCGACACAGAGAAACGGCCTCCTCGACTCCCCCACCACAAAAACCAAACGCTCAACAAACCAGAGCCACAACTTGCGAGCATCGTTCGAAAAGCTCCAAGCATCTCTAGACAAGGCGTTCCCCGAACAGGCAAGAGCAATCTAAGCCCATCGCGCTTTATACTGATGCCATGCGAAACATGGATCACATAGAATTGCACCGCGGAGGACGCGAGGAAGCGTTTCCCGAGACCGCCGAAGACTGGCCCTATATTGCCGAACGCGCAGAATTCGCTCGCTATCCGGGCAATTCCGTCCCCTGGCACTGGCATTCCGAAGTCGAGCTTTTCTACATGGAGCAGGGAGCGATTGACTATCGAACGCGCACGGCTCATGAACACGTGCGCTTTGAGGAAGGGTCCGCCGGCTTTATCAACGGCGGCGTTTTGCACAGCACGCTGCAATCACCCAATTCGGCACCGGCCATTCAAATGTTGCATATCTTTCAGCCGTCGATGCTCGGCGATCCCGCGGGACACCTTCAAAAGCGCTATATCAATCCTTTGCTGCAATGTCGAGGCGTCGATGTGCTCAAATGGTCGCCCACCAACCCCGACGATATGCCCTTTATCGATTTGCTAAAGAGTTCTTTTAACCACGACCTTCAACGGCCGCAGAACGAGATGGCGCTTCGGAATAGCTTGTCAGAGCTCTGGATTCAGATTTACGCCAAGGCCGAACCGCTCTTTTCCTCCGACAACGCCTCTTGGATGACCAGCCGCGACGTACAGTTCAAGGCAATCCTGGACTTTATCCGCTCAAACTATGCAGACACTATAGATGTGCCCCAAATGGCATCTGCAGCCGGCGTTAGCGACAGAGAGTGTTACCGCATTATCGAAGCTTGCGCAGGAACGACCCCGGCGGCATATCTACGCGCATACCGTATAAACCGTGCTTGCGAACTTTTGACGCACACCACGCGAACGGTGCAGGCAATCGCTCGGCAATGCGGCTTTGCGACAGCGAGCCATCTTGGGCAGGTATTCAAAGAACAAATAGGCTGCACCCCTTCGAGCTATCGAGCAGCGAGGCAGAATCTCGATAGTACCGGGCAGAAATCCCACTAGCCCTTCTTCTGTCACTGCATCAAACTTGCAGGCAAACAACAGATAGGAGCAACCATATGAAGCACTTTGACCATATCGTGTTTGACGTTGACGGAACATTGGCAGATACAGAAGAAAGCGTTCTGTCATCGCTTGCCCAGATTGTCCAAGAAGAGACCGGCAAAACGCTCCCCCGAAACGAGCTTGAATTTGCCCTCGGCATACCCGGCAAGGATGCTCTTGAGAAACTTGGAATCTACTCGCAAGCAACGTTGGATCGCTGGTGCCAAGTTGCCGCCAGCTTTAAAAGCACCATCAGCGTGTTTCCAGGTTTGCTTGAAGTCATCGCAAAACTCGCCGATAGCGGTTGCAATCTTGGCATTGTCTCCTCACGTGCGCGCGACGAATACGCAGAAGAAATAGCACCCCTTGGCTTCGATAAGTATTTTGAGCACATCATCCTTGTCGAAGACACAACCGAACACAAACCCGCACCCGCACCCATGCTCGAATATCTCCGACGTACGGGTGCGAATCCCAACAGCGTCATCTACGTTGGCGACACCGTCTACGACGAACAATGCGCAACTTCAGCAGGGGTCAGTTTTGCCCGAGCAGCATGGGGATCACACCAAGACATCCCAAACGCCACCTACAACCTCAAAACCCCCAACGACCTGCTAACCCTAACAACCAAGTAACCCCCGCGCCTCAAATTTTCCGCCCTAACGCCACAAGGGCGACGACCTCGAGAAGGTCAACTTGGGAGGGACGAGGGCTTAGTTCCCCAATCTTTCCGCAGGGGGCAAAAAGCCTCGCCGCACGAAGTGCGCAGCGAGGCTTTTTGCATGCCCGAGGACGATTGGGGAACTAAACCCTCGTCCCTCCCCGGGATATGTAGCGAGTCGGAGTACCCTTGCTGTTACTCTGCTTTGCCCACAGAGTTGAGGTTGGTCATGCGAATCTTAACCAGCTCGGTGATCTCACGCATGCCCTCCTTGGCCGGCTTCTTGGGGTCGAAGCAGGCGGGGTTCTCGGCCATGTAGGCCATGAAGCCCTTGGTGTAGGCCTGACGCAGCTCGGTGGCGTAGTTAACCTTGCAGATGCCGTTCTTCACAGCCTCGGCAACCTGCTCATCGGGCACACCGGAGGTGCCGTGCAGAACCAGCGGCACGTCGACGGCGTCGCGGATGGCCTTGACCACGGACTGCTCGATGTGCGGATCGCTCGTGTACACACCGTGGCTGGTGCCAACGCCAATTGCGAGGGAGGTGCAGCCGGTGCGCTCGACGAACTCCTTGGCCTCGGCCGGATCGGTGTAGGGGCTCTCGCCCTCAACCGCGGGACCGTCGTCCTCCTTGCCGCCAACCTTGCCGAGCTCAGCCTCGACGGGCACACCCATGGCGCGGCCAGCGTCGGCGACGGACTTGGTCAGGGCGATGTTATCCTCGAAGGACTCGTGCGAGCCGTCGATCATGACAGAGGTATAGCCGGTGCGGAAAGCCTGCATGCAGCGGTCATAGCCGTCGCCGTGATCGAGGTGCAGGGCAACGGGCACGGAAGCGCGCTCGGCGGCAGCCTTGACCATGCCGTAGAAGTAGTCCAGGCCAGCGGTCTTGATGGTGCCCGGGGTGGTCTGCATGATGACGGGGGACTTGGTCTCCTCGGCAGCGGCCAGAACGGCCATAACAAACTCGAGGTTCTCGACGTTGAACGCGCCGACGGCGTAGTGGCCGGCCTGAGCGTCCTTGAGCATCTTTTCGGTGGTAACAAGTGCCATGAGCGTTTGCTCCTCTCCCTCGCCCGCATCTGGACATCGGGCGTAGTTGTTCACAAGGCGTTTTACCTTGCGTTTTGCTGCGCTCATTGTATGAAATTCAGCGGCTCTGCATGTGCGAGATATTGAGCCCATGCAGGTCAATACAGTCGTTTTTGAAAAGTAAACGGAAGGAATTTGAGCCGAGCGGACATATTCGATATTGAATTTTGGGTGTTCAGCGTCTTTCTTTTATAGAAAAGATAAGTAATCGAAAGGTATTTTCTTACTCAAAAAGAAAATGAACGAAAATAGAGTCAACACAATTCCTGCAAATTTTGCCGAGAATGGAGCAGCTATGGCCCACGCAACAACCCGAGCCTTCGCCGATGAGCGTCGTGCCGCCATCATGGAAATGCTCGAGCATAATGCCTCGGTGCAGGTAGCAGAAATCGCCCAGACCTTTGGCGTGTCCTCCGTTACCGCCCGCGCCGACCTGGACGCGCTCGCCGAAGCAGGCAAGCTGCGCCGCACGCATGGCGGCGCCGTATCGCTCCACAAACGCCTAACCGTCTCCACGCAGGATCGCCGCATCAACGTCAACGTCGCCGCCAAGCAGGCCATCGCACAAAGCGCCATCGAGCTCGTCAACGACGGCGACACGCTGCTCGTCGACTCGGGCACCACGGCGCTCGAGTTCGTCCGGCTCCTCGATCAGCGCAACGGCATCACCGTCATCACGGCCGACATTACCATTGCCGATTACATCGACGAGAGCATGCCCTCAGTCGATGTCGTCATGCTGGGCGGGGCGCTGCGCAAAGGCCATCGTTATTTGTACGGACCGCTCACTATGCAGGCGCTCCAAATGGTCCATGCCGATCTGGCCGTCATGTGCCCCGGCGCCTTTGTCCCCAGCTGCGGCTTTACGACCGACTTTCCCCAGATGGCCGAGACCAAAACGGCTATGATCACCGCGGCCCATCAAAGCGTCGCCCTCATGGACGCCAGCAAGGTTAACGGACGCGGCATGTACCGCTTTGCCGAGCTTGCCGATATCGACTCCATCGTGATGGACCGTGACCCCGACTATGCCGTCGCCACCTCGATCGCCGAGGCCACTGACAGCTCACGTCCAGCCCTCGTCATCGCCGGCGCTTAAACAAAAACCACCACAAAGGTGCCTGTCCCCTTCGTGGTGGTTTGAGCGTTAAAAGCGATATATCGCTACTTGGACAGCTCGTCGGCGAGGGCTTCGATCTGGGCGCGCGATGCGTCGTTGAGCGAACCCAGGACGGTCACCTTGTTCTGCGTCAGGGTGATGTCCTTCATGCCCTCGAGCTCCTTGGCCATAACCTTGGCAGCGGCGGGCGCCCAGGAGCCGGCCTCGACGAGTGCCACCGTGCGGTTCTGATAGGCATGCTCGGCGAGCGTGTGGATGAAGGTGCTCATGAACGGGAAGATCTCGCCCTGATAGGTGATGGAGGCGAGCACCAGACGGTCATAGCGGAACGCATCCTCAACGGCCTCGGCCATGTCGTCGCGAGCCAAGTCAAAGACGGAAACCTTCTGGCCGCGGGCCTCGAGCGCAGACGCAAGCTCCTCAACGGCGGCCTTCAGATGGCCGTACACGCTCGCATAGGCAATCGTGATGCCCTCGTCCTCGGGCTGATAGCTCGACCAGGTGTTGTAGGTGTCGAGGTAATAGCCCAGATTCTCGGTAAGAACAGGACCATGGAGCGGACAGATGATCTGGATATCCAGATCGGCGGCCTTCTTGAGCACGGTCTGCACGAATTTGCCGAACTTACCGACGATGCCAAAGTAGTAGCGGCGAGCCTCGCAAGCCCAGCCCTCGGGGTCCTCGATGTCGTTGGCGCCAAACTTGCCAAAGCCGTCGGCGCTAAAGAGCACCTTGTCGGTAGACTCGTAGGAGAAGATCACCTCGGGCCAGTGAACGTTGGGAGCGCCGACAAACGTTAGGCTGTGACCGCCCAGATCGAGCACGTCGCCCTCTTTGACGACCATCTTGCGCTCGGGGTAGTCGGTGCCAAAGTAGTTGACCATCATGCGGAAGGCGCCCATGCTGGCCACAATCTGTGCCTGGGGATAGCGTTCCATAAAGGCGGCGATACCGGCGGAGTGATCGGGCTCCATGTGATGGACGACCAGGTAGTCGGGCGTACGGCCGTCGAGCGCGGCCTCGAGGTTGCCGAGCCATTCGTCGACAAAGCCAGCGTCAACCGAATCGGCGACAGCGATTTTATCGCCCAAGATAACATAGCTGTTGTATGCCATGCCGTTCTCGGACACATCGTACTGGCCCTCGAACAGGTCAATGTCGTGATCGTCGACGCCAACGTAGCGGATATCCTTGGTGATCTCCATCAGGCAAAGCCTCCTAGATAGACAAAAGAACCCGTCTATCATAGCACTCGGCTGCATCCCAACAGCCATCTGCCGGCATCCTTACCGTTTGTTATCCTAACGCAATAACGCACCGTTGACCTGCGCAAACTACGCGCGCGGTGCCGCCGTGCTATGTCGAACGATGAGCTGGCCGGGGATACGAATGGCAACGGTTTTGCCCGCCGTACCCGCCTCGGGAACCGCATGCTCGAATACCTCGCGTCCGCGCTGATGCAAATCGAATCGAACGGTCGTGAGCTCGTTATGCGCGACAAAATCATCGAGCGAATCGTCGACACCCACCACGCTCACGTCCTCGGGCACGCGCAGGCCGCTATCGCGCAGCGCTGCAATCGCGCCATTTGCCATCTGGTCGTTTGCCGCGTAAATCGCCGTCATGGTGCGATCGTGCTCGGCCAGGTACCTGCCGGCCTCGTAGCCGCTGTTGGCAGACCAGTCGCCCTCGAGCGGCTCTGCCGGCTCGATGTGTTTACGCTCGAGCGCATCCTGCCAACCGGCTCGACGAAATTGCTCGTCGACCGAGAACGACGGGCCGCCAATATAGCGAATCTGCCCGTGCCCCAGCTCAAACAGGTGATCCATAAGCAAGAGCGAGCAGCCGTAATGGTCGGAATCGACCGTAGTCACGCGCGGATGCGCGTACATGGTAACGATGACCGTTCCAATGCCCGGCAGTGGATCAAACGTCTCAAAATCGGGCGCCATGCGGCTCATGCCGATGATGATGCCGTCCACCGGCAATGCGGCCATACGACGCGTGGCCTCGGCAAGCGAGAATTCCTCGGTCTTGGACATCTCGACCAGCGTGATGGCGCAATTATGCTCGCGAGCAGCGCTGGCAATGCCGTCGATCATTGAGAGGTTGCCAAACTTGGTGACATCGTTGATGCATAGGCCGACCGAATGGTAACGGCCGTCGCGCAGCGAGCGACCGGCATAACTCGGACGAAAGCCGAGCTCTTGCATAGCAGCCTGCACGCGCTGGCGCGTCTGCTCGTTAACGTTGGGCAAGCCGTTGGCGACGCGCGAAACCGTCTGCTGCGAAACGCCGGCAGCGCGGGCGACGTCAGCCATGGAGACCGGACGCGAACTGGTATCGTTGGACGGGCGCCTTGCCACAGGATCACCTTCACCCTTGCGAGATCTGAATAGCGTGAATGCCGGCCCGGGCAGTAATACATCCCGCGCCGAGGCCCGCTATCGTCGGACGCATGTTAACGTACTCTACTTTTTCTATCTGCATCTCTTCTGCTTTATAAGTCCATACGGCAGTACCGTTCACGGCTGTATTTCTACCGATTACCAGATTCTCAAAAAGTGACAAGCGATGTGTTATGAGTACGTTAACATAGCCCGTAACGTGCGGTATCGTGAACACTTGGTTCATGCCGCTTCAAGTTGTTAACGTACTCATAACGACGCAAAACTCACCCGTGCGCGCCAAGGAAAGGACTCCCATGACCACGCCCGACGAAAAGACATTCGCCACACTTACCAAGCTGTTTGAGGAGGAGTTTGGCCCCATCGGCGACCGCCAGGTGCTCTACGTGCACGCGCCCGGCCGTTCCGAGATCAGCGGCAACCACACCGACCACGAGGGCGGCCACGTTATCGCCGGCTCGCTCGATGTCGCTGTCGACGGCATCGCCGTGGCAACCGATTCCAACAAGGTTCGCGTAGCCGACGAGGGCTATCCCACGTTTGAAATCGCGCTCGGCACGCTAGACGTGCAGGAGTCCGAGAAGGGCACGTCCGCGAGCCTCGTCCGCGGCATGGCCCACGAAATCGCTGCTCTGGGCGTTGAGCCCCAGGGCTTCGACTTCGCCTTCACCTGCTCTGTCCCCTCGGGCGGCGGCCTTTCCAGCTCCGCTGCTGTCGAGGCGGCATACGGTCGCGCCATGGAGACGCTCTGGGGAGCACCCGCCATTGAGCCCGTCGCGCTCGCCCAGATGAGCCAGCGCACCGAGAACAACTATTACGGCAAGCCCTGCGGTCTGATGGACCAGGCCGCTGTGTGCCTGGGCGGCCTCGCCTACATGGACTTTGAGGACCAGGCTCAGCCTAAAACCCAGAAGCTCGAGCTCAACTTTGAGGATCACGGCTATGCGCTCGTGCTCGTTAAGGTCGGTGCCGACCACGTGGCCGCCACCGACGACTACGCCGCCGTTCCGCGCGAGATGCAGGACGTCGCTGCCGAGTTTGGCAAGGCACGCCTGTGCGAGGTAAACGTGGCGGACTTTGACGCCAAGCTCCCCGAGCTGCGCGCCAAGCTGGGCGACCGCGCCTGCCTGCGCGCCGTTCACTACTGGTACGAAAACGGCCTGGTCGACAAGCGCTGGGCTGCCCTGAACGCCGGCGACATCGATCAGTTCCTGGTCCTGACGCGCGAGTCCGGCGCCAGCTCTGCCATGTACCTACAGAATGTCGTTGCCAAGCTGGGCTCCGAGCAGCCCTCGATGTATGCCCTGGCACTGGCCGAGCACGTGCTCGACGGCCGTGGCGCCGTCCGTATCCACGGTGGCGGCTTTGGTGGCACCATCCAGGCCTTCGTGCCGCTCGACCTGGTCGACACCTTCATTGCCAAGATGAACGGCTGGCTGGGCGAGGGCTCTGCCCGCCACTACGCAATTTCTGACAAGGGGGCTTACGCGGCATGGCTGTAATGACTGATGTGCGCGAGGCCGCGCAGGGCCTCATCGAATATGCCATCCACCGATCGATGATCGGACAGGACGACCGCATCTGGGCCTACAACACCATTCTGGAGTGCATCGGCGCCACTGGCCCCGCACTCGACATGGCCTGGGCGCTCCAGGTCGAGAAACTCTCGCTCGTTCACCCCGATACCCTGCCCGACTTTGACCTTGAAGGTACACTTGCCGCGCTTTCCGAGGCTGCCGTTGCCAACGGTGCCGCCGAGGACACGGCATCGGGCCGCGACCGCATCGCCATGCGCATCATGGGCGTGCTGATGCCGAGGCCTTCGGTTGTAAACGAGGAATTCAACGGCCGCATGGGCGTCAACGAGCCCCGCGCCGCGACCGACTGGTTCTACGGCCTGTGCTGTGACGCCGGTTACGTGCGCCGCGCCGCCATCGCGCGCAACATCAAATGGAGCACTTCCACCAACTGGGGTGACCTGGAGATCACCATCAACCTGTCAAAGCCCGAAAAGGACCCGCGCGATATTGCCGCGGCCGGTGCCGCCAAAAACACAGGCGAGAAATATCCCGCCTGTCAGCTCTGCATCGAAAACGAGGGCTACCCCGGACGCTCCGCCGCAGCCGACGGCGGCGCTCACCCCGCCCGCCAGAATCTGCGCGTTATCCCCATCCAGCTCGACGGCGAGCGCTGGGGTTTCCAGTACAGCCCGTATGCGTATTTTAACGAGCACTGCATTGCTATGAGCTCCGAGCATCGCCCGATGCACGTGGACCGCAAGGGCCTGACCTGCCTGCTCGACTTTGTCGACCTGTTCCCGCACTACTTTATTGGCTCCAACGCCGACCTGCCTATCGTGGGCGGCTCGATCTTGTCGCACGACCACTTCCAGGGCGGCGCGCACGAGTTCCCCATGATGCACGCCGCCGAGATCTCGCAGTTTAGCGTGCCCGGATTTGATCAGGTTAGCGGTACCGTGCTGCAGTGGCCGCTCTCGGTGCTGCGCCTGCGCTCGCATGACCGCGGCGCGCTGCTCGATACCGCCGAGAAGATTATCCTCGCCTGGCGCGAGTGGACCGATGAGTCTGTGGGTGTCATCGCGCACACAGCCGATGGCGTGGCACACAACACCGTGACGCCCGTCATCCGCCGCGTCGACTCCCGCGGCAATGCCGGCGGCGAAATCTACGAGGCCTACCTGGCGCTTCGCTGCAACATCACGACCGACGAGCACCCGCTGGGCGTTTTCCACCCACATGCCGAGTACCACCACATTAAGAAGGAGAACATCGGCCTGATCGAGGTCATGGGCCTGGCGATTTTGCCGCCGCGTTTGGTTCCCGAGCTCGGCGCTGTCCGCGAACACTTGCTGGCAGCCAAGGCCGATGCCAGCTACGACCTTGCTGGCGCGCTCGAGGGCGACGACCTTTGCCGCAGCCACGCCGCATGGGCCGAGGACGTCTTTGCCCGCCGCGCCGACGAGCTTACGGCCGATAACGCCATCGACATCCTACACGAGGAGGTCGGCGTGGTGTTTGGCCACGTGCTCGACAACGCCGGCGTCTTTAAGTGGGACGAGGCAGGACGCGCCGCCCAGCAGCGCTTTATCGACTCGCTGTAGCACGCGAGCTCGAAAGCACGCACTTAACAAATAACGCCTACACGACCACGGCGCCCGCCGGCAACATCGCCGACGGGCGCCGTTTTCTGATGCAAGGGTAGCTAATTTGCACCAAAACAAGGAGTGTTCCAAACTGCCGGCAGAGAAGGAACGTCCCCAGGTGCCGACCTAAACCCCCACATTATTCGATGGAAAAACGTGGTTGCCTCACACATTATTCGATGGAAAAACGTGGTTTACTCCCACATTTTTCGATGGAAAGACCAAGACGGTCTTATACTAACCATGATCGTTAGGAGGCAGTATGCAGCGACAGCTAATGGACGCACTCATCGCTTGGAAATCTAGGGCAAACCGCAAGCCCCTCCTGCTTAAGGGGGCCCGCCAGACGGGAAAAACCTGGCTTCTTAACGAATTCGCAGGCCAGCAGTATCAAAACGTCATCCGCTTTGACTTTATGCTCGAACCGGGCGCACGTTCGCTGTTCGACGGAAGCCTTGACCCCAAACGCATCATCTCCCAGATAGAGCTCCTGCGCGGCCAGACCATAACGCCGACAGACACGCTCATCATCTTCGACGAAATCCAAGAGGCACCGCGTGGCATCACCTCGCTCAAATACTTCAACGAGCTGGCGCCGGAATACCATATCGTGGCAGCCGGCTCCTATATGGGGCTCGCGCTCCGACGCGAAAACGAGTCGTTCCCCGTCGGCAAGATCGACCAGCTCACCATGCGCCCCATGGGGTTTGTCGAGTTCGTTCGTGCCGTCGATGGCGATCCGCTCGCAGATGCCATCCTTGCCGCAGACATGGACCTGCTGGCAAACGTTTCCGAAAAGCTCGAGCGCCTGCTCAAGGAATACCTCGTTGTCGGTGGCATGCCAGAAGTTGTCTCCGCTTTCGCCGCCTCCCACGATTTCATCGAAGCCCGCAGGCTCCAGCAGCAAATCATCGAAGCTTACGAATCCGATTTTGGCAAGCATGCGCCAGCCCGCATCGTCGAGCGCATGAGGCTGGTTTGGAAATCCCTTCCCGGCCAGCTCGCAAAGGAAAACAAGAAGTTCGTCTACGGCGCGCTTCGTCCCGGGGCGCGCGCACGCGATTTTGAGGAAAGCCTCCAGTGGCTCATGGACTATGGAATCGTTCATAAGGTACCACGTGTTTCCGCCCTAAGAGCACCGCTCACAAGCTACGAGGATCTCTCGGGCTTCAAGCTGTTCTGCATCGACACCGGCATCCTCGGAGCACTCTCCGGCCTCACGCCAGCCATTGTTCTGAACGGGCCCGCTGTTTTTACGGAGTTCAAAGGCTCGCTGACCGAGCAATACGTCGCACAGGAGCTTTTGCTCCAAGGCAAAACTCCCGCGTATTGGTCATCTTCCTCCGGCAATGCAGAGACTGACTTTGCCATCGACCATGCGGGGACCGTGCTTCCGCTCGAGGTCAAGGCGGCAGAGAATCTCAAAGCAAAGAGCCTGAGGATTGCCTGCGAGAAGTTCAAGCTCGAGCGTTGCGTGAGAACATCGTTAGCGGCATATAGAGACGAGGGCACGCTCGTCAACATTCCGCTCTGGGAGATTGGGCACATCGACAAGCTGGCATAGGCGCTGTGGAGGGGGGTACCCCGTAAGGAGTGTCCCAAACTGCCGGCAAAAAAGGAACGTCCCTATCTACCGCATTCCCGAAGCAAGGCAACGCCGATGTTTTGGCAACGGCAGCGAGCGGGCCGCATTTGAGACAAGGTGACGTGAAACGAAAGGGCGCTGACCTTCTGGTCGCGCCCTTGAAGTTGAACGTCAGATTGTCCAAACGCGGCCCGCGCAGTGTCGAGCCGTTACGCGGTTTGGTAAAACCGCGTAACTCTAAAGCTCCGTTACTTCAACGCTGTTGTAGACCTCGTCCCAGCGATCCATGACCAGGTGGCCGGTCTTGGGATCCATGGCGTTGAGCTTGCCGCAGGTATTGGCGGTCTTGAGCACGGTGACGTCGTCGGCATCAGCAGCAATGGCATGCGCAAAGCCGGCGATAGTCGAGTCGCCGGAACCCGTCGCGTTCACAGCCGCAATCGCGGGCGTCTTGGCGCGGAACGCGCGACCCTCATGGAAGCCCACCGAACCGGCAGCGCCCATCGAAACGACAACCCAGGGAATACCGGCAAAGCGGCCATCGACGGCGAGCGCCTCGCGCAGGGCATCGACATCATCGGTCGTAAAGGACGTACCCAGCAGGCCGTTAATCTCGGTCAGGTTGGGCTTTACGAGCTCAGGCTTAGCGTCGGACTCCAGCGCGGCCTCCAGCGATGCACCCGAGGTGTCGAGCAGCACCTTGGCGCCCGCCTCCTCGGCGATCTTGACGAGCTCGGCATAGTAGCCGGCATCGACGCCACGCGGCAGCGAGCCCGAAAGCGTCACAACGTCCGCCTTCGCTGCAAGCTCGGCGAACTTGGCCGTGAAGGCCTCGAGCTCGGCCGGGGCGATCTGCGGGCCGCTCTCCAGCAGCTCGGTCTGATTACCCTCGTGCAGAATATTCAGGCAAATGCGCGTCTCACCGGCGATGGGCACAAAGTCATTCTTGACGCCGTCGGCATCCATAAGCTCGGCCATATAGGCACCCATGTGGCCGCCGAGCAGACCGGTCGCGAGCACATCGTCGCCCAACTGCAGCAGCACACGGCTCACGTTGAGGCCCTTGCCGCCAGCGGTCTTTTCGGGCGTCACACGGTTAACATCGTCGATGATCAGCTTGTCGAGCTGATAGCGCGTATCGATCGACGGGTTCATGGTAACGGTCAGAATCATATTGAACTCCTGTTTCCGGGGCACGACACGCGCAGCCCCAAACATACGATAGCTCGTTAAAGGATCTCGATCTCAAAGCCGCGGGTGACGGTCTCCCCCGGCTTGGCCACCAGGCAGCCGCGCTTGTGCTCCAGAATATCGTCCTCGTCGGAGCAGGTGGACAGGCCGCCCCACGGTTCCACGGCCACAAAGTCGCCCTCGGGCTTGCTCCACACAATCAGGTACGGCATATCGGGGAACGTCAGGCGCACGCCCTTGTCCTCGGTCTTCTTGGTCAGCGTAACCACGCGGCTCTCGAGCACGTCAAAGATGGTCTCCGCGAAGTCAAAGAGTTCGTGGGTCAGCGGCAGGTCATGGCCAACCATCGGGTTCTTGCTGCGATGCTCAACATCAATCAGGCCCGTCGAGGGAACGGCAGTACAGAGCTCGGCGGCCTCGCGCTGCTCAAAACGGAGCTCGTAGTCGTCATAGGACTCGCCCTCGTCAAGCGGGCACTTAAAGCCAGGGTGACCGCCCACAAAGAACGGCATGTCCTCGGTGCCCTCATTGGTCACCTCGTACGACACGGCCACCTTTTCCGCATCGATCGTGTAACGAGCAACGATCTTAAACGGATACGGGTACTGCTCGAGCAACTCGGCATGGTCGGCAGAGCTTAGGCTCAGCGCGACCATGTTGTCGCCCTGCTCCTCGAGCTTCCACTCCTGTTTGCGAGCAAAGCCGTGACGGGCAAGCTTGACCTCGCGGCCGCCCATGGTCATTGCGCGACCGTCACGAAGGCCGCCGCAGATCGGGAAACAAATGGGTGCCTGGCCCGACCAGACCGCCGGGTCACCCTGCCACAGGTACTCACGGCCGTTGGCCGTAATAGAAGTGAACGATCCGCCAGCCGTGCTCAACGCAATGCGGACAGAGCCGTTATCAAGAACAAACTCCATAGGAGCCTTCCCTTTCGTACGCCAGCCCGCCAAGTCAGTGGGGCTGATAGAAAACCGGCCCGCGCCCCCTCACAGAAACGCGAGCCGTCAACGGACTAGTTAATTACGCCGGATACCCGCTAATCATGGTATTCGCCGCGGTCCCACTTCTCGAGGAACTCGTCAAAGAAGTGCGGGTCAGCCTGAGCCTCGGCGTCGGCCTTATTGCAGGCATCGATCTTGGCGATCAGGGCATCGTGCTCGGGGGTCTTGTCGTAGGGCTCCTCCAGGAAGGCAAGCATGATATCGGCCATCAGGAACTCGCCGGTGATCTTGCCGCCAAAGCCCACGATGTTGGCGTTGAGCTCGCGACGGGCATACAGGGCAGAGGTCATGTCGCGAACCAGGGCGCAGCGGGCGCCGGGAACCTTGTTGACGGCGTTGGTGATGCCGATGCCGGTGCCGCACAGGGCCACGCCAAAGTCGGCCTTGCCGCTGGCAACAGCCTCGCCCACAGCCTTACCGTAGATGGGATAGTGCGTACGGGTGTGGCTGTAGGTGCCGCAGTCGAGCACCTTGTAGCCAGCCTGCTCCAGGCGGTCGGCCAGATAGATCTTCTCGTCCGTAACGATATGGTCGCAACCGATTGCGATGGTCTTCTTCATCAGAACGTCCTTTCGTCTGAATTCACAAGTTGAGGTAGAAGTTCGAGTTCTCGGTGGCTCTCGTTAGGCCATCTTGTTGAGCATGTCGACACGGATCTGGTGACGGCCGCCGGCGTACTGGGCGCGCAGGAACTCGCGGGCGATCTTCTTGGCGACCTCGGTGCCCACAACGCCCGGGCCCATGGTGACCATGCGCGAGCCGTTGTGCTCGCGGGTCATGTAAGCGGAACGCTCGTCGGAAATGTTGGCGACGACCATGCCCTTGATCTTGACGGCGGCCATATAGGAGCCGACGCCGTACTTATCGAATGCGAAGCCCTGGGAATCCTTGTGCTCCAGCAGGTCCTTGGCAACGGCGGTCGCGGAATCGACAAAGTCCGCGGCAGGGGTCTCGGAATAGTCGACGACCTCGTGACCGTCGACGATGAGCATCTCCTTGATGGACTCCTTCATCGACATACCGTCGGCATCGGAAGCGATTACAACCCTCATGACATCCTCCTTGAGAGATACGCAGGTGCGTAGTTTCTGTTTGGAAGTGTTGAATCGCGTTCAGGTCCGGGCATCTGAATGTGCGGTTCTTCACTGTTCATGTTTATTTGAACACATTCGAACAGTAACTGCAACTACTATTTGTTTGTCTTTGTTCTTTTTTGAACAAATACCGTTCGCGGATGATTGCTGACCGTTTGGGCGTAGCAGACATCGAGTCGCCATGGACCAAGCACACAAAAGGCGGCCGAGATGCGTCTCGACCGCCTATTCAGCTGACTTATATTGCGCCACGAGAGCTCTGCGGCTACTCGGACTGTCCGCTCTTCTTGGCGTGCTTGGACGGAGCGTTCAGAAAACGGCCCGTCAGGTAGTTCGCGGGACCGGAGATATCAATCCCTAGCAGGGTATGGCCCAGCCACAGAAACGCCACGAGCACCAGCAGCGGGATGACGCACGAGGTCACGATCATCACGATGACGCCTTCGATCAGATCGGTCACCTGCTGCACGATCTCGTCGGTCATCTGCTTGGCGCCTCTGGTCACCGTCGTAACAAGACCCGAGGCACCGTCGGCAAGCTGCTCAAGCACATTCTTGGACTCCGTAGCCTTGGACTTTTTCTTGCTTGTTTTGGAGCTGGCATCGGTCGATTTCTCCGAAGCGTCCTCTGCCTTTTGCTCGGCCTGCTCAATGCTGACACGATATGTCTCGTCGACCTTTTGCGAAACCCACACGCTCGCAGGCACCAACGCCATGCCGATCATGGCAACCACCAGCACGCGTGTTGCCACGCGGCGAAGGACGGCGCTGGTGCTCCAGCGTCCGTGAATGCCAAGCGACACCGCGAAGAGTACGAGCGAGAACGGGATCAGGATGCCCAGCCCGACCGACCATAATATAGTGAGCAGGTATTTCTCAAGGTACAGCACGGCAAGCACGATGCCCAAGTTACCCGAAAGCTGCGCGAGCTGCTCGGCAACCGGCGTTCCCGTATCACCCGGCAGCGCGGTAATGCCCGCAGACAGCGCCACGCACGAGGTCGTGAGCGCCAAAACATTGCCCTTCTTTTGGTCGATGACCTCGATGGTGGAGTCCCAAGTTTTGGTATCGGCAAAATGCGGACGAGCTACAAAGCCCGACAGCAGCGCCAGCACCACGAGCGCGACGATAAAGCCAATCTGCAGCTTTTTGTTTGCACACACGACATCGCTCACGCTGGGTTGCAGCTCAACCACTGTCGTTTGCTCGGTAACCTGAACCGGGCGCCCGTGAGCCATCTCGTGCGCGTCCTTCTTTTGAATCGATCCATTGTCCGGCATTTGGATACCTCCTCATTCCGGCGTGTAATGCAGGGGAAGTATACCCACCAAGCGAAAAACCGAACGGCAGAGCCGGCGTTCGACCCAAGAGTGTCCCCGACGACTAGTCATTTAAGAACGTCCCCAATGACTAGGTAAAAAACCCTGCCGCGGGGTTGCGGCAGGGCTTTTGGAAGGGGACTTGGTTGTGAGAGTTCGTTAGGCGAGCTTGGCCTCGAGCTCGGCAATGCGCTTGTAGGCATCGATGGTAAAGCGGGTCTGCTTCTCCAGGATCATGGTGGTCATGAGGGTGTCCTGAGCGTGAGCCATGATGAAGGTCATCTCCATCTCGCCGCCGCCGGCCTCCTGCGAAAGCAGCTTGGTCTGCGTGTCGTGGGCACCGATGAGCGCGTCGCTGGCATCCTTGTGCAGTTGCTCGGCCTTCTCAAAGTCACCCTCGCGGGCAGCATCGAGTGCTGCGAGCAGGTCGGTCTGGGCATCACCCGCGTATGCGACGATCTCGAATCCAACCATCGAGATTTCTTCTTTGGTTGCCATATTGCGTTCCTTTCACATATGAACCAATGGAGAGCATCGCGTCCGGGCATACGCGCTGCGTTGTGTATGCCAGAAACATTAACATTCAAACAAAAAAGAACAATCCAAAACGCAATATCAGACTATGAACGGTCGATTTTCACCCGTGAACGGTTTTTAAACCATTTCGAACAATATCAAACACATAGAAGCGAGACCTAAACAGGTCCGCACCCTAGCGCAGATTGCGTACCGTATCGCCCTCGATGAGCACGCCTGGGATCAGCATGTGCTCCACATCAGATGTGACGTCCTCGGCGCCGGCAATCTTGTCGACCGCCCACATGCCAACGCGTTTGTTATCAAAGCGTACCGTAGTCAGGCGGCGATCGGGCACGATATCGCCCAAGCTATCGTCAACGCCCACCACGCTCACGTCCTCGGGCACGCGCCTCCCGCGCGACTCGAGCCCGCGAATGCAGCCATAGGCCATAGCATCGTTCGAAGCATAGACGGCCGTGCAGCTCGGATCGTCCGCCAGAGCCTGACCGGCGGCATATCCGCTCTGCGCCGTCCAGTCACCGCGGATAAGCCTCGGCGGCTCGATGCCATGCGCACGCAGGGTCTCGCGCCAGCCTTCCTCGCGCTGCATGCCCGAAAGCGAGCGCTCGGGACACGAGATAAAGTGCACGGTCTTGTGCCCCTGCCCCAGCAAGTACTCGACCACCTGGCGCGAGCAATCGAACTGGTCGTTATCGACCGTAGAGCACAGCGGGTGCTCCAACATCGTAACGAGCACCGTCTGCATGCCGGGCAGCGGCTCGAAGGTTCCAAAGTCCGCCGGCATGCGGTTCATAATCACGACCATACCGTCCACCGGCAGTGCGCTCATACGCGACGATGCACTCTCGAGGGTATACGGATGCCCATCTACTTTAGTGAGGGTGATGGCGTAGCCGTGTTTGTCGGCGGCGGCGGCAAAGCCCTCCATACGGTCGAGGTTGCCGGTGCCGGTAATGTTGAACATGGCGACGCCGACGGTCTTAAACTTACCGCGGCGCAGCGATCGACCGGCAAAATTGGGGCGATACCCCAGCTCGCGCATGGCGGCACGCACGCGCTCCTTGGTCTCTGGGCGCACGCTGGGCGAATCGTGCACCGTACGCGAGACTGTCTGCTCCGAGACGCCCGCGAGACGCGCCACATCCTTAACGGAAACCGATTTTTTAACAGCGGCCATAGGTCGATCTTTCTATGTCGACGATGCCATTGGTGGCACCCTACGCAGTCATTTTTAACGCCTTCAAGTATATCCAACGCCTCCCCCACCATACGCTCACCACCCAAAACCTACCGTTCACCGACATTTTTGCTTCCCCAAACGGCTTTTGGCGCCCAAATGTTAACGTTGCCATTGAGCAAACACAGAGCCACCGGGCGGCTCAAACGTTTACGCATAGGGAATCGACGGTTCGCAGGCACAGGAACCACCGGTTCGCGTCTTTTTTTGTGTCGCAAAATGGCAACGTCAACATTTTGGCAACCGAACGCCAAAAGCTGCCATCGTTGTTAACCCACCGACTCTTAGGAGCATTGCATGGAGCAACTCATCGCCATCATCGAAAAGGGCCAGCCCTTTTTCAACGCGATCGCCCGCAACAAGTATCTCAAGGCGATTCGCGACGGCTTTATCTCCGTCATCCCCATCATCATCTTCTCGTCCATCTTCTGCCTGGTAGCCTCGGTCCCCAACATCTGGGGTTTCTACTGGCCCGATGACATCAACAACGCCCTGTGGAAGTGCTACAACTACTCCATGGGTATCCTGGCCATCGCCTGCGCTGCCACCACAGCCAAGCACTTCGCCGACGCTCAGAACCGCGACCTGCCCAAGAACAACCAGATCAACTTCATCTCGTGCATGTGCGCGGCCATCATCGGCTTCTTGCTCCTTTCGAGCGACACGATCGCCACGGACGCCGCCAGCGGCTTCAACACCACCTACCTTGGTTCCAAAGGCCTGCTGACCGCCTTCATCGCTGCGTTTGTGACCGGCATCATCTACAAGTTCTTCATTAAGCGCAACATCACCGTCAAGATGCCCGAGCAGGTTCCGCCCAACATCTCGCAGACCTTTAAGGACATCATCCCCTTCTCCGTCTGCATCACCGTCTTTTGGGTCTTTGACATCGTCTTCCGCGCTGCCTTTGGCTTCTGCTTTGCCCAGGGCGTAATCCAGGTGTTCCAGCCCCTGTTCACCGCTGCCGACGGCTACATCGGCCTCGCTGTGATCTACGGCGCCATGAGCCTGTTCTGGTTCGTGGGCGTCCACGGCCCCTCGATCGTCGAGCCTGCCATCGCCGCCGCTCTCGTTGCCAACATGACCGACAACCTGGCTGCGTTCCAGGCTGGCCAGCACGCTTCCGCTGTCCTGACCCAGGGTGCCCAGTACTTCGTCGTCTGCATGGGCGGCACCGGCGCCACGCTCGTCCTGGTCTTTATGTTCTGCTTCCTGGCCAAGTCCCAGGAGATGCGCGCCGTCGGTAAGGCCGCCATCGTCCCGGTCTGCTTTGCCGTCAACGAGCCGCTGCTGTTCGCCGCACCCATCGTGCTCAACCCCGTCTTCTTTGTCCCGTTTGTCTTTGCCCCGATCGCCAACATCTGGATCCTCAAGATCTTTATCGACTTCTTGGGCATGAACGGCTTTATGTACACCCTGCCTTGGACCGTCCCCGGCCCCATCGGCACCATCATGGGCCTGGGCTTCCAGCCGCTCGCCTTTGTGATGCTCGCCCTTATCTTGGTCGTCGACTTCGCTCTGTACTATCCGTTCTTCCGCGCCTATGACGCCCAGAAGTGCGCCGAGGAGGCCGAGATCTCCCAGGAGGAGCTCGCCGCCAAGAACGCCGAGAAGGCCGCTAAGCTCAACGATGCTTTCCAGGGCAAGGCTGACGCCAAGAGCGTTGCCGCCGGCGCTGCTGCCGAGTCCGTGAAGGCCGACGCTCCCGCCGCTGTCGCCACTGAGACAACGACCGCCAGTGACCTCAACGGCAAGCGCGTGCTCGTGCTCTGCCAGGGTGGCGGCACCTCGGGCCTGCTCGCCAACGCGCTGGCCAAGGCCGCCAAAGAGCGCGGCATCAATCTTGAGACCGCTGCCGAGGCCTATGGCAACCACGTGGACATGCTCCCCGACTTTGACCTGGTCGTCCTGGCCCCGCAGGCCGCAAGCTACCTGACCGACCTGCAGAAGGACTGCGAGCGCGTGGGCAACAAGTGCGTAGCCTGCCGCGGCAAGCAGTACATCGAGCTCTCCCAGAACGGTGACAAGTCTCTCGCCTTCGTGAGTGAGCAGCTTTCGAAGTAAGTAACGCTCAGGGCCAGCCGACCATCCAAGACCGGCTGGCCCTTCGATTTAGACGATTGGATCATCATGTCCGTTAACCCTGCTAGCGTCACCAACCCGCCCGCACAGTTTCCCGAGGACTTTGTCTTTGGCGGCGCCACCGCTGCCTACCAGGTAGAGGGCGAGACCCGCACTCACGGTAAGGGCAAGGTTGCCTGGGACGACTTCCTGGAGGCCCAGGGGCGCTTTTCCCCCGATCCCGCTTCAGACTTCTACAACCAGTACCCCGTCGACTTGGAGCTGTGCGAGGAGTTTGGCATCAACGGCATTCGCCTCTCCATCGCCTGGAGCCGTATCTTCCCCAACGGTACCGGCGAGATTAACCCCGAGGGCGTTCAGTTCTACCATGACCTCTTCGCCGAGTGCCACAAGCACCACGTTGAGCCGTTCGTCACGCTGCACCACTTTGACACGCCGCTGACTCTCTTTGAGAAGGGCGACTTCCTCAACCGCGAGACCATCGACGCCTTTGTGGACTTTGCCACCTTCTGCTTTAAGGAGTACGCCGACCAGGTGACCTACTGGTTCACCTTTAACGAGATCTGGGCCGACGCCTCCAACACCTACATCGAGGGCACCTTCCCCGGCGGCGTCAAGGCGCATCTGGCCGAGGCTTTCCAGTGCGAGCACAACATGATGCTCGCCCACGCCAAGGCCGTGCTGGCCTTCCACAACGGCGGCTTTAAGGGCAAGATCGGCGTCATTCAGTCGTTGGAGTTTAAATACCCGCTCAACGAGAACGACCCCGCCGACATCAAAGCCGCCAACAATGAGCACGTGCTGCAGAACCAGTTTTTGCTCGACGCCACCTTCCGCGGCGACTATGCGCCCGATACGCTCGAGTGCGCTAACCGCCTGGCAGCCATCTCGGGCGGCACCATCGAGATTCTGGACGAAGACCTCGAGATTATGCGCGAGGCCGCGCTCTACAACGACTACCTGGGCGTTAACAACTACCAGTGCCGTTTCTTGAAGGCTTACGATGGCGAGAACGACCTGCACCACAACGGTACGGGCGAGAAGGGCACCGGCCGTTGGCGCGTCAAGGGCATTGGCGAGCATGTGAACAAGCCTGGCATCCCCACCACCGACTGGGACTGGATCATCTATCCCGAGGGTCTGTTCGATCTGCTCGTCTACATTAAGCAGCGCTACCCCAACTACAAGCAGATCTTCATCACCGAGAACGGCATGGGCTACAAGGACCCCTACAAGGACGGTTTTGTGGACGACCAGCCGCGCATCGACTACATCGAGCAGCACCTACGCTGGTTGCTCAAGGCCATGGAGGTGGGCGTCAACGTGGGCGGCTACTTCCTGTGGAGCCTGCAGGATCAGTTCTCCTGGACCAATGGCTACAACAAGCGTTACGGCTTCTTCTACGTTGACTTTGAAACCCAGAAGCGCACACCCAAGGCAAGCGCATACTGGTATAAGCACGTGGCGCAGACCCGTCGTCTGGACTAAAGACTAGCGGGGTTGCCCGCTCACACAACCTGTCCCCATTTCTCAAGCCGGGGGCGGCACGTCACGCGACGCGCCGCCCCCGGCGTTTTTAGGCGGTTCGGGGACCGCTTGTCTCAATCTGTAACATCTAGCCGAGTTTTTGGGTCCTAGCTGTTACAGATTGAGACGAACAGGATTGCTCTTTCCGAAGAATCTAAATCTGTAACACGTAGCCCGCTTTTGACCGTCTACCTGTTACAAATCGAGACAAACGGAGTAGGACCTAACCCCGTATGTCCCTAACAGTCGAGCGTTCGACCAGCGTGCTCGGCACATGAATCGCCTCGATAGACGAGCTCTCTCCAATCGCCGCCTCAAACGCAAGCTTACCGACACCGCGCAAATCAAATCGCAGCGTCGTCAGCCGATTGTGAGGAACAAGTCCCTCGAGTGCGTCGTCGATACCAACCACGCTCACGTCGTCGGGCACGGACAGGCCCGCGTTCTCGAGCGCGGCGATAACGCCCAGCGCCATCTGGTCATTTGCCGCAAGCACGGCAGTCGGCGCCTGCGACCCGCCGGCAAGCACCTCGGCCGCAATCCGCTCGCCCATGGCGTACCCACTGTCCGCACTCCAATCGCCACGCAGCATCGGAGCGGCATCGACATGAGCACGACCCAGCGTATCGCGCCAACCGGCCTCACGAAAACGCGAGGAAATCGAGTTTTCCGGACCCGCCACAAACCGCATATTCGAGTGACCATGTTCCAGCAGATAATTGGTCAACAGCTCGCACGAACCATACTGGTCGGAGTCGATCGTCGTGCAGCGCGGATGCGCATACATGGACAGGATGACCGTTCGCACTCCCGGCTGGGGAACAAACTCCTCAAAATCGGGAGCCATGCGGTTCATGTTGAGAATCATGCCGTCGACGGGTCGCTCGACCATGCGGCGCGAGGCATCGGCAAGTGCATAGGGCTTGTCGCCGCCCATCTCGATCATAGTGACGGCAAAATCGTGCTCGCGCGCCGCTTGCATGATACCCTCGAGCGTCGCCAGGTTACCGACACGTGTGATGTTGTACATGCACAGGCCAATAGAACGATACGACCCGCCGCGCAACGCCGCTCCAGCAAAATTGGGACGAAAGCCCAGCTCTTCCATGGCGGCCAGCACACGCTTGCGCGTCTTTTCCGTCACGTTGGGCATACCGTTGACCACGCGAGACACAGTCTGGCGGCTCACGCCAGCGAGCGCCGCAACCTCTGCCGCGCTCGCCGAACGACCATTCCTTGTCTGCTGATCCATGCCTTCCACGCTAACCTGCTTCCCAACTATTCCCCGCGCCCATGGCGCATCGTACATACATTGATAACGTGCTCATGATACCCGAGCCATATACCACAACATGAAAACTTCTGTCAATCAAAACCGCTTACCGAACAAATACAACCGTTCGCGGCTGTTTGAAGTTGTTTTGTTTCTATACATCCCAGCCGGATGTTAACGTGCTCATTGTCAAATGTTCACGTGCTCATTTTGGTTCTAATCATTTTAAGATAGTGTTTATCGGGCTTTTTCACCGCTGAACGCTAACCAGGGAGCCTCCTGAGCGCAAACGCACAATATCGAACAGCGAGACGAGAGGGTGTATGCATATGTCTTTGCTAAACCGCGTACAGCAGCTGCCGAAGGGCTTTGTTTGGGGCGCCGCAACCGCCGCGTACCAAACGGAAGGTTCCACGAAGGTGGCAGGCAAGGGTAAGACCATGTGGGACGATTACCTTGTCGCCCAGGGTCGCTTTTTGCCCGACCCGGCCAGTGATTTCTACAACCGCTACGAGGAGGATATCCGCCTTTCTGCCGAGCATGGACTCAACGCCATTCGTGTGTCCATCGCCTGGACCCGCATCTTCCCCAACGGCGACGATGCCGAACCCCTCGTCGAGGGCGTTAAGCACTACCACGAGCTGTTCGCCTGCTGCAAAAAGTATGGCGTCGAGCCCTATGTGTCCCTGCATCACTTTGACTCCCCCGCCGCCCTGTTCAACCAGGGCGACTGGCTCAACCGCAAGACCGTCGACGCCTATGTGCGCTATGCCGAGTTCTGCTTCCGCGAGTTCCGCGAGGTCAAGAATTGGTTCACCATCAACGAGCTCATCAGCCTCTCGCACTCCCAATACATCCAAGGCAACTTCCCGCCCAACCATCACTTTGATGTGACGAGCGGCATCCAGAGCCAGCACAACGAGCTCGTTGCCCACGCCCGCGCCGTCAACCTGTATAAGGATCTTGACGAGACCGAGCACCTGGGCGGACGCATTGGCATGGTCAACGTCCTGACGACGGCATATCCTGCCACCGACTCGCCCGCCGACCAGCACGCCGCCGACCTGTACAACGCCTTCTACACCGACTTCATCATGGACGGCGCCTTCCTGGGTCACTACTCCGCGCGCACCCTCTCACTCATCAACGAGATTCTGCGTGCCAACAACGCCACACTTACGGTTGAGGACAGCGACATGGAGGAGCTCGCCAAGGCGGCGCCCCGCAACGATATGTTCGGCCTCAACTACTATCAGTCGGCGTTTATCGACGCCTACGATGGCGAGTCAACCAACAGCTTTAACGGCACCGGAGACAAGGGCACCTCGTGCTTTAAGTTTAAGGGCGTCGGGCAGCAGGTCGATATGCCGGGTATCCCCACCACCGACTGGGATTGGCTCATCTACCCGCAAGGCCTCTACGACACGCTCAAGCACATCAGCGCCACCTATCCCAACCTCCCCGTCATCTATATCACCGAAAACGGCCTGGGCCACAAGGACCCCGAGCCCGACGCAAACGGCATCGTCGCCGATCCCGAGCGCATCGACTTTGTCGACCAGCACATGGAGAAGGTGCTCCAGGCGCGCGCCGAGGGCGTCGACGTCCAGGGCTACTTTATCTGGAGCCTGCAGGACCAGTTCTCGTGGGCCAATGGCTATAACAAGCGCTACGGCCTGTTCTACATCGACTTCGACACGCAAAAACGCTACATCAAGCAGTCGGCACTCTGGTACAAGGAGCTCGCCGACACTATGGCGGACGCGCAGTAGCGCATCGCCTCGCTTTCCCCCGAGAAGGGAGCGGCCCTATGCGATACAAACCCAGCCGCTCCCCTCTCTCCCCCTGGGACCGGCCCCGCCTGCACCCGGGCTTTTAGCAAGCGGGAGACCATATAGGTTTTCAACGTCCATGCCATTAAGATTTCATGCAAAGAGGAGCGTGAACTATGGAATCGATCGTTAAGTTCTTGGAGAAAGGTCAGCCGTACTTCGACAAGGTCTCTAAGAACATCTACCTTCAGGCCATTAAAGACGGCTTTTTGGCAGCAATGCCCATTATCCTGTCTTCTTCTGTCTTCCTGCTTATTTCGACCCTGCCGGGCGTTGTCGCCACGGTCGGCGGCTTTACGCTGCCCGACTGGTGGAACGTCGACGTCGTGAACTTCTGCAACAAGGTTTACAACTTCACGATGGGCGTCGTGGGCATCATGGTCGCCGGCACCACCGCAAGCGCGCTGACCGGCTCCAAGAACCGCCGCATGCCTGCCGGCAAGGCCATCAACGCCACGAGCACCATGGTCGCCGCCATGTGCGCTATGCTCATCTTGGCCGTTACCCAGACGAGTGCCAAGATCGACGGCGCCGATGTCTCGGTGTTCTTTACCGACAACATGGGCACCAAGGGCCTGCTGAGCTCCTTTGTCGCCGCATTTGCCACGGTCAACATCTATGCCTTCTGCATTAAGCGAGACATCACCATCAAGCTGCCCAAAGAAGTCCCCGGCGCCATCGCCCAGAACTTCCGCGACATCTTCGCCTTCAGCTTCTCCATCCTGTTTGTCGCCGTCATCGACGTTATCTGCCGCACCTGCTTGGCCGTCCCGTTTGCCAACGTCATCTCCACGCTGGTGAGCCCGCTGTTCGCCGCTGCCGATTCCTACGCCGGCCTCGCCCTCATCTGGTTCATGATCCCGCTGTTCTGGTTCATGGGCATCCACGGCCCCTCGGTCGTTAAGCCTGCCCTCAACGCCGCGCTGTTTGGCAACATCACCACCAACCTCGCCACGCTGCAGGCCGGCGGTCACCCCGCCCTCGCCCTGACCGAAAACTTCGGTAACTACATCGGCGAACTCGGCGGCACCGGCGCCACGCTCATTGTCCCGATCATCTTCCTGCTCTTTATGCGCTCCAAGCAGCTCAAGGCCGTCGGCAAAGCCTCTGTCGTGCCCGTGATGTTCGCCGTCAACGAGCCGCTGCTGTTCGCCGCGCCCATCATCCTCAACCCGTACTTCCTGATCCCGTTCCTGTTTGCCCCCGTGGCCAACGTCCTCATTGGTAAGTTCTTCATCGACTTTTTGGGCATGAACGGCTTTATCTATGCCATGCCGTGGGCACTCCCCGGACCGATCGGCACCTTCATCGACACCAACTTCCAGCCGATCTCTCTGGTCCTGGTTGTCGTCCTGCTGGTCGTTGACTTCTTGATCTACTACCCGTTCTGCAAGGCCTACGACAACGTCCTGTGCAAGCAGGAGGCCGAGGCCCTGGCCGAAGAAGAGGCCGAGGAGACCAAGGCCGTCAAGACCGCTGCCGCCCCCGCCGTTGAGGCTCCTGTTGTCGAGACCGCTTCTGCCACTGAGGCCTCCGCAGCTCCGTCCGCCCTTAAGGGCAAGGATCTGAGGGTTCTGGTTCTGTGCGCTGGCGCCGGCACCTCTGCACTGCTCGCCAACGCGCTTAAGGAAGGCGCCGACGAGCTGGGCATCGACATTACCGCCAACGCCGGTGCCTACGGCAGCCACTACGCCATCATGGACCAGTACAACGTCATCGTCCTGGCTCCGCAGGTTCGCACCTATTACAACGAGATGAAGGCCGACACCGACCGCCTGGGCATCACGCTGCTGTCGCCCAAGGGCAAACAGTACATCGACCTCACTAAGGATCCCAAGGGTGCCGTCGCCTGGATCGAGGAAAACCTCGAGGCATAAGACGCTGACACCACCTGCCGCTTGCAGACAATAAATGGCCCGTGCATCGATGTGTGATGCGCGGGCCATTTTGTTTAGACCGCACCCGTCCTCCTGTTCATCTCAATCTGTAACATCTAGCCGAGTTTTTCGGTCCTAGCTGTTACAGATCGAGATGAACGCACAGGCCAAGCCGAAAATCTCAATCTGTAACATGTAGACCACTTTTGACCGTCTAGTTGTTACAGATTGAGACAAACAGGCCGAGCACGTCTACGCCCGCAGGTCTTTCACGCTGGAACGCTCGACCAGCACACCCGAGACGAGCGTACGGTTTCTGGAGCTCGGGGCTTCCAGACCGGCGACGACCTCGTTGAGCGCACGGACGCCCAGCTCGCGGTGGCGAAACTTCACCGACGTCAGAATCGAGTTGGGAATCGTCTTGTAAAGCTCGTCATCAAAGCCGATCACGGACACATCATCGGGCACACTGAGCCCTTTGTCACGTAGAGCCATCATCACGCCGTTTGCCATGCAGTCGTTAGCAGCGAGGACCGCCGTGCAATCGGGCTTATCGGCAAGCACAAGGCCCGCGGCATAGCCACTATCCGCATTCCAATCGCCTTGCAGGGGCGCGGGCGGCTCAATGCCACGCGTCTCGAGTGCCGCACGCCAACCTTTCATACGGCACTGGCTCGACAGCGACTCTTTCTTACCAGAGACGAAGTACACATTCTTGTGTCCGCGATTCAAGAAGTACTCGCATGCCATGCGCGCGCCGCCCTCTTGGTCGTCACTGACGGTAGAGCAGGTAGGATGTTCCATCGACGTGATAATCACCGTCTTGAGGTCTTTCGGCGCCTCAAAGGTATCAAAGTCATCGACCATCTGACGCAGGTTGAAAATCATGCCGTCGACGGGAAGCTGCGACATCCTACGTGCCGCTTCGGCAAGGGTCATCTTCTCCCCCGCCCGCTTTTTAATCATCGTGAGCGCAAAGCCTCGCTCTGCGGCGGCATCGGCGATACCGTCAATCATGTCCACGTTGCCGCCCGACAAGTGGAACAGCACCACGCCGATGCACCCGTAACGGCCCAACTTGAGTGAACGCGCGGCAAAGTTCGCCCGGAACCCAAGCGCTTCCATGGCAGCATGGACCCTATCGCGTGTCGACTCTCGCACGCTATCGGGCTCGTTGATCACACGCGACACCGTCTTGAGAGAAACACCCGCGGCAATCGCCACATCGTTCATTGAGACATTTTTCTTGTCCATCGTTGCCACTACTTCTCCAGTCGGTTTTGCATCGCTTGTTTTTTGCGTTCTAGCATACACTACCTGCCCGACTGACAAATCAACCGTTTACCGGACAATATCGACCGCTCACGCGTAAATCCTTGTTACTCCTCCAAAAATGTCTTACGTTGTCATTAACGAAATGACAACGTTGTCATTTCATAACGCCTTCCTTACACAGGAAGGTTTCCGGGCAGTCCTGACCATCCATCGACGACCAGTTCCATCCACATGCATCGCGCATCAAGTAGCAAAGGAGCTCTATGGACGCCATCGTAAAGATGCTCGAGAAGCATCAACCGTTCTTTGAGAAGATCTCGAGGAACATCTATCTCCAGGCCATCAAGGACGGATTCCTTGGGTGCATGCCCATCGTCCTCACCTCTTCGATCTTCCTGCTGATCGCCACCCTTCCCGGCGTCGTTGGCATCACGCTGCCCCAGCCGCTCATCGACTGGTGCAACAAGCTGTACAACTTCACCATGGGCGTCATGGGCATCATGGTTGCCGGCACCACCGCCAAGAACTTCACGGCTTCCATGAACCGTCGCATGCCCGCCGGCAAGGTGCTCAACGACGGCTCCACCATGGTGGCCGCCCAGTGCAGCATGCTGCTGCTCGCTGTTACGCAGTTCACCACCAAGTTCAACGGCTCCGAGCTTTCGGTCTTCGATTGCACCAGCATGGGTACGCGCGGTCTGTTCTCGGCCTATATCGCCGCGTTCATTACCGTGTGGGTCTATAAGTTCTGCGTCTCGCGCGATCTGACCATTAAGCTGCCCAAGGAGGTCCCGGGCGCCATCGCTCAGAACTTCCGCGACATCATCCCCTTTGGCGGCGCCGTCATCATCTGCGGCATCATCGATGTGGTTGTGCGCAACCTCATGGGCGTTCCGTTCTCCGAGCTGCTCATCAAGCTGCTCTCCCCGCTCTTTACCGCTGCAGAGACCTACCCCGGACTCATCCTTATCCAGGCAGCCACCGCGTTCTTCTGGTTCATCGGCGTCCACGGCCCCTCGATTGTCCAGCCGGGCATCGACCCCATCCGTCTTGCCAATCAGGCCGAGAACCTGCAGGTTCTGCTGGCCGGTGGTCACCCCGCCCACTCCCTCACCTTTAACATGTCGCTCGTGGGTGAGTTCGGCGGCACCGGCGCCACCTTCATCGTGCCGCTTCTGCTGATTCTCTTTATGAAGTCCAAGCAGCTCAAAGCCGTCGGTAAGGCCTCGATTGTTCCTGTTGCCTTCGCCGTCAACGAACCGCTGCTCTTTGGCGCGCCGATGATCCTTAACCCCTACATGCTCATCCCCTTTGTTGCCGCCGGCTGCGTCAACGTGAGTGTTGCCAAGTTCTTTATCGATAACGTGGGCATGAACGGCTTCTCCTTCGTGGTGCCTTGGGCCACCCCCGCCCCCATCGGCATTTTCATCACCACGAACTTCCAGCTTATCGCCCTGGTGTTTGTCGCGATCATCATCTTGCTGGACGCCATCATCTACCTGCCGTTCTTGAAGGCATACGATAAGCTGCTCTGCGACCAGGAGGCCGAGCGCGCCGCCGAGCTGGGTCTCGAGTCCGATGGTGCTGCCGCCATCGCCGCCAACGCCCCTGCGCCCGCTGTCGAGCAGGCCACCGCTTCCGTCGAGACGACCGTTGCCGCCGCCGACAGCAAGCCTGTCGCCGATCAGCCCGAGCCCGCCGCCGACGCATCCGCCAAGAAGGATGTCGACGGCCTGAAGGTCCTCGTCCTGTGCGCCGGCGCCGGCACCTCTGCCATGCTCGCCAACGCCATCAAGGAAGGCGCCGCACAGACCGGAGAGAACATCGCTTCCTCCGCAGGCGCCTATGGCCAGCACACTGCCATCATGGATCAGTACGACGTTATCGTGCTTGCCCCGCAGGTTCGTAGCTACTACAACGACATGAAGGCCGACACCGATCGCCTGGGCATTAAGCTGCTCGCCCCGCGCGGTAAGGAATATATCGACCTTACTCGCGACCCCGCTGGCGCTATCAAGTGGCTCCGCGAGAACCTCGACTAGTTTCCTCCCTCTGTTGGTGCCCGGATCCCCAGTTCGGGCACCTCTCCCTATTCGTATCCCACAGAAAGGATGACTCATGACCAATCCCATGCAGTTCCCCGACGGCTTTGTGTTTGGCGGCGCCACCGCCGCTTACCAAGTTGAGGGCGAGACCCGCACGCACGGCAAGGGCAAAGTGCCCTGGGACGATTTCCTGGCAGCTCAGGGTCGCTTCTCCCCCGACCCCGCAAGCGATTTCTACAACAAGTACCCGGTCGATATCGACCTGTGCCAGCGCTTCGGCATCAACGGTATTCGCGTCTCCATCGCTTGGAGCCGTATCTTCCCCAACGGCACCGGCGAGATTAACCCCGAGGGTGTTGCCTTCTATCACGAGCTTTTTGCCACCTGCAATAAAGCCGGCGTTATCCCCTATGTCACGCTCGATCACTTTGATACGCCCGAGGCCTTTTACCAGGATGGCGGCGAGGGCTTCCTGACGCGCACGACCATCGATGCCTTTGTCGAGTACGCCAAGTTCTGCTTTGCCGAGTTCACCGAGGTCAAGCACTGGTTCACGTTTAACGAGATTCCCGCAACCGCCGAGGGCAGCTTTATCGTCGGCAACTGGCCGCACGGCGAGAAGTACCGCCTGGACAAGGCCTTCCAGCTCATGCACAACATGATGGTGGCCCACGCCAAGGCTGTCGTCGCCTTCCATGAGGGCGGCTTTGAGGGCGAGATCGGCATTGTCCAGAACCTGGAGCCCAAGTATCCTCTCGACCCCAACAGCGCTGCCGACTGCGAGGCCGCCCGCATGGCCGACGTCATCAACAACCGCTGGGTACTCGACGCCACCTTCCGCGGCCACTATGCAGCCGACACCATGGAGGCTGCGACCAAGCTGGCCCATATCGCCGGCGGCAAGCTCGACGTTCGCGACGAGGACATCGCCGCGTTGACCGCCGCGCTCCCCTACAACGATTGCCTGGGCGTCAACACCTACAAGTGCCAGTTTCTGCGTGCCGCCGAGGGCGAAAACGACATCAACCACAATGGCACCGGCGACAAGGGCTCCTCGCGCTGGTTCCTCAAGGGCGTGGGCGAGGCATGCGTGCGCGAAGGCGTTCCCACGACCGATTGGGACTGGATCATCTATCCCGAGGGCCTGTACGACCTGTTGCTCCGCATTAAGAACGATTACCCCAACTACAAAAAGATCTACATCACCGAGAACGGCATGGGCTATAAGGACGACTTCGAGGACGGCTTTATCGACGACGCCCCTCGCATCGACTATATGCGTCAGCATCTCGCGTGGATCCTCAAGGCGATCGACGGCGGCGTGAACGTCGACGGCTACTTTGTGTGGTCGCTGCAGGACCAGTTCTCCTGGACCAACGGCTATAACAAACGTTACGGCCTGTTCTACATCGACTTTGAGACCCAGAAACGTTATCCCAAGGCAAGCGCGTACTGGTACAAGAACGTCGCGGAGACCGGCCTGCTCATGGCCTAACTTTTGCCGCATACCCCCTGTCGGCCGCATACGAATCCCTCCACGGGTTCGCATGCGGCCTTTTTGTTTTGGCTCGGCCCGAGCAGGCCGTTTGTCTCGATCTGTAACATCTAGCAGGGATTTTCGGCCCTAGCTGTTACAAATCGAGACAAACAGAACGCCCGAGCAGAAATATCTCAATCTGTAACATCTAACTCGCTTTTAGCCGTCTAACTGTTACAGATCAAGACAAAGGTGATGGCTGGATAGGCAAAATCTCGATCAGCAACATCTAGCCGAGTTTTTGGTCCCTACCTGTTACAGATCGAGACGATCCGGTGGTACTGGTCGCTTGGACACACCGTGGTACAATTATGTCACGACACAAAGGAGGTACCCATGTCCGCTTGTGTGCCCGTCCGAGACATGAAGGACACTGCCACATTCACCGCACTTGTTGAGTCTGAGCGCGACGTTACCGTAACTAAGAACGGCTACGAGGCCATGCACTGCATCAGCAGCGACCAGTATCGCCTCATGCAAGAAGAAATCGCCAAGGCAAAACTGCTGTCTCGTATGATGTTGGCAGAAGACGAAATATCGCAAGGCGACTACAGCGATTACGAATCCTTCGCGGCTTCGATACGAGACAAATATGACCTGTGACGTCGTAATCCTCAAAAGCGCGCGATATGAGTACGAGAGTATTGTCGGATACCTTGCTCAAATCCTCAAGAACCCGCGTGCAGCAGGCAATTTTGTCGCTGAGTTTGAATATCAGCTTGATCTGCTTCGCGAGCAGCCACTCCTACGTCCCCTCTCGCACATGCAAGAGCTGGCGGCACGTAATTACCGATCGTTTCCCGTCAACAACTACGTGTGTCTATACAAGTTTGAGCACGAAACAATCTATATCGCCCACATCTTTCATCAGTCACACGACTACGCCCGCCTGGTGTAGCCCACAAGCTGAATACTTGGCCCGAGCGCATTTGCGCGTCATATCGCGTCACGTTGACGCGTAAAATGACGCGCAAATTATTACGCGTCATCAAATTTGACGCACAAATGGCGTTTTTACATTTACGTGTCATTTTACGTGTCATTTTGCGCGTCATTGTGAAGCGGTAACCCCGCGCTGGCAAGGGCAAAAGTCCTCCTGCAGCGTTAGCTAGCAAATGACCTGCGTGTGCTCCTCGATGGCGGCGCGATCCTCGGCGGTAATACCCGGCTCGCACACCACGGCGTCCAGGCTGTCCAGGCGGCAGAAGGTGTAGAAGTCGCGCTTGCCGATCTTGCTGGAGTCGGTGATCAGGTAGCGCGAGTCGGCCTTGCTAAAGGCGAGCTGCTGGATACGGCCCTCGTCCATGTTGGACGTAGATACGTCGCCATCCAGAATGCCGTTGGCACCGATAAACGCTGCGTCGATGCCCAGCGCACGCAGGGTATCCTCAGCCGTTGGCCCCACAAAAGCGGCTGTGCGGCGACGGTACATACCGCCCACGAGGCACAGGTCGCAGTCTTCGCGCGCCTCGAGCAGGTTAAACACCGAAAGCGAATTGGTCACGATGCGCAGGCGAAATGCCGGCAGCATCGAGGCCACCTGCTCAACCGTGGTGCCCGTACCCAAAAAGATGGTCGAACCCTCCTCGATGAGCTCCACAGCGCGGCGCGCGATCTGCAACTTCTCCTCGGCATGCTTAGTGCGCTTTTCGCTGTGCGAATACTCGTGGCGCAACATAGCGTGGGGTCGGCCCTGCGCACTACGGGCGCCGCCGTGCACGCGCTCGATCTCGCCCAGGCTCGCAAGTTCCTCAAGATCGCGGCGGATCGTCATATCCGAGACGCCCAGTGCATCCGAAATCTCCTTGACCGAGACCGTGCCCTGCTCTTCGAGCAGCTGACGAACCCTATCCTGTCGCTCTGCCTTAATCACGATGAATCCTCGCCGTTCTTTGCGCGCATATCATTCAAACAGTAACGAACAAATTGTATCAGACTCGTGCGCGTCAAAAATCAACGCCAGCACAGCTCCAATCATCACTTTTTTGAGAAAAATACCCCCTGCTTTAGTGGGGTGTAGTGATAATCTCGCCTGTTCGCGCTACAGTTTGTCGGAAATACCTCGATGTTAGGAACCAAATGATCACTTCCGAGCTTTTCGGCACCGCGCCGTGCGGTACCCCCGTTCATCGTTACACCCTCAACGGGCCCGAGATCTGCGTTCGCATTATGGACTACGGTGCCACCGTGTTGGGCATCGACGTGCCCGACATTCCCGGCAACGTGCGCGATGTGGTGCTGGGCTTCGATAAGCTCGAGGATTACTTTGACAACCCCGCCTGCTTTGGCGCGACCATCGGCCCCGTGGCAAACCGCACCGCGGGCGCCACGATCGCCATCGACGGCACGGACTGGCATATGCCGGCCAACGAAGGCGTCAACAACCTGCATAGCGATCTTGAGCACGGTCTGCACAAGCGCGTATGGGATGTTGAGCTCGACGAGGTGCACAATGCCGTGCGCATGACCACCTCGCTTGAGGATGGCGAGCTGGGCCTGCCCGGCAACCGAACCTTTACGGCTGTGTTTACCGTTACGCGCACCGGCGTCTTTCGCATCGAGTATGGCTGCGAGAGCGACCGCGCCACCTACGTGTCCATGACTAACCACACGTACTTTAACCTTGCTGGCCATAACGCCGGCATGGACTGCGAACATTTCTTTGTCGCCAACGCCGCCCACTACCTGCCCATCAACGAGCAGAACATTCCCACCGGCGAAATTGCTCCGGTCGAGGGCACGCCGTTTGACTTCCGCGAGCTGCGCCCCGTCGCCCCCGGCATGGAGGCCGACGACCCGCAGATTAAGCAGGCACGCGGCTACGATCACTGTCTGTGCATCGATGGCTATCAGTACGGCCGTAACCTGCGCCGCGCCCTGCATGTCGAGGAGATGTGGACCGGCCGCGAGCTAGACTACTACACCACCGCGCCGGGCGTTCAGCTCTACACCGGCAACTGGCTGGGCGACGAGCACGCCAAGGACGATGCTAACTATGGCTGGGGCGCCGGCTTTGCCCTCGAGGCAGAGATGTACCCCGACACGCCGCACCAGCCGCTGTTCCCGCAGGGCATCGTGGGCCCGGGTCACCCCTACAGCAATGTGATTGAGTACCACTTTATGAGGCACTAAGCCCACAATGCAACATATTGCACAGCAACGCCCGCCGGCACCACCGCCGACGGGCGTTTTGCTATCTAGTCATTGGGGACGTTCTTAAATGACTAGTCGTTGGGGACAGTCTTTAACGTTTGGCAAGAAAGACTGCCCCAATCTGCCGGCACTTGGGGACGCTCCTAAAAGGCCGGCACATAAGGAACGTCCCCAAGTGCCAAGGGTGTCCCGCTTGACTAGTCATTTAAGAACGTCCCCAATGACTACCCAATGACTAGTTGGATGGGGTCGGGATTGGAGCTGGGGAGGTAACGGATTTCTAGTTCTATGCCGAGCTTTTGCAGCTCTTTGAGGGCGACGATGTCCGCATCGTCTATGGCGACTGCGGGCGTTACAGAGCGTTTGCCCTCCCCTGTCTGCATATGGCCAATGCTGATCTTGGTAATCGGCACACCACCCTTAACTAGCGCGAGCGCATCGACGGGTGAGGCTACCATGATCAGAATCCATTGACGCGGCGTTGCGGTATGAATGATGTCGATAGTCCTTTGCACCGAGAAAAACCTTGTCCAGACGCCTTCTGGCGCCGCCGCCCTCATGGGTGCCCATTGGCGCGAATCCGCCGCGATCTCATCGTTGACGATTAGGACAAGGTTGGAACCAGTCGCCTCGTTCCACAGCTCAACGTCTTGCCCGTAAATGAAACGGTCATCGATACGCGTGAGAAGAATCTTGGGTTGAGGCATGGCTGCCCCATTCTGTTTGAGACCCATACGAGCGGGACATCACGTCTCCAATATTAGTGCATTTAAAGTGAGAAAAGCCGTCAGAACCCTTGCGCGGATGTGCGATGTCCCGTATCATAAACAGCCGTTGACGCCTCAGTTGCGTCACCACATGGCCGCCAGCGTAGCTCAGTTGGTAGAGCACCGCTCTCGTAAAGCGGGGGTCACCGGTTCGAGCCCGGTCGCTGGCTCCATTGCACAAGATAGCCGCCTTCGGGCGGCTTTTTTCTTGCCGATTTATCGCACAATGCCAATCCAAGCACAACGCCGCCGGCAACTCCCCTACTCAACAAAAAGCCCCGCCAGCCGCAATCCCCAAAGGAACCGCGATCAGCGGGGTCTAAGCGCGCTCCTCCAAAGGAAAACGCTCACAACACGAACAGCTCAGCCGAGCAGCTCGCTACTCCTCCCAGTAAGCGTCTGCAAGCAGCTTAAAGCAGATCTTCTTGACCGGCTGCGCGCCATCGCCCGGGAACTCGAGCGTGGGCATATGAGGCTCGCCGGCAACAAACAGCGCAAACTTGTCGTCAGCAAGATCGCCGGCGATCGAGGCGTCGGAATCGACCAGATCGTAGTCGTCCTTCTCGTCAAACTCCTGGACCAGCGTCAGGCTGCCCGTGGCAACCTTAAAGGCCTCGCGACCCTCGACGTCGATCTGCAGGTCGTGATAGCGCTGATGCGTCTCGTAGTGAGCCTCGGCCTCGGGACGAGTCGTGGGAGCCATGACGTTCGCAAAGACCTTGTCGCCCAGAATCGGATGGCTGCCGACCTCGAGCTCCGCCGGGTCGTTCTCCTCGAGCCAGTCGATCAGCACGTCGAGGCCCTTGAGCATTCCGCGGTACTCCTCGATATCGCCCAGTGCACCGTAAATCATCTAAATCCCCTCTCGGATCGCTTCTTTGGCGGCTACTCGGCAAACGCGTTACCGACGCTGTTGCCACCCACATACGTCTCGACCAGGGTAAGGTCGGGATTGAACACGACAAAGTCGGCATCGCGGCCGGGCATAATGCTGCCACACTTGTCGTCGGCTCTAACCATAAGCAAACAACCGATGCCGGGGCTGTCGCCCAAGCCCTTACAGCTCGGTCACGACAACGCCGTTGTAGACCTCGTCCCAACGGTCCATGACCAGATGGCCGGTCATGGGATCCATGGCGTTGAGCTTGCCGCAAGTGTTGGCGGTACGCAGCACCGTCTCGTCGTCTGCGCCAGCAGCAATGGCATGCGCGAAGCCAGCGATAGTGGAGTCACCAGAGCCCGTGGCGTTAACGGCAGGGATATCGGGCGTCTTTACGCGGAACGCACGGCCATTGTGGAAGCCAACGGAGCCGGCAGCGCCCATGGACACGACGACCCAGGGGATATCGGAGAAGCGGGCATCAGAGGCGAGCGCGGCGCGGAGCTCGTCCACATCGTCGGTGGTAAAGCTCGTGCCCAGAAGGCCGTTGATCTCGGTCAGGTTAGGCTTGACCAGCTCGGGCTTAATTTCGGACTTAAGGGCGGCCTCGAGCGAGGCACCCGAGGTATCGAGCAGCACCTTGGCGCCGGCGTTCTCGGCAATGCCCGTAATCTTGGCATAGTAGTCTGCCTCGACACCGCGGGGCAGAGAACCCGAAATGGTGACGACGTCGGCCTTGCCCGCAAGCTCAGTAAACTTGGCGGTAAAGGCATCGAGTTCCTCGGGGGCAATTGTCGGGCCACTCTCGAGCAGCTCGGTCTGGTTGCCGGCGTGGAGGATGTTGAGGCAAATGCGAGTCTCGCCCTTGATGGGCACAAAGTCGTTGTTAATACCGTTGGCGTCCATGAGCTCAGCCATGTAGGCGCCCATGTGGCCGCCGAGCAGACCGGTTGCCACAACGTCGTCGCCCAGCTGACCCAGCACACGGGCCACGTTGAGGCCCTTGCCGCCAGCGGTCTTTTCGGGCGTCACACGGTTAACGTCGTCGATAACGAGCTCATCGAGCTGATAGCGCGTATCGACAGACGGGTTCATCGTAACGGTGAGGATCATTTTTAGCTCCTTATCTCGCAGGCTCCTTGTGCCTCGCGATACGAGTCGACAAAACGGAATTACAGAATCTTAATCGTGAACGAGCGAACGACGGTCTCCTTGGGCTTGGCGACAAGGCAGCCGCGCTTGTGCTCAAGCACGTCGTCCTCATCGGAGCAGGTCGAAAGGCCGCCCCAGGGCTCAACCGCCACAAAATCGCCCTCGGGCTTACTCCACACAATGAGATATGGGAAGCCCTCAAAGCTCAGGCGGACGCCCTTGTCCTCGTCCTTCTTAGAAAGCGTGACCTGACGGCTCTCGAGCACATCAAAGATGGTCTCCGCAAAATCGAAGAGCTCATGCGACAGAGGCAGTGTCTTTCCCACCATGGGGTTCTTGGAGCGATTGGTCACGTCAATCAAGCCAGTCGAGGGGACGGCAGTGCAAAGCTCCGCAGCCTCGTCCTTCTCAAAGCGCAACTCGTAGTCCGTATAGGCCTCGCCCTCATCGAGCGGACACCTAAAGCCGGGATGACCGCCGATAAAGAACGGCATGTCCTCGGTTCCCTCGTTGGTCACCTCATAGGAGACGCGCACGGCAGCGTCCTCGAGCGTATAGCGAGCGACAAGCTTAAACGGATACGGATAATCGCTCAGCAGCGCGGCGTTATCCTCGGAAGCCAGGCACATCACCAGCTCGTTTTCGCCTTGGCTCAGCAGCTTCCACTCCTGTTTGCGCGCAAACCCGTGGCGAGCGAGCTTTACATGATGCCCGGCAAATGTCATGGCGCTGTTGTCGCGCAAGCCTCCGCAAATCGGGAAGCAAATCGGTGCCTGGCCGGACCACACGGCGGGATCGCCCTGCCACAGATACTCGCGACCTCCGGCCTCGATCGAGGTAAACGAACCACCGGCCGTGGACACCTTAATAGAAATCGAATCGTTGGAGAGAGCGTATTCCATTGCCCATCCTTTCGAACAACTGCTTTTTGCTCGCAAGTACCCGTCTCGGCCCTAACCAAAGGACAAACCCGCACGTTCATCGATGCGTCCGGTATCCCAGCCATGTAACGGGGTACCATACAGACATTGATGCAATTACAGCTGAAAGGCCTTCTTATGCGAACCATCATCCTCTACGCCTCGCGCCATCACGGCAATACGAAAAAGCTCGTGGACGCCATCGTCGAGGCACACCCCGAGATCGATACCCTCGATGTGAAGACGCTCGGTAAAAACGAGTATCCCAACCTGCACGAATATCATCTGATCGGTGTCGCCACGGGCATCTATTACTCCGAGATCGACAAGGACATGGCACGCGTGCTCACGAACGTGCTGCAGCCGCAGGACAAGGTGTTTGGCCTTATGACCTACGGTGGCAAAAACAAGTGGTACGGCAAGGATATCGATGGCATCTGCCGCATGAGGCAGGCCATCTTTATGGGTGTCTACGGCTGCCCCGGCTTTGATACGTGGGGGCCGTTCAAACTCACCGGCGGTGTCCAAAAGGGACACCCGACCGCTGAGGAAATTAAGGGCGCCGTCGACTTCTTCGACAAGATCGAAGACGAGTATGGCGACATCATCGTCGAAGAGTACGCCAAGCGCGAGAAGCGCCTAGCATACGAGAAGGAGCATCCTGCAGGAGGCCTGGTGGCCGGCGTCAAGCGCACGGCAAAGAAGATCGCTAACAAGCTGTAACTGTGAAGGTGCTTTTGAGCGTTTAACCCATACGGCGGGTCCGAGCAGATTCGGGCCCGCCGTCTTTTTCTATCGTTACTCGGTAAAGGCGTTGCCGACGCTCTGGCCGCCAACATACGTCTCGACGAGGGTAAGCTCATGGTCGAACACGACAAAGTCGGCGTCGCGACCCGGCATGATGCTGCCGCACTTATCCTCGATGTGCGCGGAGCGTGCCGGCACCTCGGTTGCCATGCGAATGGCGATATCGGCGCTGGCGATGCCCCAGTCAACGATGTTCTTGACGCCCTGGGCAAGCGTGAGCACCGAGCCGGCAATGCTCTTGCCGTCGGCGAGCCAGCACAGGTTGTCCTTCATGATGACGTCCATGCCACCACTGGTGTAGCTGCCCTCGGGCATGCCGCCGCAACCCAGGCAGTCAGTGATGAGCACCGTGTGTTGCCAGCCCTTTGCCTGCAGCAGCGCCTTGATGGCGGCAGGGTTAACGTGCTTGCCGTCACAGATGATCTCGGCGTAGGTCTCGGGCGTGGACATGGCAGCGCCCACGACACCGGGCTCACGGTGATGCAGCCCGCGCTGACCGTTATAGGTATGCGTAAAGCAGCTGGCACCGGCGTTGATGGCGGCGATGCACTCATCGTAGGTGGCGTCGGAGTGACCGATGCTGGTCACCACACCCTTGGCATTCAGAGCAGCCGCATAAGCAGCGGCACCGTCGCGCTCGGCCGCCATGGCGCTCTTAACGATGCGACCACCCGCAGCCTCCTGCCACTGATCGAAGACCTCCTCGGAGGGATCGATCAGGTAAGCGGGGTTCTGCGCACCCACGTGCTTCATGGTAAAGAAGGGGCCTTCCAGGTAGATGCCCTGAATGCGGGCACCGCAGAAGTCGGGGCCGCGACCCTCGTCCGCCTGAGCGATGGCGGCGCAGGCGTCCTTGATCTGCTCGACGCCATCGGTGAACGTCGTGGGCAGCCAGCTGGTGGTACCGCGACGGGCGAGCTCGGTCGAGCTGATATCGATGCCCTCGGGATCGTTATCGGTAGTTGAGTGGTTGTAGAAGCCATGGATGTGAGTATCGACCATACCCGGTGCGATCCACGATCCCGTGTAGTCCTTAATCTCGCAAGAGGGCTCGTCGGCCTGCCAGGCGCCAAAGACGCCATCCTCGACCATAAGATAGCCGCCCAGTTGCGGGCCTGCCGGCAAGAAGAACTTGTCAGCCTTAATTGCGTACGTGCTCATATGCACTCCTCGCTTCTAAAGCAGTTGACTGTGGTGATGCTTATACCCAGCTCACGTAAAACAAAAAGCGCCCGCCCGCCGTTATGAGCGGACGGGCGCCCTTACAGGGGGACGCGATTAAGCGGTGAAGGGGTGAATCGTCACGCCCTTAACCACGCGGTTGACCGTGCCAGTGGGGCTCGGCGTGTCGGGCGTGTTGCCCACGCGCACGGAGTTGAGCAGGCTGATAGCCTGGGCAAACATCACGAACGGCAGAGCAAGGTAGCCCTCGGGAAGTGCCTCGTAGCCCTTAAAGGTGAAGGACTCACCCTCATAGACGGTGGCACCTTCCTGCTGAACGGCGATGGTGTGCTGAGCGATCTCGTCGCCACCGATCTCGTTGAGGATGTCGATGTCGTACTGACGGGTGTAGGCGTCGTTATTGACGAACACGAAGACGAGCGTCTTATCGTCGACGAAGGACTTAGGTCCGTGACGATAGCCCATGGAGGTGTCGTAGGAAGTAGCGACCAGACCGTGAGCCAGCTCAAGGATCTTGAGCTGGCTCTCCTGGGCAAGGCCACCGAAGGAGCCAGAACCCAAGTAGGTCACGCGGTTGAAGTCGCCAGCCAGGTAATCGGCGATCTCGGGCTCACGGGAGATGACCTCCTCGCCCATCTTGGCAATCGTCTCGACCCACTCGGCCTTCTGCTCATCAGAGGCAGTGTCGAAAATAAGGGTAGAGAGCAGGGTCATGCAGGAATAAGAACCGGTCATGGCGAAGCCCTTGTCGTTGGCGCGCGGAATGAGCAGCGTCAGCGCGTTGGGATCATCGGCAGACTCGACGGCGAGCTTGCCCTCGGGAGCGCAGGTGATGTTGAGGAACTTGACGTTGTGGACGAGCTCCTTGGCAACGGCAACGGCGGCAAGGCTCTCGGGGCTGTTGCCAGAGCGGGCGAAGGAAACCACGAGCGTGGGATCCTCGGCGCGCAGGAAGTCGCGCGGGGCGCTCACGATGTCGGTCGTGGCGATGGGCTTAAAGTCGTAGAGATCAGTGTTGCCAGCGTGACGCAGGTACGGGGCGCAGGTATCGCCAACGTAGTCGGACGTACCGGCACCGATGAAGACAACGGACAGACGACCCTCGCCCATAGCGCGAGCCTCGGCCAGGAAAGCCTCGATGGCCTCCTTGTTCTCGCGATAGATGTTGAGCGTATCACGCCAAAGCTCGGGCTGCTGAGCAATCTCGGCCGTGGTGATCTGGGCGCCGAGCTCGGTGAGCTCCTCGACACTCTTCTCGAACATTTCTAATACCTCTCTCTAGAAGTAATCCTCTGACGTGCAATTATACACTTCGGTTGGTTATCTGGTAGTAACCAGTTAAATGCAAATAATCATCATATGGAAACGATGCGAACACTAGTCGCTACGCTGGTGGTAAACCTTGTATTTAAACTGATCGGCACGAGCAACCGAGAGTGTGTACTCCACAACCTCGTTTGACTCGTTATACGTAGTCCTGACCAAATCGAGCACAGGCGAGCCCTCGACAATTCCCAAAAGGTGAGCGTCGGTGGGACGGGCTATGCTCGCATAGAACTCCTCTTCGGCCACGCGTATCTTTTGCTGAAAGTCTTGCTCAATCACATCGTAAAGCGGCTTACGCTCCAGCAGCGGTCGCTTTAGGGACAGAAATTGACGAACTGGTAGATAGCTGCGTTCGACCATCATGGGCATGTTGTCGGCAGAACGAAGGCGCTTAAGCTTAAAAATGCGATCACCTATACGCAATCCCATATGCTCGGCCAGATTTTTATCGGCCTCCATCTCGCAAAACTCGAGAATCGTGGTCTCGGGGTCGCGACCCATCGCGCGCATCTGCTCGGTAAAGCTGTAGGACTGCATAAGATTGGTTGCCTTTGCCGAACGGTCGGTCACAAAGGTACCGCGACCGTGCTGCCGAACCACCAGTCCTAAACGCTCTAGTTCCTGCAGAGCCAGGCGTACCGTAGTGCGCGAGAGACCATAGCGCTCCGAAAGTTCGCGCTCGGAAGGAATCATGTCACCGGCGCGATATTCATGGTCGATCTTTTCGGTCAGAATATCGACCAGCTGATCGTACAGCGGTTGCTTACGCGCTCCGATCGCCATCCTATCCTCCCTTTTGCTCGAATTCGGCTAACTACCTAGGGTGTTTAGCATTATCTGTCTGCCACACCCGAATCATCAAGAAAACAAAAGCCGCGCGCTCTTTCGAGCACGCGGCTTTTAACATACACATGGCTTAAGGGGTCGGGGTGTGAGCCGCGTAGGGACACACCCCTCAAGCTAGAGCCTTACCAGATGCTCGGCCAGAGACCAAGCGGGCCAGCGCCCAGGATGCCAAGGACGAAGAGCAGGAGAATGCCCTTGGTCGGGGTCCAGCTGTGCTTAGCGAACATGTAGTAAAGCAGCAGCGTAAGCATAAGCGGGACGAGCTTCGGGACGATGGTGTTGAGGGTGTCGGCAACAGAGAAGTTGACCGGATCCTCGGTAACGGTGCCGTAGGTAACGGACTCCATGCCGTTGCCCAGATCGGTGACGCCGCACTCGACAGCGTTGCCGTCGGCATCGGAAGCGGTAAGGGCGTTGCCGTCCTTATCGGTCATGGCGATGGTACCGGCCTCAGCGGTCTCGGTATCGATGCCCTCCATACCGGTGAAGTTCTCGGCCTCCTTCTCGGAGACGATCACGGTAGTAGCGGAGAGGCCACGGGTGGTGCCGTTGGGGATCTGGAGGTTGATCTGGGTGCCACCCATGGTGACGACCAGGCAACCGACGACGAAGACGCCCATGATGGAAGCGGCACGCGTGAAGGCCTGCATGTTGGCGGTCAGAGCGTCAATAGCGCTGGTGCCAAGCTTGTAGGACCAGTTCATGAGCCAGAAGCGCAGAGCGAACTGGACGGCGTTGAAGATCACCAGGAAGATGATCGGCGCAGCAGCGTTGCCGTTGATGGCCATGTTGGAGGTGATGCCGGCCGTGATAGGCACGAGCGTCAGCCAGAACAGGGCGTCACCGATACCACCGAGCGGGCCCATTGCGGCGACGCGGACGGCGCGGATCGTGGGGATGTCAACCTTGTTCTGCTCGAGCGAAAGCACGATGCCCATAACAAAGGTGACGAGGAACGGGTGGGTGTTGAAGAACTCCAGGTTGTGGCTCATGGAAGCCGCGAGGTCGTTCTTGTTGGTGTGGATCTTCTCCAGACCGGGGATGATGGAGTAAAGCCAGCCAGCGGCCTGCATGCGCTCGTAGTTGAACGATGCCTGCAGGAAGCAGGAGCGCCAAGCCATCTTGTTGAGGGTCTTCTGGTCGAGCTGCGGAGCAGGAGTGAGATCCTCGTAGTGCTCCGGGATCACATACTCATTAGATGCCATCTTCGAAGTCACCTCCGTCAGAAACAGCTGCACCCTTCAGCTCGGTCTGCTGCTGGAAGTCCCAGAAAGCGATGCCGAAGCCGATGAGAGCGAGGATGAGCAGAGCAGGGGTTGCCAGCGAATCGTTGGCAACGGTGATGAGCGCGAGGCCGAAGCCCATGAGGAAGAAGCCCCACATATCGCGGTTCATCATAACCTTGAGCAGGACGGCGAAGCCGACGAAGCGCATCATGCCGCCTGCAGCGGACAGACCGGTCTGCAGCCAAGTCGGGATGGCAGAAGCGATGGTCTGACCGATGGTAGCGCCAGCGATGAAGAACAGGGTGACGACGACAGCGAAGATCAGGCCGAGCAGAGCCATGGCGAAGTAGTTCAGGCGCTCGATGCCCTTGGTGTCCGCGTTGTGAGCCATGTTATCGGCCGTGGACATAAGCGGGGACATAAGCGTGAAGACCAGGGTAACGCCAAGCTGGCCAAGCAGAGCGAACGGAATGGCGAGGCCGACTGCCGCGTTGGGCTCGAGGCCCGTGGCGATAGCGAGAATGGCTGCCATGATGCCGCCGATGACGGCGTTAGGCGGCTGAGCGCCTCCGATCGGCATGTTGCCGATCGTCATGAGCTGATAGGTACCACCCACGAGAAGACCGGTGTTGAGGTCGCCAAGGATAAGACCGATGACGGCGCCGGTGACGATGGGCTGATAGAGAGACTCGAGGAAGTCAAACTGGTCGATTGCCGCGATGAACGTAACAACGAAGACCAGAGCGATCTGGATGATCGAGTATTCCATCTTGCTCCTCCTTTCAAAATGTATGTACGCACTTTGGATATCACGTACAGAACGTCAGGGTTTCACTCCTGACAACGTGGATCACGAGGATTACGAGAAGAGCTTGCTCGTGTCCTCAACAGGCGTGCTCGGAACGCGCCTGATCTCCAACTCCACCCCCAATTCCTGCAGCTCTTTAAACGCAGCGACATCCTCGTCGTTAACTGCGACGGAGGTGGCGACTTGGCGCTTTCCTTCCGACATGTGCATGTTGCCGATGTTTACCTTCTTTATAGGCACACCGCCCTTGACGAGCGTAAGCACGTCTTCCGGTGTTTCGGCCACGATGAAGATCTTCTGGCGCGGGCTCGCCTTGCCAATGACGTCGATGGTCTTCTGCAGGGAGAAGAAACGCGTAGCGACGCCGGCGGGAGCGGCCATCTTCATGAGGTTCTGGCGCATGGTGTTGGACGCCACGTCGTCGTTGGCGACGAGGATGAGGTTGGAGCCCAGGGTGGAGTTCCACTGGGTTGCAACCTGACCATGAACCAGTCGGTTATCGATGCGGGTAAGAAGAATGTTGGGTTCTGCCATGTTGATCAGCTTCCTTTCGATATTTGCTGACGACAGTTACTTGATCTCCTGAATCGCGTAACGCGAAACATCTACGACGGCTCCGGATCGGACTTTGATCTGGACCTTCTCGCCTTCGATGCCTTTGACGGTTCCGTAGATACCGCCGGCGAAAAGAACCTCCTGACCCGGCTTGAGCTCGGTGTGCAGCTCCTTGAAGTACTTCTGCTTCTTCTTCATGTTGATTTGCGACCAGATGGTGTAAATCAAGCCCATGATGACAAGCAGGCCTAAAAGGGCGACCGAGGAGCTCAGGACGTTGGCTCCGAAATCGGCCATTAGATGCCGTCCTCGTCGCCGAAGATATCCTCTTCCTCGGAGCCGGCAACGGATGCGACCGTCTGGGCGGTGATGCCCGTCTGGCCAACGGTCACGGCCTGCTCGCCAAGCTCGGCGAGCGTGGCATTGCCGCGGAGGAACAGAAGCTCAATAACCATGGGAAGGTTGGTGCCAGTCAGAACCTCGACGTTGTCGACATCCTGGGCAATCATCATCGACTGGTTGAACGGGGTGCCGCCAAGCAGGTCGGTAAAGACAAGCACGCCATCGCACTCCTCGCGCATGGCGGTAATAGCGGCGCGGAGATCCTCACCGTAGGATGCGGCCTGGTCGCCCTCAAAAGGAACGACGGTAAAAGCAGGCTGGTCGCCGGCAACCATAGCGATAGCGCTTGCAAGGCCGGGTGCGAACTGTCCATGACCGGTAAGAATAAAGCCAACCATTCAAATTTCCCTTCCGAAGGTGTGTACAATCTGAGTCCGATGATTTTCGGAAGCCAGCGGGCACTCGCCCTTAAAGCTTCTTAGAAAGCGTTCTTTGAAGACCAGTGGTTTCTAAACTGGTAGTAACCACGTGACGTGTTGTTGTCACTATATCACCCCAGAAGAGGTCGCTTTCCTTGATTCATACGGTAAAACGTTTTTGCACCGCTCACGGTGATAAATCGACCGTTTACCGGTCGTTAACACTTCTACCTTCGGTTTTGAAACCGTTTCGAAATGCTTTGGCAAAAGATCGGATCTTTTCCTGTGTCTAAACAACGCAGGGCGGCTAAAAATAGCGTGAAGAAAAATTGCAGGTCATTGTGAAGATATGTGAATTGGTCTTTTTGATTTAATACCAGTTAGAACCAGTTTTGAGATTATCGGTGAACGGTAGTTTTCGACCGTTCACCGGTTACTTGCAATCGTTTGCAGTTGTTTTCCCAGATGAATTAGGGGAGCGCGATGGAGCGCTTGCGCGATCACGGGAAGTTTTTGGCATTTGTCCTCATCCCCCGAACGCCAAACTCCGGCATCCAAAATGAGCTAATAGCTCACGCTAATCGTTTTCAATCATTACTTACTCAGTATACGTAATTATTTATCGTTTATCGTTAATTTTGATATGATACAAGTATCATCCAAAACGCCGATTGGAGAGGTTATGGTCCACCGAAACGCATCTATATCGAATGAAACCATCAGCCGCGAACAGACGATAGCCAAACTGAGGAAGCTCGCTCGCATCTGCAAATGGGCCACAATCTGCATTACCACAGCGCTCGCTCTGGGACTCCTCGCAGTCATTGCGATTGACCTTCTACTTATATTGCCCGGCCTCTCCCAAGGGTCGTGCCTCCAATCCGTAGAACTTCAAGCCGGCGAAGGGCCGTGCCTGGCTATTGTCGGTACCGATGCGCAGGCCCCACTTATGCTCGTCGCACACGATGGCCACACTGCCATAGGGAGCCTCTTGATGACATGCCTCGCGCTTACCATCGCGATAAGCGTGCGCAGGCTTTTCTTCAACATTGAAAAGGAAGGCAGGCCCTTTGACCTTGAATGTAACCAGACACTTCGTCGAGTAGGACATTTATTCCTTATCGGCGGCGTTGCCGTGAGGCTTCTTGGTGCCGTAATCACGGGAATGATACTCTTAGGATTTGGCGGCAGCTTTACGGATGCGTTCGCCGGCCAGTTATTCGAGCCCTCCATGCTCTTTGCAGGCCTGATTATTTGCTTGATTGCCAGCATCTTCCGCTACGGGTATATCCTGTAAAAACAAGATGACGAGTTGCTCTAGGGGGAATCCATGATTATTCTGCGGCTTGACCGCATGCTCGCCGAACGCAAGATCTCATCCAAAGAGCTTGCGGAACGCGTGGGCATCTCCCAGGTCAATATGTCACGCATTAAGACGGGCAAGGTTTCTGCCATACGTTTTTCAACTCTTGACGCGATATGTCGGGCACTCGACTGCCAACCGGGCGATGTACTGGAATATATATCCGACGATGAAGCCGATAGCCTTTTTGGACTTAAAGATGAATAGCCATAATTAAGCCGCCAATCACGCCCTCAACGCAAAAAGTCCGCCAGAACGACTTCCGTACTGGCGGACTTTCTGCTGTCTATCGGCTAGATGCTCGATGAGCCGTGCGACTCTTTACGCAAACAGGCCGTAGATGCTGATGTTGGCCTTGGCGTAGAGGCCGTTAGCATACTCGGTCCACTTGGAGCTGGCGCTCGAGGCCTGCGAAGAATACTGCTGGTAGGCGGTGTAATAGGCGGTCATGGCCTGCTTATAGGTCGCACTATCGGCCGTAAAGGCATCATCAGCGAAGGCCTTGGCATAGGTGCTGTCGGCGTCCTTCCAAGTGCCCTTCTCGCTATCCCACTCGTCACCGGCAAGGTTGATGATGTAGTCGGCGTAGTCCTTGCTCGCGGTCTCCTCGTTGCCGTCAGCAGGCTCGGTCGGAGCGGTCGGCATGCTTGCGGAGCTATCGCCAACCTTCTTCTTGTAGAGCTTCTGCAGCGTCGCGGACTGGCGGACGATCTGCTTGGCCTGATCCTTGGACACGCCGTACTGCGTGGCCATGGTCTTGTAGTCGGAGGTGCCGATGGAATCCTCGGCATACTGCTTCATTTCCTTGGAAGAGACGGTAATGCCCTCGTCCTCGGCAGCGTCCAGCAGAATCTGGTTGCGCACGTAGGACAGGATTACGTCGGCAGACGGAGCGGTGTAGTTGCCGTCATCGTCCTTGACGGTGTCGAGGCTGTACTGGCTCTCGATGGCCTCGCGCGCGGTGATGTCGCTCTTCTTGCCGTTGTAGCTATAGCTTGCCACGGTCGAATCGAGCTGGTCCTCGGTCAGGGTCGCCGAGCCGACGCCCTTGCCGCCAAAGCCGCCATTGCCGATAAAGAAGCCGACCACGACAGCGATCACGACGGCGACCACAAAGGCGGCAATTATCGTCTTCTTGTGCTTGGATGCATGGTCGTCCACGTCGGAGTCGTCGTCCTCGTCCTGCTCCTCGGGCATGAGGTTCTCGTCAGCTGCATCCGCGGCGATCTTTGCCTCCAGGCGAGCGTCCTCCTCCTCGGCCGTCGTACCGGCGGCAATATGTTCGGCAGACGTGCCGGCGACCAGGTCAATCTTCTCGGCCTCGTCACCGTCGGGACCTTCGCCGCGCTCGATGATCTGGATGCCGTCGATCTCGTCCTTCTCGTCCTTCTTTTGAATCAGACCCATATCAGTTACTCCTTGTTAGGAAACATAGTCCTCAATAGAATACGCCCGACAGAGCGCCGGGCGTATTGATTCTTAGGTTATACGCAAACACTTAAGTACTATTTAGGCGTTTGAAGTGTGCATGCCTTAGGCCAGGTGAGCGATAACGGCATCGGCGAAGGCTTGCGTACCCACCGCACCCTCGACGGAGCCGGTCTGGGCACGACGTACGTCGCCGGTAACCTGCTTACCCTCGTTGAGCGTGGCGGACACGGCGGCGCGGATGCGATTGGCTGCATCGTTCTCGCCCAGATGATCGAGCATCATAGCCGCGGACAAAATCTCGGCCGTGGGGTTGGCGATATCCTGGCCCGCGATATCGGGCGCGGAGCCGTGCGTTGCCTCGAAGATGGCGCAATCGGCACCGATGTTGGAACCCGGAGCCATACCCAGGCCACCCACCAGGCCAGCGCACAGGTCGCTGACGATATCGCCGTACAGGTTGGGCAACACCAGGACATCGAAGTCATTGGGGTTCTGGACCAGACCCATGCAGGTGGCGTCGACGATCTTGTCGTTGAACTCGATATCGGGATAGTTGGCGGCCACCTCGCGTGCCACGCGCAGGAACAGGCCGTCGGTCGCCTTCATGATGTTGGCCTTATGCACGGCCGTCACCTTTTTGCGGCCGCAGCGGCGGGCGTACTCAAAGGCATACTCCACAATGCGACGGCTCTTGGCGATGGAGATGGGCTTGATTGAGATGGCGGAATCAGCGGCGAAGGTCTTTTGGCCCGAACGCTCGACAAGCTGCGAGAGTTCCTCGACCTCGGCAGCGCCCTCATCGAACTCGATGCCGGCGTAGAGGTCCTCGGTGTTCTCGCGCACGATGACCAGGTCGACATCGCGGAAACGCGAGCCGTCACCCGGCTGCGACAGACAGGGGCGCACGCAGGCGTACAGGTCGAAATGCTTGCGCAGGGCCACGTTGACGCTGCGGAAACCCGTGCCGACCGGTGTGGTGATGGGGCCCTTGATGGCAACCTTGGTCTGCTCGACCGCATCGAGGACGTGCTGGGGCAGCGGCGTGCCAAACTCGTCCATGACGCCGGCGCCGGCCTCCTGGACGTTCCAGTTGATCTGGACACCGGTGGCCTCGACCACGCGGCGCATGGCCTGCGTAATCTCGGGACCGATACCGTCACCGGGAATCAGGACTACATCGTGCGCCATAATCTGTTACTCCTCGTCTTCGGCGTCGTCAGATTTTTTAACGCTAGCACGCTTCTTCTTTTTGGAGAGATCCAGGCCAAAACGTTTAACAAGCATTTCGCAAATCTCGCTCGAACGGGCCTTGAGATAGCTACCTTTGCCGTTCTCGGCGTCAAACTTAAGGCGCAGCGCGAGCTTCTCGGCGACCTCGGCATCGATCTCGCCCTGGCCAAACTCGTACAGGCAGCCGAGCATGTCGCGGTACTCGAGGTCGCCGTGGTAGCACTGGATGGCCTCGTCCAGGATCGGCCAAGCCTCGCGCGAACGCTCGACGCTCGTGGCGCCCCACACGCACAGCAGGCGGAAGGCGGCGTAGCGCAGCGTGGACGAAAGCTCGTCGAACAGCGCGGTCTCGGCGCCCTCAAAGGCGTCGCCCATCTGCTCGGGGCAGGTGGTGGCGAGCGCCGTCAGGGCATCGAGGGCCTCCCAGCGGGTCTGAGCCTCGGGGCGATCGAGCGCCTCGATCAGCGCGGGCACGCAGGGCACGACGCGCTGCGGATCGCGCTCGGCCAGCAGGTGCAGCACGCGGGCGGCAAACTGGCGGATGCGGCGCGTGGGGCAGCCGAGCTCCTGGACTAGGCGGTCGACGGCGTTCTCGTTCTCCTCTGCCAGCTGAAGCTGTGCCAGCTCCTCGTCGGTGAGCTGTTCGTCTTTGTTTTCTGCCATAGTTACCTCTTCTTATTTCTTAGCGTGCTTGCCAGCACCCTTGCTGTCATCGGTGACCGAGATGAGCTGTCGGTCGGCCGCGCCATTGCGACGTGCGCGGCGGCGCTCCTCGGCGTCGCCCGCGTCGGCGGCGGCTCGATGAGCCTTGTTGACGTTAAAGACCTCGTCGTGCTTGCGCCACGGACCGACGGACTCGCCAAAGCTCATCTTAAGACCGGCGATAAAGCCACCGAGCCAGCCGATCGGCGCAAACTGCACCAGCGGGAACAGCGAGAACACCCAGGTCAGCAGGACGACTGCCGCCGCTCCTGCAAAGTTGGCAATCCAGTAGTCGCGCTTGGTGATCACGCGCTTTTCGCACGCCCACTGGCCGCACAAAAAGCCGATGTAAATCGCAAAGAGAAAGAGCACCAGCGCAAGCACCACGAACGTCCAGCTCATAGGCGCTACTCCCCGTGATGGTGGCCGCAGCAGCACTCGTGGCCGTCGTCATGGCCGTGGCCGCCGCAGCACTCGTGGTCCTCGCCGTGGTGATGGCCACAACCGCACTCATGGTCCTCGCCGTGCTCGCCGCAACCGCAACCTTCCTCGTGAGCGCCATGCTCCTCGGGGCGATACTGCGACCAGTCCAGGCCGGCGGCGATGGCGTCGGCCTCCTCCTTGTAGAGCACCGTGATGGCCTGGGTGCCCAGCTTGGCGCCACCGATGGCGTCGAGCATGTCGTAGAGCGTAAAGGCCACGTCAGCGCCGGGCAGCGCGAGCTCGCGGTCGTCGGCGTAAGCGAGCGCCAGGCGCAGGTCCTTAATGAAGTGCTCGACCATAAAGCCGGGCTTGTAGTCGCCGTCGAGCGCCTTGGGAGCCAGGCTCTCCATGGCGCCGGACTTGCCGGTGCCGCCCAAGATCATCTCGCGGGTCTTCTCCAGATCCAGGCCGTTGAGCTCGGCAAATGCCATGGCATCGGCCATGCCGACCATGCAGGCGCCCAGCGACACCTGGTTGGCGAGCTTGGCGGCCTGACCCTTGCCGGCGCCGTCGAAGCAGCAGATGTTGGCGGCGAAGGTGGCAAGGATGTCGCGGACCGGGGCGATGTCGTTCTCGGTAGCGCCCACGATAGCCGTGAGCGTGCCGGCGATAGCACCCGACTCGCCGCCGGTGACGGGGCAGTCAAACGCCATGCGACCAGAAACCTGGGCGGCCTCGGCAATGTCACGGGCGAGCTCGGGCGAGCTCGTGGTGAGATCGATCAAGACCGCGCCCGGCTTGGTGCACGCAAGCAGGCCGTTGCCCGCCAGATAGAGCTCCTCGACCTCGGAGGGATAGCCCACCATGGTAAAGACGACATCGGCGTTCGCCACGGCCTCGGCCGGCGTATCGGCCCAGACGGCGCCGCGCTCGATAAGCGCGGCGGCCTTGGACTTGGTGCGGTTGTTGACCGTGACGGGATAGCCGGCGTCCAGAATGTGGCCGGCGATGGGGGCACCCATGATTCCGGTGCCGATGAATGCGACGGAGAGCTTGTTTGCCATGAAACCTTTCCTTTTGGGTTGGGTGTTGTTACCAGTTTAAAATACTCGGTGCCAGCGTTTCGGCCGTGACTTGAGGGCACTTGCAGCCGCAGCGCCTACCTACTCGCCTCGCACGCGGCGCGCGATGCGGTCGGAAAGCGAGGCTTTCTCGGCGCGATTCTTGCCCCAAAACGCGCAGGCCACCATGCCGGGGCCCACGTGCGAGCCAATGGTGGGACCCACGGAGCTGCGAATGATCGTGACGTCGGCGCAGCCCTCCTCCTTGCGGATGGCGGCTTCGAGCCAGTCACCGTCCTTTTCGGCATCGGCCGTCATGATGGCGATGGGCATGGTGCGGTCGGGCACGTAGTTCTCGCGGAACGACTTGAGGATGGACTTGAGCGCCTTCTTGCGGCCGCGGTTGACGCCAATCAGCGACAGCGAGCCGGCAAGGTCGTAGGAGAGCTCGGGCTTGACATCGAGCTTTGCCGTGAGCTGCGCCGCCGCGGGCGGAATGCGGCCGCCGGCAGCCAGCGCGTCGAAGCTCTCGAGCGTAAAGTAGCCGTGGACGTAGGTCTTTGCCTCGTTTGCCCAGTCGACCAGCTGCTTGGCGGTGAGTCCCGCCGAGCGCTGGCGCACGGCCTCGAGCGCCAGGAGCGCGCCGGTCGCGCAGGGCAGAGCGTTGTCGACCACGTAGAGCTCAAAGTTGGGATACTCGGCGCGCACGGCATCTGCCGCCTGGCACGCGGAGTTGTAGCTCGACGACAGCGCCGAGGTAAAGCACAGGTAGACCGTGGGCGTGCCCTCCTTGGCACACTCGGTAAAGAACTCGATATAGCGACCGAGCGACACGGCGGAGGTAGACACGCGAGCGCCGGCGCGCATGCGGTCGTAGAACTCCTTGGGTGTGATGCTCGACCAGATGTCATCCGTGCGCTCCTCGCCATCGATAATGAAGGGGAAACCCAGGATATCGACATCGAGGTTCGCGGCGACCTCGGGGCTAAAGTCGCAGCAAGTATCGACGACGATGCGGCAACGGTCCGAATGACCGGCGGATGCGGCCTTGTCCATCAAAGCGACTCCTTACGTAAAAAGGCGGCCACCCGCATGGGATGGCCGCCAACCGTTAACTCATGCAAGTTAACGTATTTTACTCGTCAAGTGTTTCGATGCGGGGCTTGATGATGCCATATCCACCATTCTTACGGTGATACACCACATTGATGAGACCGGTCGTCGCGTTCTCGAACACGTAGAAGTCGTGGCCCAGCAGATCGGTCTGCACCAGCGCCTGCTCCTCAGTCATCGGGGTGACGTCGATAACCTTCTCGCGGACGAGCAGGTCGTCCTCCTCCTCGGGCAGCAGCAGGTCGGCCAGATCCTCGACGCGCTCGACCGGTGCGACATCCGCTGCACTGGCACCGCCCTGGCGGTTGTCCACGACCTTGGTCTTGAACTTGCGCAGCTGGCGGGTGACCTTATCGGCGGAGAGGTCGATGGCGGCGTACATATCTGCGCCGTGCTCGGCAACGCGAATCACAGAGCCGCGGGCACGAACCGTGACCTCGACGATTGCCGGGTTGGGGTTCGAGGGGTTCTTCTCATAACGAAGCACGACGTCGACTGTCATGGGCTCGATGTCGAAAACCTTGAGCGCCTCGCCGATCTTCTCATCCACATGCGCACGCAGAGCATCGGTTACCGTCGTCTTGCGTCCAGAAACCTTGATATCCATACGTGGCTCCAATCTGCCTCGGGGACTTACTGTACTGGCTATGTACCCATTGCCGTGCATTTAATCACGCGGATTCCCAAAGACCCGAATAACGATTGCTTGATACCGCATACCGAAGTCTCGTACTTTTCCATGGCAAAGTGCGCTATAGGAGGGAGCTGGCGGCTTTATATTTGGTCCCAAAAATTGGCTTTGACCTGCTGGTTTTATAGGGATGGAAAAGCCGGGCTCCCCTATTGGGGAAGCCCGGCAGTGCGTGTTGAAACCGTGAAGAGGTGTCCTTTCCAACGTATAGGAGACACCACCCCTAGCAATAACTAGCTATTGAGTTTGTTAATGTCGTCGTCGGTGATGGTGGCTTCCTGGCTGGACGATTTGTCCTCGGAGGATGCGGTCTCATTGTTGGAATCGGAGGACTCGCTGCCGGAGGACGTGGTCTCACTGGACTCAGAGTCGCCCGGCTGCACGTTAGCGCCCGAAACCGTCTTAGTGGTGAGGTCGTAGGGCATCGTGCCATACCATACGCAGTGGACTGCCTCGAGCGTACCGTCGACCGTGATGCCGTCGAGGGCATCGCTCACGGCACGGCACAGTTCGTCATTGGACGAGAGGCCCGCAACACCAAGCGTCGAGGGCGCCTCGAGCGCACCGACATAGGAGACCTCGCTCATCAGGCGTGCAAGGTAGCCGCCGGCCGTGGAGTCGCAGACCACATAGTCGACCTCGCCGGACTCGAGCGCCTCAAAGCACTCGTTGATGTTGGAGTAGGTCTTTTGGTTGGCGGTGATGCTCTGCTTAGCAAGCGCCTCCTGCGAGGCCGAGGACATCTGAACGCCCAGAGTAGACGTGTTAAGGGTATCGGTGGAAACGCTTAGCGACCCACCATCGTTAGTTTTACCGAACACGGAAGTGGCATCGTACAGGCAGGTGCCGAGCGAGCTAATGTCCCCGTCCGTGGAGTTAATCTCGCCGATAAAGATATCGGCCTTTTTGTCGCCGAGCGCGGAATCTGCCGAAGACGCATCGACAAAGGCGACCTTAAGGCCCATGCGGCTTGCGAGAGCGCGGGCGGCGTCAACCGCATACCCCGTGAGCTCGCCGTCGGCGTCCTGCATGGCCTGCGGCGCATCGGAAGTATCGAGGGCGACCGTCAGGGTTCCGGGAGTGACCAGGGCATCGTCCGACACCGCCGGCGTGACGGTCTCGTACTCGATCTGGTCGATCGTGGGAGTCGTGAACGTAGACAGCGGGTTGAACGCGCATCCGCTCAGGCCCAAAACGGCAATGACCGCTGCGGTCCCAGCACCCAACCGAGCCGCGTGCATCAAGCTGCCCCTCACCATGTCCACTACCCTGCCTTCTGTGTCGTATACAATCCGTGCGTTGCGCGGAATATCAGGTTGTTCCCACCAGCTGACCTGGTATTTGACCCCACACTTGCGCACCGGAGCGTTTGCTCGGGAGGCCGCAGCCACCTTCACGACTGGCCCGCTCGCCCGCGAGGCGGTATTGCCCCAAAGAAAGTAGAACGGACGGTGCGGCTTACATCTAGGACGCGCCATGATCGCGCCGCGCGCACGCGGTCGCTTACGTGGATCCCTTTGACCGCGTCTGTCTTGGACTAGAACGGGCATTTCGTCCGTCCGCAACCACAGCCTGGTAGGAACGAAGCGCATTATAGCTAAGTTCAAGCTAAAGTTTAAGGTTAGGGGCGTCATTCGCATCGCGAGTACAGATTTCGCAGGTCGGAGCGGGCTATTCGTGCCCCCATGAAGCCCGGAGCTCCCCCACGGGGAGCTCCGGGGCACCCGTCTCAGGGCGCCCTGTGCAAAAAACGGCAAATATGAGTACTGTCACCAATTTAGTAGCAGCGTATTACCGCCTCACGAGCCCTTTTTGAGTTCCGCACAGCCTGCTTGGCGCCAAGATATTCCACATTCGTTTACTATCTCTTCGCTGAATCCAGATTTTCGGCCCAAGTTTCTTTGTTTTTGCTGTCACTAATCTAGTAACAGTACTCATATTTGCCGTTTTTTGCACAGAGCATATAAACAGACCCCCTATAAAGCCATAGTTTTACGCTGGCTTGAGCCCAAAGCACGCTCGAAGCGTATTCAGCAGAGCATCTTGCCTCTTTCGACGAGCCTCTACGCGATTCTGATATCGCTTACCCATACGCTGGTGGATGCGCCATGCGAGCGCTTCCATCGCTTCCATGTCGCGGAGCATTTCGTTGTTGACCGTCGCGACCTCGATTCCCATAGTAATCAAGCCCGTGTTGCGCTTTTCATCATGGATACGTCCCCTCCGGGAGGAATGACCCAGCTCACCGTTGTATTCCAGGTCAAACCGGGCTGCTTCCTGATACGCATCGCAAACTGCATGCGGCATCCCCGAGATTGCCTGCGCGCGGTCATCGAACTCAATCTTGTAGTCGGTCTTAAAGGGACCGCAGGCAAATCCGCCATAGGAAAACGGAAGCGAAAACAGAGCGAGCATGATGCACTCCATGGGCGAGCGCAAGTTTTCTGACAAGTAGGGACACAGACGCTGCAGTTTTTTGGCCGCATTCCCCTTGCATACCGCGAGGTAATCTGCCAGACGATCGGGCGTCAGCACCGGCTCAACCTCAAAGTAGCCCACGTCTGCTGGCTGGTCCTTGTCCTTTGCAAGCTTATTCGTAACGGGCGAGGTGTAGGGAGGCAGATACTTCCCGCGGTCACTCAGCGAAATCTTAGAGCACAGCTCCTGAGCCAGGGCAAATGCCTGGATGCAGCCGACCTCGCGCGCAACGGCAACACAAAGGGCCTCGGGAGATAGACTGTACACCCCCGGTTCCACCTCTAGAATCGAGCCGACGGGCAACCCGGAGCATACGGACCAGCCCACGCTAGGCATGCGGCGGCGCTGCGCCGCAGATCCCACCAGCAAGCAAAGATCTTCTTGCACCTCGCCGCTTGCGGCCCCAATCCGCACCAAGTCGGGAAGATAGATGTCCTCGGTCGAGGGCGACGACGTGCGCAGCACATGGCGCTCTTCATCGGGATCAAGGTCCCTCCAGCTTATGTAGCCCATCTGCCGGCGCTCGGAGCGCATCATGCGTAGCGCCGAGGCGCCTGTTAGGATTACGGAAGCCGCTAGCTGTTCGCTTGTCGGCTCGTTGCGCCGCTCAATCTTCACTGCCACAAAACCACCCCTACCAAACGCGTGCGATAGCAAGACCATCGACTGCCGCGGCGCCGGCACGCTTGAGCTCCGCCGAGGCCGCTGCCATGGTCGCGCCCGTGGTAATGACATCGTCGACGAGCAGCAGGCGGCGGCCGCGCACATCCTCGACCGTCTCGTACATACCCCGAGCGTGTTCCCGGCGCTCATCGCGACCGAGCTCGCGCTGGTCACCATGGCCGTACTTAACGAGGGCGTCGAGCAGCGGCACGCCCGAAAGATCGCAAAACGAACGCGCGATTGCTTCCATATGGTCGAACCCACGCCGCCGAAACGCCGCCGCAGTCGCGGGCACAAATACCACCGCGTCGGCGCCGGACAGCACACCGCCTAAGCGATCGGGGGCTGCCGCCTGGGCATGCAAGGCAGTGTCGTAGAGTAGCTCCGCCAGATACGGTGCCAGGCGGCGCTCGCCCGCATCCTTGTACGCCCTGATGATGCGCGGCAGCGGATGTGCGTAGACGGCACACGCCAGGCAGCGATCGAGCGCCTCGGCCATTGCCGAAGACGTGCCCTCGACCGAACACTCGGTGCACAGCAAATCCCCAAACGGGGCGCCACATCGGATGCAGCTATGGCACGGATCGATGAGCGCGAGCGATGCCAGACAATCCTGGCAGATCAACGCACCGGAACGCTCGCAGCCAGCGCATCGCGTGGGCGACAACGCCTCGAGCGCCTCGTACGTCGCGCGCTCGGCAAACGGTAGCAATTCGTCCGCAAACGGTAGGACGCCTGCCCCCTGCAAGCGAGTCAATACGTTCAGATGTCTCTTCATGACACAACCCTCCCTACGCGAAGGCGAAGGGAGGGTTGTCGGTGTAGAGCCATGATACCCAAAGGTGCTGGGGTCAGGCGGGTTACATCCGCTTACGGACGTTATTCGCCGGCAGGCGGTTGTGGTGCGGACGAAGACGGGGTCGAGCCCTCGCCACCATCCTGGCGCGGCTTGCGGGAACGACGACGGCGACGGCGCTTTTGACCCTGGTCGGCCGAGCCCTCGCCACCGCGATTCTCGCGCGGCTCGCGCTCGTCGCGAGCGGCGCCACGCGAAGCCTTGGCAGCCGCTCCCCCGCCATCCCCGGGACGACGGCGCGTGACCTTGACCTCGCCATCCGAGACCTGATCGGCCACGGAGGGCACTGAGGGCTTCTGTTGCGCGCCCGAGGAATGGCGACGGCGCGGACGCGGCGCGCGCTCCTCCTCGCCACGTGACTTGCCGCTCTTGTCGACAGGCGCATCGGAGGCCGAGGCGCCCTTGGAAGCGGCACCGGCCTCGCGAGCAGCTGCGGCGCGGAAGGCGTCCTCGCGCTCCTCGCTCGACAGATGACGGCGGCGGCGACGTGTGGGGTTCATGCCGCCGCCGCGATTCTGCTGCTGGGGCTGCTGAACCTCGCGCTCGCGAGAGGCGTTCTTGCCCGCGGCTGCAACCTCGGTAGCATCGCCCGAGCCCGCGCGCTTGCGACGGCGACGGCCATCGGCCGCCCCCTCGGCCTCGGGTGTCTCGGCCTTACCGCGGCCTTTTCCGCGGCCACGGCCCTCGCCCTGACCCTGACCGGCGCGAGCATCGGATTCAGCATCGCGACGACGGCGCTTGGGCATCGACGTGCCGGCCAGACGGTCGGCACTCGACAGGCCATCGCCCACATCGACGCCGTTTTCGCGATCGAGCTCCATGAGCGCCAGGCGCATCTCGGGCGACTCGATGCGCTCGAGCACGTCGCGCGTCACGCAGTCGGGGCGGCAGTTGCAGCCCTGCTCGGCGGCCTTCTTTTTGCAGCCCTCCGAGCACGTCATATCGGCTAGGTTGACCTTAAAGACTTTGCCGTTCTCCAGGCGCAGCACCAGCTGCTCACGCGGCGTGTCATACTCCTGGATACGCGCCTTGCCAAGCGGCGTATCGATGAGCGTCTTCTTTTTGGGCGCACGGCTCTTAAAGTCCTTGTAGGCCTCGAACTCGTAGCGCAGGCAGCACATCAGACGACCGCACACGCCGCTGATCTTGGAGGAATTGAGCGGCAGGTCTTGCTCTTTTGCCATGCGAATCGAGACGGGCTCAAACTGTCCGCCAAAGCGCGTGCAGCAGAGTTCCTGTCCGCACTGGGCATAGCCGCCCACCAGGCGGGTCTCGTCGCGCACGCCGATCTGGCGCATGTCGACGCGAATGTGCAGCGTCGAGGACAGATCCTTGACGAGCTTGCGAAAATCGACGCGCTCCTCGGCCGCAAAGTAGAACACGGCCTTCTCGCCGCCAAACAGGTACTCGACGCCCACCGGCTTCATCTCGAGGTCGAGCTCCTTGACCAGGCGGCGGAAGTCGACCATGGCCTCGTCGCCCTGGATGGCCAGGTCGTCGGCAAGCTGGAGGTCGATGTCGCTCGCCACGCGCAGCACGGGCTTGAGCGGCTGACCGATCTCGTCTTGCGGCACCTCAAAGGGATCGGCCGTGACCAGGCCAATCTCGGTTCCGCGCTCGGTGGAGCAAATGGCATAATCGGCCTCGAGGATATCCAGATCCTGCGGATCGAACCACAGGTCGCGCGAGGCGTAGGTAAACTTAACGGGTACGACTAACGGCATTTCAGTGCCTTCCTGATATCGAACAGCATGACCTCGATGGCCAGCTGGGGAGTAACGTTTCTGGCGATGTTGCGCTCGGCGGTTGCGACCGCCTCGAGCGCCCGCGTGGCACCCGCAACATTCGTCGCGGCGGCAAGCCGCCCGATCGTGTCGCGCACGTCCTCGTTCACAACGTCTGCCGCCTCGTCCTGAAGCGTCAGCAGCACGTCGCGCATGAGCGTCCGCGCGCTCGCCAGCACTTCCATGATACCCGAACGCTCGCGCGCGTTGAGTTCGCGCTTGTTGCGGTCCTCAAGCTGCTTCAATGCTCCACGCGACAGGTAGTCGGCATTTTGCTCGAGCACCTTTTCCTGCGTGGACTTGACCTCGGCGAGCGGCGCTTTAACGGCGACGATGAGTGACTTGGCGCGGCTGAGCACGTCGGCCTCGTCGGCGGCAATGAGTGAGTCGATGGCACGAACCATCTGACGGCGGGCGTCCTGGCGCTCGGCACTCTTAAGGAACTCGATACCGCGTGTGGGGCTGCCCGCCACGGCGACGGCCATGCGACAACGCGCGATGTCCTGACCGGTGGCGCGGCTCACGGCCTGCGCGGCCGCGGTGGGCGACACCAGCCGAAACGGCACACACTGGCAGCGGCTCACGATGGTGGGCAGCATCACGTCTGCCGAGGTGCCCAGCAGGATGAACATGACGCCCTCGGGCGGCTCCTCGAGCGTTTTGAGCAGCGCGTTGGCGGTGTTGGCGCGCAGCTGCTCGGCACGGTCGATGATGTAGACCTTGGCCTTGGCACGGATGGGCGCCAGGGGCACGTCGTCGAGTAGCTCGCGCGTCTGGGCGATGAGGTAACCCGTGGCGCTCTCGGGCGTGTAATAGTGCACGTCGGGGTGCGTGTGCCGCGCAACGCGCACGCAGCTGTCGCATGCGCCGCAGCCGTCCTGCTCGCACAGGAAGGCCTGGGCGAGCGCCCACGCGGCGTCGAGCTTGCCCGCGCCGGGCGCGCCCAAAAACAGGTAGGCGTGCGATGCGCGACCGCTGGCGACGGCATTGGTCAAAAAGTCGCGCACGCGCTCTTGGGTGTCGAGCTTGGCCAGCAGACTTGCCTGAGCGGGGGCCATGCTACTCGGCCTCCTGGGCAAGCGCAGCGGTGACGGCGTCCTGGGAAATGTCGAGGCCGTAGGCGCGAACCCGCTCGACCGTCTGCGCGAAGACTTCCTCGATGGACGCGGTCGCGTCGATGAGCTTTACGCGGTTTGGTTCCTCGGCGGCAATGGCGCAAAATCCCTGGTAGACGCGCTCTTGGAAGGCCATGCCCTTAGCCTCCATGCGATCTGCCGCACCACGGGCTGCCATGCGCAGCGCCGCCTGCTCGGGCGTGATGTGGTAGACGAGTGTGAGCGCCGGGTGCGTACCCGCGACGGCCAGGTTGTTGGCATCGCGCACCATCTGACGATCGAGGCCGTCGGCAAACGCCTGATAGCAGGTCGTGGAATCGTAGAAGCGGTCGCACAGGACCACCTTGCCGGCCGCGAGGGCGGGCGCGATAACCTCATGCACTAGCTGGGCACGGGCGGCCTCATACAGCAGCAGCTCGCAAGTGTCGCCCATCGCCGTATTGGCGGGGTCGAGCAGCAGAGCACGGATCTTTTCGCTGATGGCGGTACCGCCCGGCTCGCGCAGGCTCACAACCTGGTAGCCAGCGAGCTCGAGCGCACGGGCAAGCAGGCGCGCCTGCGTAGATTTACCGGCGCCATCGACACCCTCGAGCGTAATGAAGCTATGTTGAGCGGGCACAAAAGCCATGGGCGCAGCCCCTTCCTACAAGGCGCGTAAATGCAGATATATCAACCAAGCCATGATACCCCAGTGCTCGGTGCGTCCCCAATGGCTAAAGGTGCCTTTCCAAAGTTGCGGTGAAATAGGGACTGATTGAAGCTCTGAGACCGCCAAACAGTCCCTATTTCACCGCAACTTATGATGGGGAATTTTGGACGCTGGGTATAATCGTCGTATTGCATTGAAATGTGGCGAAAGGAGTGGCAATGTCTCGGTATTGCGCCTCGTGCGGCAAGCTTCTTGCAGATAATGCCAAGTTCTGCACCTCGTGCGGTGCACCCGTTGAGCAAACAGTCGCGAGCGATAGCCAGCCCGCTTTTGAGCAGACCGGTTCCCTCGATACGCCGCAAGCCAAGGCGGACGACCCCCTCGCCTATCGACCCGACCCCGCCGCAAGCCCCGCGGCCGTCGAGACCACGCAGCGCATACCCGTCGCGAGCGGCTCGCCCCAACAGCAGCCGGCTCCCGCATACGCGCCCGCTTCGCCACAGACCCCCGCTCCCAAAAAGAGCGGCACCGGGCCGCTTATCGCCGTTATCGTTGTGCTGGTGGCGATCATCATCGCCCTGGTCATCTTCTTTGCAATCAGACCTTTCGACAACGCCGCCACGCAGACGGCTGCCGAGGTAGCTAAGCTGCACCATGACGTCGACGAAGATGACCTAAAGCCTCTCGGCGATCCCAACAGCCTGTACGACGATGATGACGATGACGACGAGGATGGCGGCGAAGCAACGCTCTCCGAGCAGAACCTCTACCGCCGACTGAGCGAATACTACGACTTGCTCGAAGGCCTCGACAACTACGTCCGTGGCTGCGCGCAGAACTTCAACGGCAGCTATCTGGAAGAAGATCGCACCACCCGTCAAAATCTCGCCGACGTCGCCGAGCGCACAGAGGACACCATCGAGCAGTATTACGACATCGTCGAGGACCTGGACGTCCCGACGAGCTCTAAGAACTACAGTTCCTGGAAAGACATCGTTGCCCTGTATGACGACCTGGATCACCGCATTGACGCAATCTGTGATGCCTGGGAGATCAGCCTGAAATACACCAAGCCTGCGGATCACAAGAATGAGATCGTGGCGCCGCTGTCGCGCGACAACGTGGCGGGCACCAATGACAATAAGTACCGCCTAGACTTTGAGGAGCGCTACCCCGGCGCCAAACCCGTCGAAGTGAACTAGCGCTTTGTCGTTCCCGAGCCGGCAGTTAGGGACGTTCCTAAACTGCCGGCAGAAAAGGAACGTCCCTAACTGCCAGATAAAAAAACGAGCGAGGATCGTGGGGTCCTCGCTCGTTTTTTAGGCAATGTTTCGACCGCGCCGTTACTTGTCGGAGGCTACTTTCTTGGCAGTCGACTTCTTCGCGGTCGTCTTCTTGGCGGCAGTGGCTTTCTTAGCCGTCGTCTTCTTGGCCGCCGTCGTCTTCTTGGCCGTGCTCGCCTTAGTCGTGGTCTTGCGGCCGCGGGCGGGCTTCTTCTCCTTGGTCGGGCAGTCCATGTTGACGCAGATACGCCACGGACCGCGCGCTGTGTTGACCACCACGATGGGAGCGCCGCACTCGGGGCAAGTCTCGCCCGTCGCCTCAAGCTTGCCGCGCGCCGGCAGCGGATAGCTCACGCCGCAATCGTCATAGTTGGTGCAGCGGATAAAGCGCTTGCCGCTCTTTTCGCTCTTGTGCGCGATCAGGTCGCCATGGCGTCCTGCCTCGGCGCACACCTTGCACTCGCCCACCTTAAGGTCGGGCTCGTAATTTGTGGGGCACGTGGGGTTCACGCAAATCTCGAAGGCCTTCTGGCGGAACGGCTGGCACTTAATGCGCGGCGCGCCGCACTCGGGGCACACGGCCGCCTCGCCCTCGAGCGGGCTTACCTTGACGCCGCTCGGCACCGGATAGGTCACGTCGCAGTCGGGCCAGCCCATGCAGCCAATGAAGCTGCCGCGGGTCTTGGCGCTCGTCTTCATAACCAGGTCCTTGCCGCACTTGGGGCAGGCGCCCACGCGCGCATCGGCCGTGACGGCGTCGCTGATGGCGTCGCCCAGCTCCTGCGTGTGCTTGAGCAGCTCGTCGAGCACGCCGGCCAGCAGCGCGCGCGAGTGCGTCACAACATGCTCTTCGGTGTCCTCGCCGCGCTCCACACGGGTCATATCGCCATCGAGCTCGCTGGTCATATCGGGGCTCGTGATGCGCGGGGCAAACTGCGTCAGCGCGTCGATGATGGCGATACCCAGCTGGCTCGGCTCAACGGGATCATTTTTGAGATAGCGCACGGCGTACAAACGCTCGATGATGCTCGCACGCGTGGACTTGGTGCCCAGGCCGCGCTTCTCCATCTCCTGCACGAGCTTGCCCTGGCTGTAGCGCGCGGGCGGCTCGGTCTGTTTGGCCTCGAGCTTAATGTCGAACACGTCGACCGTATCACCCTGCTCCAGCGGCGGCATCTGCTCGTCGCGCTTAAGGCCGTACGGGTATGCCTCGCGGAAACCCGGGGTCACGAGCACGTCGCCCGAGGCCACGAACGGCTCGCCATTCACGTCGAGCTCGAGCTTGGTGTTCTCGATGGTCGCGGGCCCCATGAGCGTCGCCAGGAAGCGGCGGGCGATGAGGTCGTAGAGCTTGCGCTGGCCACCGTCGAGCGTGGACGGATCGCCCTCGCCCGTAGGATAGATAGGCGGGTGGTCGGTGGTCTCGACTTTGCCGCGCGTGGGCTTCATGGGGCCGGCGAGGACCTTTTTGCATACGGGCGCCAGCGCCGGATTGATCTTTGCCAGGTCGCTCACCACGGCGCCCAGGTCGAGCGTCGCAGGGTACACGGTGTTGTCGACACGCGGGTAGCTGATGAGGCCCGCCATGTAGAGGGACTCGGCGATGCGCATGGTACGCGCAGGCGAGATGCCCTCGGCTGCGGCAGCAGCCTGCAGCGAGGTGGTCGCAAACGGCGTGGGCGGCTGCTGCTTACGCGAGCGCTTGGTCACCGCGGCAACGGTCGCCGTCGCGACACCGTCGACATGGCCGTACGCCGTCTCGGCAGCATCTTTGTCGGTAAAACGCGCCGTCTTGTGAGCGATCTTAAAGCGGTCATCCTCGGCAGCGCCCTGCGCGGCACCCATGCCGCGGATCTGCCAATAGTCCTCGGGCACAAACGCCATGCGCTCGCGCTCGCGCTCGACCACCAGGGCGAGCGTCGGCGTCTGCACGCGGCCGGCAGAGCGCACGTTACCAAAGCCGCCAAACTTGGCGAGCGTCAGGTAACGCGTGAGCACCGCGCCCCAAATGAGGTCGATGTGCTGGCGGCTCTCGCCGGCGTCGGCCAGATTCTGGTCGAGCGAGACGAGATTATCGAAGGCCTGCGTGATCTCGGCCTTGGTAAACGAAGAGTACTGGGCGCGGGCAACCGGCAAGTCCGGCGCAACCTCGCGCACCTTGTTGAGAGCGTCCGAGCCGATCAGCTCGCCCTCGCGGTCGAAGTCCGTGGCGATAATGACGCTGTCGGACTTTTTAGCGAGGTTCTTGAGCGAGCGAATGAGCTCCTTCTCGGCCGGCAGCTTAATAACGGGTGCCCAGGTGAGGTAAGGCAGGCTCTCGAGCTTCCAGCCCTTGATGGAAATGCCATCGGCAAGAAACGGCTTGCGCTTGGTGTCGTACGGCGGGCGGGCCAGGCCATCGGGTATATCGGCCGGCAGCATCTCGCCGTCTTCGGTCACCGAATACCAACCCAGCTTTTTATCGAACAGCACGCTGTCGCAAAAATCGGGCGCCAGGATGTGACCGGCAAGGCCGATGGTCACGCACTCCTCGCCCTTCCACTCAAAACGGTAGATGGCGGTGTTGTACACCTTGTCCTTTTTGGGTTTACCCGTGGACAGCCGCTCGGCGATCTGACGCGCGGCGTCGTTTTTCTCGGCGATGATGAGCTTCAAAAGAGGCTCCTATCTCGTATCTCTGCGGCTACGCCCGCCCGTATGGCGGCCGACTTACGCCCTTGCTTGCTCAATCTGCCCGATGAGCCAATCGCACCAGGCATCCATGCCCTCGCCCTTGCGCGCGCTCACGGCAAACCGCGGCGCCTGCGGATTGAGGTCATCGAGTGTCTTAGTATACCTATCCATGTCAAAATCGAAAGCCGGAGCCACGTCGACCTTGTTGAGCAGCTGCGCGCCGGCGTGCTGGAAGATGCCCGGGTACTTGATGGGCTTGTCGTCGCCCTCGGGCACCGAGAGAATCATGATGGACAGGTTCTCGCCCAGGTCAAAGTCGACCGAGCAGACCAGGTTGCCCACATTTTCGATAAAGATGACGTCGATGTTTTCCAGACCCACAGCCTGGTCGAACGCGTCGACGGCCTCCATGATCATGTTGCCCTCGAGGTGGCACAGGCCCCCCGTGTTGATCTGGATGGCAGGCATGCCGGCTTCCTTCATGGTGATGGCGTCGACGTCCGAGGCGATGTCGCCCTCGATGACGGCGCAGCGCAGGCCCGCCTTGTCACGCAGGCGCTCGTTGGTGCCCAGGATCGTGGTGGTCTTGCCCGAGCCAGGGCTCGACAGCACATTGATCACATAGGTGTTTGTCTCTTTAAATCGCTGTCGCAGCTGATCTGCCAGGCGCTCGTTGCGCGACAGAATCGGCGACGCGATATCAATCGTTTTCTCAGCCATACTCGGCACTCCTTACTTTGGCCCCTTTATACCCCATCACCAGATGGCTAGCGGGCTAATCGTCGGGGGTTTCGATTTCGATACTTGCGATGTCGAGCTCGCGGCCGTGCAGCAGACGCACGTTGGCGCCGCCACATTGGGGACAGCGGCAATGGAAGCGATCGTGCTCAAAGACCTCCCCGCAGTCCAGACACTCGCTTTGTGGATGGACTTCCTCCACGGCAAGCTCGCAGCCTCGCGTGAGCGGGTCCTCATCGCGAAATGTCTCCCACGCAAAGTCGAGCGCCTCGCGCACAACTTCGGTCATATCCCCGATACGCAGCGTTACCAAAACGGCGCGCGAGGCCCCCGCCCCACGCGCCGCGCGAATCACTGTATCGAGTATGCCGTTGACAATGCCAACCTCGTGCATACCGATTTACTCCTCGTCGTCCTCATCGTCCGAAAACAGGTCCAGACGGCTCACAAACAAGCCCTCCTTGCCCTCGCGCGCGGTAATGACCACGCGGGCAATGGCGAGCGAAATCTCGTAGAGCGAGAGCAGGGCACCATACATGAGGCCCAGCGTAACGGGCGAGCCGTCGGGCGTAATCACAGCCGAGCCCACAAGCAGGCCCACGTACACGTAGCGCCAGGCGCCGCGGAAGGCCGCGTAGGACACGATGTGGAAGACGGACAGGTAGAAGATGATGAGCGGCAGCTCAAACGCCACGCCAAAGCCGATCATAAAGAGCAGCTCCATGTTGACGTAGTTCTCCAGGTCGGGCAGCGCCGTGGCGACGGCCGAGGTCTCGCCGATAAGCCACTCAAAGCCCGCCGGGATGATGATGAAATAGCAGAAGATGGCGCCCAGGAAGAACAGCACCGTCGAGGCGAGCACCGTGGGCACGACCCATTTGCGCTCGTTGGGACGCAGTGCCGGCAGGAAAAATGCCAGAATCTGCCAGATGATCATGGGCGTGCACATGACCACGGCCATCTTGATGGCCAGCGAGAAGCGCAGGCCAAAGCCGCCGAGCGTGGTGGTGATGTAGAACTTACCGTCCGGCACAAAGGAGCGGATGGGGTCTTCCAGGATGTCGAGCACCACGGGCGTGGCGAAATACAGCACGATGGCGGCGGCAAACACCGACACGACCACGATGGTCAGGCGGCGACGGAGCTCGCCCAGGTGATCGAAGAGCGGCATGCGCGCAGGTCCGATAGGCATTACTCATCGCCTCCCTTCGGGGCATCGGCGGTGGCAGCCTCGGCAACGGCCTCGTCCTCGGCCTCGAGCTCGCGAGCGAGCTGGTCGACGACGGCCTTGCGCTTGCGGGGACGACGGGCGTAGAGGTCAGCCGTCGTGGGCTCTGCCGGCTCGGGCTCCGGCTCTGCAGCAGGCTCGGGCTCGACGACAAGCTCGGCGGCAGCGGCAGACTCGGCACCCTCGGCCTCGGACTCCTCAGCAGCACCCTCGCCCTCGGCGGCAGCCTCACTCGCGGCCTTCTCGGCAGCAAGACGGGCGCGACGCTCGGCAAAGGTCTCCTTCTTTGCGGGCGCAGCCGTCTCAACGGCATCCTCGTCTGCATCGGAATCGTCATCGACGGCAGCCTTCTTGGGCTTGACCGGGGCCGACGCGGCCTCGCTCACCGGATCGATTATCTCGGACTGAACAACGGCCGTCATCTTTTCCTGCGTCTCGCGGAACTGACGGATGGCACGGCCGATCGTGCGGCCCATCTGTGGGAGCTTATCCGGGCCAAACAGCAAAAAGCCGAAGACCACGATGATCGCGAGCTCACCCTCTCCAATACCAAACACACATACCTCCAAGGCTCGATGTGAGTCGAGCCCGCACCGCGCCATTCGGCCGGAACTCGTCTATTCATTCGGTCAAGTATAGCGCCCGGACGCCAAAACGTCCGAGCGCATCACAAACATATGCCAAACGGCACGCCCTTTTGAGGGCAAAGGTTATGCAGCGGTAATCGAAATCTCCTGGTCGACACCCAACAGCTGAACCACGCGCATCACCGGGGGCTGCACATTGGTGCAGCTAAAGCGCTTGTCGTGGTCGGCCGCGTGGTGCGCGGCGCCCACGAGCACACCAATGCCCGTCGAATCGATGTAGCTCACCTGGGCAAAATCGAGCTCAACGGCCTCAGTGGGCTGCTCGAGCGCCAGGTCGATGGCATTGCGCAGGCTATCGGCGTTAGAGATATCGATCTCGCCGGTTACCTTAATGGTGTAGAGCTCTGGCGTGGGGTTGGTGGAAATACCCAAATCCATGTATACGCTCCTTTACGTATCGAAAGTGCGGATAGTACGGGAAGCCGCGCGTTAGGCGCGCTCGGCACGCGCAAGCTCGGCAGCGACGAGCTTGACGGCCAGCACCAGCACATCGAGCGCAGCCTCTAGGTCCTCGACCGTGGGATAGCTCGGCGCGATGCGGATGTTGGTGTCGCGCGGATCCTTGCCATAGGGCCAGGTGGCACCGGCCGGCGTGAGCTTAACGCCCAGGTCGGCGCAAAGCGCAGCAACCTTCCGGGCCGAGCCCTCGGGACCATCGAAGCTTACAAAGTAGCCGCCGCGGGGATGCGTCCAGGTGGCGCAACCCGTATCGCCCAGGCCCTCGGTGAGCTTGCGCTCAACGGCCTCAAAGCGCGGGCGCAAAAACTCGGCATGCTTTTTCATGTGCTCCTTGACCGCCTCGATGGTGGGAAGGAAGCGCACGTGGCGCAGTTGGTTGAGCTTATCAGCACTGATGAGGCCGGCCTTCAGGCGCTTGGAGAACTCCGCGATAACCGCGGGGCTCGCACCGATAAAGCCGATACCGGCGCCCGGGAAGGTGATCTTGGACGTCGAGGCAAAGGCCACCACGCGGTCCTCGGTGCCCGCCGCGCGGGCAAGATCGAAGATGTTGGCGAGCTCGTCGGTCTCGTCGTACAGGTCGTGCACGCAGTAGGCGTTATCCCAGAAGATGCGGAAATCGGGCGCGGCCGTGGGCATCTCGACCAGGCGGCGCACAGTGTCCTCGCTAAAGGTGATGCCCGTGGGGTTGGAATACTTGGGCACGCACCAGATACCCTTGATGGAATCGTCGGCGGCAACCAGGCGCTCGATCTCGTCCATGTCGGGGCCATTATCGGTCATCGCGACGGGGACGTTCTCGATACCCAGGTCGGCGGTGATGCCAAAGTGGCGGTCGTAGCCGGGAACAGGGCACAGGAACTTGACCTTCTTGCCGTCATGCGCGGCCTCGTAAGCCTCCCAAGGCTCGCTGCCGCACGAGCCGCAGCGCCAGAACATACCGGCGATATCGTGCTCAATCAGCAGGCTCGATGAACCCAGCACGAGCGTCTGCTCGGCGGGGCAGCCCAAGAACCCCCCTGCCAGCTTGCGTGCCGAGGGAATGCCCTCAAAGCAGCCGTAGTTGGAACAATCGACGTTGCCGTCGTGCAGATCGGCATCGGCATTGAGGATATCGAGCATGGGTCGAGAGATGTCCACCTGGGAGGGCGACGGCTTGCCGCGGGCCATATCGAGCGCCAGGCCCTTGGCCTTGACCTCGGCGACCTCGGCTTTGAGCACCTCGATGGCGGCATCGAGTTCGGTGGTTTCCATCTTCTGGTAGATCGTCTGCATGGGTGCGACCTTTCGCGAAGCGGTACGTTGCAGTTCGTCTAAGTATAGACCGCCACCGCCGCAAGGGTATGAAGCCGTGATAGATTAAGTCCATCGCAATAAATTACGAAACGCCGCGCATGCCGGCGTGGGGCGCCCAAGGAGGCACTATGGAGTACGGATCGTTCCAGGCCGAGGAATTCGGCGACCTGCAGCGCCTGGTCGACGGGCTGTTTTATGACCGCCACGCCATCGACCGCCTGGATCTCATCGTGCAGGCCGAGATCTTGGACCTCGCGCCCGACCTTATGGAAATCGTGAACCTTTTGCCGCCCGGCTACTACGACCGCCAATCGCTTTGCGACCAGCTCAACTCGGCCCTTGCCGCCCACGGCTGGGGCGCCGTCTACGGCACCGTGGAATAAGCCTAGTCATTTAAGAACGTCCCCAATGACTAAAACGCCGCTTGTGATGGTGTTCACAGGCGGCGTTTTCAAACTTGTATGTGCTCTTACTCGTCCTTGGGCGCGGGGTGTTTGCAGACCACGCTCATGTAGATCATGCCAAGCACGGCCGCGGTGACCGAACCGGCAAGGATGGCGGCCTTGGCAGCCAGAACCTCAAACTGGGCCGTCGGGAAGGCGAGGCCGCTGATGAGAATCGACATGGTAAAGCCGATGCCGCCCAGAATGCCCACACCGGCAATCATGTGCCAGTTGACATTGCGCGGCAGCTCGCAGGCCCTAAGCTTAACCAGGGCAAACGTCATGCCAAAGATACCGATCGGCTTACCCAGCAGCATGCCAAAGTACACGCCGAGCGTCACCGGGTCGGTGAGCAGCGTGCTCATGTCCACGCCCACTAGGCGAACCTGTGCGTTGACGAACGCAAAGATCGGCAGGATCACAAAGTTGACCGGCGTGGAGATCAGACGCTCCATGCGAATGAGCGGCGGGGTCACGCGGTGCATGACGCGCTCGACCTTGGTAGTCGAGACGGTAAAGTCATGCTGGCCCAGGATGTGTGCCTCGTCATCGTAGCGGTCATCGAGCAGCGGCAGGCACTCGCCCAACCAATCGGTGAGGCTATCGAGCTTGACGCCGCACTTGGCCGGGATGGTAAAGGCCAAGATGACGCCGGCGAGCGTAGCATGCACGCCGCTCTTGAACATGCAGAACCACAGCAGCAGGCCCAGCACCGAGTACGGGGCAAGGCGGTAATGCTGCGTCTTGTTGAGCCACACGAGCGCGCAGGTCACAAGCGCGGCGGCGCCCAACCAAAACGGATTGGGGCTCTGACCGTAGAAGATGGCGATGGCGGCGATGGAAATGAGGTCGTCGGCGATGGCAAGCGTCGAGAAGAACACACGCACGCCGTTGGGCACGCGATTACCCAAAAGCGACAGCACGCCCAGCGCAAAGGCAATATCGGTTGCCATGGGAATGGCCCAGCCGTTGTGCGCGCCGGCATGGTTAAAGATCAGATAGATGCAGGCGGGAACGACGACGCCGCCCACGGCCGCCAGCATGGGAAGCATAGCCTGGCGCGGGTTTTTGAGCTCGCCGACCGTCATCTCGTACTTAAGCTCAATGCCCACCAGCAAAAAGAAAATCGCCATGAGGAAGTCGTTGACGAATAGCTCAACGGTGAGACCGGCCGTAAGGTTGCCCAGACCCACATACAGCGGGGTCTCCAAAAAGTGATGGATGGCCTCGTAGGCATCGGTATTGGCGCAAATGACGGCGGCGATGGCGGCGAAGACCATGACGGCGGCGGAAATCGTGCCGTTCTCGGTGATGCGCTCCCAAATGTCGTGGCGCTCAAAACGCTTGCGCTCACGAACGTTAAACAGCTGCTCGGGTGCTGCCATGGGCGGCTCCTTTCACGGGAAAGCTCCCGTCTTAAAAAAGCACGGCCCGCCCAAGTGGCGGCGCCGCGCTCTAACGTATTACGCTTGCATCTAGCCTACCCTGCACGACAAGCACGCAGGCGTGGCCGAAAAGCGGAACCACAGGTTGAACATTATTTGCTCAACGGCACGGGCACGCCTGTCCAAGAGACGACGCGGCGCCGTGCACAAAAAACGACCGGAGCGCGGGGCGTCCGCGATCCGGTCGTGGCGTTTGGTCAACTAAACCTAGCAGGCGGCCATGATGGGGGCAGCAACCTGCTTCTTACGGGAGAGGACGCCCGGCATCCAGACGCCGTCGTGCTCGTCGGCAATGCCCAGGCCCTTCTGAGCAGCCTCGGTCTCGCCCTCGAGCAGGACCTGCGAGCCCTCCTCCATGATGTCGGTGATGCACAGGACGATGCCGTCGGCGCCCTTCTCGGCGGCGTAGGCGCGCATGGCCTCGCGAATCTCGTCGATCATGCCGAGTGCACGGGTCTTGTCGACGGTCTCGTACTGGCCGATGAGCAGCTTCTTGCCAGCGGGCTCGAACATCTTGATGTCGTTGCCGACCATCTCGGCTGCAGTGAAGGAGCCGGACGGACGGGTGAGGAAGACCTCCATGCCAAACTTGACTGGGTCGACGCCCACCTGCTCGCCGAGCTTGGCGGCGACGGCGCGGTCGACATCGGTGGTGGTGGGGCTCTTGAGCATGAGCGTATCGGTCATCATGGCCGAGAGCAGCAGCTTAGCCTGGACGTCGGAAAGCTCAACGCCGAGCACGCCGGCGAGCTTGGTGACGATGGTGCAGCTGGAGCCCCAGGGCAGGCAGATGTAGTGCAGCGGGCCGGCGGTCTCGAAGTCGCCGATGCGGTGATGATCGACAACACCAAAGACCGTGGCGTCCTTAAGGCCGGCGACGGACTGGGCAGACTCGTTGTGGTCGGTGAGGACGACGAGCTGACCGGCCTCGACGGACTCGATCACGCGGGGCTCGGCAATGCCGGCGTCGGCGAGCAACTTGGCGGACTCGGCCGGAAGCTGACCAAGGGCGCAGGCCTCGTAGGTGTTGCCGGCATACTCAACCTGGTTAAGCAGCTGGGACAGGACGACGGCGCTCATGATGGCGTCGTTATCGGGGTTCTGGTGACCAAAGACAAGAACGTTTGCCATGGATATCCTCCACTTGATATGTGTACTTGGACGTAGCTATGGTAGCACGCCGATGCCGAGCCTTCGCAGACGGAAGGGCCACGGCATATTTTGGGGCAGGCATGGGGGCCAAGGCTGTCCCTTTTGCACCATGTTGATGCAAAGTAACCTGTCCCCCGTGCACCAGCTATTTACCGGCAGCGCGCAGGGCTACGTAGGCGGCACCGATGATGCCGGCGTCGTTTCCGAGCGAAGCGACCTTGATGGGCGTCTCGCGCGAGGCAGAAAGCGCGTACTGCTTAAAGTGCTCGCGGACCTTGTCGAGGTAGACATCGGCCGAAGCGGAAGCACCGCCGCCGATCAGGAACATCTCGGGGTCAACCACGTTGGCAATAAGCGCCAGGGCGCGGCCGAGATAGTCGGCCATGGTATCGGCAGCTGCCAGCGCGAGCTTGTCGCCCTCGCGGCAGGCCTGGAACACGTCCTTGGAATCGGAGGGACCGGTGAGCTCGATGGGCTCGACGCCTGCCTTCTTGCACTCGGCAAGGTAGTTGCTCACCACGCCGGTGGCGCTGGAATACTGCTCCAGGTGGCCATGTCCGCCGCAGCCGCAGGTGCGCTCCTCTTCGGGGTTCAGGCACATGTGGCCAATCTCGCCGCCGGCGCCCACAACGCCCGACACCACGTCGCCGTTGACGATAACGCCGCCACCCACGCCGGTACCAATGGTGACCATCACCACGTTCTGTACGCCCTTGGCAGAGCCGAGCCAGGCCTCGCCCATGGCAGCGGCGTTGGCATCGTTCTCGTACTTAACGACCGCGTCGGGGCAGTGCTCCTGAATGGCAACTCTTAGCTCAGGCAGGTTAATGGCAATGTTGGCCTTGACCTTGGCATCGCCCGATGCCGGGATGGGACACGGAACTGCCAGGCCAATGCCCGCCACAAAGGCGCGCGGAATCTGGGCCTTGGCGACCACCTGGTCGATAGCCTCGGTCACCGCGGCAAAGCCCGCAGCGTCAACGATGGGAGGCGTGGGCACGCTGGCCTTGGCCAGCAGGTTGCCGTCCTCGTCGAACAGGCCCTCCTTAACCGAAGTGCCGCCGACGTCAATGCCGATGTAGTACTGCTTAGGTTCCATGGGAGCCCGCCTTTCTCGTTTAAACATTGCCTGTATGGTACCGCTCCCAAGGCAAAAACCTGCCAAAAAGGGGCAGGTTTGTTTTGGCAGGTTTTATCTGGGAAAACGTGAGTGCCCGCTCAACAGGTCGCACAGGGCCTTCGCCAAACAAAAGGGCACCGGGAGGCGGAAACTCCCGGCACCTGTGAAAGGGACTAAATTGTCTGTTGGAATATGCGGTCCGTCGCGGCGATAACGCCAGCTAGGCTTTCAGTGCCTGCAGCTGCTTGTGGACCTCGATGAGCTCCGTGGCCATAACGCGCATGGTCTCGGTACCTGCCATCTGATCCTCGGCATGCAGCAGAATCAGCGGGGCCTCGCCGTTACGCTCGCCGTTGGCCTCCTTTTTAAGGAGCCCCATATGGACATCGTGGCCACCGTTGTAAGCCTCGTCGCCCTGCTTAATAAGCTCCTCGGCGGCGTCAAAATCGCCCTCCTTGGCCTTTTGCACGGCATTGATGTACATGCTCTTGGCAGTACCGACGTAGCTGATGATCTCAAAGCAGGTCATCTGCAGCTCGTTCATATCCTCCATGTGCTGCACCTAGCCCATCGCGCTGACGCAGTGGTCAATGATGCCGGCGGCGTTCATGCGGCCGTAGTCGACCATGTTGATGACCTCGACCGGAAAACGACCGGCGGCCTCCTTCTCAAAATCGCCCTTGGTGTAGCCAATCTGCGGGCCGAGCAGCAAGATATCGCACTCGTCCAGGTGATCGTGAGCCTCGTTCATAGGACGGGCCTCGACCTCGATGTCCAGACCGCGGCTTGCGACCTCGGACTGCATCTTCTGGACCAGCAGGCTCGTGGACATGCCGGCATTGCAGCAAAGCATGATCTTCTTCATGGTTTCCTCCTTATTACTGCGCGGCGCGCAGACGACAACTGGTTTTATTCCTTGCGGCTACTGTACCCACCCCCTGCGTCTTTACGCAGGAGAGGAGCCGCGGGCACCGGCACCGCGTACCGGCGCCCGCAACAATGGAAGGGAAAACGAACGTTTAGGCGTTCTGCTCGGCAAGGGCCTCCTGCTTGGCGATAGCCTTCTCGGAGATCCTCATAAAGGGCAGATAAACAGCCATGCCGATGACAAGCTCGAGGGCCTGCCACACGCCGGCGCGCCAGTCAAAGCCCGTGGCAAGCAGGGCGTTAATGACGGGAGGCATGGTCCAAGGCACCTGGGCGATGCAGGGGCTGATGATGCCCGCGCAGGTCAGGCCGTAGGTGATGCCGATGAACAGGTCGGGAAGAAGCACGAACGGAATCATGAGCGGCAGGTTGTACACGACGGGGTAACCGTAGATGACCGGCTCGTTAATGTTAAACAGGCCAGGAACAATAGCCATCTTGGCAACGGTCTTGGAAGCCTTGTTCTTGGAGAACAGGAAGGTATCGAGCAGGAGCATGAGGGTGCAGCCCGAGCCGCCGATGAGGGCGAAGCTGTTGACGATCTGCATGTTCATGTAGTGATCGGGCTGGATGGTGCCGCCAGCGGCAAAGGTGGCCATGTTGTCGACGATGAGCATGGTCAGGATCGGCTCGACGGTAGCGCCAGAGATGGTGGACTGGTGAATACCGACGCAGAACAGCAGGTTCGCAAGAGTGTAGATGAGGATAACAGCCCACGGACCGGCGTTCATGATGCTCTTGAGCGGGTTGGAAATGCACGTGGAGATGATGGTGCACAGATCGGTGCCGGCAAACACGGCGAGCAGAGCCGAGGCAATGGCGAAGATCGAGAGGTTGAGCAGCATCGGGATCATGACGTTAAAGGAGTTGGAGACCGCGGGAGGCACACCCTCGCCCAGCTTGACCTTGAGCTTCTCGACGCCGGAAATCTTAATGAAGAGCGTAACGGAAAGCAGGGCGATGATAATGGCCGCGAACAGACCGTTGGTACCGGTGTTGGCAGTCGAAAGGGCGCCCGTGACCTCGGCAGAGGTAATCTTGTCGGTGAGCAGCGGACTCGTGGCGGCAAGCGTGGCGGTGATCTGCTGCGGCATCATGATGACGAAAGCGGAGATGGCGACGACCACGCAGGCAAGCGGGTTATCGAAGCGCTCGTTCTTAGCGAGGCTGTAGCCAATCAATCCGGCCAAGATAATGGCAGAGACGTTGAGGGTGCCCAGCGTAATTGCCGAACCCCAGGTCTGAAGGTTGGCAAGGCCCGCTGCATCGAGCGGGAACAGGGGGAACACGACGTTGTTAATAAGAACCGCGATACCCGCAAGGATATAGAGCGGCGTGATGGTTGCGAAGGCATCGCGCAGGGAACGCAGGTGAACCTGGTTTCCCACCTTCGCAGAGACCTCGGCAAACTTGTCGAGGAAGCTCTTTCCGTTGTCACTGGCCATGATTGCTCCTAACTTTCAAATCCGGCCTTTTCCTATGCGCACGGTGGTCTGTCGCCCTCTGCCACCAGATGTGCCATGTTTTGCGCGCGGCGGCGCGCGGTCTGGGCGTTTGCTTGGCCGCTAGTCAACCACGTGGGTCGTTGCGACCTGTTTGAGCCAGGCTGCCGACTTCTTAAGGCGGCGCTTGTAACCGTCCATGAGGTCGACCTCGACAAAGCCGTAACGGTTCTTAAAGGCATTCGCCCAAGACCAATTATCGATAACGGCCCAATAATGGTATCCGCGGCACTTGGCGCCCTCGTCGATGGCCTTGGCCACCCACTCCAGGTGCTGACGTACAAAGTCGACGCGGTAGTCATCCTGGATGGTTCCTTCGGCGTCACGGTTCTTGTATTCGTCCATGATGCCGATGCCGTTCTCGGAAACGAACCACTCAAGATCGGGGTAGTTCTTAGCGCAGTCCATGCCAAAGTCGTAGAGGCCCTGCGGGTAGATCTCCCAGCCGCGGCTCTCGTTCATAACGGCGTCGGGCCACACGTACTCGTCGGCAAAGTGCGGCAGGCCGTACTGGTCGACCTTGCTCGCCGGTGCCTGAACACGCGTGGGGTGGTAATAGTTGCAGCCGAGCCAGTCGACAACACCCTGCTTGAGAATCTCTTGGTCGCCGGCACGGAACGGGAGCTTCACGCCGCCCTCGGCCAAGCTGTCGAGCACGTCGGCAGGAAGCTCGCCCTTGGTAATAAGGTCGAGCCACCAGCGATTGTTGATGCCGCTGGTCATACGCACGGCCTCGAGGTCTGCCTCGCTGGGGTTCTGCTTGGTGTAGACCGGGGTAAAGCAGTTGATCATGCCGATTTTGGCATCGGCGCGAATAGCGCCCTCGTCATAGGCCTTACGATAGTTGGCCACGGCCAGCGCATGTGCCAGCGAGATGTGATACTGCACGGTGCGAGCGCGGTTGAAGTCGTGGAGTTGCGGGAACCACACGCCCTCCTGATAGCGCTGTTCGGGCTCGACGATGGGCTCGTTAAAGGTGAACCAGTACTTAATCTCCTGGCCAAACTCGTGGAAGGCGACGTCGGCGTAATGCGCGTAAGCCTCGACGACCTCACGGCTCTCCCAGCCGCCACGGTTAAAGAGGTAGGTGGGCATGTCAAAGTGGTACAAGTTGACAAACGGCTCCAGGCTGGCCTCGCGAGAGGCGCGGAACAGCTCGTGATACCACGCAGCGCCCTCCTCATTAAGGTTGCCGTCGGCATCGAGCAGACGGCTCCACTGGATGGAAGTGCGATAGGTATTCAGGCCCAAGTCCTTCAAAATGCGAAAGTCTTCCTGGTACTTGGCCATAAAGTCATTGCCGGCATAAGAGCCAACGCAGTTGTAGAACGAACCCAGATCCTGGATGGACCAGGTGTCCCACAGGTTCTCGAGCTTGCCGCCCTGGTTCCACTGGCCCTCAGTCTGCGGGCCGGACATAGCAGCGCCAAAGAAGAAGTCACGGGGCAGCTGATACTGTACCATCAAAGTCCTCGCTTTCGTGTTCTAGAGCTTCCGGTTGGAGACGGGTTTGCTTTGGCAGGTTATCCGGCGCGGGCGCGCACCGGTCATACCGATATCCAACCCGCCAAAACAAAACCGTCCCCAAACAGTACAAGCAAACGCCAATGCATCTCGCTTGTTGTCTGTAACTATAGCGCTCTAATTTTATATGTAAAGCGTCTTTTTCATTTTTCTTTATCGGACTTCTTTCATGAAAGCCATATGGATGCTTTTTAAGTAGGTATACTTTCTAAGTATCGACGCAAATATGAAGGGAGGATTGCATGATTCCCAAATACGAGGCGATAGCTGCAGATATCCGTCGAAGCATCGAGGACGGCGCCCTTAAGCCGGGCGATAAGTTGCCCACCGTCGTTGAGTTCTGTGAGCTCTACAGCGTTTCCAAAATCACCGTCAAACGAGCGATTGAGCAGATCACCGAGGAAGGCCTTATTACCAGCCGGCGCGGATCGGGCACCTACGTCAAGGACACGGCGGGGCTTCCCGGCCAGGTGTTTTTCCAAGGCAAGAACGACCGTGCCCAAGGCTTTTCGTACGAGCATCGCGGGGAGAAAGTGACCTCGGTGGTCTACGATTTCTCGATCGTCAATCCGCCGGCAGAGGTTGCAACCCAGCTGGGAATGGCCGAAGACGACTTTGCCTATCACATCGTGCGCGTACGCGAGGTCGATGGTCAGCCCATCGTTATTGAGTACACCTATATGCCACTCGAGCTGATTCTGGGTCTTAAGAAAAAAGACCTGTACGCATCGATCTACAGCTTCATCCGCGAGCAGTGCGGACTCAAGATCTCGAGTTTCCACCGCACCATTCGCGCTGTCGCGGCAACTGAAGAAGAGGCTGAGCGCTTGGATACCAAACCCGGCTCTCCCCTGCTCGAACTCAACCAGATTGGCTTCTTGGATAGCGGCACCGCGTTTGAATATTCTGTCTCGCACAACGTAGGCGACCGCTTTGAGCTGCACAACGTAACGCTGGCCTAGTTTTGTAATCCGGTGGGTGCTCGTTTTGAGCTGTCTTACGCGGCACCCGCACAACCTTATGGGAGTATGCACATGTCCGATTTGATTAAACTCACGCCGATCTTCCACGAGAAGATCTGGGGCGGCCGCCAGCTGGAGACCGTGTTTGGCTACGACATTCCCGAGGGTCCCATCGGTGAGTGCTGGGCCATCTCGGCCCATCCCAACGGCGACTGCCAGATTGCTGAGGGACCGTACGCCGGCCACACTCTGTCGTGGCTGTGGGCCGAGCATCGCGAGCTCTTTGGCAGCTGCGAGGGCAAGGAGTTCCCGCTGCTCATTAAGATTCTGGACGCCAAGGACGACCTTTCGATCCAGATTCACCCCAACGACGAGTACGCCGCCGAGCACGAAAACGGCAGCCTGGGCAAAACCGAGTGCTGGTATGTGCTGGACTGCGAGCCCGGCGCCACAATCATCGTCGGCCAGCGCGCGCATGATCGCGCCGAGGCCGCACAGATGATCGAGGAAGGCCGTTGGGGCGACATGCTCAACGTACTGCCGATCCACAAGGGCGACTTTTTCCAGATTGATTCCGGCACTGTGCACGCCATCAAGACCGGCACGCTCATTTTGGAGACGCAGCAGTCGAGCGACGTGACGTATCGCCTGTACGACTACGACCGTCCCGGCACCGACGGCAAGCTGCGCCCCCTGCACATTGAGCAGAGCCTCGACTGCATCGACTTTGGTGCTCAGGCTCCGACCGACGGCACGGTGACCGCGCCCGAGGTCGACGGCGTGACCGAGCTCGAGTCCAACCCCTGCTACACCGTCGATCGCGTACGCGTCGACGGCAGCAAGACCCTCGACCAGCGCTGGCCCTTCATGTGCCTGTCGATCATCGACGGCGAAGGCACCGTCTGCGGCGACCCCGTCCACAAGGGAAGCCACCTGCTGGCTCCGAGCACCGTCGGCTCCATCGACCTCGAAGGCAAGATGGAACTGATTGTCAGCCACCTGTAGGTCACCGGTCCCCAAGCGCTCGCCGGGACGGGGCGCGGGGTTTGATCGCCTGCTCGGACAGTCCCGCTCGAACGGAGAGCACATTAAGTGCTCTCCGGCTCGTGCAGAACTCGCAATCGACCAAATCCCGCGCCCCGTCCCGGCGAACCTCTGACTAGTTACGACAATCAAAAAGCAACAAGGGGCTCTTCCGTTCATCAACGGAAGAGCCCCTGCCATACATTACGAATCAAGATGCCTACAAATACACTCTTTCGAGAAACGATAACGTGTCCTGAAGCCGCGCCCTTTCCTTACGGTTGGTCTGCCGATTTACATACGAAGCAAAGTCCGTAAGAAAATCCTCCGCATCAACCCTCATTTGCCCCGTTAGCTCCAAACGCGCTGAGGACGACAACAAACCGGCAAGTCGAGCAACATCTGAACGATGCTTCCGCCGATCTATATCGTTGCAATGACGCCCTTCTTCATAGCTCCTGTTGATATCAATGTGCGCACGCATCTTGAGGGGGATGATATGGAGCGCATCGAGCAACGTGATGCCCTCTACGTTCGTTGCGTTGTCGCGAATAAATTCGTAGTAGCCATCGTCGAGAATAATGGCGGAAAGACTCGATATCGCCCCGTCAAAGGAAAGAGGAGCTACCTCGCTCATTTCGTCTTCGAGCACAAAATCAGGATGTCGGGCAAACAACTCGATTTGACCGGGATAGTCTAGGGCTCGCCTTGATCCTTTGGGCAAACAGAACCGATAGTAAGTGCACTTTCCATCGCCGACCTTTCCAACCTCGTATCCAGCTGCTTTGATAAATGCCCACAATGCAGTGGCAAATTCAACGCCTTCCCCATCAACAATTACGACGACATCCAAATCTTCGGTAGCCCTGAATGAATCACCTTCGCTGTCAAATAGAACGCTGCAGGCCCCTCCACCAATAAGGACGTAACCACCTTTGCAGCTGCTCATGGCGTCGGCAAATCGCTCTATTCCCCTCACTTTTGGCATATCGTCCTCCTGAGCTGTTCGACCGCATCGAGCAGACGGTCATCTTTGTAATCCGCTTTTGCGCAGGCAACGTATAAGGAGAACGGGTCGACACATTGCAAACCTGTCGTATCAAAACTAACATCGGACGGCGCGTCCACGGGATACGACCAGATCTCAATCTCGATAGCGGCCGGTTCGTACCACTGGGCCTCCAACCATCTGTCGCCCATGTGCTCTCTTAAGGCATCTACCTGATACTTTTCGAGAGCAACGGTTGGGACAGAATCATTATGAGCAAGGTCGGACATATAGCTAAGGGCAGACACACCGGAAAGCAGCGCATCAACGGCGCGTAGCTCTGTTCTCTCGATAACCTTCTTGAGCCGGATTCGCTCTAAAACGGGTGTGCGAAGATAGTCCTCAAATCCATCCAGCAACGTCTCGGTCGACAGCCCGGCGTCGCACAATATACGCTTTTTGCCGTCCCGCATAATCAACCCAGGAGCTATAGCGGCGATTTCCGAAAGATAGCCGCTGACGCTTGCCGCGCTTTTGCCACACAGACGAGCTAGGTCGCCGGCGGAGCAGTCAACCCATCGTCCCGCGATGAGATTTAGAACGATTCGTTGAGATTGGGGCGAAAGCGAAGCAGCAGGAGAAGCACCCAGCACCTCATCGGAAATAACGGCTCCGATAAACGGCAGAAACGCATTTCGCTCATCTCGGATATATGCGATCCCCTCCGAAGAAAGCGCGCGCATAAAGCCTAAATCCATAGCATCCCAGCAAATTGCCACCGGGCGAGCATCTATCTTACGCACTGCATTGACGAAATTTCGCGCCGAAATGACACTGGGCGGTTCTTTTGGTTCCGCAACAATAAAACGGCCTTGCTCAGACATGCCGAGCCGCGCTAAGCGAAGCGAATACCGCTCGAGATACATGCGAGGAATCTGCATCTCAACTGGCTCCGAGTCGATGGCGAGCTCTAAAGAGAAGAGCCTTTTTGGGAGACAATTTAGCAGCATGTCCACTCACCGTTTTCATTTCAGTTACATTTAAGTATCTAACTGAAATTATACTGAATCGTATAAAATCATCAATCATCAAAGCCAAGCGCACCATTTAAAACGCAACAAGGGGCTCCCCCGTTCTTTAACGGGGGAGCCCCTTGCCATGTCTAAGTATTCAGCCCACCCGGTTCTCCAGATCAAAAAGCGAGAGGCAAAGCAACGCTCGTTCAGCAACGTTACCCAAGGACCCGGGCGGGCGTATGGGGCAACATCGATCGCGAGTTCCGCACGCAAAGGAGAGCACTTAATGTGCTCTCCGTCTTGCGCAGGACTGCCCGAGCAGGCGATGTTGCCCCATACGCCCGCCCGGGTCCGCCGAGACTACGACAGCTTGACGATCGGTGCAAAACCTTTCATTAGCTTTTTGGTCTGGCCGGTCTTTTCGAATTGAACCTCAATCATGTCTCCAGCGACCGAGATCACGGTACCCGTGCCAAAGGTTTTGTGGCTCACGGTATCGCCCGCGGCAAAGTCCTGCGATGCGCTGGCGCGATCGACCTTGCGCTCCACCGTCGGGGACACCTTGGACGAGGGCTTTTTGGCTCGCGGCGCGCCCGAGCCAAAGGTCGAGGCAACACGGCCGGCATCGGGCGAAACCCCACGATGGCGCTCGGTTCCGTAGCTACTGCCGCCAAAGAAGTCGTCGAAGCTCGATCCGCCGCGCGAACCGGAACCGCCGGTCGAGCGCGTATGCGAGCCAAACACCTTGCCGCCGTACATATCCGAGCCCATGCCCGAGCCAAAGGTACCGTGGCGGTCGCCGCGCTTCTCCCAGCCCGTGCCCTCAAAACCGGCAGAGCCGATACCGCTAAACTCGATATCCTCAAACGGAATCTCGTTGAGGAAGCGCGAGCGCGGGTTGGCAGAGGTCGAGCCGTAGGTGCGACGCGTGGCCGCATAGGTCAAGAACAGGCGCTTACGGGCACGCGTGATGGCGACGTAGGCCAAGCGACGCTCCTCCTCGAGCTTGCCCGGATCGTCACTACCGCCAAAGTCGTGCACGTGCGGGAAGATGCCTTCCTCCATGCCGGCCACGAACACCGCCGGGAACTCCAGGCCCTTGGCGGAGTGGATGGTCATCATAGTGATGGCATGCGTCTCGCCGGCCAGGGAATCCAAGTCGGAGCGCAGAGCCAGCCACTCCATGAGTGCAGGCAGCGCCTTGCAGGTGAGCGGGCCGTAGGTGCGCTCGATCTCGTCGGCATGTACGGCACCCGCCGGCAGCTCTGTCGGCGCGGCATAGGCGTTGCCCGCGATGGCGGCAGCCAGGGCATCCTGCGGCGAGAGCGCCGGGGCCGCCAGGCTGTCGAGCGAATTGGAACCCGCGGCATCACGCGCGCCAACGAGCGCCTCAAACGAAGACACGGGCGCAGACGGGCCGGGCTCGGGCGCAGGCGCGCTCACCACAACGGGCTCGGGTTCAACGTCGGCGGGCACATCGGCAACACCAGCAGCGCGCAGCTCTTCCAAGCTCTCGAGCGTGCCTTCGATATCCTCGTGCGTCTCCTCAAATTCGGCAGCGACACCCAGGAATTCCTGGATGTTCTCGGCGCGGCTCTCGGACTCCATGGTGCCCTCGGCGCGGAAAGCCTGCAGCAGGCCCGTCTTATCGACGATCATCTCGACGACGTCCTTGAGCTCGCCGTCCATGCGGCGACCCTCGCGCACCAGCGCCACAAAGCTCGACAGGCCGTTGCGCACCTTGGCGCTAAACATGCCCGTCTCGGCTGTTGCGATCTCGCAGGCTTGGAAGAACGAGCAACGGTTGTCGCGCGCCAGCTGCTCAATCTTTTGAATCGAGGTGGAGCCGATGCCGCGGCGCGGCGTGTTGATGACGCGCTTGACGCTCATCTCGTCGGCCGGGTTCACAATCATCTTAAGATAGGCCATGACGTCGCGGATCTCGGCACGGTCGAAGAATCGCGTGCCACCCACGATCTTGTAGGGCACGCCTGCGCGCAGGAACATATCTTCGAGAATACGCGACTGAGCGTTGGTGCGGTAGAACACGGCGATGTCGTCGTAACTCGTGCCCTTGGAGTGCAGCTTCTCGATCTCGCCGGCAATCCAGCGGCCCTCGTCGCGCTCATCGCTTGCCTGGAAGGCCTGGATCTTCTCGCCATCGCCCTCGGCCGTAAACAGGCGCTTGTCCTTGCGCTGCGAGTTGTGGCGCACCACGGCGTTGGCGGCGCTCAGGATATGGCCCGTGGAGCGGTAGTTCTGCTCCAGCTTAACGGTCTTGCAGTTTTTAAAGTCCTGCTCAAAGTCCAGGATGTTGGTGATGTCGGCGCCACGCCAGCTATAAATGGACTGGTCATCGTCGCCCACGACCATGAGGTTTTGGTACTTGGCGGCCAGCAGGTTAGCGATCTCGTACTGGACGTGGTTGGTGTCCTGATACTCGTCGACGCTAATGTAGCGGAAGCGCTCCTGGTACTTGTCGAGCACCTCGGGGCGGGTGCGCAGCAGCTCGAGCGTGCGCACGAGCAGGTCGTCGAAGTCCATCGCGTTGGCGGCGCGCAGGCGGCGTTCCAGCTCCAAGTAGACCTGCGCGGCCTTTTTGTCGTTGGGGCTGTCGGCGGATTTGAGCATGTCCTCGGGGCCGATCATGGCGTTTTTGGCCGAACTGATCTTGCTGCGGATCATGTTGATGGGGAATTGCTTTTGCTCGATACCGAGCGCCTGCATAATATCGCGCACCATGCGCTTGGAATCGTCGTCATCGTAGATGGTGAACTGACCGGTGTAGCCCAGCAGGTCAGCGTCCTCGCGCAGCATGCGCACGCACATAGCATGGAAGGTGCACACCCACATGCCGCGGGTACCGCTGGGGATGAGTGCCGCCAGACGCTCGCGCATCTCGGCCGCGGCCTTGTTGGTAAACGTGATGGCAAGGATCTGCCAGGGCTTAACGCCCAGGTCGCCGAGCATATGTGCGATGCGAAAGGTCAAGACGCGGGTCTTGCCCGAGCCGGCGCCGGCAAGGACCAGCAACGGACCCTCGGTGGTCAGGACCGCCTCGCGCTGGGCGGGATTAAGGCTGTCGAGGTCGACGAGCGGCTTGGCGGGTTTGGGTGCCGGCGCGGGAGCGTCGTAGATGTCGAGCGGAACGAGCTCGGGCTCCGGCGCAGCGGGGGCGGTGTATGCATCGAGCGGCACGGGTTCCGGCGTGGGCGGCACGGGTACCGCGGCGTTCTTTTCCCAGGGCAAGGGCTGGGTCATGGGCGACTCCTCATCTGACGGACGGCGCGCCTGCGGGCGGCGCCATAGTTTGAGCCGTACCAGTATACCGAGCCGCGCGGACACCGACGCAAATCACACCACGACTCCGTCCGCCACAATCGGGCCCGCCCAGCGGATTTGGCGCAATGGGGTCAGGTTACTTTGCACCAATCTATTGGCAATCACGAAACCGCCGATGTCATGGCAGCAGCAGCGAGCGGCGGCCAGGGCGAACAAATTGGCATGAAAAGGGGGCGGCATAGACCTTTTGGTCATGCCACCCCCTTTGAATGACAAGTTGTCGCCCCGGCCGCCGCGCAGCGTCGACTAAGTTAGAGGCCGAGCATCGGCTCCAAAACGAAGAAGTACGCAAGCACCACGATGCCCAGAATGATGCGGTAGACGCCGAAGCACTTGAAGTCGTGACGGCGGACGAAGCCCATAAGCCACTTGATGGCGATGAGCGAAACCACAAAGGCCACAACGCAGCCCACGCCCAGGATAGCGACCTCGTTGGCGCCAAAGGTACCGCCCTTGATGAAGTACTTGACCAGCTTGAGTGCACTCGCGCCAAACATGACGGGAATGGCCAGGAAGAACGTAAACTTGGACGCCACCGAACGCGTGCAGCCCAAAAGCAGGCCGCCGATGATGGTGGAACCGGAGCGCGACGTACCAGGCACCAGCGAAAGCACCTGGAAGCAGCCGATACCCAGCGCAGTCTTCCAGCTCAGGTCCTCGAGCGTGGCGATGGAGCCAAAGTCCAGATTCTCGTCATCGCCCTCGTCCTCGGCAACGTCTACCGCGGGCGCCGCAAAGTGCGCACCGGCGGGACGTCCACCCGACACCACAGCACGCGAACCAAACGAACCGGCAACGGCCATTTCCTCGCGCTTGCTCGCGCGCCAGTTCTCGATCACGATAAACAACACGCCGTACACAATGAGCGCCAGCGCCACGACGGGAGCATTGTAGAAATGCTCCTCCATCCAGTCGTTGAGCGGCAGGCCGATCGCCGCAGCGGGAATGCAGCCGAGCACAATCTTGCCCCACAGCACCCAGGTGTCGCGACGGCCCTCCTTGCCCTTGCTGGGCGAGAACGGATTGAGCTCATGGAAGAACAGCACACAGACGGCCAGAATGGCGCCGAGCTGAATCACGACCAGGAACATATTCCAGAACGTCTCGCTCACGTTCATCTTGACGAACTCGTCCACCAAGATCATGTGACCGGTCGACGAAACAGGCAGCCATTCGGTGATGCCCTCGACCAGGCCCATGAAAGCAGATTTTAGAAGCTCGATGATATCCAAAGGGACCCCCTCGTTAGACACCCGCCGATATTGTTCTGCGGACGGTGCGGGCGATGTCCCATTATCAACCGTTCGGGCGCGTCTGCGCCTACCCTTACCAAAAAACTCGTCCGTTCACAGAATTGCGAGCGGTCAAACCGAAATCCTTGGGTATAACTGCAACAAGATAAAGTGTCCGGCGGCCAACGCGCCCGCGCCCGCCCGACGCACGAGCCCCGCGCCCGTGCGATAGACCAAGGAGGAAACCATGAACGAGGGCTACACCAAGGTATTTGTTTCACTCGACGGTACTGAGCAGCAGGATTTTGTGCTCGCACGCGCCATCAAGGTCGCCGCGAACAACGGCGCCAAGCTGATCATCGGCCACGTCATCGATTCCACGGCGCTCGAGAGCGCCGGTTCCTATCCGGTCGATCTGGTCAACGGCCTAGAGGAAGCATTCAAGAACTCCATCGCCAAGCAGCTCGAAGAGGCCAAGGCCAATCCCGATATTCCCGAGGTCGAGGTTATGATTCGCGCCGGCCGTATTCGTGAGACGCTCAAGGACGAGATGCTCGACGTGGTCAAGCCCGACCTGGTGCTCTGCGGCGCCCGCGGCCTGTCCTCGATCAAGTATGCGCTGCTAGGTTCGATTTCGACGTTCCTGCTGCGCAACACGGACTGCGACATCTTGGTCGTGAAGTAGGTTCCTTCCCGCCGGCGCAAGGCCTGCGGGGTTATCACGCCGACGTCCTCGCCGCTTCGCGGCTGCGGGATGTCGGCTTTGATAACCCCTCCCGGCCTTGCGCCTTCGTCACCGTACTTCAGCGAGTTGGCTGATAAAAGATGGCGTGCCGCCCCATTTGGCGGCACGTTTTGTTTGAGGCGGCACGTTTTTGTTTGGGCGGGCGTCTGCCGTGTGCGTTACTCAAAGTATTGGAACTTGTTGGTTGAGAAAGCGAACGTTACGACGAAGCCTTCGCCGGGCTCGGATGCCGCGGTGACGTCGATGCCCATCTTGGAGCACAGACGCGCCACCAGGTAGAGGCCGATGCCCGTTGCGCGCTTGGTGGTGCGGCCGTTGTCGCCGGTAAAGCCCTTCTCGAACACGCGCGGCAGGTCGGCCGCGCTCACGCCGCAGCCGTTGTCCGCGACGGTAAGCTCGATGCGCTCGCTCGCCAGGCCCTCGTCCAGCAAGGCACCCGAAAACACGATCTTTGCGCCGTCCTCACGCGCATATTTAATGCTGTTCTGAATGAGCTGGCTCAGAATAAACTCGAGCCACTTCTCGTCGGTAAAGACCTCGAAGTCGAGGTTCTCGCACACCGGAGCCACGTGCGCCGCGATGAGCTCGCGGGCGTTGGCTTTAATCGCACCCGTCACCAAGGTCTTAAGGTCCCAGCGACGAATCAGGTAATCGCGCTCCACAACCTCCGAGCGCGCATAGTAGAGCGCCTGGTCGATATAGCGCTCCACGCGGGCAAGCTCGCGACCGAGGTCATCTACGCGCGACAGATCATCTTCGCTGCCGTCCAGGTTTTCCAAAATCAGATGGGCTGCTGCCAGGGGCAGCTTGGCCTCGTGGACCCAGCTCTCGATATAGTCGCGATAGTCATCGGTCTGACGCCTGCCTTCGGCAACCTCGTCGCAAGCGGCTTTGCCCACCCGGCGCAAGACCTCGTACTCGAGCTCGCCCTCGGCATAGGTCGGGCATTGCACCATCTCCTGCACCCATGCGGGACTCTCGAGCTCCTCTGCCGCACGCTCCAGCTGGCGCAGAAAACGACGACGGCGCGCGTACTCGATCACGATGCCGAGCATACCAAAGATATAGGACACGCCGACCGCCACGACCACGATGGAAACGGGTGCGCCGGCGACCGTCAGCACAAAGCAGCTCAACAGCACGCCGCACGTCCACACGGCGACGGGAAGCAGCGCATCTTTAAAGAACTTGGCAAACGACATAGCCGGCCCCTAGATCGAATAGCCCTGACCGCGGTGCGTGGTCAAATACCCCTTGATGCCGATTTTTTCGAGCGTGGTGCGCAGGCGGTTGATGTTGACGGTGAGCGTATTGTCGTCCACGAAGGCATCGGAATCCCACAGGTCCTGCATGATGGCCGAGCGCGAGACGATCTTGCCCGCACGGCTCAGAAGCAGCGAGAGGATACGCAGCTCGTTTTTGGTGAGCTCGGTACTGGTGCCGGTTTGCATGTTGGTGACCATGGAGCGGGCGAGGTCGAGCTCCAGCCCCTTGTGGACAAGTGTGCTGCGCTCGCCTGCCGCCGCGGTGCGACGCAGCAGTGCGTTGATGCGCGCCACGAGCACACGGGCGCTGTAGGGCTTGGGAACAAAGTCGTCCGCGCCGAGCGTCATGGCCATGACCTCGTCGATCTCGGTCGTGCGCGAGGTGAGGACGATGATGGGGACCTCGGATTCGCGGCGAACCTCATGGCAGATATGCTGGCCGTCCTTGACGGGAAGCGTGAGGTCGAGCAGCACCAGGTCGGGCGCGGCGGCGAGAATATCGCGCGAAACATGCTCGAACGATTCGCAGGCCTCGACCTCAAAACCGGCACGGGCAAGGATGTCGGCAAGCTCGCGACGAATGGGCTCGTCGTCCTCAACGATATAGATCAGCGCCATGGATTCCGCTCCCCTCTTGGTTGTCTTGCCCCATTATGACCGCGGAGCCGCAGGTGCGTGCCTCGCGCGGCACCAAGGTGACAGAACTGTTCGCAAGCGGGGGCGTTTTGTCCGCCTCACGCTCGCGACGGAAACGGAGACCAAAATGAGTTTTTAATCCCCGTCCCAGAAAAATCATTTAGCGGCGGGCACGGAGCTTTTCGTAGCCTTCGGCGAAGAAGGCGACCGTCGCGGCGTCGGCCTCGGCGGCGTCGGCCTCGGCGGCGTCGGCCTCGGCGGCGTCCGTCTCGGTTGCGGGGACCACGCCGTGCTCGTCGCTCACCAGGAACAAGGCGCCCTTGAGCTGTGCGGGAATGTCTACGCGCGTGACCGGGATGCCTTTGGTCTGGGCCAGCTGCTCAATGAGCGTCGCCGTGCCGCACAGGCACTCGTCCGCTGGCGCCACAAAGGCAAGCTCGCCGTTATCGACGGCGGCGAGCAGCTCGGGCGCCACGCCGGTTTCGTCGGCCTCGGAGCGGGCCTCGGCGGAGCGGGCACGTAGCGCCTTGGCCGACGTATCGGTTAGCGGCTCGTACTCCCCCACCGTCATGGCGGCGTTGCCGTTGACGTCGATCACCAGCATGAGCACGCCGTCGCGTGCAGTGTAATCGCCCTCGGCAAGCGACCACTCAACGTGCTGCTTGGCCCAACTGAGCATGTTATGGGTAAGCGGCTCGCCCTGCACCAAGCGCTCGGACAGTGCGCGAATGTGGCGGTTGAGCATGGGCACCTTTTTATTGGACATGCGCCAACGACAGACAAGCGCGGGCTTGTCGAGCGTAAACTTCTCGACCGCCTCCTGATTGGCGCAAAAGTCCTCGTACGCACGCTGATCCTCGGCATTGCCAAACAGCTCGGCATCATCAATCTGGGGCATGGTTGTACCTTTCGTGTTAGTCATTCCGTCCTCTTATACCAAAAAGACGGCCCTCCAAACGGAGCAGCCGTCTTTTGCAGAGATTATTTTGTCCCAAGGCGGAACTTAGTGGCGGAAGTGGCGGGCGCCCGTAAACACCATAGCAATATTGTGCTCGTTGCAGGCCTGGACGCTCTCGTCGTCGCGCTTGGAGCCGCCGGGCTGAATGATGCAGGTCACGCCGTGTGCAGCAAGCACGTCGACGTTGTCGCGGAACGGGAAGAATGCGTCGCTTGCGCAGGCAAAGCCGCCCTTCTCCACGCCCTCGCGCTCGCAGAAGTCCTCGGCGCGCTCGCAGGCAAGCAGTGCAGAGTCAACGCGGTTGGGCTGACCCGGGCCCATGCCAATGCCGGCCTTACCCTTGGAGACCAGGATGGCGTTGGACTTGACGCCCTTGCAGACCTTCCAGGCAAACTCAAGCTCGGCCATCTCGGCGTCGGTGGGCTTGCGGTCGGTGGGGAACGTAAAGGTCGCGGGATCCTCGGTCACGTGGTCGACTTCCTGCACCAGCACGCCGCCATCGATGGAGCGCAGCTCCACCTGGGCGCCGTGGTCCACGCCGCCGGTGGCCAGCACGCGCAGGTTGGGGCGCTTGACCATGCGCTCGAGCGCCTCGGCAGTGTAGCTCGGGGCGATGATAACCTCGACGAACTGCTTGTTCTGATCGGCAAAGTGCTCGACCAGCTCATAGGGAACCTCGCGGTTGCAGGCGATGATGCCGCCAAAGGCGCTCTTGGGATCGCAGGCGAAGGCGCGGTCGTAGGCGGCCGTAATGTCCTCGGCAACGGCGGAACCGCAGGGGTTCTGGTGCTTGAGGATTACGCAGGCCGGCTCGTCGAACTCGCGGACCAGGTTCCAGGCGGCGTCGGCATCCAGATAGTTGTTGTAGCTGAGCGGCTTGCCCTGGATCTGCTCGGAGCCCACGAGCGGGAACTGCGAGCTCGCGGTGTTCTCGCAGCCCTCGGCAAAGCGGTAGACCGTAGCCTTCTGCTGAGGATTCTCGCCATAGCGCAGGTCGTCGACCTTCTCCAGCGAGATCTCGAGCTTGGCAGAGGTGTCCGCCACGTCGCTTGCCTGGGCGGCAAGCCAACGGGAGATAGCCGTGTCGTAGGCGGCGGTGGTCTGGTAGACCTTCACCTGCAGGCGACGACGGGTGGAAAGCGTGGTGCAGCCACCGGTCTCGTGCATCTCGGCCAGGACGGCATCATAGTCGGCCGGGTCGGAAATGACGGTAACGCTCGTGGCGTTCTTGGCGGCAGAGCGCAGCATGGAGGGGCCACCGATGTCGATGTGCTCGATGGCGTCCGCGAAGGTGACCTCGGGGTTGGCGACGGTCTTCTCGAACTCGTACAGGTTGACGACGACCAGGTCGATCAGCTTAATGCCGTGCTGAGCCGCCTCCTGCATGTGCTGCTCGGAATCGCGGCGGGCCAGCAGCGCGCCATGAACCTTGGGGTGCAGGGTCTTAACGCGGCCGTCCATCAGCTCGGGATAGCCCGTGAACTCCTCGATGGGGGTTACGGGAATGCCCGCGTCCTCGATGGCACGAGCCGTGCCGCCCGTAGAGATGATCTCGACGCCAAAGTCGTCAACCAGCGTCCGTGCGAAATCGACGACGCCCGTCTTATCGGTAACCGAGATCAACGCGCGTGCGATCTTCACATCAGATCCCATGCAGTCCTCCTGTCTGGTACGCCGCCGTGCTCTGTGAGTCGGTGATACGTCGATCTGCAGCGCTCGCGCAGCGGCATTGAAAATACTGATTTAATGTAGCGCATCGAGCGCATCGATGCACCCCGCAACGGGCGCATGTGCAGAAAAAGTTTGCGAGCGGAGGGGATGGGCATGGCACCGGGCACGGTGAGTTCATGGAACACAGGGGCACCATAATTAGATGCCATTGGCGTGGTAGAACTGTGCTCGATATGCATCCGCAAAAGAAAGAGGCACCATGGTCTCGCGGGTTCTCTACCGACCGTTTGATACCGAAGACTTCGACGCCATCGCGCTGATTCTGCAGCAGCTTTGGCATAACAATTCGGATAACGATGAGTACAACCGCCTTGAGGCCGCGTGCGACCTCGCCAATTGCCTTTCGTCGTCGACGTTTTCACAGGTTGCCGTAATCGACGGTCAGGCGCGTGGCATTTCGCTCGCGCGTGCGGGACAGAGCTCCGGCGCCACTATCAACGAGCATTGGATGGATACCGAACGCGCGCTGCTATCGCAGATGCGTGAGCTAGAGCCCGATGCGTGCGCCGAGTATCTCTCGTTTGTGCGCGCAACCATCCGAACCAACAACCGCCTGCTCGAGAGCAGCCCGTTGCCGCACGACAACGAGGTCACGCTGCTTGCCGTGGATCGCGATGTCCATGGCCTGGGCGTTGGCACGGTTCTGCTCGATGCCGCGGTCTCGCACCTGTCCTCGCTTGGAGCGACGAGGGCGCACCTGTACACCGACTCCAACTGCTCGTGGAAGTTCTACGAGCTGCACGGCTTTAAGCGCACGGCCACGCACCGCGCCAACCGCGAAGAGCGCCGTCACGACATGCCGCGCGAAAGCTTTCTCTACGAACTCGATCTAACAGCCTAAACCCAGCAGCCATACCTAGTCATTTAGGGATGTTCCCAGTGATTAGTCGTTGGGGACAGCCTTCGTAGGTAGCGCATAAAAATGGGATGGATCCGTCGGCAGTCGCCGGAGAAGATCCATCCCAAAAATCAGAGCGCGCTAGAACGTTCCGCCGCCGCCTCCGCCGACGCCGCCGCCTCCGCCGCCCGAGAAGCCACCGCCTCCGCCGCCGCTCGAGCTGTCGGAGCTCGACGCCAGCTCACGGATACTCTCGTGATACACGTCATCGAACGTATCGAGCGGAGACTCGATACCGTAATGATGGTAGTACCACCAGTAGCAGGGATAATTGTCGTAGAAGCCGTCGGCCTCGCGCACCTCGGGCGGCACGGCCTCGGCCAGCTGTCGCAGCACTTCTTTCGAAACGCCCAGGGCAACGCCCATCACCAGCAGCTTGTTCCACAGCACCAGATCGCCGGGGACGGCTTCCTTTAGACGCGTAAAGTCCTCGAGCCAATGCTTAAGTGCCTTGCAGCGAGCCGCCACCTCGGCGCCCTCCGGCGTAAAGCGGCGGAACGTAAGGCCCACGCCGATACCCACCAGCACAATCGGCACCGAGATAACCGCGGCGGTAATGTTCGCCTGTGCGCCATCGGTAAAGAAGATGGATCCCACGGGAACAAAGGCAATCAGGATACCAAGAACCAGGCAAAACACCATTGCAACAATGCCGTCCGAGGCAACGTACTCGCTATCGGCCAGCTTGCCCTTAACGGTGTTCTGATAGTCCTCGAGCTTATCACCCACGGGTGTAGCGTGCTGCTTGACGTAGTGCTGCAGCTCGTCGAACGTGCGCGAACGGTCACCGTTCTCGTCAGGCTTAGCACCGGCAAAGAAGACCTTGAGCACCATGTGGTCAATGCCCTTGGCCGACTTCCAGCCCGCATCGCTCACCGTCACGCGATACGTCTGCTCTTCTTTTTCACGCCCCAACAGACCCTTCTTGGCCTTGGTCACGGTCGCCTGCTCCAGCTTGATCACACGGTCGTCAGTGAGCTTCATGAGCGTGGCGATATATGCCTGATCGGGCACCTCGTTCCAGCTCATGAGGGCCGAAAGCACGGCGGGATGGTCGGCCGAGGGCACATCGCGGAAATATTCGTCCTGGAAAAGCGGCTTGGGCTTGCGCTTGCGCAGCTTGAGCATAACGATTGTGCCGGTAAAGGCCACCGCCGCAACAACACTTAGCACGGCAAGTGCATTGGCAATCATGCGAGCGTGAGCGCGGCGGGCGTTAGCTTCGTCGGCCCATTCCTTCTCTTCGCTCAGGATCGTTGACATGCGCTCTTCGCCCGAGGCGGCAAGCTGCGGCACCCAGTCGCTGGGGAAGGCGATGCGTGCCTCGGCGAATTCGCCCTGATGCACGCAGGGAATGGTATAGGTGACCATGGGCTCGTCCTCATCGAGCGACACGTCGCCCGACAGCGGACCGTGGCCCCATGCGCGGAAGTTATCGCCTTTGACGGCCGCCGTCCCGGCAGCGGCATTTGCGAAGCGCACTTCCATCTCGACATCGTCGGAATCCGCAGACCAGCCGTCGCCCACGAACTTCCAGTAGAGCTCGGCGGTATCGGCCCAATTCATAACCGCACCGGTCATGGTGTAGCTCACGTAATAGATCGCGCTGTCGCCGCTCTCGTGGGGGCTGAACACCTTAATCCTTACGCCGTCACCGGCCTGCTCGACCGTGTAGACGCCAGAATCGCCCTTGTTCGCGCTATCGACTTTGTTAAACGCGGTGTCCTCTTCCTCGACACTCAGCACGTCAACGTCCGCCGTGCCGCCCTGCTGGTTGGTGCCCGTATTGATCTCCCAAAACACGCCGTTGATGTCGTCGTCGAAATCAAACTGGCGTCCCTCGACAACGGTCAGCGATCCATCGGCCTCGACCGTGGCACTGATGTAGGTTTGGGTCATGGAGTAGCCGTCGGCGTGCGCGGCGGCAGGCAGCAGCAACAACGCAAGCGCAACGAGCGCGCAGACGGAAGCGAATCGCGCAAACAGGCGGCGCTGCCGACAGGTTTTGGCAACGGGGGCGTTCATAGGCACATCCTTTGTCTGTGATACCAGCAACGCCATTGTCCCACGTTTACGGGCGCACATGACGAACATCTAGGCCAGCGGAGTATCAAACGGGACGAAAGTCACGCCCGCGGCCGGCACCTGGGGACGTTCCTTATCTGCCGGCAATCTGGGACACTCCTTGGCATAGCCCGCTCCGGCAATAGATACCACTTCATAGCTCCGTCACAGGTGTAGCGGCTTTGTGTTGCCGCACGCGCACTGATTGAGTCCGCGAGCAAGGGGCATAAAGCAGTTGAGCGAAAACGGTTTGCCCCTTTGCCGTTCGCTTGAGGATCATGTCCCCCTTTTCCGCGGAAACCCCGGCAGTTGCGAAGAGCTGCCGGGGTTTCTGTCGTTTGAGGGGTTGGGCTGGCGGGCGGCGATCGAGCTATCGAGCCGGTGGTCCGGCACGCGCAACGCGCGGCCTCGGCAACTTGCAGGCCACGGCAGCGTCTCCCCCACCGCGCCCCGCGCTATACTCGTCCGCATGGATATCAACGCATGCAACATAGCAACACACGCCGCGGACGCACCAGCAACGGCAGCGCCCACCCCCGTCGTGGGCCGCTTTGCCCCGTCGCCCTCGGGCCGCATGCACCTGGGCAACGTGTTCAGTTGCCTGTGTGCGTGGCTTTCGGCCCGCAGCCAGGGCGGCAGCATCGTGCTGCGCATCGAGGACCTGGACGATCGCTGCAAGCGCCCGGAACTTGCCGCTCAACTGATTGACGATCTAACCTGGCTGGGGCTCGAGTGGGACGAAGGCCCCTACTACCAGCACGATCGCCTGGATCTGTACGAGGACGCCCTGCGCCAGCTGCAAGACGCCGGCCTCACCTATCCCTGTTTTTGCACGCGTGCCGAACTCCACGCCGCGAGCGCGCCGCACGCCAGCGACGGCACGCCCATCTACCGCGGCGCCTGCCGAGGCCTTTCTGCCGAGGAGGTTGCCCGCCGCAGCGCCCTGCGCGCCCCGGCCACACGCCTGCGCGTGCCCACCGTCGACGACCTCGCAGACGACGTGATCGAATTCGTTGACCGCACGTACGGAGCCCAATGCGAGGCACTCGCCACCGAGTGCGGCGACTTTTTGGTGCGCCGCAGCGACGGCGTTTTTGCCTACCAGCTAGCCGTGGTAGTCGACGACGCTGCCATGGGCGTCACCGAGGTCGTGCGCGGATGCGACCTGCTGGGCTCCACGCCGCGCCAGATCTACCTGCAGCATCTGCTGGGACTGCCCACACCGCACTACGCACATATTCCGCTGCTCATGTCACCGGACGGCCGCCGCCTTTCCAAGCGCGACCGCGACCTAGACCTGGGCGAGCTCCGTACCCGCTTTGGCACACCCGAGGCGCTGCTGGGCTGGCTCGCCGGGCAAACGGGCATCGCACCGGACACCACGCCGCGTTCTGCCGAGCAGCTGGTCGAGCACTTTAGCTGGGATGTCATCCGCGCGCATCGCGAGAACATCGTTATGGATGAAAGGACAGGCATGCAACAGACGGCAGCCCACCCTGACGACCACCTCGATAGCGACATTGCCAAAGCATCAACAACTCATCTTTCACCAGAGGGGTTCGATGCGTTTTGCGAAATACTTGACTCCCCCACGCCAGAAGCTACGAAAACGTTACTCGAGCGCAAGTCAGCTTGGGAGTAAATCCCTTAGCGAATCGATTTTGGTTCGCTACGAAGCTCATGCGTCCGTACCCCTATGCAACATCCCAGGGCTGGAGTTCGTCGCCCAGGCGAACGATGCAGTCGTAGAGCACGGTATGGCGCTCGGCCGGGTTGGCATCCCGATGAAAATGCCCGTAATACCAGCGTTTGTAGTCCATGCGATCTTCCAGCTCATCGAAAAATGCCGTAAGTCGATCAACCGTGGGGCAATTCCAGCTGGATGCCGGATAAAGCGTGGGCGAAAGCATGCGCGTAGAGCAGGTGTGGGTGATCACGTAGTCGACCTTCCAGCCCATGCTGTCGAGTTTTGTCCGTGCCTCCTCAAAGTTGCGCTCGTCCGGCAACTCCTGCGGCCACCAGCTGGAATACGGAATGCGGTATTCCTTATCCACGCTCGTGGCGCCGCCCATGGTAAAGATCGTTGAGCCGTCGAGCTCAAAAACCTCGCCGCGCGTCAGGCGTCGGATGGGCGAGGTGTCCGACAGGCGCTGCGTCAGGCCGCCGTGCCACAGTTCCATGGGACGCTCCGCCCAGTGATCGAAACGTTCGTGGTTGCCGTCGACGAACAGCACGGTATAGGGGCGCGACTCCAGCCAAGCGATGTCGGCACATTCCTCGGCAGAGAAATCCCACGGAAAGCCAAAGTCGCCCGCGACAATCAGGTAGTCGTCGCCCGTCAGGCTGTCTCCAAGATCCCAGTCGCGCAGCTTTTGCATGTCGGCACCGCCGTGAGTATCACCCGTCACATAGACCGTCATCGGATCACCACTTCCCTGTAAGTCGCTAGCCCGCATTCTGCACGATCGCCAAGCAAACCGTTCCAGCCCTTCCGTTCCTTAGGGCTTACCCCTCGTTCTTCCATCCAAACGGGTCGAGCACCCAAAAAATCAGATCTAGCACACCGCCGGTCATCATGGCACCGGCAAGGGCCATGCAAATGTGCAGAGAGCTGGCACTTCGGAGCACGTCGAACGGCCCCAGAACAGCCAGCAGCGAGACCGCTGCGCCGGCTACGCACAGCGCAAGGCACGGTCCTGCGTCCTTAACGCACTTCTTTGCGAGATGCTTTGCGTTGTCACCCATCGATATCGAACTCCTTAGAGGGTCGTTGTTCAGATGCATGCCGCCGTGGCAGAACGAAGCGGCAGAGTAAGTGTCACATGCCGTGCAGACATCAATGGAGAAACCGCCTGCTCGACCAACCCTTGACGCCGTTTTGCACCGGCACCCCATCCCCCGCTATCGAGGTCTAATACTTTTCCCGAGAAGTGAACGGCTGTTTTTGGACCCCTGAAACAGCCGCATTTTTCGGCGGCAAAATCGTGGGATTTCAGCATTGAAACCGCGGGAAACGGCACCTTTAAAGTGTCGATGCTTCGGGGGTCCGTTTTAGCTCGTTCACTTCTCGGGAAAAGTATTAGACCTCGCTGCTAGCTATCCAGAAAGACACCTCCCCCTTCCCCACCGCCGCGCAAAAACTCATCCAACATTAATCTTGGCTCAAGAATCGCTTAATCTATAACCTGCACTATAGAGTTCGACCAAGGGCGGGGCGGCGTCACGCAGGCCGCCGAACGCAACGCTCGCGCCCGGGCAGATCGCCCGGCGTCGCGCCCATCGAACGAAAGGAACAGGTCATGGACGACCTCGAAAAAGTTGAAACCATCCGCACCAAGTGCAATGTGAGCTACACCGATGCCAAGGCCGCGCTCGACGCCGCCGACGGCAACGTTTTGGACGCCATCATTTGGCTCGAGTCGCAGGGCAAGACGCAGACCACATCGGCGCACGCCGCCACCGAGTCCGCGCCGGTCGACGAGCCCTCGGCCGAGATGGTCGCCGCGCAGGCCGCCTACGAAAAGTCGAGCGAAAAGACCGACTTCTCCAAGAAGATGGACAGCGTGTGGGAGTACCTCAAAAAGCTCTTCCGCCTGAGTTTGGACACCAAGTTTATCGCCACGCGCCGCGATGCGATCATCCTCAACATCCCCATCCTGATCCCCATCGTCGCGCTGTTTGCCTGGGGCGCCACGATTTGGCTGATGCTGCTTGGCCTGTTCTTTGGCATGCGCTACCGCATCGACAGCGACGGCGACGTGCCCGGCAGCATCAACAACCTTATGAATCACGCCGCCGATGCCGCGGACGGCATCAAGCAAAATCTCAACGACGACAAGTAATCGCAGACGGGGGCACGTATGACACGAATCCTGATCGTAGAGGACGAGGAGAAAATCGCCCGCTTTGTGACACTCGAGCTGGAGCACGAGGGCTACCAGGTGGAGCACGCCGCCGACGGCCGCACCGCCGTGGACCTGGCGCTGGAGCGCGACTACGATCTGATCCTGCTCGATGTACTGCTGCCGCAACTCAACGGCATGGAGGTGCTGCGGCGCGTACGCAAGCACAAGGATGTGCCGGTGATCATGGTCACCGCGCGCGATGCCGTGATGGACAAGGTTGCCGGGCTCGATGCCGGCGCCGACGATTACCTGACCAAACCATTTGCGATCGAGGAGCTGTTCGCACGGATCCGCGTGGCGCTGAAGCGCTCGGAGGCCGTGCGGGCGGCTTCGGGCGTTGGCGGTGTTGGGGCCGGGGCGGGCGCTGCGGGCGGCGCGGGTGCCGGTGCCGCTGCTGCGTCCCCGACCGGCGACTCGGCCCAGACCGCCGCCGTGCCCTCCCCCACTGCGCTCACCGTGGGCTCGGTCGCGCTCGATCCAGATCGCCGCGAGGTCACGGTCGGCGGCTCGTCCATCGTGCTGACCGCCCGCGAGTTCGACGTCCTTGCCCTGCTTATGGCACACGCCGGCACCGTGCTCACGCGCGAGCGCATTGCGCACGAAGCGCTCGGCTACGAGTACGTGGGCGACACCAACAACGTCGACGTACACATCGCGCACCTGCGTGCCAAGATCGAAGACGCCGGCGGCGCCCGCATCATCCAGACCGTGCGCGGGGTGGGCTATGTCTGCCGTGCGTAACGCCGAGGCCAAGCGCGTCACCTCCATCGCCCGCGCCATCAACTGGGGCTATATGTGGCGCCGCCTGATGAGCTACATCTGGCTCGATCTGCTGCTGATGGTGATTGCGGCGGCGATCCTCGTCTATGGATACAACCAGACGCTACCCGACAGCGCGTTTACCGCAGGCTGGATTCCTAGCGAGTCCGTTCACAGCATGTCGTTGATGCCCGCGCGCGGCTGGGATCTGACCACACTTACCTACACCGTCGAGCTTGCACGTACCACCAAGACCTTCCCCCTCGCGCAGGATCTCGTCGCGCTGTGGCCCCTCTATATCGTTGTTGTTGGCTGGCAGATTGTCAGCGTGCTCAACATGCTCGGTGGCGCCCGTCGCGTGCGCCGCACCATGGCGCCGCTCAACGATCTGGCACTGCGCGTGGACGAGCTCGGTCGCATGCAACTCGCCGGCGGCAAGATGGAAACGCTGGAGCAGGCCATCGAGCGTGCAAGCGTCGACTCGCCGAGCGTCACCACCGGCGACGCCGACCTGACGAGCATCGAGGTTGCACTCAACCGCTTGCTGCGTCAGATGCAAGAGGCCAAGCTGCAGCAGATGCGCTTTGTCAACGACGCAAGCCACGAGCTGCGCACGCCCATCGCGGTGATTCAGGGCTACGTAAACATGCTCGACCGCTGGGGCAAAGACGACCCGGACGTGCTGGCGGAATCCATCGCCTCGCTCAAGGCCGAAAGCGAGCACATGCAGGAGCTCGTGGAGCAGCTGCTGTTTTTGGCACGCGGCGATGCCGGCCGCACCGTGCTGCGGCGCGCGAATACCAACCTGGCTGCACTGGTCGACGAGGTATGCGAGGAATCGCAGATGATCGATACCGAGCACACGTATCGACTGGCCTTTGACGCTGCGCTTGCCAGCGACCCGCGCTGCGACGCGCCCGTCGATGTGGCGCTCGTGAAGCAGGCTCTGCGCGTAATCGTGCAGAATGCCGCCAAGTATTCGAACGCGGGCACGCCCATCACGTTTGGCGTGGCGCCGGATGCGGGCGCGGGCACGATCGACATAAACGTTGAGGACGAGGGCATCGGCATGAACCAGGAATCCGCAGCCCACGCGTTCGAGCGGTTCTACCGCGCCGACAACGCGCGCGATGCCGGCGCGCAGGGCTCGGGTCTGGGGCTTGCCATTGCCAAGTGGATCGTCGATAGCCATGGCGGTGTCATTGGCGTGACCTCGGTCGAGGGTGTCGGCAGCCGCTTTACGATTCGCCTGCCACGGTAGGGATGCCCCTCGGCATAAATAAAGGGATAGGGCCACGCGGCTCTATCCCTTTTTGCTAGCTATAGCAGCTTGTGCGCTAGTCGCGGCACAGGTGCACGGCGAAGCCGGCGAACTCGCGCTTAAAGTACACGAGCTTGGTGCCACCGTCGGGCAGCAGCGCGCGCGACTCCTCGTTAACCTCGAGCCCGCGCTCGGCAAACCACTTCTCGGCCGCATCGATGTCGTTGACGGCAAAGCCAATGTGGCCCTTGGCGCCACGACCGTTCTGCTTCATGATCTCGACCAGCGAATCGTTAAAGTACGAAACGGGGGTCTCGATGACGGGCAGACCCATCATCGTCGAGAACAACTCCGCGATCTCCAAGGCGTCTGCCGGGTCGGTGGCGTTAATGCCCACATGGGCGACGCGCATACCAAAGAGCTCGACCGGATTGGCGTTCTGCTCATTCATACAGGCAGCGCCTACTGAGCCATGACGTCGAGAACGGCCTTCTCAGCAGCGACGCGGTTCATGCCGGTCATGAAGGGCACGCCGCTCACGTACGGGCAGGTGAGGCCCTCGGGGGCAACGGTGGTGGCGATCAGCAGATCGGCGCCCTCGTCGCAGTAATCCTTGGCCTCGGAGATGGCGCACTGCACGATCTCATACTTGCCAGCGTAACCGTTGGCGTCGAGCAGGGTGGCGACCTTCTGGGCAACGAGCGTGGAAGTAGCAGCGCCAGCACCGCAAGCCAAAACGATCTTCTTCATAGGTAATGTCTCCCTTCATGGTTTACTTTAGGTAAGTGTACCGCAGCGAGCGATGGCGCTCAGCCTCGATGAGCTTTTATGCCAGTTTGCTTTCGCGCTGCGTATAATACATCTAGTACATGTTGTCATACCGCTCGCTTTATGAGCGACTAAGGACCCTAATATGCCCGATTCCCGCACACTCTGGACCGCCGTCGTTATCATCTGCATCGCCGTGTCGGTGTTCTTTAGCGTCAAAAAACGCACCACGTTTAAACGCCTGCAGCGGCTCATGGCCGCCAAGCAGTGGGACGAGTTCGATCGTTTGCTCGACGGCAAACTCACCAGCATGCTGTACCCGCGCTACAACCGCGACTACCTGCGCCTGAACTCCTATCTGCTGCGCGAGGACCACGAGCACGCCAGCGAGATGTTCGACCTGCTGCTGGGACTCAACCTGCCCAAGATGCAGCGTGTCGACCTGGTCATTAAGGCCTTTAACTACTACGTTGGCCAGGAGGACCGCAAAAAGTCCAAGGAGCTGCTGCACGAGATCAAGGGCTTTGAGGGCGGTCAGGCCGAGGCAGTCGCACACGAGTGCCAGCTGATGTACGACACGATGATCCTCAAGCGCCACAACGATATTCCCGAGCTGGAGCGCATGCTCGAGGAGGCCGGCGACGACCCGGTCAAGCGCTGCCGCCTGGAGTACCTGCTGGCCCTGCAATACCAGAACAAGGGCGACGAAGCCAAGTTCCAAGAGTTCCTGGAGAAGTCGGGCCAACACTCGATGGCCGTCAACGCGTAACGGACGGCTTGTGCTAGACTTCTAGTCTCACGGGGGCGTGGCGGAATTGGCATACGCAGGAGACTTAAAATCTCTCGCCGCAAGGATTGTGGGTTCGAGTCCCACCGCCCCTACCATATGGAGCTTTCGAGCCCGTGTCCCCAAGGGATGCGGGCTCGCCTCTTTTGGACGCCGTCAACTGCAGAGCAGCTCATTTGGGACGGGGCTTTTTTGACTACTTTTCCGCCCGCCCAATGAGTTTCCTACCACATTTTCCGATGGAAAAACGTGGTTGTCTCCCACATTTTCCGATGGAAAAACGTGGTTGTCTCCCACATTTTCCGATGGAAACTCCCAAATGGCCTTATACTAGCCGAGAGGGTTGGGAGGCAATATGCAGCGACAGCTTATGAGTGAACTTATCGCTTGGAAATCAAGGGCGAATCGCAAACCCCTCTTGCTTAAGGGAGCCCGCCAGACAGGAAAGACTTGGCTTCTTAACGAATTCGCAAGCCAGCAGTATCGAAACGTCATTCGTTTTGACTTTATGCTCGAGCCGAGCACACGCTCGCTGTTCGATGGGAACCTCGACCCCAAGCGCATCATCTCCCAGATAGAGCTCCTACGTGGCCAAACCGTAACGCCGACAGACACGCTCATCATCTTCGACGAGATCCAAGAGGCGCCACGCGGGATCACCTCGCTTAAGTACTTCAACGAGCTTGCACCCGAATACCACATCGTGGCAGCCGGTTCCTATATGGGCCTCGCGCTCCGACGCGAAAACGAGTCATTTCCCGTTGGCAAAATCGACCAGCTCACCATGCGTCCCATGGGGTTTGCCGAGTTCGTTCGTGCCGTCGACGGCAACCCGCTCGCCGACGCCATCCTTGCCGCAGACATGAACCTTCTGGCAAACGTTGCCGAAAAGCTCGAACACTTGCTCAAGGAATACCTTGTTGTCGGCGGTATGCCCGAAGTTGTCTCCGCTTTCGCCGAGACACGCGACTTCATCGAAGCCCGAAGGCTTCAGCAGCAAATCATCGAGGCTTACGAATCCGATTTTGGCAAACATGCACCCGCCCGCATCATCGAGCGCATGAGGTTGGTTTGGAAATCCCTTCCCGGCCAGCTTGCCAAAGAGAACAAGAAGTTTGTCTATGGCGCCCTTCGCCCCGGAGCGCGCGCACGCGATTTCGAGGAAAGCCTCCAGTGGCTCACGGACTACGGAATCGTTCATAAGGTGCCACGTGTTTCCGCTCTAAAGGCGCCGCTCTCGAGCTACGAAGACCTCTCGGGCTTCAAACTGTTCTGCATCGACACCGGCATCCTCGGAGCGCTCTCCGGTCTCTCTCCGGCCATCGTTCTTAACGGATCCGCTGTTTTTACCGAGTTCAAAGGTTCGCTGACCGAACAATACGTCGCGCAGGAGCTTTTGCTCCAGGACAAAACTCCCGCGTATTGGTCCTCTACCTCTGGCAATGCCGAAACCGACTTTGCCATCGACCATGCGGGAACCGTGCTTCCGCTTGAGGTCAAGGCGGCAGAGAACCTTAAAGCGAAGAGTCTGAAAATAGCCTGCGAAAAATTCAAGCTCGAGCGTTGCGTGAGGAGCTCCCTGGCGGCATATAGAGACGAGGGCACGCTCGTCAATATTCCGCTTTGGGAAATTGGGCAAATCGACAAACTGGCATAAAGGCTGCGGAGGCGCTCAGCAAGGACTGTCCCCAGGTGCCTGCAGAAAAGAAACGTCCCTAGGTGCCGGCTGTTGAGTTGCGGTGGAATAGGGACTGTTTGGTGCCCGAAAGGGCGATTTTAGTCCGTATTTCACCGCAACTTATGAGGGGATGGTTAAAGGGCGCTGAGGTTGGGGGTCCAGGCGATGGTGGGAGTCGCGCCGTCGAGAGCCTCGTTGATGGTGGCGGCCATGCCGGCGAGCAGGCTGTTCTCGCTTACGGTGAGCGTCTTGTAGCCGCCGGCTCGCATGAGCTCGCGAATTACCACGGCACCTGCCAAGATCACGCCCGCGCGCTTGGGCTGCACGCCTGGCAGTGCAGCGATACCCTCCACATCCAGCGTAGACATACAATCGATGGCGGCCGAGATCTGCTCCATCGAAAGCTCGCGCAGGTGCACAAAGCTCGAGTCGTACGGCTCCAGTTCGTGGACCAGCGCCACGAGCGTGGTGACGGTACCGCCCACCGCAACGAGGCGCTCGGCGCGCTCAAAGTCGCTGGGCAGGCCCTCAAAATAGGCGGAGAACTGCTCGCCCGCCCACGCGGCAGCGGCTGAAAGCTCGCCATCCGCGGGCGGCAACGCAGAGAAGAAGCGCTCCGTCACGCGACGGCAACCGATGTCCAGCGAGCGCGTTCCCTCCAGCGCGAAGACCCCGCGCTCCGGAGCGTATACGCCCGTCACGAGCTCCGTGGAGCCACCACCCGAATCGGCAACAATGATGCGCTCGCCGGCAAAGTCGTGTGCCACGCCAAAAAACGTCAGGCGTGCCTCAACCTCGCCCGGAATCACCTGCGGTTCGAGCCCCAGCCCGCGCAGGCCGTCCAGCAGCAGCGCGGCGTTGGACGCATCGCGCGCGGCACTCGTGCAGGTGGTGCAGACGCACGCGGCCCCAAAGGCACGGGCTTCGTCCACAAACATGCGGCACGCAGCGAGCACACGCTCGACAGCCGCCTCGCAAAAGCGGCCCGTCGCGTCGACGCCCTCGCCCAGATCGGTAATCTCGGTATGCTTGGACGATTCCACGATCGCCCCGCCCTCGACCTGCGCCAGCACCAGTCGCGACGACACCGTTCCCAGGTCGATCGCGGCCACCTTATATCGTTTGCAATCTGCCATTGCGGGCTCCCCTCCGGGCGCTACTCGCCTACTCGCCGCTGGACGCGACCGTCTGGCCCTCGACGCCGTTAAATCCAAACAGCATATCGAGCGTCTTGATGTACCACGGTGCGTCCTTGCCGACCTCTTCGATCTCTTTGGCCACTTCGCTGGCATTCTTGGCGTTTGAGGACTTTTTGCTCGACGACGAATCCGAATCATCGTCCAGGCCCTGCACTTCAACCCTCTTCTCGCCGGGCATCACCAGGCCCAGATCCTCGGACGCCGCATCCTTAATGCCCTCCTCCGAGAGCAGTTTGTCGACGCTTTTTTGCAGCTCATCATTGTATTGCTGGCGAATCTCGACCTGCTTGGCCAAGATATCGCTCGAACGCTTTGCCACGTACAGGTCGCGCACGGGGAAATACAGGCTCACGAGCACCAGGGCAACGACGATGCCGATGAATAGCCCTCGCTGAGGACCGTGGGTAAAGTCGTAGATCGCCTTGACCACCGCGTTGTCGTTGGCGTAGTGCATAAAGTCCGAGCCCGAAAAACGGTTCGAGGGCCTGCTCGACCTATCGTGCGTTTGAGCCGACGAGCGCTGAGCATGCGACGAACGTGCCGGGCGCACCGGTCCATCTGACGAAGTATTCACTTGAGCATTGGGGCGCGAGGTACTTGTCGGGCGCTGCATGGAGCGGTCGGCGCCGGCGTAGGCGGACCCACCGAGCTGCACCGTGCGCGCACGGCGAGGCGACGGCTCACGCGAACCGGCGGAATAGTACCTGTTGTCGTAAATCTGATCCATGTGCGCCTTGTGCGGTTGAGGTTTGTTTGCGCTAAGTATTCTAGTTATAGCACGAGCGCGCGCACCGCCTTCGCCAGCCTTTGCTCGACATAAAAAAGGCGCTGAGCCATATGGCCCAGCGCCCAATGGTGCTCAACAGCGCCCGGCTGAAGCAAGGCGAATCCGAGTCTTCCCCGCCCCCGCGAGCTCCGCGTGCCTAGCGAATGTTGTAGAACGCGGCCTTGCCGGCGTAGCGCGCGCTGCCCTCGAGCTCGTCCTCGATGCGGATGAGCTGGTTGTACTTGGCGATACGGTCGCTGCGGCACGGGGCGCCCGACTTGATCTGGCCGGCGTTGACGCCCACGACCAGGTCGGCGATCGTGGAGTCCTCGGTCTCGCCGGAGCGGTGGCTCACGATGCAGGCGTAACCGGCCTCCTTGGCGGTCTCGATGGCCTCGAGCGACTCGGTGAGCGTGCCGATCTGGTTGACCTTGACCAGGATCGCGTTGGCGGCACCCAGCTCGATGCCCTTCTTGAGGCGCTCGGTGTTGGTGACGAACAGGTCGTCGCCCACCAGCTGCACCTTGTTGCCAATGCGACGGGTGAGCTCGACCCAGCCGTCCCAGTCCTCCTCGGCCATGCCGTCCTCGATGGAGATGATGGGATAGGTGTCGACGAGCTTCTCCCAGTAATCGACCATCTGAGCGCTCGTATACTCAACGCCCTCGCCCTTGAGCTCGTACATGCCGGTCTCGGCGTTGTAGAACTCGGTCGAGGCCGGGTCCATGGCGTACATGAAGTCGACGCCGGGCTTAAAGCCAGCCTTCTCGACGGCCTTGGTGATGTACTCGAACGGCTCGGCATTGGTCTTGAGGTTGGGGGCAAAGCCGCCCTCATCGCCCACGCCGCCGCCCAGGCCGGCCTCGTGCAGCACGCCCTTGAGGGTGTGGTAGACCTCGGCGCACCAGCGCAGGCCCTCGGCAAAGCTCGGGGCGCCCACCGGCATGATCATAAACTCCTGGAAGTCGACGTTATTGTCGGCATGCACGCCGCCGTTGAGGATGTTCATCATAGGTGTGGGCAGCAGATGAGCGTTGACGCCGCCCAGGTACTGGTACAGCGACAGGCCCGACGACTCGGCAGCGGCGCGGGCGACGGCCAGCGACACGCCCAGGATGGCGTTGGCACCGAGCTTGGTCTTGTTGGGGGTACCGTCCGCGGCAATCAGCGCGGCATCGACGGCACGCTGGTCGAAGGCGTCGAGGCCCACGACGGCGTTAGCGCACTCGTTGTTGACGTGCTCGACGGCCTGCGAAACGCCCTTGCCCAGGTAGCGGCCCTTGTCCCCGTCGCGCAGCTCGCAGGCCTCAAAGGCGCCGGTCGAAGCACCCGAAGGCACCATTGCGCGGCCAAAGCTGCCGTCCTCGAGCACGACCTCGACCTCGACGGTGGGATTGCCGCGGCTGTCGAGCACCTCGCGACCGTAGGCGTCCAAAATATCGCTCATGTTGTCTCCCTCTCACTTGGAAACGAGTTGAATGCTTGGCGACGCGGCCTTGCGCCAACGTGGCGCTTTGGTTTGTAAGTTAGCCGTGTCGCACTTTTTGCATTATGCCCTAAGTTAGCCGAGGGATACAATTGTTTTTCAAAAAATTTAGCGGGAACGATGAGGCACGTCAGCCCCGTCGTTCCCGCAGTCTTACTCCTCCGCCTTTGCGGCATCCCACAGGTCGTTGAGGCCGTGGGTCGAAAGCTCGGCAAGATCCACATGGGCGTCGGCGGCCATCTGCTCCATCGCGGCCCAACGGCGGCGGAACTTTGCCGTGCTGGCGCGCAGGGCGCTCTCGGCGTCGATCCCCTCCTTGCGCGCGACGTTGACCAGGGCAAAGAGCAGGTCGCCAAACTCCATCTCGCGCTCGGGCGAGCCGGGCGCCTCGGCCTCAAACTCGGCACGCTCCTCGGCGACCTCGTCCCACACGTCCTGGACCGTCTCCCACTCAAAGCCCACGGCAGCCGCCTTGCGCGATACCTTCTGGGCCTGCATCAGCGCCGGCAGATGCGTGGGCACGCCATCGAGCAGGCCCTCGGGCGCGGCCTCGCCTGCTGCCACAGCCTTGTCCTTGGCAGCTTTCTCGGCCAGCTTGACCTCGTCCCAGATCTTGAGCACCTCGTCGGGGTTGTCGGCATCCGCATCGCCAAACACGTGCGGGTGGCGGCGAATGAGCTTGGCGTCGATATCGCGCGCCACGTCGGTCAGCGTAAACTCGCCGGCGTCCGCCGCAATCTGCGCATGCAGCACCACCTGCATGAGTACGTCGCCTAGCTCCTCGCGAAGGTGTGCCGCGTCGTCGGCCTCGATGCAGTCGAGCGCCTCATAGGCCTCCTCGATCATGTTCTTGCCGATGCTCTGATGCGTCTGTTCGCGGTCCCACGGGCAACCATCGGGCTGACGCAGACGCCAGATGGTCTGCACCAGATGCTGCAGCTCGGCCGACGCGTCGACCAGCGTGGACAAATCGCGCGAGCCCTCGGCATTTTGCTGAGCCATGTGCTGCGCCATGGTTATTCCTCCTCCAGGATCACGTGACGGAACGCGCCGCCCTCGTAGATGCCGTAGCTGTGCGTACCGTCCTTGGGAATACTCACGCTGCCGGGATTGAAGAGCCACAGGCCCGGGTGAGTCTCGCTTGCCTCGTTAACCTTGATGTGCGTGTGGCCGTAGACGAGCGCGGAGCCCTCGGGCAGTGCGGGCGCGTGGTCGACGCTGTTGTGCATGCCGGCGCCAAAGACGTGGCCGTGCGTCAGGAACAGCTCGCGGCCGCTCTCGTCAAACAGCGTGGCGTAGTCGGCCATGACAGGAAAGTCGAGGACCATCTGGTCGACCTCGGCGTCACAGTTACCGCGCACCGCGATGATGCGGTCGGCCAGGGCGTTGAGCAGCGGAATCACGCGCTTGGGGGCGTAATCGCGCGGCAGGTCGTTACGCGGGCCATGGTAGAGCAGGTCACCCAGCAGCACAATACGGTCGGGCTGCTCGGATTCGATGGCGGTGCAGAGGCGCTCGGCCCAGTATGCCGAGCCATGGATGTCGGAGGCGATGAGGTATTTCATGGTGGTCCTTTCGGTGAGGTTGATGGGGTGGGTGTGGCGCGTCGCCGACCGTGTCACTCAAATTGCAGAGCCGCGGCTTGTGCTGCCTGCATCACGCGCTGGAGCGGCACACCGTGCTCGCAGGCAAGGCGGGCGCAGTCCTCGTACTCGGGCGCTGCACGCTCGCTGCCGTCGGGCAGGGTGGCCACCTTGACGGACACCTCGCCCCATGGCGTCGTCACCTGCTCAAAGCGGCGTGGCAGGCAAACGCGTTCCATGACCTGGCGACGAATGCCGTTGGTCGTGGTTTCCAAGAAGATGATCGTCTGCAGGCGCTCGATATCCCCGTAGGTGCAGATTACCTGCAGCTGCCAGCCGGGGCGGCCTTTCTTGCAATAAACGGGCAGCCAGTGCACCTCGCGCGCACCGGCCTCGCGCAGGCGGTCGGCGGCGTAGGCGAGTACCTCGGGCGACGCATCGTCGATGTCGCATTCCAGCTTGACGATGGTCTCGGGCGCATCGGTCTCGCGAGACAGCGGAGATTTGCTATCGCATGGCATACGGTCCGGCTCCTTTCCGCACGGGCTCGTTTTGTTCATCCAAACGCTAGCACATCGCGGGCGGCGCAGGGGCGGCGTCATGGGATAGGTGCGACTTTTGCTGGGCGCAAGTGCTGGCGCGCTCCAACGCCGGCCCGCTCCACTCAAACGTGTACGTCAGCCTCCAAACATGTCATTTTTTGCAGCTTTTGGAGGCTAATGTACATGTTTTGAAAGCGCAAGCGAGGCCGCACCACGCGCCGCGCACCCTTTCCAATCGATTTCGGCACCCCGCGCGTACGACGCGCCGAGGCTGCGCCATTACAATGGAGCGGATTCGCCAAATGCAAAGGAGCCGCTATGCCTATGTGCCCGCTGGTCGATTGCCATACCCACACCTCGTTTTCGGACGGCCATGCCTCATTTGAGGACAACGTCCGCGCCGCTGTCGCCGCCGGCTGCCGCGCCATGGTCTCGACCGACCATCTCACCCTACCTGCCAGCATGGATGCCAACTGCGAGGTGCAGGTCGTCGAGGGCGACCTGCCGGCACATCGTCTGGCTTTTGAGGACGCTCGCAATCTTGCCGCTCAGATTGCGCCAGAACTCACCTTTATCTACGGTTTCGAATGCGATTGGTACGAGGGCTGCGAGCCTTTGGTTGAGCGCTGGTCCCAGGGCGCCGTCGTGCGCCTGGGCAGTGTGCACTGGATTGGCAACCCAGGCGATATCATGGCCGGTGCCGCGGGTACGGCGGGAACGGAGGACGTCGCTCGTCCCGATACGCCCGATTCGCGCTGCGGCTGGATCGACGATGACACCAACCTGCACGTTTGGGAAAACCTGGGGGTACGCGGCGTGTGGGAGCGCTATGTCGATGACTGGTGCCGCGCCTGCGAGAGCCCGCTCAACTTTGATGTGATGGCTCACCCCGACCTGGTCATGCGCTTTTCGAAGGAAGGCTTTGCGCCCGATTTTGACCCCGCACCGTTTTGGCAGCAGATGGCAGAGTGCGCGCACGATACGGGCCGCCGCGTTGAGGTCTCGACGGCCGCACCGCGCAAGGGCTTGGGCGACTACTACCCCGCAACCGGTCTTTTGCGCTGCTTTGCCCATGCCGAAGTGCCGATCACCTTTGGCTCGGACGCGCACCGCGCCTGCGATATCTGCTGGAACATCCGCGAGGCCCAGGCGCACGCCTACGACTGCGGTTATCGAACCTTCGACATCCCCCACGCCACCGGCGAATGGGAATCCACGCCCCTCGCCTAGCCATCCCTTCATAAGTTGCGGTGAAATAGGGATTGTTTTGCTTGATGAAGCGCTTAAACAGTCCCTATTTCACCGCAACTTCCATGACCCCGTTACACCAACAAAGACTGTCCCAAACGACTAGTGGCGGCGGGCGTTGAGTTCGCCGGCCAGCTCGTCGAGGGTGATGCCGTAGCGCTCGAGCGTCACGAGCAGGTGGTAGACCAGGTCGCCGGCCTCGTAGCGGATGTGATCGTGATCGTTATCCTTGCAGGCCATGATCACCTCGCTCGCCTCCTCGGCAAGCTTCTTGAGCAGCTCGTCCTCGACGTCGGTCAACAGACGAGCGGTGTAGCTCTCCTGCGGCGATGCGTCGCGACGGCCGTGAATCACCTCGGCGAGCCCCGTCAGCGTCTCACCGATATTTCCATCCTGAACGTTTGCGGTGCGCACACCCATAGTTCAATCCTTTCTGGTTGGCCGAGCGTCTAATCGAGCGCCCGCCCTACGCGAGTTTCTTAAAGAAGCAGGTACGGTTGCCGGTATGGCAGGCCGGACCCGGCGAGTCAACCTTGACCAGCAGCGTATCGCTATCGCAGTCGGCCCAAAGCTCCTTGACCTCCTGCATATTGCCGCTCGTCGCGCCCTTGTTCCAGAGCTCCTGGCGACTGCGGCTCCAAAACCACGTGGTACCGGTCTTGAGCGTCAGCCCCACCGACTCCTCGTTCATCCAAGCAACCATAAGCACCTCGCCGGTGTCATACTGCTGAACCACACAAGGAATCAGCCCGCGGGCGTCGTATGTAAGCTTTGAAGGATCGGTTATCTCTTCCATTTCTCTTCCCAAATTCAAACTTCGCAGGTCGGTGAGGGTTGTCCAGGTGCCCGAGATTCCGAGCGACAAGCCCGACGACGCGTACTTAAGTACGCGAGGAGGGTTGGAGCCGGAAGGTCGGGTGCCTGGGCAAGCCGCAGCATTAGAAGTCCAGCCTCACAGGAATACCTTGAGAGGCCATATACTCTTTGACTTCGCGAATGCTGAACGTCCCAAAGTGAAAGACGCTCGCCGCCAGCACGGCATCGGCCTCGCCCTCAATCACGCCCTCGGCAAAATGCTCGAGCGCGCCCACACCGCCGCTCGCAATCACCGGAATCGGCACCGCGCGCGCCACGGCGCGGGTGAGCGCCAGGTCAAATCCGGCCTTGGTGCCGTCGCGGTCCATACTGGTGAGCAGGATCTCGCCGGCGCCGCGACGAGCCGCCTCCTCGGCCCACGCCACCGCGTCGATGCCCGTGGCGTTGCGGCCGCCCGCCGTGAAGACCTCCCACTTGTCGGCACCAGATGCGCCGGGCAAACCGACGCGCTTGGCATCGATCGCCACGACCACGGCCTGGCTACCAAACGCCGCGGCAGCCTGGCTAATCAGCGACGGGTCGCGCACGGCGGCAGAGTTGAGCGACACCTTGTCGGCACCGGCTGCAACCATGGTGCGCATGCCCGCCAGGTCGTGAAAACCGCCGCCCACGGTATAGGGAATGGCTAGCTCCTCGGCCGCATGCGCCGCCATCTCGATGGTCGTCGCACGGTTATCGCTCGTCGCGGTAATGTCCAAAAATACGACCTCGTCCGCACCCTCGCGGTCGTAGGCGCGGGCCAGCTCCACCGGATCGCCGGCATCGCGCAAGCTCACAAAGTTGACGCCCTTGACCACACGGCCGTCCTTGACGTCCAGGCAGGGAATTACGCGCTTGGTAAGCATGGGCTACTCCTCCCCTCGAGCGGCGGCCAGCGCCTGGGCCAGCGTAAAGTTGCCCTCGTAGAGCGCACGACCGGTAATGGCGCCTTCAATCGCGCCCTCACCCACCGCGGCCAGCGCGCGGATGTCGTCGAGCGTCGAGATACCGCCCGACGCCACGACGGGAAAGCCCGCGACCTGCGCCACATGGCGATACGCCGCCACATCGATGCCCGTCTGCATGCCATCACGCGCGATGTCGGTATACACCAGATGCTTAAAGCCCAGCTCGGTAAGCTGCGCCACGGCATCGTCGAGTGCCACGCCCGCGCCGTCGCGCCAGCCGTTCACCTTAACCTGGCCGTCGCGCGCGGCAATGTCGGCGACCAACAGCTCGCCAAAGCCCTGGGCTGCCACCTCAGCAAAACCCGACTCGGTCACGAGCACGGTGCCCAGCGCAATGCGGCGAGCACCATAGCCTGCCAGCTCATCGATGCGTGCGAGTGAGCGAACGCCGCCGCCCACGTCCACGGACAGACCGTCGACGCCGCAGATGGCCTTAATCGCCGCCGAGTTGGCAGCGCATGTGTCCTCGTCCTCGCCAAAGGCAGCGGACAGGTCGACGACATGCACCCAGCTTGCGCCCTGCTCGGCAAACGAGCGGGCGACGGCCACGGGGTCATCGGAATATACCTTGCAGCGGTTGCGGTCGCCGCGCTCCAGGCGCACAACCTTGCCGCCGATCAGATCGATTGCGGGAAACAGGATCATCGGCCAACCTCCTCGACGATGTTGACGAAGTTCTTAAGGATGCGCTGACCCAGCGCGGAGGATTTCTCGGGATGGAACTGGCAGCCCCACACATTGCCGTGGCGCACGATGCACGGGAAACTCCGTGTATAGTGCGTGCGCGCCAACACATCGGTGGCATCGACGTCGCCGGCCACCGCGTAGCTGTGGGTGAAGTACATATTGGCGCCCTCGGCAAAACCGGCGAGCAGCGGATCGGCCGCGCCGGCAGGCGTCATGTGCACCTGATCCCAGCCCACGTGCGGGACCTTCAGTCGGCTCGACTCCAAGCGCGTGCACGAGCCGCACATAATACCCAGGCCATCGACCCAGGGACCGTCAGCCTGTTCGGGAGCGTTTCCGTCCGCGACCGCGCCCTCGTCCGCCGGCACGCCCTCGTGGCCGCGCTCAAAAAATAGCTGAAGGCCCAGGCAGATGCCGAGCAGCGGAGTTCCGGCGGCAACGGCATCGAGCACGGCCACCTCCTCGCCGCTCTGGCGCATAAAGGCGATCGCGTCATAGAACGCGCCCACACCCGGGATGACCAGGCCGTCGGCGTTGCGGATCTGTTCCGGATCGTCCGATGTGCAGGCGGCGGCACCGGCGCGCGCAAGCCCGCGCACGACGCTCGACAAGTTGCCCTTGTGGTAGTCGACCACCACGATCTTCGGTTCGCCCACGCGACCCCTCCACTTCTCATCATCCAAAACCACCACAAAGGTGCCTGTCCCCTTCGTGGTGGTTTTACCCTTGTGACGGTTATAGCGAGCCCTTGGTGCTGGGGATGCCCTGCACGCGGGGATCGAGCTCGCAGGCGTGGCGCATCGTGCGGCCCACGGCCTTAAAGGCGGCCTCGATAATGTGATGCGAGTTGCCGCCCGCCAGCTCGCGCACGTGCAGCGTAAGTTTGGCATCGCGCGCAAAGGCATAGAAGAACTCGACAGCCAGCTCGGTATCGAAGCTGCCCACGCGCTCGGTCGGCACGGGCAGCTCGCAGTAGGCCTGGCCGCGACCCGAAATGTCCACGGCGGCCATCACGAGCGTCTCGTCCATGGCGATCGCCGCATCGGCAAAGCGCGTAATACCCGCTTTGTCGCCCAGCGCCCGGCAAAACGCCTCGCCCAGCACAATGCCCGTGTCCTCGACGGTATGGTGCGCATCGACTTCTACATCGCCTACCGCATGCACCGTCAAATCGAACAGGCCATGGCGGCCAAAGGCGTTGAGCATGTGGTCGAAAAACGGCACGCCGGTCGAGATATCGCACGTACCGGTTCCATCCAGGTCGAGTTTGACGACAATGTCGGTCTCCCCCGTCTTGCGGGTCACCTCGGCATAACGGCCCATCTAGATCTCCTCCTTCACCAGCACGGCAAACGCAGCCAGTACCTCATCGTTTTCCTGCGGCATGCCCACGGTAATGCGCAGACAGTCCGAAAGCCCCGGCGCATAGCTAAAGTCGCGCACCAAAATCGAATACTCGTCGCGTAGGCGCTCGCGCACGCGCGTGGCATGCGGCGTACGCACGAGCACAAAGTTCGCCGCGCTCGGCCATGCCTCCACGGGCAGGCCCTCGGTAGCCATCGCGCGCAGGGCGCACAGCTCGCGCTCGCGCTCGGATGCGACCTGTGCCACCACGGGCGTGTACGCATCGCGGGCACGCACGCAGGCAAGCGCCGCCGCCTGGCTCAGCACGTTGACCGAATAGATCTGGCGAATCGCCGCGAACACGTCGATGACCTCGGACGCCGCGATCACGTAGCCCAGACGCGTACCGGCAGCGCCAAACGCCTTGGACAACGTATGCAGAATCACCAGGTTGGGATGCTCGGCGATAAGCCCCTGCGCCGTGGTGGCCGCGCCAAACGAATCGTCGGCAAACTCAACGTAGGCCTCGTCGACCATCACCATGCCGGGGCACGCATCGCACAGCGCCGCGATAAAGTCGAGCGGCGCCACGTCGCCCGTGGGGTTATTGGGCGAGGTCACGATTGCCAGGTTGCACTCGGGCGCTGCCGCAAGCACGGCTGTCTGGTCGAGCTCAAAGGTCGCGGGGTCGCGCCACACGTCACGCACCTCGGTCTGGCAGAGCGACGCAAAGAACGCGTACTCGCTAAAGCACGGCGGGCAGTTGAGCAGGGTCCGTCCCACGCCGCCAAACGCCAACAGGTAGTTATAGAGCAGCTCGTCGCCGCCGTTTCCCACGCAGACATTCTCGCGCGCCACGCCATGCCAGGCAGCAAGCTCGTCGCGCAGGTCGTTCGACATGGGATCGGGATAGCGATTGAGCGGTGTGGCAGCCAGGGCAGCGTCGACCGCCTCGCGCACGCCGGTCGGCACGGGATAGGTGTTCTCGTTGGCCGAAAGGTTGATGCGCGTAGGCGTAAAGTTGGGATCGTAGGGCTCAATACCGGCCAGGTAAGGCTGGACGAGCTCCTTCATGTGGGGCGTCAGCTCGGCCATATTAGGCCTCCTTACCAGTCGCGCCAACGCCATCCGCGCCCGCAGCCGCCAGGTCAACGCCCTCGGCAACCGTCGCCACGGCGTCGCCCGGCCAGGCGACCTTGGTCAGGTCGGCCGCGGCGAGTGACTCGGCACTCACGGCATCCTCGCCCTGCTCCAACACGCGGCGGCGCAGTGCGGCCGAAAGCGCGTGTGCCCACAGACCCTCGGCCTCGGCCAGGCGCTGCGTAGCGGGAGCATCGGAAAGCAGGCCCTCGGGCGTATAGCAAATGACACTCGAGCGCTTGACGAACTCCTCCACCGAAAGCGGGTTGGAGAACATGGCCGTACCGCCGGTCGGCAGCGTGTGATTGGGGCCGGCAACGTAATCGCCGAGCGGCTCGGAGCTCCAAGCGCCCACAAAGATGGCGCCGGCGTTGCGAATGCCGCCGAGCAGGCCCATCGCGTCCTTGCAGTGCAGCTCAAGGTGCTCGGGCGCCACGGTGTTCACCGCTTCGACGGCGGCAGCCATGTCGGCGGCCACCACGATGGTGCCCTCATTGTCGAGTGAGGCGCGCGTGATCTCGGCGCGTGGCGACTGCGCGACCAGAATATCGATACCCGCCTCGACCTCGCGCGCAAACTGCTCGTCGCAGGTCACCAGATAGCAGGCCGCCAGCGGATCGTGCTCGGCCTGGGCCATCAGGTCGGCCGCGACCACCATGGGCTTGGCCGTGGCGTCGGCCAGCACGCAGACCTCGGAGGGGCCAGCGACCATGTCGATACCCACGTCACCCGAGACAATCTGTTTGGCAGCGGCGACAAAGGCGTTGCCCGGGCCGGTAATCTTGTCGACGCGCGGAATGGTCTCGGTACCGTACGCCAGTGCGGCCACGGCCTGGGCGCCGCCCACCATATAGATCTCGTCCACGCCGCCGAGCTTTGCCGCGGCGAGCGTGTAGGGGCTGATCAGGCCGTCCTTTTGCGGCGGGGTCACCATGACCACGCGTTTGACGCCGGCCACCTTGGCGGGAATGGCGTTCATAAGCACGGTGGAGGGATACTGCGCGCGACCGCCCGGCACATAGATGCCGGCCGCCGCGAGCGGGGTCACCTTAACGCCGAGCATCGTGCCGTCCGGGCGCGTGGTAAACCAGCTCTGTTCGACCTCGCGCTGGTGGAACTCGCGAATCTGGCGTGCAGCCTTTTCGAGCGCCGCGACAAAAGCGGGATCGAGGCCTTCGAGCGCAGCATCGATCTGCTCTTGCGGCAAGCGGAAGCTCTGCAGCTCAACGCCATCAAAACGCTGGCAATAATCGCGCACCGCGGCATCGCCGTTGGCGCGCACGTTGGCCACGATATCGCGGGCGGCGTCGACGATGTTTTGCGGCAGCACGCCCTTACGGTTGAGCTGGTTGGTAACGAGGCGCTCACCGGGAGCAAGCTTGATGGTCTTCATATCGGTATCCCCTATCGGTTGAGGTTGTGTTCGAAAAACGAAAGGCCGGGCGGCGGCGCCAGTCGGCCCGCAGCCCGTACGTTGGGGCGCCCGTGCGTGCTCGCGCTATTGTGCCGAGCCCGCGACGGGCTCAAAATGCTTGTCCTTAACAGCAGCTGCCAAGCGATCTGCCAGATTGCGTACGCGCGGATCCAGGCGCGCGGCACCCGGATTGACAAAGAAGCGCGCCGTGCAGTCCATAATGCGACCAGTAATAACCAGGTCGTTATCGCGCAGGGTGGCGCCCGTGGCGGTAATGTCCACGATACGGTCGGTCATACCGACGATGGGGCCCAGCTCGATATTGCCGTGCAGCGAGACGATATCGGCATTCACGCCACGCTCGGCATACCAGGCGCTCGCGATGCGCGGATACTTGGTGGCCACACGAAGCGACCCGCGACGGGCATAGTTGCGCTCGGCCTGGCCAGCGCGCCACGCGGGCTCCGCCTCGATAAACGTGCACAGGCCGTAGCCCAGGTCGACCAGCTGCAGCAGGTTGAGGTCGGCCTCGATGAGCGAGTCCCAACCGCAGATGCCGCAATCGGCACCGCCGCAGCCCACAAAGGCGGGCGCGTCGCTGGGACGCACGATGACAAACTCGATATCTCCGACCGTGCCCTCGCCGGCACGCGTGTCGCGACCGCGCACGATCAGGTGACGACCGGGATCGCGCAGCTCAGAGACGTCTAAGCCCGCTGCCTCGAGCACGTCGAGCGTGTCAGCCTTAAGCGAGCCCTTGGGCACGGCGATGCGCAGCGGGCCCTCGGCACCACGGTCCACCGCATGATCGCCGTCGGAAGCGGCGTCCTCGGCCGAGGTGCGCGCGGTCTCCAGACGCTCGAGCGAAAAGGCGAAGCCCGCCGCCGGTACCTCGATGCCGTCGCCGAACGCGCCGGTAAAGATGGAGTCGTAGCGACCGCCCGAGCCCACCGGATCGGGCAGGCCACCGGCGTAGGCCTTAAAGACCAGGCCCGTGTAGTAATCAAAAGAGTTCATGATGGAGAAGTCGAAGGACAGCACCTGGGCGTCCTCGGGAGCCAGGCCCTCGACCAGAGCACGCAACTCGCGCGTCAGCGGCGCGACGATGCCGGCGGCCTCCAGCAGCGTGTCCACGCGGTCGAGCACCTCGGCGCCGCCGTGAAGACGCGGTAGCTCGCAAATGGCGGCCTTGACGGCATCGGACTCGACGCTTGCCGCCACGCGGGCATCGAGGCCCACAAAGTCGTTGGCGTGCACGCAGCACAGCGCCTCGGCAGCCAGCTCGCGATCCTCGCACGCCGCGAGCAGCTCCTTAAACGGGCGTACGCTACCTGCGATGATGCGTGCATCGGGCAGCGCCAGCTTGCGCACCGCCTCGGCCACGAGCGAGACAATCTCGACATCGCCCGCGGTATCGCCCGCACCGATAAGCTCAAAGCCCAGCTGTGTAAACTGGCGCGAGCCACCGGCATTGCGCTGGCACTCGCGAACCACCGGCGCCTCGTAGCGAAGGCGCAGCGGCAGATCGGCCGCGCGCATGCGGGTCGAAACCAAGCGCACGATGGGCAACGTATTGTCGGGACGGACTACCAGCAGACGGCCATCATCGTCAAAGAGCTTGAACGGCGTGTCCGCAATGCGGCCACCCTCCTCGAGCGAACCCTTGTCCTCGAGCAGCGGCGTCTCGACCGGCAGGTAATGATGCTCCCTGAAGCAGCCCTTCACCGTCAGCGCAATCTCCTCGCGCGCCTGAGCCTCCTCGGGCAATATGTCCCGGAATCCCCACGGTGTGGCCGTCATCTGGTGAGCCTCCTCATGCTGTGCTTCGTATAGAACAGAAGACCGGCATAGCTCCGCCGGTCTTCTGGGTACTTTAGCATACTAGAGTGTTTGCGGGGAAAATCCGTCGCAGCCGCTCACGCCGTATTCATTTGGAAACATAGGGCAGATTGCCGCAACCCAACCCCGCCTAGGCGCCAATCGCACGACGATACTCTGCCATTACCTGCGCATCGGCAGCTGCGGGGTCGGCAAAATAGCGCCAGTCATAGGTCTCGGCCGAAACAACTCCGCGATAGCCGCGCGTCACCAGCCTATCCAGGTCGGCGCGCATATCGCGGTCGCCGTCACCCCAAGCAAGATGCGTCGTGCCATCTGCCGCAACATCGACAAAATGCACGTGAGCGACATCATCGCCAAGCAGGTCGAAATAATCGTCGATGGTATCCCCTGCCACCGCCATAGCGCCCAAATCCAGACACGCCTTAAGTGCCGGATGATCAACTGCCTCGATCATGCGCTTCGTATCGGCCGCCGAGTTCACGATCATCGACTCAACCGGCTGTAGGGCCTCGAGTACCAGTCGCACGCCGCGCTCTCCCGCATGCTCGGCAATCGCACGCAGCATCGAGGCGCTGCGGCCCCACGCGTCCTCGATCGGCTCGTTCAAAAATGCCCAGCCGCTCGAGACCATGACCTGCTCGGCTCCAAGTTCCGCCGCGATATCCACAACGTTCTTAAAGTACGCGAGCGTGCGGGCACGTGCCTCATTCCCGCGCGCCGCGATATTCCACGGCTTGGGGTTGTTCTGTTCGGGGCAAAGCCCCACAATCCGAACCCCATACCGCTGCGACAGCTCCCGCACCTGCTCGAGCGAATCGTATCCATGGCAATCGACATACAGATGCATCGCCCCGGTCCAAAGCTCGCAACACGTGTAGCCCGAGGCCGCTGCCGAAGAAAAGAAATCCTCAAGGTCAAAATAACGATGGCTGATATTCATGACGGCAAGCTGCGGATACTCCATCTTGTCCACCTTTCGGCAAAAGGGCGCCGCAGCACAGTGTGCGCGACGCCCCCTCTTACATTGTTCTCATTATGACGGATACTCTACTGGACACCAAGCACTCCAAAGAACGCGCCAGCGATACTCACGAGCAGGATCACGAGCATGATAAGCAGCGGATTCATCTTCTTCTTGAGCATGAGATAGACGATTCCAAACAGCCCCATCGTGACAAAGCCCGGGAAGATTCCGTTGAGCAGCTCGGCCAGCGTCTGAGCACCATCGCCCGCACCGACCATGAGCGGAATGTCCACGGTGACCATCTCCATGGTCATAGCGCCGATCACCATGGCGCCCATGATAGAGGCCATCTTGACGATCGTGTCCATAATGCCCGATTCCTGGACCTTGCTGATCATGTCCGAGCCAAAGCGATATCCCACAAACGTCAGCAGGTAACGGATGATGTAGTGGGGGACGTTGAACACGAGCAGGAACAAAATCGGGCCAAGAATAGAGCCCTGCAGCGCCAGCGACGTGCCGACACCCGTTGCCAAAATTCGCAGCGTGCCCCAGTAGAAGGCATCGCCCACGCCGGACAGCGGTCCCATCAAAGCAAGCTTGACATTAGAGATCGCGCTCGTGTCAAAGTTATCTTCGGTGGCGTTGACTTCTTCCATTGCGGCAGCAATAGACATGGGGAGCGTCGAGATGTACGGCGTGACGTTATAGAGCTCCATATGGCGCTTGAGTGCGGCCTTAAAGTCTGCATCCTGCGGATACAGCTTGCGAAGGATCGGCATAAGGGCCCACATAAAGCCGATATGGCCCATACGCTCGTAGTTCCAGGAGTGCTCATAGGGAATCGAGCGCCAGAACAGCTTCTTAAGATCTGCGCGGGTAATCAACCCGTCGTAGGAAGACTCAAACTTAAAACTCATCGAACCCACTCCCAATCGCAGGATCCTCGGTTGCCACTGCGGGCTGCTCCGCCTTTTTCTTCTCGCCCAAAACCGTCATCGCGACGACGATGATCGCGGCAAAGATCGCCACGCCCGTCGTGCTAATGCCAAAGTAGGCGACGAGGAAGAAACCAGCGAAGAAGAACGGCGCCACCGTTTTGTTCATAATCATCTGCGCCAGCATCGCAAAGCCGAGTGCAGGCAAGAAGGCGGCGGCAACATCCATGCCGGTCTGAACGAAATCGGGAATAATGTTGAGCAGGCTGGCAACGGCATCGGCGCCAAAGAAGAATGCCAGGGGAATAATCAGCAGGCCGCACCAGCTCTGCGCGTAACCGGCGATGAGCATGTTGCGCGTGATGGCCTTGGTGTCTCCGTCCTCGACGTTTTTGTCGATACGGTGCACCAGCAGCAGCATCACCGGCTGGCCCAGGGCGGTATCGAGCGCCAGGACGATCGTTGCGATAGGAATGCCCAGGGTCAGGGCCGCCGAAGCGTCCGCGCCGGCCTGCATGGCAAGCGACACACCCAGGATGGTTCCGGAAATCGTATCGGGCGGGTTATATGCACCGACCGAGATGGCACCGACCATGGCAAGCTCCATCGTGGCACCCATAATGGTGCCGGTCACTACATCGCCCATGACAAGGCCAACCAGAGGCCCGAGCACGATCGGGCGCTGGAGGTAGCTCGTGCCCGTCAGCCACTCGGAATAGCCCAAAAGGGCGATCAGGAAAATCAGGATTGTCTTGATAACCATGACAACCCCTAACCGATGACCTTCGCGGCGTCAGTCTTCGCATCTGCCGGAATCATCTGAATGAACAGTTCATAGCCCTCGCCGAGCAGTTCTTTGACGTATGCCTCGTTTTCGGGCGTGAGGAATACGCTGGTCGAGACCTGGCGGGCATTCTCGCTAAAGGCAACGTTGCCGAGATTGATCTTCTTGATGCCCATCGCCTTGGCGACGGCACCGGCCTGCTGGATCGTCTCGCAAACCACGAAGAGCTTGTACTTATCAGTCACACCGCTCTGGAGCGCCTTGACGGCATCCTCGGTGTTTTTGACGACGACCTTGCAGCCCTCCGGCTTTGCGAGGGATAGAGCTTGCAGGCGAAGCTTGTCATTGAGGACCGTGTCGCTCACCAACAGGATGCAGTCGGCACCCAGAGCCGAGGTCCAGCTAACGGCAACTTGGCCGTGAAGCAGTCGATAGTCCACGCGAATCATCTGAATCATGATGTGCTCCCTAGTGGTTAAAACTCATCGAGTTCGGCCTGCCCCAGCAGGTCGTTGACGTACTTGACCTTGGTGTCGTCCGCCTCGACGATCTGGCGAATGGCCTCATCGATCGGGGTGGATTCGGGCACGAACAGCAGCTGAATAAGGAGCGGCAGGTTCATATTGGTCACGAGGTGCGTGTTAGGACGCGTCTGGACGATCTTGGTGAACTCGTTGTTGACACTGCCGCCAAAGAGGTCGGTGCAAACGACGACCTCATCGTCCGCCGCAAAGCCGTTCAGAATCGCTGCGGCCTCCTTGGTCAGGTCCTCGTTTCCGTCGACATACATAGAGAGCGCATGGACGTTTTCGCGCTCGCCGGAAAGCAGGCCGATGCTCTCGACGATTCCGGACGCAAAATGAGCATGGGACGCCACGATAAACTGCCTCATTCGATTCCCCTTTCTTGCGAATTTCGGCATAAAAATGCCCGGACGCATGCGCCCGGGCAGGGTGCTTCTTGATCAGTAGCTTATTTGTCACCGATTAGTAGTCGAACTGGTGATAGTAACGACGGTAGTTGAGGTTGTGCTTGGTGACCGTCTCGTAGTAAGCGGCAAGGCGATCGGTGATCAGCGAGGAGAGGATCCACGGAGACACGATGACGCGGAACTCGTCGTCAAGGCCGGGGATCGCGAACTCGGCGGTGTCGATGATGTTGATGTCGGTGTCGCCGGTCACGCCGCGGTTGAGGAAGGCGCGAACGCGCTCGTCGAGCTTGCGGTTCTCGTCCTCGCCCATGAACAGGAACACGGGGACGCCGGGCTCCACGAGCTCGAGGGTGCCGTGGAAGAAGTCGGCCGAGGTGATGT
>CABUDI010000002.1 GCA_902490305.1 uncultured Collinsella sp.
CACGCAAAGGAAAGCACTTAATGTGCTTTCCGTCTTGCGCAGGACTGTAGAGCAGCAAACTTAACCCCCGCCCCCAGCCCCGGAGACCCTCCCGGAGGGGCCCAAAAAATATTTTCAAAAAAGTTGTTGCGCACCGGACAGACTTCTGTGTATACTAATCCCCGCAGCGCACGCGAGCGGAAACAAACGCGAACGACTGCCTGGGGAGTTAGCTCAGTTTGGTTAGAGCGCCGGCCTGTCACGTCGGAGGTCGCGGGTTCGAGCCCCGTACTTCCCGCCAACGCAATTAAAGCCACGTCTTCGGACGTGGCTTTTTGCGTTTGATGCACTTTGTTTCGACAGAACGATCGCCCCGGTGCATCTTCGCCCAGAATCCCTGCGCCTTCGGGAACGCAAGTAAAATCTAATAAGTATATCTGTCTGAACAACAGCTTTGTTGCGCAACACCTGTTCTACGAGACAGGGGGTTAGGTTATACTAAATTGCACTGTGCGCCGCATTTGATGCATTTCGCTCCAAGCGCGGCACTCAGTGGATATCCGATTTACCATTTGGATGTCCTGGCGGTCATTTAGCGTCTCAACACAAGCTCGGCCCCGGAGCTCGTTCGAGCTGTTCGTATTCCTTGAAAGGGGAAAAATGGACATATCGAGGAAGACTGATTACGCCCTTCGTATGCTGGCGATGCTTGCCGAGGATCCGGAGTGCTTACTTTCTGTTCGCACCGCTGCCGAAGAGGTCAATGTTCCGTATTCGTTTGCCCGCTCGATTCAGCACGGTTTGGTCCAGGCCGGTATTGTGGAGAGCCTGCGTGGCGTCCACGGTGGCATGCGTCTCAAGGTCAGTCCGGACGACGTCACTATCCGCCAGGTCGTCGAGGCCGTTCAGGGTCCTATGGTTATGAACGATTGCACCGCGCCCGATGGTGACTGTGCGCGCATGGGCGCGTGCTGCTATCATCCCCTGTGGGCCGGAGCCCAGGCGTTGATGCGCGACTACCTCGATTCCGTTTCGCTCGGCGACATCGTCGCTCACCGCCAGTTCCCAGCCGTCGATCCCAAGTTCGCCGACCGCGAAGCGTTTCCCGAGTACGCCACCTGCGAGTGCGCTTACCGGGAGGAATAACGCCGCATAAGGAGCATAGCCATGATTCAGGACCCCTTTCGTTCGATGATTCGTTCGGAAGGGGTCCTGCGTTATCGTGACCTTCCGTGGCGCCGCACACGCGATCCGTACATCATTTGGCTTTCTGAGGTCATGCTGCAGCAAACGCAGGTGCCGCGTGTGGAGGCGCGCATGCCGGTGTGGCTCGATCGTTTTCCGACTGTGCAGGCGCTTGCCCAGGCCGCGCCTTCCGATGTTTTGGACGCTTGGCAGGGCATGGGCTACAACCGACGCGCTCTGGCGCTTCATGGGGCCGCTCAGCGCGTTGTAGAGGACTGGGACGGGGAGTTTCCGCGTGAGACGCGTGACTTGGTCGCTCTGCCTGGTATTGGCCCGGCAACGGCGCAGGGTATCCGGTCGTTTGCGTTTGACCTTCCGGGCGTGTATCTGGAGACCAATGTGCGCACAGTCTTTCTGCATCACTTCTTTCCCGATGTACCGGCTGTTCCCGATCGCGAGCTGGTGCCGCTGATCCAAGCCGCCTGTCCGGCGGCTCCCGGTGCAGCGACCGACGAGATCGCTCCCTTTGCCGTGCCGCTCGATGATGCCGACACGCCGCGCGCGTGGTATTACGCGTTGCTAGATTACGGCGCATATCTAAAAAAGACGTTGCCCAATCCGTCCAGGCGCTCGGCGGGCTATAGCCGTCAATCAAAGTTTGAGGGCTCGCGTCGCCAAAAGCGCGCGCATATCGTGCGTATGTTGCTGGCAGCGCGCGATGGCCAGCCGGCGGGGATTACGCTTGCTGATGCCGTGGTGGGCGTTAACGAGATGGAAGCGGCGGCTGGGCGTGGGCCGGTCGAGCGCGACTTGATCGCGGGCATTCTAGCCGACCTGGAGCGTGAGGGCTTTTGCCGAGCTGAGGGCGATCGCTGGCTGAGCATCTAGCCCGTGCAAATCTGAAGAACAGGATTGTAAGGTTTAGATTTTCGGCATGAGGGCATCCTAAAGACGAGGCCGCTCGAAGCCTACGGGCGGCATGCGTTGAAGGGAAGTACACCTATGGATTTTGAGAATTCCCAAACCAAGAAGAACCTCGAGACCGCTTTTGCCGGTGAGTCCCAGGCACACACCAAGTATCGCTACTATGCATCCAAGGCCAAAAAGGACGGCTACGTTCAGATCTCGAATATTTTTGCCGAGACGGCGGGCAACGAGTCCGAGCACGCCAAGCTGTGGTTTAAGTATCTGCACGACGGCGCCGTCCCCGATACCCTGGACAATCTGCGTGATGCCGCTGCGGGCGAGAACTACGAGTGGACCACGATGTACGACGAGTTCGCCAAGACCGCCGAGGAGGAGGGTTTTGCCGAGATCGCTGAGAAGTTCCGTGGCGTCGCCGCCGTCGAGAAGGCCCACGAGGAGCGCTACAACAAACTCGTCGAGCGCATCGAGTCGGGCGAGGTGTTTGAGCGCGAGGGCGTAAAGGTGTGGAAGTGCCTGAACTGCGGGCACCTGCACGTTGGTGCTGAGGCGCCTGAGGTGTGCCCGGTGTGTAACCACCCGAAGGCGTACTTTGAGGAGCAGGTGGTGAACTACTAGCGCGTGTTGCGGGCGTGGCGTTTGATGCGGAGCGCGGGGCGGGAGGCCGGATTGCCTTCCCTCCCCGCTCACGGCTTCGCAGGGTCGCGTTGAGGGAAGGCAATCCGGCCTCCCGCCCCGCGCCCCGGCGTTGAGTCGCCGCATGCTCGTTACAGAAAAGCTGATAATAAGTTTGTGTGCCGCCCCTTTGGGGCGGCACTTTTTGTGTGGGGTCCCTGTCTCCACAATTTTCGTCAAGCTTTTGGTTAGATTTTGGTTAGTTGGCGGGTTGGTGGAAGGGCAAAAGATTATTCGACAAAAAAGCTCAGAGAAAGTGCTGGTAGGGGAGTTGTTGAGGTTTTCGATAGCTTTTGTCAACAAGAAACTTTGCGGCTATTGCTACGGATTGCGTTGCCGTGGCCTTGGCGGTGCGGGATGCTGGGCGTAAGCGTCGAATGCTCCGATTTTGGAGGCCAGCATGGACCTGTTTCTTGAGACTCCGCAGCAACAAGCCGAGCGCATGTTGCGCCAACAGCAACGGCTTATGGAGATGCAAATGCAAGGGGTAGCCGCTCAGCCCCCTGCGCAAAATGCCACGCCTGCGGTTTCGCCTGCGGGCAGATCGGCGCCAGAGAACTATTCCGTACAACAAGATTCATATGCGCAGGAGCTTGCGTTCGACAAGCGCCGCACGCGTCACCGCCGCGTGGGCCAGCGCCTGCGCACGTTAGCGATGATTGTGCTCATTCCGTTAGGACTTGCGGCGATTTTCTTGGTCTCGTATGCGTTCACCTGCATCCTCAACGGTGCCTCGCCCAGCGAAGTGCTCCAACATCTGTCAGCCCTCGGCCAGCGCCTAGGCGATGTCATAACAACCATTCGCGCCGGCTGGGAGAGTTAGCGTTTGTCACATTAGGACTTCTAGGGTGTAGGGATTATCGCCACGAGTAGAATTCTTGCATCCTGTGGGTCCTGTCGTGCAACTGAATAGTATTATTAAAGATAAATAATAATAGGATTTGCTATGTATAAGCAGGATTTAGAGCAGACTCTTTTGGGCATTGACGAAGAGGCGGAGCTGGAAATAGGTCCAAGAGACGACAGGCCGAGCGTTGTATTGGTGGGAGGAAGCGCCTTCATGCTAAACGATGTGACGAATCGGTCGGTTACACATGACATTGATGTGTTTGAGGCAGACAGGTGCCTCCGCGAGATCATAGCTCGATACCCCGAGGTAAATGGTATGGCGGTGGCGTATTGTAATCAGATGCCATTCAATTACGAAGATCGTTTGATTCCCTTGGATATTGGCGCGCGTTTTATCAGGTACTTTACGCCATCCTTGGAGGACCTGGCGGTAATGAAGCTCTATGCCTACCGTCCGAACGACATCGTCGACCTCCATAGTCGAGCGTTTATCGACCGACTTGATTGGGATCTACTCGAGCGGCTTATATTCGACGATGGAGAGGCGCTGGCATCGTCGCCTTCGGAGCGGAGCTATCAAGAGATGGTCTGCGCATACAGGCAATACAAAAAGGAGGTGCTCGGTTGAATCTGACTTTTGAGGGATTTTTGAAAGGCTATTGCCGAGAGCTATCCGGACAGCAGTCGCTGAGTTTTAGAAAACTGCTTGAGCAGGCGACGACGGTTGCGCCGCGCGTGGCGGAGCCTCTATTTTTGCTCGCTTTGGCGCAAGGAAAAGCCGAATACGTTCTGGGTTTATCCGAGGGCTCGTGGATGGAAGAAGATTACCGAGGCGTTTTGTCCTTGTACGATCAAGCGGGTGGCATGGCGTCTCTATGCGCCAAAAGCGAGCTCCCTAACCGTTATGCCAACGTTTGGCGTGCGTATAGGGCGGTGAAGGAAAAGCCAGTGGCGGACAGAAGGATCAACGCCCTGATGCGAAAGAGAACATTGGGAGCGCTAGGAGAATCGGGCGTAACGCGCTACGGTCTCTGCCGCGATTTGAATCTGAATAAGGGAAACGTGTACGCATACTTAGCCGGCGATGACTCAAAGGTGAGCAGGGAGACGGCGCGCCGCATTATGGAATATGCGGAGGAGAGGGGCACCCAAGAAGGGGCCGGGCGCCCGGTGGGTGTGGCGGGGTAAGATTGATCGCGGTTTTGATTGATAATCGATTGGGTTTGTTGGGCGGAGTCTATGTCTGCTATTGATATTGCGCTTGTTGTGATTGCCTTGGTGGCGGTGGGGGTTGCTGTGGTTTGCGTCCTGCAGCTTAGGGGCCTTCGTGCCGAGTTGCGAGAGCGTGGCGGCAACGATGCGGAGACGCTTGCGGCGCTCGAGCAGGCCAACAGCGCGCTCGATGCCCTCAACGTCGCGCTGGCAGAAACCCGCCGCACGGCAAACGCCATCGCGCAGCAGCAGACAACCGACGCCGCCGTAGAGCAGCAGCGCTACCTGACCATCGCGCGTGAGTTCTCGCAGGCTGGCGACCGTATGGACGACCTACGCCGTGAGACGGCCCAACAGCTTGGCGCCAACCGCGAGGGCATCGAGCACCGCCTGGACAAGGTGCGCGAGACGGTCAATGCCCAACTGGGTGCCATTCGCAAGGATAACAACGTGCAGCTCGATCAGATGCGCGCGACGGTGGACGAGAAACTCTCCCGTACGCTCAACGACCGTCTGTCTGCATCGTTTAAGCAGGTGAGCGACCAGCTCGAGGCCGTGTACAAGGGCCTGGGCGATATGCAATCTATCGCCACTGGCGTGGGTGACCTTAAGCGCGTGCTGGGCAATGTGAAGGCGCGCGGCATTTTGGGCGAGGTGCAGCTGGGCGCGATCCTGGCGGACATCCTCACGTCCGACCAGTATCTGGAAAACGTGGCCACCAAGCCTGGCGCCTCGGAGCGCGTTGAGTTTGCCGTCAAGCTGCCGGTGGACGAGGGTGATCCCGTGCTGCTGCCGATTGACTCCAAGTTTCCCGGCGATGCGTACGAGCATCTGCTCGACGCCCAGGAGTCGGGCGACGCGGAGGCCGTCGCTGCTGCGCGCAAGACGCTCGACGCGATGGTGAAGCGTGAGGCCAAGGACATTTGCGAGAAGTACCTGAGCGTGCCCGCGACGACCAACTTTGGCATTCTGTTCGTGCCGTTTGAGGGTCTGTACGCCGAGGTCGTCAGCCGCCCCGGGCTTATCGAGACCCTGGGCCGCGACTATCACGTCAACGTTGCCGGCCCCAGCACCATGGCGGCCATCCTCAACAGCCTGCAGATGAGCTATCAGACGTTTAGGCTGCAAAAACGCACCGATGACGTGCTGCGCGTGCTTTCCGCCGTCAAGGCTGAGCTGCCGCGCTATCAGGCGGCGCTGCGTCGCGCGCAGCAGCAGATCGAGACCGCGGGCAAGACGGTCGAGGGCATTATCACCACGCGCACCAACGTTATGGAGCGCAAGCTCAAGGACATCGACGCGCTGGAGGATGCCGAGGAGGCCGACGCGATCTTGGGGCTCACGTCCGCGGGCCTGCTCGCAGACCAAGAAGACGAGGGCTAGCCGCAACGGACGGCGGGGCGTCGGCGCAAGCGCGGGGCGCGGGCGCTTTTCGCATCGTGCTTGCCTGAAGTGCGCTTTAGTGTGCAACAATGGCGTTTCGCCCTATCAGACGCGAAAGGAAGCCCATGTCTCAGAGAAACACCAGTCCGCTGAAACGCTCCACCGTGCGCCGCACGCTGCAGCGGTTTTGGGGTGTCACGCGCACGCAGCCGCTGATTGTCTTTCTCTCGGTGTTCTCGTCGGCGGGCTACATCTTTTTGCTGACGTTTGCCAATACCTATGTGATGGCCCTCATTGTCGACCGCGTTCAAGCCGGTCCCGTGGCGGGTGATCAGGTGTTTGAGGTCTTCGGCCCCTATATCCTGGCGCTCGTACTCGTTAACCTGGTGGGCCAAATCCTCTCCAAGCTGCAGGACTACACCGTCTACAAGCTCGAGATTGCGGGCAACTATCACCTGGCGCGCCTGTGCTTCGACACGCTCTCCAATCAATCCATGACATTTCACACCAGCCGCTTTGGCGGATCGCTCGTGAGCCAGACGAGCCGTTTTATGAGCGGCTATACGGGGCTGGTCGACGTGACGGTGTATTCGCTCATCCCCACCATCACCTCGGTCATCTGCACGGTGGCGGCGCTCGCCCCGGTGGTGCCGACGTTTACCGTGATCCTGGTGTGCATCATGGCCGTCTACATCGCGTTTGTCTGGCTTATGTACAAGCGCATCATGCCGCTTTCGGCCGCGACGTCCGCCGCGCAGAACAAGCTCTCGGGCGTGCTCTCCGACGCGGTCACGAACATCTTGGCCGTCAAGACCTGCGGGCGCGAGGACTTTGAACGTGATCTGTTCGACGCCGCTGATCGTGCCGCGCGCGATGCCGAGACGGTCTCGATGCACGCCATGATGCAGCGCAACTTTACGACCTCGGGTCTTATCGTCATCACCATGGCCGTGGTGAGCGTATTCGTGGCGGGCGGCAACGCGTGGTTTGGCATCTCGGCCGGCTCGCTCGTCATGATCTTTACCTACACCTATAACCTCACCATGCGTCTGAACTACGTGAGCTCCATGATGCAGCGCATCAACCGCGCGCTGGGCGATGCGGCCGAGATGACGCGCGTGCTGGACGAGCCGTGTCTGGTGGCAGACGACGAGAACGCCCCCGAGCTCAAGGTGAGCGAGGGCGCGATTGATTTTGAGCACTTGAGCTTTGCATACCGTGATGCCGCGGCGGGCGAGAGCGTGTTCGACGACCTGACGCTCCATGTGGCGGCGGGCCAGCGCGTGGGCCTGGTGGGCAAATCGGGCTCGGGCAAGACGACGCTCACCAAGCTGTTGCTGCGCCTGGACGACGTACAGGGCGGCCGCGTGCTCGTGGACGGCCAGGATGTCTCGCGCTGCACACAGCAGAGCCTGCGCCGCCAGGTTGCCTACGTGCCGCAGGAGGCGCTGCTGTTCCACCGCTCCATTTGCGAGAATATCGCCTACGGCCGCCCCGACGCCACTGACGAGCAGATTCGCGAGGCTGCGCGCCTGGCCAACGCGACTGAGTTTATCGACCGCCTGCCCCATGGCTTTGACACCATGGTGGGCGAGCGCGGCGTTAAGCTTTCGGGTGGCCAGCGCCAGCGCGTTGCCATTGCCCGTGCCATCCTCACCGACGCGCCGATTCTGGTGCTCGACGAGGCGACCTCTGCCCTGGACAGTGAGTCCGAGGCGCTGGTGCAGGAGGCGCTCGAGAACCTGATGCGCGGCCGCACCTCCATTGTGGTGGCGCACCGCCTGTCCACCGTGGCGGCGCTCGACCGCATCGTGGTGCTGGCAGACGGCGAGATTGTCGAGGATGGCACCCATGCTCAGCTCGTCGAGGCGGGCGGCGAATACGCAAGCCTGTGGAGCCGCCAGACCGGCGCATTTTTGGAGGCGTAAAGACCCCATACGTGGGACAATCGTGCCCATAGGTTTGTTATGCCGCTGAGCCGAGGAGTCGTTATGCCACGCGAGACCAATGCCGCCAAACGCGAACGCGCCATCGAGGTGTGCGAGCGCCTTAACCGTCGCTATGGCCCGGTCGAGTGCTTCTTGGACCACGAGAATCCCTTTAGGCTGCTCATCGCGGTGCTGCTCTCGGCGCAAACGACCGACGCGCAAGTCAACAAGGTGACGCCGCGGCTGTTTGCCCAGTGGCCCACGCCCGAGGCCATGGCCGGGGCGAGTGTTGCCGACGTGGCGGACACGATCAAGTCGCTTGGCTTCTACAAGAGCAAGGCCAAACACGCCGTGGAAGCGGCGCAGATGATCGTTGCCGATTACGGCGGTGTAGTGCCGGCGGATATGAAGGAGCTCGTCAAACTGCCGGGTGTGGGGCGCAAGACGGCGAACATCGTGCTCAACGTGGGGTATGGCATCGTGGAAGGCATCGCGGTGGATACGCACGTCAACCGTATCGCGCATCGCCTGATGCTGAGTCCCAAGACGCACGCCAAAGAGCCGCTCAAGACCGAGCAGGATCTGCTCAAGATCTTGCCGCACGAGTATTGGGAGTCGGTCAATCACCAGTGGATCACCTTTGGCCGCGAAATCTGCGACGCCCGCAAACCCAAGTGCGACGAGTGCCCACTGGCAGACCTTTGCCCCAGCGTACGGGTGACGGGGTAGGGTCCGGCACGCTTTGCCGGCGTCCGAAGGCTGTGGTCAATGTTGTGCAACACATTTGGGCTGCGAAGGCTCAATATGATGGCGGCAGATACCGTTTGTTGTGAGGGGATGCCCGAATATGTTTTGCACCAAGTGTGGCTCCGAGATGCCCGACGGAACCGATTTTTGCACGAACTGCGGGGCGCGCATGGGCACGGCCTCTCCGGCTGCTGCGCCCGCCGAGCCCGCGTCGATGCCGGCGGCAGGGATGCCTCCCGTGCAGGGTGCCGTACAAAAGAAAGCGCATAAGCGCGCGGTGATTGCCGGCATGTGCGTGGCGGGCGTGCTCGTTGCCGGCGGTTCCGCTTTGGCGCTGACCGGCGTACTGGGTCCGCTTGGGCAGGGCAACTCATCGCAGATTACGGTACTTGGGTCCGACGAGGGTTCGGCCGAGCATAAGGACAAGGGAAGCGCCAAGGAGAAGCCTGCCGAAGAGCAAGAGGAGCCGGAAGAGCCCGGGCAGACGAGCAGCAGCGTAAAAGTCGACCTCAATGACCAGGCAACCTATGCCGCCGCGAATCTGTTCCTGTCGAACTTTACGGAGGAGCACTTCGATCGGGACTGGTATCAGACGGGCGGCTTCGATTCGACTGACGGCCTTTCTGATGACGAGAAATACAAGCTGGTTAAGTTTATCTGGTGCCATTTTATTGACAACGCGCCGTATCGAATCGAGAAAGGCGACTATGACAACGGTAATAGCCAGCGTGTGGCGACTGATGTGATCAATAGGGAACTCAACCGCTTGACGGGTCTGACGCTTTCCGATGCCGATATGACTTATGACAGAACGCCGGAGGGGCAGGCGATTCCTGATTCGGCCGAAGCGCATGACGGGTACTTGTACCTGAAACAGGAATATGGCCAGGGATATTACAACCCACCGTGTGCCATCGTTACGGGCACGACTGACCTTGGCGACAACATCTACGAGCTCACCTATGAGGTTTACAGTGCTGGCGGCATGTTACTTCCTTCCGACATCCCCGAGAGCACCTACGGCCTGCCAAAGGACCAGTTCATCGCCGCAATTCAAGCGGACGCATCCATGGGCCGTACTGAGACTTGCACGGTCCGCGTCGCGCAGGGTGACGGCGCTCCGACCTTCACACTGCTTAAAATGGGCGTCTACGATTAGACTCGGCGTATAGCTCACTCTGATAGCGCCAGACGGCTTGCCCGTCTGGCGTTTTTTGCGGGGCTGTGCATGCGCTTGAGCAGGAGTATATGTCGCCGCCGCCGTCCCATGCAAAAATGTGTTGCTAATTTAGAAGCCTATTCAAGCGTGCCGAAGTCGCGGCGTACTGGCGTAGCATGAGCAAAAAATCAAGCAATGGAGGACAACGTGGCAACATTGAAGACGCGAGAGCTTGAAGATTGCTTTGAGCGCATCGTGCGCACACGCGAAGGTGACATACCTGGTCGTCGCAAAGGCGACGAATACTTGTCTCAAACCCATGCACTCTACCATGGAGATCCTGCGCCCTGGGCTCTGACGCCAAAGATATTCGATAAGGATATGACGGCGCTTCTTAAGGAGGCGGCCGAGCGCATGTACGGCATTATGGACAAGGTGACGCGGGCGTTTTGTTCCGATGCCTCCGTGCGTGCATGGTTCCGCATGGATCCGGCTTTTGCGGAGTTGTGCGCTATGGACGCCGGCTATGATTGCCAGATCCCCCTTGCGCGCGTCGATATCTTTCTTGACGAGGACACCGGGTCGTATACGTTTTGCGAGCTCAATACCGATGGCAGCGCCGGAATGGTAGTGACCGATGCGGTCTGTCAGGCAGTGCGAATGACGCCTTCCTTTGAGGAGTTTGCATCCGACCACCCCGGCTTTCGGCAGTACGATTTGTGCGGTAGCTGGATAGACGCATTGTTTGAGACCTATGCAGAGTGGAAGCTGGCCCATCCTCGCCGCACCGAGGATAGTGCACGATCGGACGACGGGGCCCGCGTTGACGAGGGGCTCTATGCACCGCAATCAAAGATATATCCCGCTTCGGTGGCAATCGTCGACTATTCGGAAAGCATCGACTTGGAAGATGCGGCTCATTTTGTCGACCTTATGAGGCGACGGGGTGCGGTGGCGCGCTTTGCGGATGTGCGCGACCTGCGGATTGGCGAAGACGAGAGCGGTGCTAGGCGGCTGTGCGATGCCGCCGGTCCTATTGATTGCGTTTGGCGGCGCGCGGTGACCGGCGAGCTGTGGGATAAGCCGTGCGACGGACGCTCGGCCTTAATCGAGGCGGCTCAAGAAGGGCTCGCGTGCATCGTTGGTGGTTTTAGAACGTGGCCGTGTGCGACTAAGACCGTATTTGCATTTCTGTGGTCTCGGGCCGGTCAGTCCTTGTTGAGCCCGGAGGAGCAATCGTTTGTACGGGAGCATGTGCCCTATACCGAGATTTTGGACGAAAGCGCCCAGTTGTCGAGATTTGCCGAAAAGGATCGATGGATTGTCAAGCCGTGCGGCGGCTACAACGCGGTTGGCGTTGTTGCCGGCTTGGATGCCACGGAACGGGAATGGTCCCAGGTGCTTGCTCGCGCTGCGGCCGCTGGGGCGATTGTACAGGAGTATGCTCAGCAGTATCAGACTCCCTGCTTGCGCGGAACGCTTGTCAATGGGCCGCATCGAGGAGAGGCACCCAAAGGACTTGTGGATGATCTTGGTTTTGCGCCCGCTTCTAATATGGAAGGCCTGTACCTGTATCGCGGTCGTTTCGCGGGCGTGTACACACGCGTCGGCTTTGCCAACACCATAGGCGAGTGGACGAGCCGCTTGAACGTTGCGAGCTTTTTTGAGGAATAGCCGTTTCTTGGGGCACCTTCCGTGGTTGCGGCGTTCGAAGTGACGGGGAGATTTTGGCGAAGCCGATGAGCCCGGTTCTATCTGGCGTTTTTGTTGCGGGGCTGGGCGTACGCCTGAGCTGGAGTCCTCTTCATGCGCTACCATGACAGACAACGAATTTGACGAACGACCCGCTGAGCTTGCCTCGGCGGGCTTTTGGCGTTGCAATGCCGGAGGAACAGCATGCTCATTCACCGTATAGCCGCGCAGCTCTACACTGCCGAGGCCCTGCAGACCGTCGAGGCCGGACTCGATGCCGGCGAGGACGTGACGCTGGCCGTGTCGCAGTCGGGTCGCACGCTTATGGCGGCTGCGCAGTTTGCGCGCCGTCCGCGCCCCACGGTCTACATCGTGAACGGCGAGGACGCTGCCGATCGCGCCGCGCGCAGCCTTGCCGCCTATGTGGGCCTGGCGCACGTGTGCCGCTTTCCCGAGCGCAAGGACTACCCTTGGCGCGAGCAGGCGCCCGACGACGCCGTGGTAGCCCAGCGCTGCGAGGCACTCGGGCGCATCGTGCGCGGCGACAACTGCATCATGGTCGCCTCGGCCCGCGCGCTGCTGCGCTGCGTGCCGCCGGTCGAGAGCCGCTACTGGGAGTCCACCACTTTTGCGGTGGGCGAGGAGATTCCTTTTGACGAGGTGCCGCAACGTCTGGTGGGCATGGGCTACACCAATGCCGGCGCCGCCGACGCGCCTGGCCTGTTCCGTGTGCACGGCGACACCGTCGAGGTGTTTCCCGCGCAGGAAAAGGCGCCCGTGCGCATTGAGTTTTTTGGCGATGAGATTGACCGTATCCGCCGCATGGTGAGTTCGACGGGCCAGACCATCGGCAACGAGGACAGCATCGAGATCTTCCCCTGTCGCGAGCTCGCACTCACCGACGACGCCGTCCACAACATGCATGTGGCGCTCTACCGCACAAGCCAGAGCGATAGCAAGCTGGCGGCGCTGCTCGAGATGGTGGACGCGCGCATCGTCACGCCCGAGCTCGACCGCTTTTTGCCGGTGATGTACGGCCAGACCGTGAGCCCGCTGTCGCATGTGAGCGGCAAGGCGCTCGTGGTTCTGTCCGAGCCGCGCTCGCTGTTCGACGATTGCCTGCGCGCCTACGAGGATATCGAGGCACGTGCCGGCGAGGCGGGGGTCGACCGTCTGGACGGCCTGTACGTGCGTGCCCAGCAACTCGACTTTGGTTCCCAGCAACGCCTGAACTATGTGAGTCTCATCCGCGCCGGCGGTGCGGTGACGGCCGAGCTCAAGATCGAGCAGCCTGCCATCGCAGGATCGGACAGTCGCTTTATGACGCGCATCCAGGAGGTCGTGGGCAAGCGCTATGCCTGCGTGTTTGCCATCCCCGACCGCGGTGCGCGCGAGTCGATGGAGCTCACCTTTGGCGACGAGGGCATTACCTTTGAGGAATCGTTGACGGCCGCTCCCGAAAACGCGGGCGCTATCGGCGACCGCGTGCGCGTGGCGACGGCGGATTCTGCCGACCGTGCTGTCCGCCAGGATGCTCATGCTGCAATTCGCGAGCGTAAGGCCGACGCGCTCAACGCCCGCTCGCTCGAGGCGGGCGCCGCGCAGGCTGCCGCCGGCGCCGCCGTGCCCACCATCTCGCGTGGACGCGTGACCTTTGTCGATGCCGCCTTGCCGCAGGGCGTGGTGGTGCCCGATGCCAACCTGGCCGTGTTCTCGATTGCCGACCTCAACGCCCGCATGGACGCCAACCGCGCGCGCAGCCGCCGCAAGGTGGACATTACGCAGATCACGTTCCCGTTTAAGCCGGGCGACTACGTGGTGCACGCCACTCACGGCATCGCGCTCTTTAGCGAGATCGCGCGCCAGGAAGTGGGCGGCAAGGAGCGCGACTACTTTTTGCTGGAATATGCCGACGGCGACAAGCTCTACGTGCCGCTGGAGCAGGTTGACCGCATCACGCGCTATGTCGGTCCCGACGGCGATAAACCGCGCTTGACCAGGCTCAACACCGCCGACTGGACGCGTGCCACCAACAAGGCGCGCAAGAACGCCAAAAAGCTGGCGTTTGACCTGGTCGATCTGTATACGCGCCGCTCGTCGATTACCGGTATCGCCTGCCCGCCCGACACGCCCGAGCAGATCGAGATGGAGGAGAGCTTCCCTTACGACGAGACGCGCGACCAGTTGGAGGCCATCGCCGACATTAAGGCCGACATGGAGGCGCCCAAGCCCATGGACCGCCTGCTGTGCGGCGACGTGGGCTTTGGCAAGACCGAGGTCGCCCTGCGCGCGGCGTTTAAGTGCGTGGACTCCGGCCGTCAGGTCATGGTGCTTTGCCCCACGACCATTTTGGCCCAGCAGCACTACGAGACGTTCTTTGAGCGCTTTGCCCCGTTTGGCCTCGAGGTCGAGGTGCTCAGTCGCTTCCGTACGCCGGCGCAGCAAAAGCGTGCACTCAAGGCGTTTGCCGAGGGCACAATCGACGTGCTGATCGGCACGCACCGCCTGCTTTCGGCCGATGTGAACCCCAAGAACCTGGGCCTGGTGATCATTGACGAAGAGCAGCGCTTTGGCGTGCAGCACAAGGAGCAGCTCAAGAACCTGCGCGAGCAGATCGACGTGCTCACGCTTTCGGCAACGCCGATTCCGCGAACCATGCAGATGGCCACGAGCGGCGTGCGCGATATGAGCCTGATCACCACGCCGCCCACCGGACGTCGCCCCGTGATCGTGCATGTGGGGGAGTACGACCCCGACGTGGTGAGCGCGGCGATTCGCCTGGAGGTGGGCCGCGGCGGCCAGGTGTATTACGTGTCCAACCGCGTCAAGACCATCGACGACGCCGTGGCACGCGTGCACGAGGCCGCGCCCGAGGCGCGCGTGGGGGTGGCGCACGGCAAGATGAGCCCGCGCGAGGTCGAGGACGTGATGATCGAGTTCGCGACCAAAAAGATCGACGTGCTCATCGCCACGACCATCGTGGAGAGCGGCATCGACAACGCGACCGCCAACACGCTGATCATCGAGGATTCGCAGCGCCTGGGTCTGGCGCAGCTTTACCAGCTCAAGGGCCGTGTGGGTCGCTCTGCCACGCAGGCCTACGCGTACTTTATGTTCCCGGGCGAGCTGCCTCTCACCGAGGAGGCGACGGCGCGCCTGACCGCACTTTCCGAGTTCCAGGACCTGGGCAGCGGCATGCGCATCGCCATGCGCGACCTGGAGATCCGTGGTGCCGGCTCGCTTATGGGCGCCGAGCAGCACGGCAACCTGTCGAGCGTGGGCTTTGACCTGTTTACGCAGATGCTGGGACAGGCCGTGGCCGAGGCGCGCGGCGATGACGATGCCGGCGTGGAGGCGGCGAGCGTGGGTATTAACCTGCCGGCCGACTACTTCTTGTCCGAGGAGTACCTGCCGGCGGTGGATCAGCGCGTGCTCGTGTACCGTAAGCTTGCAGCGGCCGAGGACCTGGAGAGCATCGATGAGGTGCAGGAGGAGACCGAGGCTGCGCATGGCGAGCTGCCGCTGGCGGGACTCAACCTGTTCAATCGCGCACGAATCCGCATTCGCGGCGAGCGCCTGGGGCTCGAGAGCGTCACGCTCAGTGGCGGTCGCATCACGTTTTTGGGCGTCGACGTGCCCAAGAAGGTGGCTTTTGAGCTTAAGACCCGCTATGGCGCGGTGAACTTCCCCAAGAGCCGCAAGCTGTCGGTACCCTACAAGGCAGGCGCCGGTGCGGGCAGCGGCCTGGGTCGCGGTCTCGACGCCAACGACGGCACCGGCCCGGTGGCCGCGGCGCTCATGCTGCTGCAACAGCTGGGCGCTAGTGATGATGACTAGCGAGTCGACGCTGCAAACACCCCATTCGGGCACTCTGGCTCCATCGAAAGGAAAGCATGTTCGGATACATCTATAAGAAAGATGTCGCCATTATCGCGGTTGTCCTGTGTCTTTGTCTGGGCGTGGGCAGTTTCTTCGATTATCAGATCTCGAGCGCGCTGTTCAATATCGGCAGCATGTACGGTCGCTTTGTCGAGGCGGCCGGTGAGCTGCCGTTCGAGCTGACGGCGAGCATCGCGGGCGTTATGCTCGTGCGCGCGGTGCGTCCCGACTCCAGGGGGAGCAAATGGCTCGCCGTGCTCGGCATCCTCGTCAACGTTGGCCTGACCGGCTACGAGATCGTTTCGTCCCTGAGGGTTGGCGGCAAACTCATCGCGGCTCAGTTGGTGCTGACGTTTGTGCTGGCCATCGTCGCCAACCTTATCGTCTATCGCCTCACGCGCACGACCGAGCCCGATGAGCTCACGCGCTGGGCGTTGATGGTGCTTGCCGTGTGGGTCGTTCAGGCCATCATCCTCAACGTGATCGTCAAACCGCTGTGGTCGCGTCCGCGCATGCGCGTGATTGAGGTGACGCAGGGGCTCGAGTTTCAGCCGTGGTGGGTGATCGGCAACCCCGACAAGTGGACTTATATCGCCGCCGGTGTAATCAAGGACGGCTTTAAGTCGTTTGCGAGTGGGCACACGGCGCACGCGGCGATCGGCCTTATGCTCGCCGGGCTTCCCGCGGCGGCCTTTAAGGAAAAACCGTCGCGCCGCCGCGTGGTCTTTTGGACGGCGGCTGTGGTCGCGGCACTCGTCGCGTTTGGCCGCATCGTGATCGGAGCGCACTTTTTGAGTGACGTGAGCTGCGGTTTTGCCCTGGTACTGGCACTTGAGTGCCTTGCCGCACGCATTGCCTATCCCAACGGCGTACAATAGCTCCGTTTGAATCATCTGGCCGATACCCGGTAAGAGAGGATTGCCATGCTCGCGTTTAACAACGATTATTCCCACGGCGCACATCCGGCAGTGCTGCAGGCGCTCGTCGACACCAATATGGAGCCGCAGCCCGGCTACGGTACCGATGCGCACACCGAGCGTGCCAAGCAGCTTATCCGCGAGGCCTGTCAGGCGCCCGACGCCGACGTGTTTTTTCTGGTGGGCGGCACGCAGGCCAACGCGACGGTGATTGACATGCTGCTCGCGCCGTACGAGGGCGTCGTTGCCGCCGAGACTGGCCACGTCGCCTGCCACGAGGCGGGCGCCATCGAGTTTGGCGGCCATAAGGTGCTCACCATCCCCGGCTACGAGGGCAAGATGCACGCCGAGGACCTCGAGAACTATATCCAGGTGTTCTACGAAAACGAGAGCTACGAGCACACGGTGTTCCCGGGTGCCGTGTACGTGAGTCTATCGACCGAGTACGGCACGCTGTACTCCAAGGCCGAGCTCGCGGCGATTCACGCAGTGTGCCAGAAGCGCGAGATTCCGCTGTTTGTGGATGGCGCCCGCCTGGCCTATGCGCTGGCGGCCGATGAGTGCGACATTACCCTGCCCGAGCTGGCGCAGCTGTGTGACGTGTTCTACATCGGCGGCACCAAGTGCGGCGCTCTGTGCGGCGAGGCCGTGGTGTTTTGCGGCATGCACGCCCCGGCGCATCCCATTCCGCGTATTAAGCAGCACGGCGCGCTGTTGGCCAAGGGCCGCCTCACGGGCGTGCAGTTTGAGGCGCTCTTTACCGACGGCCTGTATTTTGAGATTGGTCGCCAGGCGATCGAAACCGCGCAGGCGCTTCGTCGCGTGCTGCACGAGCACGGCTACCGGTTCTTCTTGGAGACGCCGACCAACCAGCAGTTTGTGATTCTGCCCAACGAGGACATGGCCCGCATTCGCGAGCATGCGGCGATCGAGTACTGGGAAAAGTACGACGATACCCACACGGTGGTGCGTTTTTGCACCAGCTGGGCCACGACGCAGGAGGATATCGACGCGTTGGCGGCTGTCCTGTAGCCTGATGTAATGACAAGGGGCCGCCCTGCGCCTGAGCTTGGCGCAGGGCGGCCTTTGTTTTTGAGGGAGAAGGGTTGTATGACCGAGATGTCCGAGCCGACAATTCGCCTGGCGACGCCCGAAGACGCACCGGCGTTGCTGGCCATCTATGAGCCGTATGTGCGCCAGACGGCGATTACCTGCGAATACGAGGTGCCGAGCGTTGAGGAGTTTGCCGGGCGCATCGAGCGCACCCTCAAGCGCTATCCGTATCTGGTGATGGAGTTGGACGGGCGTCCGGTAGGCTATGCCTACGTGAGTCCGCTTAACAGCCGCGAGGCATACGACTGGTCGGTCGAGACGTCGATCTACCTGGCACGCGATGTGCGCCATGGCGGGCTGGGTCGCAAGCTGCACGATGCGCTCAAGCAATGCCTGGTCGCGATGGGCATCACCAACATGTGCGCGCTCATTGCCGTGCCGCACGATAAGGCCGACGAGTACCTGACGCACAACAGCCAGGATTTCCATGCCCATATGGGATATCGCCTGGTGGGCGCCTTCGACCGCTGCGCCCAAAAGTTCGGCCGCTGGTACGACATGTGCTGGATGGAGTTGGTCCTAGCCGAGCGCACACCCAACCAACCCAAACCAACCTGGTTTCCCGACCTCCCCAAACCTACCATTTAGGGACAGGTTAATTTTGCCAGGTTAGCCGATGGGTTCGGTGTATTTGGCGCGGTCGGTGCGTTGGATGCGCTTAGAGACGTGGAGCGGGCGACCGTCGGTGTCGTAGACGTAGTCGGTGATCAGAATCAGCGCCTGCCCGCGATCGACGTTAAGCAAAAACGCCTCGTTTTGCGAGGCATAGCACACCTCAAAGGTCTTGTGTCCCTGCGCCGGCGCGCGATGGAACTCCTGGCGCAGCGTGGCATAGAGCGAACCGTCCATGTTGCGGTCGATGAGCGTCTCAAAACTCGGCGGTAGGTAGGTAGTTTCCAGGCACAGCGGCACATCGTCCAGATAGCGCAGGCGGACGAGCTTGACGAGCTTGCTGCCCACGGCGGCGTCAAAAAATTTGGCCACGCTGCCCGCCGCCTTGGCAAAGCCCGAGTCCACGGTGCGCGTGGTGGGCTTCATGCCCTGGCCTTCGACCTGCTTGGTATAGCTCGAAAACACGAGGTTGTTCTCGTGGAGCGCCGGCGTGTCGGCCACAAAGGCGCCGCGCCCGCGCTCGGTGCGCACCAGGCCCTCATCGACCAGCACTTTAAGCGCGTGACGCACGGTGCTGCGCGACAGGCCCGATTCTGCCATGAGTTCCATCTCGGACGGCAGCTTGTCTCCGCGTGCGTAGGTACCGGCGGCGATGCGGTCGCGCAACGCGCCCGCCAAGCGCTCATATTGGGCCAAGTTCTTTTTCGACGAAGTGCTCATGCGATCAACCTGTATCTAACCTGTATGCTTTCCGAATCAAGCATGTATTCAATACAACAACAAAACCGCTGGTAGCTAGCTATCGAAAACCGCATCAGCAAAATTTCTAAGATAAATATAGCATACAACTAGTCGACATAACCAAAACATGTATGTAACTTGTATGCCATCGAGAGCATCAAACGAGAAGAAAGGCTGATGCACGATGACTACTCAGGAACAGGTTAAGGATGTCGTCTCCCAGGTTTTGGCTGACAAGGCAGACAAGGGCGGCATCAAGCGCGTCGTGTGGATTGGCGCTGGTGGATCCAACGGCGGCAACTATCCTGCCCAGTACTTTATGGAGCACGAGGCCACGCAGGTCGTGAGCTCCAGCTACACCAGCAACGAGTTCGTGCACGCAACCCCTGCTTACGTCAACGAGAACACCCTGGCCGTCGTCGTGTCCATGCGCGGCACCAAGGAGACCATCGTCGCCGCCCAGGTCGCCAAGGACCACGGCGCCAGCACCATCGCGATCTATGTCGACGAGTCCGGCCTCACCGAGGTCTGCGACCACAAGATTCAGTATGACAGCCTGGCCGTCGATGAGTCCTGCATGGGCCGTACCAACTCCGCCGTCGTGACCATGATCGCCATGGAGCTTACGCAGCAGACCGAGGGCTATGCCGAGTACGAGACCGCTATGGCCGCGTTCGACTTGGTCGACCCCATCTATCGCAAGGCCGTCGAGTACACCCGTCCGCTCGCAGCTAAGTGGGCCGAGCAGAACGTCGACAAGCCCTGCATTAATGTCATGGCTCAGGGTCCGCTTTTTGGTGCCGCTTACGTCTTTAGCATCTGCAACGTGCAGGAGATGCTGCAGATCGACTCCTGCACCATCAACACCTGCGACTTCTTCCACGGTCCTTTCGAGATTCTGGACAAGCGCACCTCGCTGTTCCAGCTCATCAGCGTCGGCCGCAGCCGCTGCAACGACGAGCGCGGCATCCGCTTCGTCAACCAGTACGGTGGCGAGCGCGTCTATCAACTCGACGCCAAGGAGCTCGGCCTCAACGACATCAAGGACAGCGTGAGCGAGTACTTCAACCACCTGATCTTTGCCCCGATCCTCAACAACGTGTACATGCGCGCGCTCTCCGCCGTCACCCACAAGGACTACATGACGCGCCGCTACATGTGGAAGCTTGACTACTAAGAGTTACGCGGTTTTACCAAACCGCGTAACGGGCCGACGCTGCGCGGGCCGCATTTGGACAATCTGACGTTCAACTTCAAGGGCGCGACCAGAAGGTCAGCGCCCTTTCGTTTCACGTCACCTTGTCTCAAATGCGACCCGCTCGCTGATTTATGCTCAACCAGCGGCGCTTTAGTCGTTGGGGACGTACTTAAACGACTAGGCATTCAGGAACGTCCCCAACGACAGTTCATTTAAGAACATCCCCAATGAGTATGCTGGGAAGCAGATTTTTCCGTTCGGCGATTTGTGTCTTGAAAAATGTATATAACGACTATAACGTAGTGTGAAACATATTGGAAACAATACCGAGGAGGCTGCGTTGAAGAAAAGCAATCTGGGCTATGTGCTGGTGCTGGTCGCCGCGCTTATGTGGGGCAGCATCGGAATCTTTGTAAACGGCATCTCGGCCATGGGCGTTTCATCCCAGAGCATGGCTGCCTTTCGCTTGTTGGTCGGAGCGCTTATCTTGGCACCGGTCCTGATGTTTATGGGCTGCCGTCCGGGTGAGGGGTCTACCGTGGCTCAGGGTCCGCTGGCCCTGTTCAAGGCAAGCCCCAAAGAGCTCGTCCCCTGCGCGCTTGTCGGTATCGTCGGTTTGGCCGCCGCCAACACCTGCTATTACGAGTGCATGGGCGAGGTGGGCATGTCCACGGCCTCGGTGCTGCTTTACACCTCGCCGGTGTTTGGCGTCATGCTCGGCCGCGTGCTTTATCGCGAGGACGTGACCCCCAACAAGCTCGTTGCCATTGTCTTTAACATCGTTGGCTGCGTGCTTGCAGTGACCAATGGCGACCTTTCCGGTTTCCATTTTTCGGTTTGGGGCGTCACGTCGGGCGTGATTGCAGGTCTTTGTGGTGCGTCGCTCGCGGTGTTTAGCCGGATAGCAACCAAGACGGTCCACCCGCTGGCTGTCACGTTTTGGGGCTTTGTTTTTGGCGGTGCGGTTATGGCGGCTATCGCGGCTCCGTGGCCGGATGTCGCCGCGGCAATGTCGCCACAGCTGCTGCTGCTGTTCCTTGGCTTTGGACTCATCCCCACAGCCGTGGCTTACATCTTATATATGCAGGGTCTGTCCATGGGGCTCGAGACATCGAAAGTTCCCGTCGTAATGTCATTCGAGACGGTCGTCACCGTACTGCTGGGCATTGGTGTCTACGCCGAGCCCGCCGGCGCGATCAAAGTCCTGGGCATCGTGCTGGTGCTCGCGTCCATCCTGATTATGAACACCGACTTCTCTAAGCTGCGCAACAGTGTGTTTGTCGGTCATGTCATTGAGAGCATGACCTTTAAGCCCAACGCGTGGTGGACGGAGAAATCGCAGGACATGGATCTGTTTAAGGAACGCACCGGCATTGCGCTGGAACCCACCGTGCAGGAAAGCCCCTGGTACTTCGTGCGATAGAGAATTGTGTGCGGCGTCTGACCTGGGGTTATCCAGCCAGCGCCTGCCTATCCAGCCCCAACGTTTCAAGTACGTTAAACCCGTCAACGGTCGATTTTCACCCGCGAACGGTCTTTATACTAATTAGCAATATAAGCAACGTATAAGACGTTATAATGACCATAACGAAAAGGAGGAGGCAAGATGAATCAGATCATTCTCGCATCTCATGGCGGCCTGGCCGCAGGCGCCAAAGACACGCTCGAGATGGTTCTCGGCGACGTGTCGAACGTCCACGTCGTGTCGCTTGCTCGTGACGACAAGGAGCCCATCACCAATAAGGTGGACGCCCTGATCGCCACGTTCAACGCGGACGACACCGTCTATGTGCTGACCGATATGCTCGGCAGCTCGGTCAACAACAACATGGTCGAGCTTTCCAAGAACGGCACGAAGTTCACGGTAATCAGCGGTTTCAACATCCCGCTGGCGCTCACGCTCGCTATGAGCCCCGTCCCCGTCAAGGGTGCCGAGCTCGCAGCCCTCATCAACGAGGCCCGCACCGGTCTGACCAACCCCAACGCACCGGTCGAGGCTGCCGCGGCTCCCGCCAAGAAGGCCAAGGCGCCCCGTCACAGCTCCGGTCCCGCCAAGATCGTCCTCGCACGTCTTGACTACCGTCTGCTGCACGGCCAGGTCGTCTTTACCTGGACCACCAAGGTTCAGGCCGAGCGCATCATCGTCGTCGACAACGCTGCCGCCAACGATGACATCAAGAAGGGCGCTCTTAAGCTGGCCAAGCCCCAGGGCGTGCGCCTGAACGTCTTCACCGTCGAGCGCGCCCTCGCCAAGATGGACAAGCTCAACACCCTCGGCGAGCGCGTCATGTTCGTCTTTGGCAACACGGCCGAGATGCTGCAGTTCTGCCAGGGCTACAAGCTCGACGCCATCAACCTGGGCGCCACCGCCAACCACGACGGCGCCGATCAGGTCGGCGGCAAGGACAGCTCCGTCTTCCTCGACGCCACCCAGAAGGCCGACGTCAACCAGCTGCTCGACATGGGCATCAAGCTCTATGTTCAGCAGACCCCTACGTATCAGAGCGTCGACATCGACGCCAAGCTGTAATCAACCAGGCTTTTGCCTGACTGAAAGGAGAAGGGTATGAATACGTTCATCAGTGCGGTGCTCGTCGGCCTCGTCGGCGTGTTCTGCATGTGGGACTCCCGCCTGCTCGGTCGTCTTAACTTCGAGCAGCCCCTCGTTGGCGCTACGCTCGTCGGTTTGCTGCTGGGCGATGTGCCCACCGGCCTTGCCGTCGGTGCCGCCGTCGAGCTCGTGTCCATGGGCCTGGTGCAGGTCGGCGCCGCCGTTCCGCCCGATATGGTCCTGGGCGGCATAGTGGCCGCTGCCTTTGCGTGCCTGACCGATGCTTCCGCCGAGACCGCCATGACGATCGCCATCCCGGTCGCCGTCCTGGGTCAGCTCCTCGGCATCGTGTTCCGTTCCATCATCGCCGCCCTCACCCATGTGGCAGATAGCGCGATCGATAACGGAAAGTTCAAGACCGCCTACCGTATGCACATCTGCGCCGGCTCCGGTCTGTACGCCATCATGTACTTCCTGCCGATCTTCTTGGCCGTCTTTGTTGGCACCGACCTGGTTCAGGCCATCGTCAACATGGTTCCCGAGTGGCTGTCCACTGGTCTTAACGTTTCGACCAAGATCATGACCGCCTACGGCTTGGCCCTGCTGCTCACCATGATGATCAAGAAGGGTATGACTCCGTTCCTGTTCATCGGTTTCCTGCTCGCCGCTTACCTCAACCTGTCCGTCATCGCGGTCGCTCTGATCGGCGTGTGCCTGGCTGTCGTCTTCATGGGCTTCAAGTTCAACGGTTCCCATGCAGCCGCCGGTGTCGATTCCGACTACGATCCGCTCGAAGACGACGAAGACTAAGGAGGAACACACTATGGCAACCGCAACCAAGGACGTGTCCCTGAACAAGAAGGTCAGCCAGTTCTTCTGGCGCTCCTGGGCCATCCAGGCCTCTTGGAACTACGAGCGTCAGATGAACATGGGCTTCCTCTACGGCATGGTTCCTACGCTCGATCGCCTCTACCCGGATGAGTCCGACCCCAAGCAGCTCGCTGCTAAGAAAGAGGCTTACCACCGTCACATGGCGTTCTACAACTGCACCCCGCAGACGAGCGCTTTCATCCTGGGCCTCTCCGCCTCCATGGAGGAGGAGTACGCCAAGGATCCCGAGAACTTCGATCCCGATTCGATCAACGCGGTCAAGACCTCCCTCATGGGTCCGCTTTCCGGCATCGGTGACTCCTTCTTCCAGGGCACCATCCGCGTTATCGCCTTTGGCCTGGGCGTTCAGCTGGCTCAGCAGGGCTCCATCATGGGCCCGATCCTGGCCATGCTCATCTCCATCGTCCCCTCTGTGCTGATCACTTGGTTCGCAGCCAAGATGGGCTATCAGGGCGGCCACGAGTACCTGAGCAAGCTTCAGGGCGGCGACCTCATGGAGAAGCTCATGTATGTCTGCGGCATCGTGGGTCTTATGTCCGTGGGCGGCATGATCGCTACGCTGATCGGCGCCACCACCCCGCTGCAGTTCGCTGAGGGCACCGTCGTGATCCAGGACATCCTGGACGGCATGATGCCCCAGATGATTTCCCTTGGCCTCACCGGCCTTATGTACTGGCTCATCAAGAAGAACGTCAACACCGGTTGGCTTCTCGTGATCGCCATTGTGGGCGGCATCGCCCTCTCCGCGGCCGGCATCCTGGCCTAGTCGCGACCAAGCGCCTAACCGCTTTCCCCCGGGGGCCTGCCTGGCATCCCATACCCCAGGCAGGCTTCCATCCCTATGCGTGACAATGGGACAGTCCCTTTGTCGCATCCTTAACGGGCCGGCGACTCGGTCCAAACCACGGTAACCCTGCGAGCGCCCGGCAATGTGGCGCCGCAAAAATCGAAAGGAATGTGTCAGATGTACGAGATCGACCTTAACCTCCCTAAGCAGATCGTCGCTGACGTCCTGTCCAACCACGAGATCCACAGCGTCGCCTTCGTCGGCTGCGGTGCTTCCATGTCCGACCTTTACCCCGCCAAGTACTTCCTGGCCAACAACACGGACAAGCTGAACGTTCAGATCTTCACCGCTAACGAGTTCAACTACGACACGCCTTCCTGGGTCAACGAGCACACCTTCGTGATCACCTGCTCCCTCGGTGGCTCCACGCCCGAGACCGTCGAGGCCAACAAGACCGCCAAGAAGCACAACTGCCCGGTCGTCTCCCTCACCAACAAGGCTGGCTCCGCTCTGACCGTCGACGCTGACTACGTCATCGTTCACGGCTTCCACGCCAACTTCGCTGCCAAGTGCGAGAAGCCCGGCTATGCCATCGCTCTTGCTCTCGAGATCCTTCAGCAGACCGAGGGCTATGACAAGTACGACGACATGATCACCGGCCTCACCAACGTCTTCGAGCTCTGCGAGAACGCCGCTCAGCACTGCAAGAAGCTCGCCAAGAAGTTCGCCGAGGACTTCAAGGACGACAAGATGATCTACTTCATGGCCTCTGGTGCCTCCGAGAAGATGGCTTACTCTCACGCCGCCTTCCTGTTCACCGAGATGCAGTGGATCGACGCCGCCGCCTACAACACCGGCGAGTACTTCCACGGCCCGTTCGAGGTTTCCACCGAGGGTAAGCCCTACGTCTTCTTCATGTCCGATGGCGCTACCCGTCCGATGGACGCCCGCGCCCTCACCTTCCTTGAGCGCATGGGCGCCAAGGTCGCTCTGATCGACTCCAAGGACTACGGCCTGGCTGACGCCGTGCCCGCGAGCGTCGTCACCTACTTCAACCCGCTGCTGCACCTCGCCGTTATGCGCGAGTACGGCAACCAGATCGCCGAGGCCCGTCAGCATCCGCTGACCATGCGTCGCTACATGTGGAAGCTTTCCTACTAATCACAAGTAAGTAGACCTTACGGGTTGATTGAGAGGGGATGGGGTTTGCGCCCCATCCCCTTTTTTGCTCTGGGGAGGGCGTGTCTATCGCGTCGCAAATCCCAGATAAAACCTACCAAAATAAACCTGTCCCTTTTTGGCAGGTGGGAGGAGATGCATATGATCAAGGCAGTGCTGTTTGACATGGACGGCGTGCTGGTCGACACCGAGTGGTTCTACAACCGTCGTCGCGTGGCGTTTATGGAGGAGAAGGGCTTTCACTTTGACGAGATCCCCGATCTTTCGGGGTCTAACGAGCCCGCCATTTGGAAGTCGCTGGTACCTGACGATATTGAGCTGCGCGAGCGCCTGCGCGTGGAGTACAAGCAGGTCTACAGCCCAGACCATCCCGTTCCGTATGCCGAGCTGCTCAACGAGCAGACGGAGCCGGTGATGCGCAAGCTGCACGAGCGCGGCGTGAAGTGCGCCATCGCAAGCTCGTCCTATCGCGAGCTCATTGACGAGCTGGTGGGGATTGCCGGTATCGCCGACGTGCTGGACTACACCATCAGCGGTCACGAGTGCAGTGCGTTTAAGCCCGACCCCGAGATCTACCTGCGTGCCATGGAGGCGCTGGGTGTGGAGCCTACCGAGTGCCTGGTTATCGAGGACTCGCCTTTGGGCATCGAGGCTGGCAAACGTTCCGGCGCCCGCGTCCTGGCACTGCGCCCGCACGAGGGCGTCAACCTCGATCAATCGCGAGCCGATGCCGTTATTGATAATCTGACCGACATTTTGGCCGCTTTGTAGTGTCAATCCGCCGCGAGAAGCACGGGTTCAAACGTTTTTTGCGGTGGACTGGCTCAATTTGGTTTCGATTTTGATCCGTTTGGCTTCGATTCGGACTAAGTGAGTAGACTTTTTGGTGCAGGACGAGCACAATGCATATCTTCCTTTGTAAAACCGCAGGTCACAGGGGTGGCGGTTTTGGGTGTGCTCGGCAGATCGTAAAAAGTCTACTCACTTGTAATTTGGGCCTCTGGTCGTGGGGGTTGCTGGTCCCGCTTTGGTTGTCGAGAGAGGGTGAATTGAAGCGCCCCCGCACGCTCCATGCTACAATCGCCGACATGCCTCACAACTAGATTTGCCTTCGAAAGGAGCCCGCGTGGCGAACGCCATCGATCAGCTCACGGACCGCGTGCTCGTGCTCGGCCGCCTTACCATCGTCCGCCGCGCCATTACTGCCGTGGCGGTCACGATTTCTGCCGTTCTCCAGACATTCCTGATCCAGGCGTTCATTCAACCCGCCGACCTGCTTCCGAGCGGCCTCACCGGCGTTGCGGTCCTGCTCGATCGCGTTACCTCGCTCGGCGGCGTTCACATCGACATCTCGCTCGGTATGCTCGCGCTCAACATTCCCGTGGCGCTCCTATGCTGGAGCGGCATTAGCAAGCGCTTCGTCATCTTCTCGATGATGCAGGTTGTGCTCTCGTCGCTGTTCCTCAACGTCTTTCACTTCGCTCCGTTTTTGGGTGACAAGATCATGCTCATCATTTTTGGCGGCGTGGTCTCGGGTCTGGGCGCTGCCATCGCGCTTAAATCCGGCGCATCCACCGGCGGCACCGACTTTATCGCGCTGTGGGTTTCCAACCACACGGGCAAGACCATCTGGGGCGTCATCTTTGGTTTCAACTGCTTTATCCTGGCGATCTTTGGTTTTATGTTTGGCTGGGACAAGGCGGCGTATTCCATCGTGTTCCAGTTTATTTCGACCAAGACCATCGACAGTTTCTATCGTCGCTACGATCGCGTGACGCTGCAGATCACGACGCGTAAGGCAGACGAGGTCATGACTGCCTACGTAAACCATTTTCAGCACGGCATTAGCTGCGCCGAGGTCGTCGGCGGATATAGCCGCGAAAAGATGTACCTGCTGAACACCGTTGTCTCGACCTACGAGAGTCAGGACATTATCAAGCTGGTGTGCGACGTTGATTCCGGCGCCGTGATCAATGTGTTCCACACGCTCAACTTTGTGGGCGGCTGGTGGGGTGGTCATGTCGACGAGCCCATGCCCACGGCCGTTCCCGATCCCGACAAGCCCGCACGCATGGCCAGCAGGCAGGCGCGCCTCAGCGAACAGGACAGCCTGCAGCAGGACGACGGCAAGTAGGGTATTGGCATTTTGCCGGCCTGGCGCAATCCTGTCCGCTTGAGTCTCCCGAAAGCCTCGCTGCTTTCGGGAGACTCTCGTTTGCCCAGATAAAACCTGCCAAAATGAAGCTGCCGCTTTTTGGTAGGGAGGGTGTACCGTTTTATCAATATGAGGTAACATGAAACTAGACGTTATATACGTATTAGTTATTTCAATATTTCGATAAGATTGATTAGATATGCCTGCGCCCAAAAATGCACCGCTTTACCAGCAGATTTATGACGAAATCAAGGACGCGATCGAGAAAGGTGTTTATGCACCCAAGGAGCGTATTCCGTCCGAGCTTGAGCTAGCCGAGCAGTACGACGTGAGCCGCATTACGGTGCGCCGCGCCGTCGAGGAGCTGTGCTCCGATGGCTACCTGGTTAAGCAGCAGGGCCGTGGCACCTTTGTCTCCACGCCGCACATCAACCGCCAGTTCCACGCTTCGACGCTGCAGACGTTTACCGCGCTGTGTGCCGATAATGACATGAAGGCGGGCGCGCATGTGGTCGATCGCCAGATTGTGCCGGCACGTCAAAACGAGATGGAGTTCTTTGGCCTGCAGAAGGACGCGCTGCTGCTGCACATCAAGCGCGTGCGTACGGCCGACGGCGAGCCCATTTTTGAGGAGAACATCTTTGTGCCGTTTGACGCCTACCGTGAGCTGTTGACGGCCGATCTTGAGGACAAGTCGATTTTTTCCGAGGTCGAGCGTGTTGGCGGAACGCCGATTGTCTCGGTTGGCTACCGCACGGTCGAGGCCGTTCGTGCCAATACCGAGCAGGCGGCCGAGCTGGGCATCGCTCCGCACGATCCACTGCTCAACCTGCGTGCCGGCTTTATCGGCCCCAATGGCGAGCCGGTCCTGATGGGTAAGCAGTACTACGTGGGATCGCGCTACGTTATGGTGATGTAGGTTACGCGGTTTTGCCAAACCGCGTAACGGCTTGACGCTGCAAACGCCCCTAAGCGGCAATCTGACGTTCAATCGTCGGTCGCGTACCAAAGTACGCTTCCCTCCTCTTTCACGTCACCTTGCTCGCTTAGGGGCGTTTTCGCTGACTTTTGCTCAACCTGCGGGATTTCCGCGCTTGTCAAGAGACTAGTCGTTGGGGACGTTCTTAAACGACTGGTCATTCAAGAACGTCCCCAATGACTACCCGCAGAATGAGCGTGGCCGACAGCCGCGCGGCACCGGTCCGCGTGGCGGCGTATAATCGGCGGCAGATGATTCTGACGTTAGGAAACCATGACCGATAGCATGCAGCAGATGGCGCTCGACACGCTCGGCGCCTATTTTGGCTACACCTCGTTTCGCCCGGGACAGGATCGCATGGTGGATGCGATCCTTGCCGGCCGCGATGCGCTCGGCGTTATGCCCACAGGCGCCGGCAAGTCCATTTGCTACCAGGTGCCTGCGCTTATGCTGCCCGGCATCACCTTTGTGGTGAGCCCGTTGCTGTCGCTTATGGAGGACCAGACCCGCGCGCTGCTCGCGGCGGGTGCGCGCCCCAGTTATCTCAACTCCAGTCTTACCCCGGCTCAGCAAAATACCGTGCTCAAGCGGGCGCGCGAGGGCCGTTATCAGCTTATGTACGTGGCACCCGAGCGTCTGCTCGAGCCGCGCTTTTTAGCCTTTGCGCAGGAAGCCGCGGCCGAAGGCGGCATAGGCGTGCCACTCGTGGCCATTGACGAGGCTCACTGCGTGAGCCAGTGGGGCCAGGATTTCCGTCCCGCTTACCTGCAGATTCGTGAGTTTATCGATTCGCTGCCGCGGCGCCCCATCGTGGCGGCCTTTACCGCCACGGCGACCGAGCGTGTACGCGCCGATATCCAGCAAATGCTCGGCCTGCAAAACCCGGCGACCGTGGTGACGGGCTTCGACCGCAAGAACCTCTACTTCGGTTGCGAAGAGATGGGCGACAAGGCCAAGACCGCGTGGGTGCGCGACTATGTGATCGCGCATTCGAGTGAGAGCGGCATCGTGTATTGCTCGACCCGCAAGACGGTCGACGCGCTGGCAGGCGAGCTTGCCGAGGCACTGGGCCCCAGCGGCATTCGCGTGGGCCGCTACCATGCCGGCATGGGCAACGATGCCCGCCGCCAGAGTCAGCGTGCCTTTATCGACGACGACATTCAGGTGATGGTTGCCACCAACGCCTTTGGCATGGGTATCGACAAGCCCAACGTGCGCTATGTGATTCACAACAACGTGCCCGAGAGCATCGAGGCGTACTACCAAGAGGCAGGCCGCGCTGGCCGCGATGGCGATCCGGCCAGCTGTCACTTGCTGTGGAACGGTAACGATTTTCGCATGCGCCGCTTTTTGATCGACCGCGGCGATGCGGCCGACGAGGCGCTTGACGACGAGCAGCGCGCGTGGGCGCTCCAGAACCGTTATCGCCTGCTCAGCCAGATGGAGGGCTACTGCAATACCACCGGCTGCCTGCGCGAATACATGCTGCGCTACTTTGGCGACGAAGCCGCGGCCGAGCATGCGGTTGCGGCTGCTGCGGGCGGCACCGCAGACGACGCCGAGGGCTGCGGCAACTGCAGCAACTGCCTTACGCAGTTCGAGGTCGAGGACGTCACCGATATGGCCCGCGCCGCTGTGCGCTATGTGGCCGCGCGTCCCATGCGCTTTGGCAAGTCGCTGATCGCCGATGTGCTTCACGGCGGCAACACCGAGCGCATTCGCCAGATGCATCTGGACGAGGACCGCGGCTACGGTGAGCTGTCGGGCGAATCGGTCGGGCGCATCAAGGACATCATCGGCCAGCTGTGCGGCCGCGGTTACTTGGCCACCTCGCAGGGGCAGTACCCGGTCGTGGGGCTGGGCCCGCGTGCCATCGAGGTCGAGGACGAGGCGTTCGCCTTTACCGTTAAACGTCGCGCGTCCAAGCGCAAGGCCTCGGCCCGCGCCCGCCGTGCGGTTGATCTGCTGCGCGAGGAGGCCGAGCTGGATCAGCGCCCGCGCGTGGGTGACGATGCCGAGCTGTTCGAGCGCCTGCGCGCCCTCCGCAAGGAGATCTCGACGGAGCTGGAGATGGCGCCGTATATGGTCTTCTCCGACAAGGCCCTGCGCGGCTTGTGCCGCCTGCGCCCGCAGACACGCGACGAGCTGATCCAGGTCAACGGCATTGGCGAGAAAAAGGCCGACGCCTTTGGCGAGCAGTTTATGGCGGCGATTGAAGAGTTTGAGTCCGAGCATGCGCGGGATGGAGCGTAACGATGGCATTCGACGATAAAACCGACCGTACTGACGTGTCCGCCGTGCCGCTGTACCAGCAGGTCATGGACGACCTAAAGGGCGAGATCGCACACGGCGTGTACGCTGCCGGCTCGCGCATTCCTTCCGAGATGGAGCTCGCGAAGTCCTACGGCGTGGGGCGCGTCACCGTGCGCCGCGCCATCGAGGAGCTGTCGCGTGCGGGATATCTCAACCGCCAGCAGGGGAGGGGCACGTTTGTGTGCGCTCCCAAGCTCAAGCGCAAGATTGTCCAGAAGGGTGACGTCCAGAGCTTTACTGAGGGTTGTGCTGCCAACGACATGGTGCCGGGTGCGCGTCTGGTGTCGCGCACGGTGGTCGCAGCGACGCACGAGGATGCGGCGTTCTTTGGCGTGGAGCCCGGCTGCGAGCTTATCGTGGTCGAACGCGTGCGCACAGCCGACGGCATCCCTGTCATGCTTGAGAACAACGCCTTTGTGCTCGCCGACCATCCCTATCTGCAGACGCTTGCCGACAAGAACCTCACGGACAATTCCATCTTTGCGCTCGTTGCCGAGCATTCGGGTCGCGCGCCGCTCAAGTCCGACCCCTGCACCGTGGAGATTGCGCTTGCCGATGCTCAGACGGCCCCGCTGCTGGAGGTGCCGGTCGGTGAGCCGCTCTTCTATATGGAGGCCTACTTTACCGACGCCGGTGGGCGCCCTTTACTGCTCGGCCGCCAAAAGATCGTGGGCTCGCGCTACGTCTTCGACATCTAACGTCCACAGATAGAACAACATAGAACAACTTTGCTAAGATGACTTCACGGGCGTTGTTGCACGTGTTATAAATAGGACAACATAGAACGACAGCAGGTACGAGCTGCCGTCGCTCAAGGCCGCCCCACAAGGAGGAACATCAGGATGAACGCACATGATCTGGTTCAGGAAATCATCGAGCGCAAAGGCAGGATCAAGAACGTCTTTTGGATCGCTTGTGGCGGTTCGATGATCGACCTGATGCCGGCCAACGAGCTGCTCAAGCGCGAAGCCACCACGTTTACCTCGGCGGTCTACACGGCACGCGAGTTTTGCCTGATGGCCCCCAAGAGCCTAGGGCCGAAGTCGCTCGTCATCGCCTGCAGCCACAGCGGCAACACGCAGGAGGTCGTCGACGGCTGCGAGATGGCGCTGGCCGCCGGTGCCGAGGTCGTCGCCATGACCGACTGCGAGGGCTCCAAGATCGACAACGGCAAGTGGACCACCTGGGTCTACCCCTGGGGCGAGGGCGTGCCGCAGGCCGAGGTGCCTCAGGGTATCGGCGCTCTGATCGCCGCCGAGCTGCTCGACCAGCAGGAAGGCTACGAGGCACTCGCCGACATGTACGCCGGCCTTAAACAGATGGATGCGCTGCTGCCCGCCGCTCGCGAGAAGGTCAACGCCGAGCTGGGCGCCCGCTTTGCCGAGCTCTGCCAGCAGCACAAGTTCTTCTATATCCTGGGCTCCGGCCCCAACTTTAGCCAGACCTACGCCATGGCCATCTGCTCGCTCATGGAGATGCAGTGGCAGCACTGCTGCTATATCCACTCCGGCGAGTATTTCCACGGCCCCTTCGAGGCCACCGAGCCCGGCGTGTTCTACTTTGTGCAGCTTGGCGCGGGCGAGTGCCGCCCCATGGAGGAGCGCGCCCTTGCGTTCCTCAACACGCACACCGATACGATTATGGTGCTCGACGCGCTTGAGTACGGCGTGGGCGACGTGCCCGCCAGCGTGCGTTCGTACCTGGAGCCGATCTTCTTCTACGCGATGAGCTGCGAGCTGCGTGCCGCCCGCGGCAAGGTGTTCGACCACAGCCCCGAGATTCGTCGCTACATGGGCATCGAGCAGTACTAGGTACCGGGAAAAGTATTCACCTTCGATTCGCAAGCGAACAGCGTGCGTAAAAAGCGGGCCGCGCCGGTGGGTTTCCGGCGCGGCCCGCTTAGTATCGCGCTTCGATTCGCAAGGTTGCGGCAGCCAGCGGCCTACTTTGCGTCGTAGGCCTCGGCGTCCCACCAGTCGAGCTGGGCGATGTTGTCACGGATGTGCTGGCAGCTCTTGTGGAAGCCCTCGAGCTCGTGCTCGGACAGGTCCAGCGTATAGACCTCCTCGACGCCCTCGGCACCGATCACGCACGGCAGGGAGGTAAAGATGCCCTCTTCGCCATACTGGCCGGTCATGAGCGTGGAGGCGGAAAGCACGGCGTGCTCGTTGTGCAGCACGGCGGCGCAGACGCGCGCGGCGGAGTTGGCGACGGCGTACTCGGTGCACTGCTTGCCCTGGTAGGTCACATAGCCGCCCTTGCGCGCGAGCTCCTCGACCTCCATGTGGTCAAAGGCGTACTTGTCGGGGTTTTCGGCCTGAAGCTCGTTGAGGCTCTTGCCGGCGATGGTCGCGGCCTTAAAGGCGGCAAGCTGGCTAAAGCCGTGCTCGCCGATCATGTAGGCGTCGATGGACTTGGGGCTCACGCCGACCTTCTTGGAGATCTCGGTGCGCAGGCGGGCGGAGTCCAGGCCGCAGCCCGAGCCGATGATCTTCTTGGGATCGTAGCCGGTCAGGTGCCACAGCTCGGTGCACACGACGTCGCAGGGGTTGGAGATGCTCACGAAGATGCCGTCAAAGCCGGCGTCGACGATGCGTTTGGCAAAGGTGCGGGCGGCGTCGGTGGTAAAGAACAGCTCGCCGTCGCGGTTGCCGGCGGCCAGCGCGACCTTGCCGGCGGCGTTGACGATGACGTCGCAGCAGGCCAGCTCCTCGTAGTGGTCGTAGCAGTTGACGATCTTGGTGTTATACGGGACAAACGAAAGGGAGTCGCGCAGGTCCTGGACCTCGGACGTCACCTTGGCCTCGTTGATATCACACAGGTACAGCTCGTCGGCAATGCCCTGCATAAGCAGGCTGTTGGCGACATGTGCTCCTACGTGGCCCTGGCCGACCACACCGATCTTACGCGTCTGGTACATATATGTATCCTTTCGGCCGAGTTTTTCGCGTCGAACCATTGTAGCGTCCTGCCGTCACTTTGCTAGGCTAAAGCGAAGTAGTTTTTTGGGACATGCTTTAATCTCTACTTTTGGAGCGATTTGGGCCGCTGACGGCATCGCTGGGCGATGTGCTCGCGCGGATGGGGCCGCTCGTTGTACCATAGCTGCAACTGACTCGTAAGGAGCATCCATGCCCATTCGCATCCCCGACGCCCTCCCTGCCGCCGCGCAGCTCGAGAGCGAGAACATCTTTGTCATGACCGAGTACCGCGCGTTGCACCAGGACATCCGTCCGCTGCGCGTGCTCATCCTCAACCTCATGCCCACCAAGATCGCCACCGAGACGCAAATCATGCGCAAGCTCTCCAATACGCCGCTGCAGGTGGAGGTGGACCTGCTGCGCACCAAGACGCACGAGGCCACGCACGTAAGCGCCGGCCACCTGGAGACGTTCTACCGCACGTTCGACGACATCCGCGACATCCACTACGACGGCCTGATCATCACGGGCGCGCCGGTGGAGCAGATGCCGTTCGAAGAGGTCGACTACTGGCCCGAACTCTGCCAGATCATGGATTGGTCCACCACGCACGTGCACTCCACGCTGCACATTTGTTGGGGCGCACAGGCCGGCCTGTACCATCATTACGGTATCCAGAAGTACGATCTACCGGCAAAGGCGAGTGGCGTGTTCGAGCATTATCTGGTGAAGCCGCAAAGCCCGCTGGTCCGCGGCTTCGACGACCGCTTCTATGCCGTGCATTCGCGCAACACCGATGTGCGCCGCGAGGACGTGGAGGCCGAGCCGCAGCTTGAGGTCGTGGCCGTGTCCGACGAGGTGGGCTTGTACATCGTCAAGTCGACCGACAGCCGCCGCTTCTTTGTCTTTGGCCATCCCGAGTACGATACCGACACGTTGCGCCTGGAGTACGAGCGCGACGTGAAGCGCGGGCTCAACCCCCAGGTGCCGGCGCATTACTTCCCAGGTGACGACCCCACCGCCGAGCCGCGCAACGTCTGGCGCAGCCAGGCTCAGCTGCTCTACACCAACTGGCTCAACTACTACGTCTACCAGACCACGCCCTACGACCTAGCCCGAGCCGGCGAGGAGCACTAGGCTACGGCTGCTGCTGTGCCGGCGGCGTGACGAGCGTGGATATCCGGACGGACGAGCGTGGATTTTCGGACATTTACAAATCGAGCGTGGATAATCTCCCACTTTTGGCTTGAAACTAGGCTCAAAACGGGAGATTATCCACGCTCATTTTTTAGGCATGTAGATGCCGATGGCTCGGCTAAGCGACGGTGCGTGCAGAGGCAAAGTCGCATTTGGCGTAGTCTTGAATCTCGACGGGTTTTTCTTTCTGATAATCCGATGGACCAAGGCCTCAAAATGTGGAGACAGGGACCTCTCGACAACCGCCCTACCTGCAGATATAAGACATCAGCCTAAAACGTCCAAAACCGTCAAGCATTTGGTCAGCGCCTGGACGGTATTTGGTCAGACTTCGCATGAAACCGTCTGGTACGTTTGCGCCGTTCCAAGATTTGGGAGGCGACATGGGAAACATGACGGCGAATCAAAGGCTTGCAAGTCACATTAAAGCATGCGAACAGCAGATGAGCTGCGTGTACGCGCGCACGGCGGCGGAGGCAAAGCAGATTGAGCGGCGGGCGGAGGCGGGAAGTCTCGAAGCGGTCATGCCGGGGCTGTATGCGCGTCCGGAATACTGGTCCGAGCTCAAGTTTCGGCAGCGTTATCTGCATCGGGTGCGGGCGCTTGCGCAAAAGCACCCCGACTGGACATTTTGCTCCTATACGGCGGCTGTTATCTATGGCCTTTCGGTTTCGCATGCCAATTTGACGCACATCCATATCGCCGCGATGCCAGCCCAATCGACGACGCCGGGCTCTCAGGTCATTCGTCATCGCTATGCTCGTCAAACACGGGCCACCCAGATGGAGATCGCCGTAACCGATATCGATCAAACGATTACGGATTGCTTGGTCGATGCATCGTTTGTCGAGGGACTGATCATCGCGGATTCGGCGCTCCATGAGCAACTTTTGTCGAAGGAGCATCTCGTTGAGACTGTCGACAAGCTTGGCCTGAATCGTCGCGGCGTTGTGACGGCGCGCAGGGTTGCACGATGTGCCGATGGGCTGTCGGAAAGCGGCGGCGAGTCCAAGGCGCGTGCCCTGATGATCGAGCGCGGCTGGCAGACGCCGGAGCTGCAAGTTGAGCTGTTCGACCCGGTTGAGCCGGGACGACCGTATCGCGTCGACTACTTGTGGCGCGTGGGCGACCGGCTGATTATCGGGGAGTTCGACGGATTCGTTAAAAGCGAGAAGGCGGCGGAGGAGGGCAAGCTCGCGAAGGCGCAGTTCGATGAGCGCCAGCGCGAGTCGAGGCTTTCGCTGCTTGATAACTGCAAAATCGTGCGCTTGTGCTGGGATGATCTAAGGGATCCGACAAAACTCGATCGCAAGCTCAAGGTCGCCGGCGTGCCGCGTGCGTGCTGAGGCAGTTGCAGGGCGTTTGGCTGCACAAGCGTGGAAAATCGGACGGACGAGCGTGGATTTTCGGACGCTTGTTGAATGAGCATGGATAATCTCCCGTTTTTGGCTCGTAAGGGGGCTCAAAGTGGGAGATTTTCCACGCTCATCTTGCGGGTGCGATACAGCGGCGGCTAGGCGCTGACGATGTGGGACAGCGGCAGGTCGTGCGCATCGGTGGGAACGTGGTCGACGCGTTGCTCGTCAAAGGCGATGCCGACGACCTGGCATGTTGCCGAAAGCGTGGGCAGGTAGCGGTCGTAACAGCCGCCGCCGTAGCCCAGGCGCGCGCCGGTGCGGTCGAAAGCCACGAGCGGCACGACAACCATGTCGAGCTCGGCGGCGGGCACGATGGGGAAGTGGTCGCTGTCGACGTCCGTGGCTGCGAAGGCCCGCGTAGGGTGGGCGATAAACGGGGCCTCGGACGCATCGCCGGCAGAGACTGCCCGCATGCACATGCGCTGGCCGCATGCGGCGGCGTCGCTTGCCGAGAGCATGCACGGATAGGCTACGCGCCAGCCACGCGCGACGGCCGCGGCGGCAAACGCGGCTGGGTCGACCTCGGAACCCATCGCGGCATAGACGGCAACGGTGCGTTGGCCCGCAGCGCCGCTGGGCTCCATCAGCTCAACAAGCCGCGCGCAGATAGCGGCGGACTTTGCCGCCCGAACATCCAAATCAATAGCATCGCGCCGAGCAATCACTGCCCGCCGCAACTCAGCCTTATCCATCCCAGTCTCATCTCCCAAACCTACCAAAAAGGGACAGGTTTATTTTGGCAGCTTTTATCTGGGCAAACGCGATATGGGCAGTAAGGTCACCGCAAATATGCCTGTGAACTGCGCCCTTTGTGGTTGTTTGGGCCTGTGCGTTAATGCTATAACGCCGCAGCAATCGCCTCAGTCACAAACTTATTGAGTGACTCACCCTTCTTTGCCGCTGCCAGCGCTGCTTGCTTGTGGAGCTCAGAGCCCGTTCTTACGTTGAACGACCCCTTAAAAGCCCGCTCGGGTTCCTTGCCCTTCTCGGCGCAAAACTCAAGGTAATCGTCGACGGCGTCGTGGAAGCATTGTTCCACTTCTTTAACCGTAGAGCCTTCAAACACAATTGCATCCCTAATGCCGGTGACCATACCTGTTAGCACATGCTGTTCGGCATCGAACTCGACTGGGGCGAAATAACCCTTGTATGCCAAAACGTTACTCATGACTACCTCCGACATCTTGCAGAAATCGAACGATGTTTCGAATGGTCCCCGCTGTCAATTCGTCAGATGGATGTGGCGCGTGCATTACGAACATCCTGCCATCTGATGGCCTGTAGAAGCGAACGCGCGATCCGGATGTCTTGCCTTTGTTGTCCATTTCAAAGCCATATGAAGCCATGACTTTTAAAAAATCGGTATACCGATACGTCGAAGGGCAGCTAAGTAGTTGGGCGATGAGTTTATCGGTCCGCGTCATCCCGCCTCACATTCTGCAACTATATCCTAGTTGCAATTTAAGTCCGATGCAAGCATCCCTACTATAGAACATGTGTACGTATAGAACAAGTGTTCGAACCACCACAAAGGTGCCTGTCCCCTTTGTGGTGGTTTGGCTCCCGCTTGGCTTTGTTGCGCAACAAGGGCTGCATTTTTGGGTTTACCTTCATGGTGGAAGGAATGAACCGAAAGGAGCCCGTCATGTTTTGTCGCTCGTGTGGCACGCCGCTTGTCGACGACGCCCTCTTTTGCCCCGTATGCGGCGCGCCCGTAGCACCCGACCAGGTCGCGGCCACGCAGCAACCCCAGCCTGCCACGCCCGCTCCTGGGCAATACGTGCCCGTGCAGCAGCCCGTGCGGCGCAAGCGTTCCAAGAAGCCCCTCATCGCCCTTGCCGCGGTGCTTGCCGTGGCGGCGGGCATCGGCGGCGGTGCGCTGTTCTACTTTACGCAGATCGCGACCACGCCTATCGACGAGAAAATCTTTCCGGACAGCGGCATGCGTGCGCTTGTCTCGACCAAGTACGACACTAACGGTGACGGCCGTATCTCACGCGACGAGGCCAAGGCGGTGACGTCGATCGAGCTGGACGGCGTTACGTCAACGCAGGGTCTGGGCAAGGTGTTCCCCAACGTTACCAGTGTGGAATACGGTGGGGATAAACTCGTCAACCTGGACCTCTCGGGCTGCGGCGACCTTAAGACCGTCGAGCTTAACTCGGCGAGCAACGTCACCGTCGTTAACCTGGACGGTTGCGACAACATCGAGAAGCTCGACCTTTCAAATGCCGGGGAGCTCAAAAGCGTCGATCTTTCGGGTAAAAAGAAGCTCGCCACGTTGGCACTGCCGCAGGATACGAAGGTTGGCGGCATTAAGGACACGCAGCTCGACGAGCTGTGGCTGCCGGTGTCCTATGAAGGCACCGATAAATCGGACCAGTACGGCGATATCTACGAGATCGAGCGCGATGAAAACGGCTACGTCACGGGCTTCACGTCTGCCGTCAAGCAAGGTGGCGGTGTAAGCTACAGCGTCGAGCACGATGAGTCGCATCGCATTTCGGAGATTGAGGAAGATCTGGCGGGCGGTTACGAGAACGTCAACACGTTTACGTACGACGCCGACGGTAACGTCACGCGCATCGACTGCGATGCCGACATGAGCGATTCGTCGAGCACCACGACGTTTACCTACGACGCGGACGGAAACCTGATCAACAAGACGACCCATGCGGGTTACGGCGAGAGCGCGAGCACGTATGTCTACCAGGACGGCAACATGGTGACCAACACCGATACCAGCCCGGCCAATCCTCGGACGGTCGTGTATTCGTACGGATACGACAAGGATCGCGTGACGTCCTTTACGCTGGACTGCCAGGGCGACACGGTGGGAACTACGTGGACGATTACCGCGGGCTACGAGTATGGCAAGGACGGCAACATTTCGCGTATCTCGCCTGTGGCATATGACTCGCACGGCAACGACTACGGCTCGCTGAACTCGTACGCAGCGGTGGATTATTCGTACAGCGACGGAAAGCTCGACAGGATCGATTCCGAGCGCGGCGGCTATGCGGAGTTCTATTACGACGAGTACGGCAACCTGACGTCGGTCGACGAGTATGCCGGACGCGGTTCGGATGCCGAGTTTGAGTTTGAGCACGAGGTCGAGTACCAGCGCTACTTCTGTAACAAGCACGAGAAGAACAAGCCGGAGGAGTGGATTCGTCTGGATGCAGAGTACGACGTCGACCAGGGTAGCTGGAGCAACGACTCCGATTATGGTCGTGAGTGCTTTGCAACCATGTACGAGCTCAATCCGTTAGAGGCCAGGCTGAACCCGTTTATCAAGTAGCGGCCCACTCGCAAACCACCACAAAGGTGCCTGTCCCCTTTGTGGTGGTTTTGCTTGACTGTGGCTAGGCCAGCAGGTCGACGACGTTAAAGCCGGCGTTGCTCTTGGCGATGACGTCGCGGCCGCCAAAGACGCAGGTGGGTGCGACGGCCGCAATACGCGTCACATCGGCGCCGAGCGAGCGAAGCTCAGCGGGCGTGGCCGCGAGCATCTGGGCGCGGCGCTCCTCGCGCGCGTGCGGATCGAGCCCAGCCAGGTAGGTCGTATTGCGGCGCTTGGTGAGCGCGTACGGCTTCACGGGCGCGTCCATGCCGCTCACGCAGCTCACGATAAAGCCCTCGAAGGCGGCCTCGTCGGGCTCAAAGCTGCCGAGCCATGCGCCCGCGCGTTCCATGCGCTCAATCGAAGGATCGACCGCCGGGTCGCGGTAGGTGTAGAACGCCGTCTGGCGCTCGCCGGCCGCGCGGAATCCGCATCCGTACGCACCGCCCTTCACGCGGATCTCGTTCCACAGGTAGTCGTAGGAGAGCGCGTTGGCGGCAACCGCCCAGGCGCCCGTCACGTCAATGCCCAGACGGCGCGGGTCGCACGCGCGCGCAGCAAAGCAGATGTCGCTGGGGATGACGAAAGCCTCGTGACGGTCGCGCGGCTCCGGCACCACGAGCGCGTTGCGGCCGGCATCGGCGCCGTCACCCGCGTCAAGCCCCAGGTCGCCCGCGGCATCCCAGTACGCGTCAAAGTCCTCGTCGCTGCCGGTAAAGCTCGCCATGCAGCCATCGGCCACAAAGATGTGGTCTGCCAGCTCGGCAAGCTTGGCGCGCAGGCCGTCCAGTCGCTCGTCAAAGTGCTCGAGCAGATCGCGCAGGAACAGGTAGAAGTCCACGCCCGAAAGCTGCTCGCGCACCACGGCCGAAGGCGAGCTGTAGCTCATCGCGCGACCCAGCGCCGCCGAGTGGCCGTTGTTGATAAAGCCCTGCTCAAGCCCAATGCGAATCTGCGTGAGCACGTCGCGAACGCGGTCGGCGTCGGCATCCGCCAGTAGCGTGCTCGACCACACCTCGCGCGGCAGGCTCGCCAGCGCGTCGATCTTCTCGGACAGGGCGCCGGCGCTCACCAGCAGGTAGGGGCGCACGCCGTCCACGTCGGGCTGCGTCATGACCTCGGTCGTAAAGCTTAAAAAGCCCAGCTTGCCGGCGAGCAAGTTGTCGAGCTCCTCGGCCGAGTGCTCGCGCGTGGGCAGCTGCTTGAGCAGGCGGCAGAGCAGCGTCACGTAGGGCAGGTCCTCAAATGCGACGCAGCTCAGGTCGAAATACTGCATGGCGTAGGCCAGGCGGTTGGTGGGGATGCCGTGGCGCAGACAGGGGATGGGCGCGGTCGTGTCCACAACCAGCGGCGGCTCGGGACGCGCCTCGCCAATGTCGGATACACGCAGGCGCGGCAGCGTGGCCTTGTCCTCGGGCGTGTCCTCGGCCTCCTGCGCGGCACGCAGCGCGGCCGTGCGCTCGACCACGTCCGCCAGCTCGGCATCGGTCATGGCGTCGCGCTTGGTAGCCAGCTCGGCAGCTTCGGCGCTCTCCGCACCCTCGGCAGCGTCTACCGGAACCAACTCGACCAGCGCCATGTGATCGTTCTGGAGCACGAGCTCGCGCAGAAGGTCCTCAAAGTAGCTGCCGTCCAGCTCGCCACGCAGCTCCTCGTACACCGGGCCGTACTTGAGCGCCAGCGTCGCGGCGTCGTCATCGTAGAGCCAAGTGCTCAGCGCGTCGCACGCAATGGCCACGCCATCGGCGATGCCATAGTCGCGCTGGCGCAGGTCGTATTCGTTGCTGCTGATGATAGCTTCCAGGCGCTCGCGCGAAACGCCGTGCTCGCACAGGTCGCGGCAGGCGTCCTGGAATACGCGACGCAGCTCGCGCGCCACGCCGGGCTGCGCGTTCTGCAGCATGATGAGCTCGTAGGGCTGCAGGCTCTCGGCCGCGGTGTAGCTCACCACGTTGCCGCCCAGGCCGGCGGCCAGAATGGCCTTCTTAACTGGTGCCTCGTTGGAGCCCAGCAGTGCCTCGAACAGGATGTCCGCCGCGATTGTGCGCTTGCGGTCGAGCGCGCTGCCCAGCACCAGGCCCAGGCCCACCAGGGCGTTCTCGGGCGTGGTGGCCATCTCGACACGCTTATACTCGCAGGTCACGGGCGTCTGCGCATCCAGCGGATTGGGCGCCAGCGTGGACGGGTCCTCGCCGGCGGCAACGGCTGCGTCCATGCGCCGACTTGCGGCACTCGGCTGCGACAGATAGCGCTCGTCCAAAAAGGCCAGGGCGCGGTCCACGTCCAGGTCGCCGTAGAGCGTGATGTAGGAGTTGGAAGGATTGTAGTGGCGCGCGTGCGTGTCCAGGAACTGCTCGTAGGTGAGCGCGGGAATCGCGCGCGGGTCGCCACCGCTCTCGTGCGCATAGGCGGTGTCGGGATAGAGCGCGGCGTTGACGGCGTCGTCCAGCACACTCATGGGGTCGGACAGCGCGCCCTTCATCTCGTTGAACACCACGCCGTTATAGCGCAGCGTGCCCTCGCGCAGGCTGGCGGCGCTGCCTTCGCCCTCGGCGCCCTCCGGCAGGTCCAGCTCGTAGTGCCAGCCCTCCTGCTCAAAAATGGTCGGCTTGGTATAGATGGCCGGGTTGAACACGGCGTCCAGGTACACGTCCATCAGGTTGTACAGATCCTGCTCGTTGGTGGTGGCAACGGGGTAGATGGTCTTGTCGGGGTAGGTCATGGCGTTGAGGAACGTCTGCATGGAGCTCTTGATCAGATCGACGAATGGCTCCTTGACGGGGAACTTGGCCGATCCGCACAGCACCGAGTGCTCAAGAATATGGAACACGCCGGTGGAATCGGCCGGCGGCGTCTTAAAGCCAATGGCAAAGGCCTTGTTCTCGTCGTCGCACGCCAGGTACAGCAGGCGAGCGCCCGAGGCAGTGTGGCGCAGCACGTAGGCGTCCGAGTCGAGCTCGGGCACGGTCTCGCAACGCTCGACGGCAAAGCCGTGGCAGGTGGTGCCGGGCACCAGCAGCGCGGCAGCAGCGGCGCGCGGGTCGGTTGAGGTGATGGGCATATGCAGTCTCCTTTGACGCCCCAGCGGGGGCGAATCGAGTCGAATCCTCGAGAGTATACCCATATGGGACCGCGGCTCTGCGGCGAACTGAAGACGATGCCAGCGGATTGGGCATAGGCCCCGCGTGCCCGCCGAATGAGCGTGGATTTTCGGATGAAATAATCCGTCGCAGGTCCAAATGCCGTCCAATTATCCACTCCCGCACACCTTTCGTCTCCAACCGTGAGATGAGAGATAGACGAGAGACGTATACGAAAGATGGCTGTACAGCAAAGAGCCAAACAATTAATAGTGCTGTTTGGTCGGTGATTGTTTTTTCAGTAAAAACACTTACGAATAAAGCAAGTTGCAAACAGCTGCCCCCTTATTTCGTGCTCATTTTTAAGGCGAGAAATTGCCGCCATATGATCGGACGAGTTTCAACGATTGCGATTTAGTATTTGGCGCGGATGCGGTCGATTCCGATGAAACGCTAGTTGACCACGCGGTAGATTGTGCTTTCTCCCAGACGCCCCGGCAATGCGCAATAAGCCAGATAACGAAGCGATTACCGGCGCGTCTATCCATAGGGAATTCCGGGAAAGCTTCTGCGGACAGTCAAAAGATTCGTCGGCCCCAAGCGGATTAAAGGTATTTGCATAGGACGTCATTTAACTAGAGACGATGCATATTGAATCGTTCAATGAACTTGCACGCTGTGTCTAACAACGCCGATTGTTGTTTTAAGGGGCTTGATGAAAGAACGGGACCAAAATAGTACTTGCATAGTTAGTTATATAAAGTATTATAACGTTATGGGATGAATGAAGGGTTCATCTAAGTGAGTTAGGAGTAAGGGATGTTCAATTTCGATGAGCCTCGTTACGAGAAGGTTGTGAGCGATGCCCTCGCTCTCCGTCCTCAGATTGAGGCTGCCGTGGACAAGGTCTGCGAGCAGGGTTATTCCAACATCTTCTTCATCGGCTGCGGCGGCACCTGGGCCCACACGCTCCCGATGAAGTACTGGGTCGAGACCACCACGGCCGACGTCGACGTCCACTGCGAGATCGCCGCTGAGTTCCTCGCGTGCCCGCCCAAGGCCTTCAACAAGGACTCGGTCTGCGTCTTCTCCACCCGTACCGGCACCACCCCCGAGATCATCGAGGCCGCCAAGTTCTGCCAGGAGCAGGGCGCCCGCACGCTGATGTACGTCTCCAACGACAACACCCCGGCCACCGAGTACGCCGACTACAAGTTCTTCAGCTTCGCCGAGGACGACGTCCTGTGCGAGGCCATCTACACCTACCAGATCACGCTGGTCGCCCGCTTCCTCAAGAACGCCGGCGCCTTCCCCAAGTACGACACCTTCATGGAGGAGTTCGGCAACATCGCCCCGTACCTCATCAAGGCCAAGGACGCCCAGGACGAGCGCTGCGCCGCCATGGCCGAGGACTTCAAGGACACCGACTACCACATGGTGATCGGCTCCGGCATGCTCTGGGGCGAGGCCTACGACTACGCCATGTGCATCCTCGAGGAGATGCAGTGGATCAAGACCAAGTCCATCCACGCCGCCGAGTTCTTCCACGGCACCATCGAGCTGTGCGAGGAGGGCACGAGCCTCATCATGCTCTACGGCGAGGACGACACCCGCAAGCTCATGGACCGCGTGGACAACTTCACCCACATGCTCGCCGACGAGAAGGGCGTCCATGTCCGCGTGAACAAGTTCGACACCGCCGAGGTCGAGCTGCCGTTCAGCGACCCCGAGTTCCGCAAGATCGTCTCCCCGATGGTCACCTACACCATCACCGAGCGCCTGAGCTGCCATCTCGAGCACGTCCGCAACCACCCGCTCACCACGCGTCGTTACTATCACCAGATGAACTACTAAAGCAGCTTTCAGCGGCCGTTACTATGCTCGGAAATAGCCGCTTGAGGTCGTATTTGCTTGGACTCGACCATGTGGCTCGTTGGCATTTCACGGTAGCGACTTCAAGGCGAAATGGGGCATTTTTGCCAAATGCCCCTCTTGTTTGCGCCACAAGTGGCATTCGACACCTTCATATGGAGTGTTTGATATTGTAGACGGTTCAAAAATAAGATTGAACCGTCTATTTCTTTCAAAATAATACGTAATAAGTTATCTTATAACGTATAGAAGTTTCATAGAATGTTGTACGGAGAACGTTATGATTAACCCGACTAGTGCTGTGCCGCTATATGTACAAGTAGCTGATGATTTGCGCCGCCGTATTGAGATGGGCGAGTTTTCCGAAAGTGGCGTGTTGCCTAGCGAAAATGGTTTTTGCGAAGAATACGAGGTTAGCCGCGCGACGATACGGAAGGCAATTCAAACTCTTGTGGATGACGACGTGCTTGATACGCGTCATGGCAAAGGCACATTTATCCGGCAGCCTAAAATCGTCTCGAGCTTGAGCACGTTTAAGGGTTTCACTTATTTTTGCCATGAAAATAATATCGAAACCTCGTCTCGTGTTCTCGCTCTTCAGGAGGTCGAGCCGCCCGTTGCCGTCCGTCGTCATTTGCGAATGGAAGAGAATGAATCTGCGGTTTACCTCAAACGTGTGAGGTCAATTAACCACATAAATGCAATGATTGAACATATTTATCTTCCAGTAAAGAACTTCGGGTTTTTACTGGGTGTCGATATGGATAACGCATCACTTTATGAAACGATTGAGAGAGAGACGGGGCTGCGACTAGAGGATAATTGTTTCCCGTCTATTGTGCTTGAAGCAGGGCTTGCTACGGATGAGGAGAAGCGCATCCTTAACATCGCAGGAGAAGCTGCGATGTTTATATTGAGTGAGACCGTTTATATGAGCACTGGTAAGCCAGTGCACTTTACTAAGCAGGTGATGTTGGGTGATTATTTCAAATACTTCTTTTCGATTAAGGCTAATCAACTCGGCATCAATTGGCAGGGACTTGAAGCCGTTGAGTGTAGAAAGCAATAGGTTGAATAATGGTTAAAGTGGAGAGCGCTGTTCCATTGTATAAGCAGATCGTTCACGATCTTGTGAGTCGAATAGAAAGTGGCGTATATAGCGAAGGGGATAAGCTTCCTACTGAGACGGAGCTTATGGAGGAATATGGCGTTAGTCGTATTACCGTTCGATCGGCAATCAAGGAACTAGAGGATGCCGATATCGTTGAGCGCACGCGAGGGAAAGGGACTTTTGTTACCACGACACGCAATGCCTATGCAGCCGATGACCAGGAAAGCTTCACCCATTCCTGCATTCAAGAAAATAAAAAGCCTTCTACCGTAGTGCTCGAAGTAGCTTGGATTTATCCTACGCTGCGCGACGTGCGTTTTCTTCAGGTCCAGGAGGACGAGAATATTCTTCAGACTAGACGTTTGCGCTTAGTCGATGGCGTGCCAACTATGTTGGAAACCAATAGCTACACTCCTTCTCTTGCCTTTTTGGAACATGAAGATTTATCGGGTTCTCTACTTGAGGTGCTGGGAAGACGCCATATCGAACTTGGCAATAACGAGCGAACGTTGCAGGTGTGCTTTGCAAGTGCTTACGAGGCAGAACATTTGAATGTAAAGCCGGGATCTGCCCTTTTATTATTTGTAGATAAGCGTTGCAGCGCGCAGGGAGTGCCATTGTTTATTTCGCGGCAGGTGTACTGCACTGAGCGCTTAAAGTTTTATCTCTAGCGAAAGCCAAACCCCGGATCTTTCTTAACCGAATAACAAGAGATTGAAAACGCCCCGACAAAGGGGCGTTTTTTTGCTGTTTACGGGCGAATTATTACCGCTTAGGAAGCTTGATTGATCTGTCTTGACAAAGCGAAAGTTTCGAGGATACTGTAGATAACAATACAAAATATAACGTTCTATTAACAGATGATTGACTGAGATTGGGAGATAAATGAGGAAGTTGCTCTTGGCCAGCCATGGACCACTTGCTAGAGCGATGCGTGAAACGCTCCAGCTATTTTGCGGTGAAGATCCTCGCGTTAAGGTGCTATGCGCATATGTCGATGAGGACACGATGGATGTAAACGAGTTGATAGATTTTTGGGACCGTTCTCGCGACCCAGCAGACCAGTGGATTGTCATCACTGATGTCTATGGTGGGTCAGTGAATAACGCTTTTATGGAAAGGTTGGGTGACGATTCTCTAAGGCTCATTGCCGGCATGTCGCTACCACTAGTGCTCGAAGTGTTTTCGAAATTGAGCACACTTGATGACGCCGAGCTCGCTGCATTGGTTTCAAGTGTCCGCCAAAAGGGCACATGCCTATGTTCGCTGCCAAATTCGGTAGAAGAAGACGAGGATTTTTGAGAAAGGAACAAAGATGATTAAGCTGCTGAGAGTTGACCATCGCTTGCTTCATGGTCAGGTTGCCATGACTTGGACGCAAGAGCTTGACACCAATTGCATTTTGATTGCCTGCGATGCGGTTGTGAAAGATGACGTGCGCAAGACGACGCTTAAGCTGGCACGTCCGGCAGGCGTCAAATTGGTTATCAAATCGGTCGATGATTCTATCGAGGCTCTTAGGAGCGGTGTGACCGATAAGTACCGTTTGTTCATTGTCGTTGAAAGCATCGAAGATGCTTACCGCTTGGCGAAGGGCTACAGCGAAATCAAGCATATCAACATTGGAGGAACGAAGCCGCGTGAGGGTGCAGATGTACGCCTATCTTCAACGGTTTTCGCTACCGATCGCGACGTGGAGCTTCTACATGAGCTCAGTGATGCCGGAATCGAGGTGGAGATCAGGCAGGTACCTAGAGACGAGAAGATTTTGATTTAAGCACATACAATAGAAAGGGGATCTCTCATGTTGACTCAAGCGATCCTTATCGGCCTCGTTGCAATGTGCGTGACATTTGAGTGGGCACTTGGCACTTGCCTTGCTTCTCGCCCGATTGTCACGGGCGTCCTCATCGGTCTTGTGATGGGTGATTTGCAGACGGGCATTATTGTCGGCGCCACGCTTGAAATGGTGTTCATTGGATCGGTTACCATCGGGGCGGCCGTTCCGCCTGACGTTATCACCGGTGGTATTTTGGGCACTGCCTTTGCAATTTCGACGGGTCAAGGCGCTGAAGTTGCGCTGACGCTCGCTTTTCCGATTGCGTCGCTTTATCTCATCATCGATAACGCGCTTACGCTGATCGTGATGCCGTTTTTCGTCCATAAAGCGGACGACTGTGTGGCAAAGGGCGACCTCAAAGGTATGGAGCGGATGCATCTGCTTGGTGGATTCATCGTCAAATCGCTTCCTCGCTTTTTCGTGTGCTCCCTTGCTTTCTATCTCGGAACGCCGGTTATGAACGCGGTGCTTAACGCAATTCCCGAGTTTGTAAGTAACGGCCTGGTTATTGCGGGTGGATTCATCCCTGCGCTCGGCATTGCACTGCTCGCTTCAATGATTGTCAACAAGCAGACTGCTATTTTCTTCGTGCTCGGGTTTGCGCTCTGTGCCTACATGAGCATTCCAATCCTTGGTATTGCCATCATTGGGCTTTGCCTCGCAGTAATCCTCGTGGTGGTCCAGCCAAACTTCATTGCTCAGACGCCACAGCTTAGTTCGGAAGGGAGCTTCGACGATGACGACTTCTAATGACACCAGTTCCAACAAGATTACAAAGCGTGATCTAAAATCGGTATTTTTCCGTTCGCTTACGATGGAGTACTCCTGGAACTACGAGCGCCAGCAGCACATGGGATACTGCTTCTCTATGCTTCCCATCATTCGTCGCGTGTATAAGAATAAGGATGACCAGGCTGCTGCTGCTAAGCGTCACATGGAGTTCTTCAACACCACTCCTTATGTCTCAACATTAATTCTGGGCATTTCGGCAGCGATGGAAGAGGCAAACGCTAACGAAGAGGATTTTGACGAATCCTCCATCAACAGCGTAAAGGCCGCTCTTATGAGTCCGCTGGCCGGCATCGGTGACTCTCTGTTCTGGGGAACGTTGCGTGTCATCGCCACTGGCTTGGGTGTGTCGCTTGCTATGCAGGGTAACATTCTCGGCCCGCTTCTCTTCCTTGTCGTATTCAATGTTCCGCATTATCTGATTCGTTGGTTCTGCCTTAAATGGGGCTATGGATTCGGAACCAGTTTCTTGAGCAAGATCGAGAAATCTGGTCTTATGCCAAAGCTCACTATGGGGGCTGCAATTCTCGGTCTTATGGTTATCGGCGCTATGGTGCCCAACCTTGTATCGGTCAGCGTGGCTGGTTCTCTCGGTACCGGCGACAGTGCGCAGACTATCCAAAGCATCATCGACGGTATCATGCCGAGCCTGCTGCCGCTGCTTGTGACACTTGGAGTTTACGAACTCGTCCAGCACAAGGTCAAGATTGCTTGGATTCTCGTTATTCTCATGGCGGTTGGTATCGTTGGCTCCTTCTTCGGAGTGTTTGCAATCTAAATGGTTGATTTCGCCGTCTGGCCCAATTGAATTAGAAAGGCATATCTCATGGTTTCATTTGATGAACAGGCAATTCTCGATAACGGTGCTTATATCTACAATCAACGTGCCGAAATTGAACGCATTGCTGACGAAATTTGCGAAAAGGGTTTCGATTCGATTTTCTTCACCTCGTCAGGTGGCTCGCTTGCGATGATGCAGCCGTTTGACTATATGGTTTCTGTTATGTCCGATATTCCTGTCCAGTCCCAAGTTTCGGCAGATTTCCTCACGGTTGGCAATCGGCGCATCGGTAAGGGGACCTTGGCGTTCATGGCGTCTAAGTCGGGCGACACCAAAGAGACGGTCGCGGCGGCAAAGGCGGCAAAAGACGCAGGCTGCACCATTGTCTCTACGCTTGGCGTGGACGGTTCACCGCTTGGTGAACTTTCCGATTATGGAGTGATCTATAAGCAGGGCCGTCCTATGGAACTCGTGCTGTACCTTCTGATTGGAAAGATTCTCAAGAACAGGGGCTTTTTCGATGACTACGATCGCTTCGCTGATGAGCTTGTGAATCTCCCCGCTGCTCTCGTTTCCGTCGGCAAGAACGCTGACGAGATGGCTCGCGCATATGCTCTGAAGCACAAGGACGATCCGTATCAGATTTGGATTGGTTCTGGCAATCTGTGGGGCCCCACGTATTCTTTTGCCATGTGTGTGCTCGAGGAGTCCCAATGGCTGCGCACCAAATCCGTTACATCGCCTGAGTTCTTCCATGGCACTATCGAACTTGTTGAGCCGGGCGTTTGTGTCGCGCTCGCAATGACGGAGGCGCAGACTAGGCCTCTTGATGAGCGCGTTGCACGCTTCTGTAAGCAATATGCGGATGATTTCACCGTATTCGATACACATGATTATGAGTTGCCGGGTATCAGTGATGAATTCCGCTGGATGCTTTCTCCGGTGGTGCTCAATGCCATTCTCTCGCGTGTGAGCAAGAATTTCGAGGAAATTCGTGACCATTCGCTCGACATCCGCCGTTATTACCGCAAGGTCGAGTACTAATAAAGACCGTACGTGATGGGAGGCGTTGAGGTGAAAATCGCAGCAATTGGTGACAACGTTATTGATCGCTATCTCAACAAAGGCGTTATGTATCCTGGTGGCAATGCCGTAAACGTCGCTGCCCATGCAAGCATGCTTGGCGCACAGGCTGCGTATATTGGGGAGATCGGCAACGACCTGGGAGGGCGAATAATCACCGATGCCCTTTCTTCGCTGAACGTTGACCTTTCGCAATCATGCATGCCTGAAAAAGCAACAACCAAGACTTGCGATGTAAATGTTTACAACGGTGAACGTGTCGAAGTTGGTTACGATACGGGGACTTGCTGGGCGCACAAAACCCATATCAACGATTCTGATGTCAAGTTTCTTCAGGGATTCGATGCGGTTTTTACCAGCGTCAATGCAAAGCTGCAGGATGATGTGCACCTAGTTCAAGATCTTCCCGCTGTGGTGATTTACGACTTTTCCGTTAAAGATAAGTATCGAACCGACGCATATTTCGATCTTGTTTGCCCTGCTACAACCCTTGGTCTGTTTTCCTGTTCCGGCGAGAGCGATCAACAGATTCAAGTTCTATTGAAGAGGGCCATAGAGCATGGTTGTCGCTACACGATTGCTACACGGGGATCTGCAGGGCCTGTGTTCTTTGACGGTTCCCGATGGTACCAGGGAAATATAAGACCCGTAGATGCGCTTGACACCATGGGCGCGGGAGATTCGTATATCACTGCGTTTGTTGTGAGCTGTTTCTCGCATGGCTGGAGTAAAAAGCAACCGCTCGATGTGGAGATCATTCGGGATGCAATGGAATTCGCTGCTGACTATTCAGCTAAGAATTGCCTTAAACCCGGCGGCTTTGGATTCGAGCATAAACTCGCCGAGATGAAAGACGGCCAAGCTTCCATTTCCTAGAAAGGTATTTTTTAGGTCATTAAGTATTAATACGTAGTGAAATGACAAGTTGTCAATTGAAACGAATTTCACTCTATTAAACGAAGGGATATTAGATATGTTCAATTTCGATGAGCCTCGTTACGAGAAGGTTGTGAGCGATGCCCTCGCTCTCCGTCCTCAGATTGAGGCTGCCGTGGACAAGGTCTGCGAGCAGGGTTATTCCAACATCTTCTTCATCGGCTGCGGCGGCACCTGGGCCCACACGCTCCCGATGAAGTACTGGGTCGAGACCACCACGGCCGACGTCGACGTCCACTGCGAGATCGCCGCTGAGTTCCTCGCGTGCCCGCCCAAGGCCTTCAACAAGGACTCGGTCTGCGTCTTCTCCACCCGTACCGGCACCACCCCCGAGATCATCGAGGCCGCCAAGTTCTGCCAGGAGCAGGGCGCCCGCACGCTGATGTACGTCTCCAACGACAACACCCCGGCCACCGAGTACGCCGACTACAAGTTCTTCAGCTTCGCCGAGGACGACGTCCTGTGCGAGGCCATCTACACCTACCAGATCACGCTGGTCGCCCGCTTCCTCAAGAACGCCGGCGCCTTCCCCAAGTACGACACCTTCATGGAGGAGTTCGGCAACATCGCCCCGTACCTCATCAAGGCCAAGGACGCCCAGGACGAGCGCTGCGCCGCCATGGCCGAGGACTTCAAGGACACCGACTACCACATGGTGATCGGCTCCGGCATGCTCTGGGGCGAGGCCTACGACTACGCCATGTGCATCCTCGAGGAGATGCAGTGGATCAAGACCAAGTCCATCCACGCCGCCGAGTTCTTCCACGGCACCATCGAGCTGTGCGAGGAGGGCACGAGCCTCATCATGCTCTACGGCGAGGACGACACCCGCAAGCTCATGGACCGCGTGGACAACTTCACCCACATGCTCGCCGACGAGAAGGGCGTCCATGTCCGCGTGAACAAGTTCGACACCGCCGAGGTCGAGCTGCCGTTCAGCGACCCCGAGTTCCGCAAGATCGTCTCCCCGATGGTCACCTACACCATCACCGAGCGCCTGAGCTGCCATCTCGAGCACGTCCGCAACCACCCGCTCACCACGCGTCGTTACTATCACCAGATGAACTACTAATCCTTTCAAATTGCTGCTGTTGCCTGCAGGCGAGCTGTTCTGAACGTCTCGCCTGCAGGCTTATTTCTGGGGTTAATCAGAATAGTTGCCCAGTACCTCCAAGTTGCGCTGGTCGCATTATAGCGTCTATGGACGAGCAAGCATTTGGCATTACGATGCTTGGTCGTCCGCTGTTTACGAGCCTGTTTGTCGGCTTGATCCTTGGCGATGTCCAGCAGGGAGTTATCGTCGGCGCTGCTTTGGAGTCCATGTTCATGGGCGCCATCATGGTCGGCGCGGCGGTTCCTCCTGAGGTCTATGCCTTCGGCGTGCTTGGCTGCGCGTTTGCCGTCATTACGGGTACGGGCACGGCAACTGCCGTCGCGCTCGCCCTTCCCGTCTCCGTCTTCCTTCTCTACTCCGTGATTAACTTTGCAACGCGTATCGTCGCCGCCCATCTGGGATACGACCTGGGAACCAAGTTCCTGCAGCAGTCCGAAGAGAACAACCTTATGTCTCGCATGACGCATGCTGCCGGCGTTCTCGGAATGACCGTCATTGGCGCGATGATTGCGGCACAGGTCTCGCTGTCCACGGCTTTGACCTTTGATGTGGGTGGTTCGGAGATTGTCCTGCAGGATCTGTTCGATTCGATCTTCCCCGGTCTGCTGCCCTTGCTGGCAACGTTCGCTTGCGTTGCCCTATACAAAAAGGGTGTCAAGACCATTTGGATTATTATTGGCATCTTCGCGATCTGCATCATCGGAACGGGCTTGGGAGTGTTCGCGGCGGCGTAATTTTGACTGCTATGCTCGCGCGTTGGATAACTAACTGACCGTTTGAAAACGGGGTTCGGCGTAAGGACGGCCCCGTTTTTTGTTTGAGGGATTTTCCGACCGTCCAAAAATCCACGCTCGCCCATCACCCACGTATCTCTCATCTCTCATTCGTCACTAATACGAGAGATAGCAGAAAGACGAGAGATAAATATGAGAGATAACTGATTAGCAAAGAGACAAGCAATCATGGTATTGTCTCAATACTGATTGTTCTACCAGTAAAAACATGTTTAAATGAAACAGATGGCAGACATCTTATCTTTCATCTCTCACTTATCTCTAATATGAGAGATAGCAGAAAGACGAGAGATAATTACGAGAGATAACTGAGAGACGAAGGAAATCTATTCGCGGCATTCTCCGCCGGGCCGAGCGAAAGGACATGCAGATGAACGAAAACGAGCTGACCGGTCTGCTCGAGTCTTTAAGGCGCATGGGCTCGGACGATCTTAACGTCGAGGTCAAGGAGAGTGCCACGACGCTTTCCCGCGACGTATGGGAAACGGTTAGCGCATTCGCGAATACCGCTGGCGGAATTATCGTGCTCGGCGTGAGCGAGCGCGCGGGCTTTGTCCCGGTTGAGAACTTTGAGACCGAGAAGGTGCTCAACCAATTCGTAGCGGGCATGGGTGATGCCGGCGGGCGCGGAAAACTGGCCAATCCGCCCAAATACACCATTGAACGCGTGGAGCTCCAGGGCACCGTGGTTCTGGTCATCACGATTGAGGAGCTCGACCCGTCGAGCAAGCCTTGTTATGTCATAGAGCGGGGCGCTCAAGGCGGCAGCTACAAACGCATCGATGATAAAGATGTTCCGCTCTCGTCGACCGAGGTCCTGTCCTTGTCATCGTATGAGCGGACGAGCCCCAGTGATCGCGATGCAGTGCCCGGCGCGGTCGCAGGCGATTTTGACGAGGCCCTGGTCGACCGCACGATAGAGCGTGCTTTCTCACTGACACCTCGTGCGATGCGCGGCGCGCCGGACAAGAAAACGAAGCTGGAGCGCCTGAATTTCCTCGACTCCCAGGGCAACGTCACTAAGGCCGGACTCCTGGCCGCGGGTGCCTATCCCCAGCAGTTCTATCCCAAGCTCTTTATCGATGTGGCGGTCTATGCCGGAACGCAGAAGGGCGCGGCGGGGTCGTTGAGGTTCATGGACCGTACGATCTGCGAGGGAACGTTGGGCGAAATGATCTCGGATGCCGTCGCGGCAATCGCCAAGAATTTGCGACGAACCTCGATGATTAAAGGCGTCTCGCGTGTCGACTCGCTGGAGATTCCCGAGGAGGTCCTGCGCGAGGCAATTGCCAACGCCGTAATCCACCGAGAATACGGAGACCGGTTCTGTGGGCAGTCGATCGCTGTTGACGTCTTTGATGACCGTATCGAAGTGACGAACCCCGGCGGCCTATACGGAGGAAAGACTCGCGAGAACCTGTTTGACGGCAGCTCCCGATGTCGCAATGCGACGCTTGTGAAACTGATGTCGATTGTTCCGCTGCCGGATGGTGCAGGTTCGCCGGCTGAGGGCAATGGCTCAGGCATCCCGATGATGATCGATGCCATGCGCGCGCATGGTCTCGCCGAGCCCCTGTTCTGCCCGGGGTTCGATCGGTTCAAGGTCGTACTTTACCGTTCAAAGATCGAGCCGGTCGATCATGGCGGGGGCTTAATTGTGACGGCACTCAAACATTACGGCGAGCTGGGGACGCGTGAGCTGGCAGAGCGCACGGGGCTCACAATTTCCCAGGTTAGGTCGCGCGTCAACGCGCTCATTGCTCAAGGCGAGCTTGAGCCCACGGCGCCGGCGACGAGCCGCAACCGCAAGTATCGACTGTTGGAGCGCGTGGAATAAATGCGTTAGCGGACGAGGCGACCCAATAATCGACCCTCGATTGGCGCCCACTAAGGTTAAGCGGTTGTTGCCCAGTTGACGGTGATGCTAAAGACTCGGCTTACGCCGGCATGGCCGCGAACCCGTCCATCAAGAACAGCCTAAGAACCAGCTTGATGACATATCCCGGTTTGACTTCAGCCGCGTCAAAGACATGGCGCTCGGCGAGCTCGCTGCAGTATGTATAGATGTCGCGGATAAGGTCCGCGCCCGAAAGCGTAAACATGTAGCCTGCGTCCGAAAGCGCATTGGGCGCGGCGGGCAACTTGGCCATGTGGCAGAACGTTTGCAGGTCGGGCGCCATAACATTCTGGTAGTCGAGGTGGCCGCTGGCATCCTGTGCGGCAAGCTCCAATTGGCGCACAAAATCCAGCGCCGCTGCCAGCACAAAGCTCGGCGTAGGCGCGTTGACGTCCTGAGTGGTCGCCACGAGCCTGCCCGCCGCCTGCGTGACAAGCCAAGCGACCTCGCGCTGGCAACGCACGGCCTTGCGCGTAACCGGCTTGATGGACGAAGAAGAAACGCTCCCCTTAGGCGGATTCGAAGCAGCCATAAGACCCTCCCATGAACAATCCGGCCCAACAAGCCCGGATGAAACACGTGCTACATCAGTATACAGGGAAGTGGGGCAGCGGGGTACAAACGCGCCAGCGGCAAACCGAGAGCATCAACGATGTGCCGATCGCGGAATGAGATCTCGTAATAATTGACTCTCGGCCATATTATTGAGGGGCATGACTCGCGTTCGTATGGTTGTAGGTGCTGGCGATGAACGACATTGACCTTGCTGTTCCGTTGATGGATGGACCAAGCTATGACCGCGCCTGCAGTCTCGTGCCTTCCGAATACGTTGAGGCATGGGAGTGGTTTCTGGGTGAGGAACAGCGCGGCGGCGTTTGGACCAGCCTTCCGCACCACACCAAGGAAGATAGCCCTCAGTATCAGTATCGTTTGAGAATTGGCTCGGACTTCTTTCCCGTAACGCGGGATTCAGGGATCTTCTGGCCGGGCCAGGATCGGGTGAAGCAAGATCCCAATAAGATCTTTGCGCTTTCGGTCCATAACTCTAAAAAGAGCTTCTACACCGATGTGCCTCCGCTCTATTTGGACGATGGTACGTGGGTCATTAAGTATTCGGTCCAAGCGCCAGGCGCCGTTGGTTCTCGAGACCAGAATTACAACCGTAAAATGCTCAACTGCATGGAATGTGGCGTTCCAGTCGGAGTCATATTTGCAACCGAGGTGGGCTACAAGGTGCTCGGCCTTGCGTTTGTTGAACGGTTCGAGCCCGAAAACGGATGGTTTGTTCTGCACGGTCCTGTTCATAAAGGCGGACCGGACCCCCGTTTTGCGCCCGACATGAGCTATCTGAAGCACATGCCCGTCGATATTGAGTTTGCCGGACAGGGTACGACCGACGACGAAAAGGTCCGCTATGCGTTAAGGCGCGAGCGATTGGGGCAGCAATGGTTCCGCAAGCAGCTCGTTGCCGCCTATGATGGCCGTTGCGCGGTGTCGGACTGCGGCGTCAGCGAAGCTCTGGAGGCTGCACATATCGAGAATTACTCGGGACCCAAATCGCAGGTTGCCAGCAACGGCATTCTGCTTCGGCGCGACTTACATGCTTTATTCGATGCTCATCTGATTTCGTTTGAGCCTGTTTGCGGCGAATATCGGCTGTGTGGATCGTACCTGCTGGATAAGACCGGCTACGCTTCCTTTGCGGGTGCGACGCTAAGGCAGCCGAATGAGCGTCAGTGGCGACCCAATACGGTGTTTCTTGAGGCCCATCGCATTGAGTTCGATCGCTCGGAAAAGAAGCGTGAAAAGGCGGGGCTTCTGCCGTATTAGCGTATTTGGCTTTGGCATTCTTTGACGATCGTGTTGTTTGATCGGATCGCGTGGCGATGCAATCTCGCGCATGCCCGCCGGTGCATGCTCTTCCTGTTTTGTATAGCGAGAGGGGAGCGTGTATGAGCTGGCGAGGCGATATTGCGATGGGGAAGTACGGAAAACTGCCGTGTGCCCTTATAGACAACAATATGTTTCCGAGCGTAGAGGTTGATTGCGGGTCGTTTGTCGTCACCTGCCCTTGCTGCGGCTCGCAAATACCGTGTCTCGACATTCGGTTCATCGATGCGCGCGACAGGTTCAGCGACGAAGTGAGAAAACAGACAGGCGTTCATATGCCGGTGTATCCGGAGAAATGCCCTGTTTGTGGCCTCGATATCGTGTATGACGCCGGCGACGAGGGATAGGTGATGCGGAGGAGTTGGCTGTGAAGGCTTCTCCGTCCCTACAAATAAACCCCCTCACCGAGTTGCCTGTGGAACTCGGCGTGATGGTCGCGTGCCCAGGTAAAGAGTGCCTGGTCAAAATTGGTGCGCGCGGCTGGGATGCCAAAGACGCCGGCAACTTCGACGCGCACAAACTCCAGTGCCGGCAGCTTGTTGATGGCAGTGAGGGCAAACGGGGACGAGGGCTCCTCGAACAGATAGCGGCTGCCTTGCAGCGCGTCGCAACTGGTGCACGTGTTGCCGAGCGACGGGGCTTTGGAGGCTCGCGCGCCTACGGGCTTGTAGCCGCAGCGCTTATGAAGGTAGTCGCGGATCTCGCCCGGCACGCAGCCAAGAGCGGGCACGATGGCGAGTGCGTTAGCGTTGGCCGTGTTGATGGCAATGTGCCCGGCTTCGTTGGACGCGTGCGCGATGGCGATGCTCTCGTCGTTGTCGGCTCGATAGGGAATGCCGAAGGCCGCGACCGAGGTCTCTTTGTGACACTTCCAGCACTCGCGCTTGCCCAGTACTAGATATATATACGGCGCTGAGGGGTCGGATCGGTCAACACCGAGCAGCCACTCGGCAAAGGGCTCGGGGTTGACGCCGCTGGGTACATACCAGACCTTCTTGGTCCGGTCCCATTTGGCGCCCAGCGCCTTGGCTTCTTCTTTGTGCGAAAAGGGGACATCGAGCTCGGTGCGCATGGCGGCTCCTTGGTGCTGCAGGTGCAAGTGGCCCAAGGATACCGCAGGGCGCAGACATCGCGGCGTTTTGCTGAGAAGTTGCGGCTCGGATGGGTTCGAGACGTGTTGGTCTCGGCCTCGGTGACTATTGGGGCGGTTTTGATTGACTGCGGAGTCAGCCGGGATAGGCACTTGGGTCGCTGACGCGGTTTTGTGTATGGGCAGGGTGGTTGCTTGGGCTGTTGGAGCTGCCAGCTGATTTGGCGACATAAAACAAAACAGCTCAGAGGACATAGCCTCTGAGCTGCGAACATTTGGTGGGCGTTAGAAGATTTGAACTTCTGACCTCTTCCGTGTCAGGGAAGCGCTCTCCCCCTGAGCTAAACGCCCGATCAAGGGTGCGCAAGCGCGCAAGGGATAATATAACGGAGCCTGAACTCGGTGGCAAGAACATTTTTAAAAATCGCTTACATTGTGGAATTCGGGGGCTTTGTCGCATCCATTTCAAAAGAGCCTGCTGCCGCGATTTGGCTGTCGCATAATGCAAGGCCATTGCGGTATCGAGCTATGGAAAGACGCCTGCGGAATTGTCCTACCGATAAGCGGACAAGCCTCCAGCTGGTGACTTCGCCGTGGTAAGGTAAGCCGAATTGTTTCCAGGCTGTTTCGGGGGAGTGGAATGAGCAAAGAGTGTGTCGAGCAGGTCGAAGGCGCAGGGGCTTCGGTGCCGATGACCGATATATCGAACATTGATGTGCCCGAGGGCACCGACGAGCTCAGCCGTAGCACCCGCCGCGCCTGGCGCGACCGCCTTAACGATGCGTCGTCGCGCAAGATGATCACGGGCGTCTTGGCTACGCTGGTGGGCGGTTCGTTTTGGGGCTTCTCGGGCACCAGCGCGAGCTTTCTGTTCGATACCTACCACGTCGACACCTTGTGGCTTATGAGCGTGCGTCAGATTCTCGCCGGTCTACTCTTTATGGCCGTGGTTGTTACGCGCGACCGCGAGCGCCTGATTAAGCTCTGGACCACACCCGCCGATCGCAAGCAGCTGCTGCTCTTTACCGCCTTTGGCCTGCTGTTCAACCAGTTTTGCTATCTTTCGGCCGTGCGCCTGACGAACGCCGGAACCGCGACGGTGCTCCAGTGCCTGCAGCTCGTTATCATCATGGGCTACGCCTGCGTGACCGATCGCCGTATGCCGCGTACTCGCGAAGTCATCGGCATTGGCCTGGCTCTGGGTGGAACCTTTTTAATCGCCACCGGCGGCGACCCCACCAGCCTGAATATCTCGCCGCTTGGCCTGGCAGCAGGTCTTATGTGTGCGGTCAGCGCCGCGTGTATGGCGGTGATTCCCGCCAAGATCCTGCCCGAATACGGCAGCCCCATCGTCACGGGCTCGGCAATGCTCACGGCGGGCGTGGTCTCGTGCGTCTTCGTGCAGCCCTGGGCGCATATGCCGGCGCTCGACGCTGCCGGCATCGAGGCGCTCGCGGTGTTCGTGGTTATCGGCTCGTTTTTTGCTTACATGCTTTATATGCAGGGCGTTAAGGACATCGGCTCGGTGCGCGCGAGCCTCATCGGAACTGTGGAGCCGGTTTCGGCGACCATCACCAGCGCCGTTATGCTGGGGACGGTGTTTTTGCCGACCGACCTTATCGGCTTTGCCATGATCATCGTGATGATGTTCCTCACGGTGTAGTTGACGCCGCCGCCAAGACAGAAAAGGTGTTGTGCCGCATTTTCGCCAATTGACGTCCGTGTCTGGAGTTTAGCTGTCGATGCTCAAAATGCCATAAACTAGTAACGTTATGGACTTTTTCATTGCGACTCAATTGCGAGGATTTCTTTATGGCTGGTAATCACTTTAAGGGCAGCGATAGCGGCCGTCCTGCAGTTCCGCCGCGTCCGAACGGGGCTGGTAAGGCCGGCGCGCCGGGCGGCGCTGGACAGGGCGGTTCCGGTAAGCGCGTGTCCCCGGGCGAGACAGCGATGTTTACCGCTCTGTACGAGCAGTCTCAAAAGGCAAAAAAGACCGGCCGTGCAAGAGGGAATGTCTTTGCGGGCGGTGCAACCTCCACGTCGCAGCCGAGCGGGGCTCCTTCGGTACCTGCGAACAACGCGGGCGCTGCCAACGCCGCGAATGCCGCCGGCAACGTTAATGCCGGCAAGGCCGCCAACAATACTTCCTCTGCCGGTGGCGCGGGGCTTACGGGTAACCTCGGCACGATCTACACCGGCGCCTCCGAGACTGGCACGTTCGCCCGCCTGGATGATAGCGGTGCCGAGTTTGCGGGCTCGGGATCCAAGGAAGATTATTACGATTTTGGCTTGAACTACGGTAGCGACGCTTCGTCGAGTTCGACCTCTGACGGTCTGGTCCGTCATCGCCATCGCAAGGGCGAGCGCAAAAAGCGTCACACCGGCGCCATTATTGCCGCTGTAGTCGCGGTGCTTCTCGTTGCGCTTGGCGCAAGCGGCTTTATGCTGCTTAACTCGGCAAAGACCGTAAAGAGCGAAGCGAAGGAGGCTGTCGAGATCGTCGGTGGCCTTAAGGACAAGGTCACGTCGGGCGATTTTTCGACGCTGCCTGACGACGCGAAGAAGATCGATGAGCTCTGTAACAGCATGAAGGCGGAGACCTCGAGCCCGCTGTGGGCGGCGGCTTCGTTTATCCCGGTGTATGGCAGCGATATCAATGCGGCCCGCACCATGATTGACGCCCTGTCCGATGTCTCGAGCAATGCGCTGGTTCCCATGGCCGACAACCTCTCGCAGGCTACGCCCGGCAAGCTGTTCCAGGACGGCATGATTAACGTGTCCGCGCTGCAGGCGGTCGCCGATTCGCTTTCCAGCAGCTCGAAGGTGTTCAAGAGCGCCAACGAGAAGGTCCAGGGCATTGGCGATACTCATATTTCCCAGGTGACCGAGCTGGTCGATAAGGCCAAGGACGGCTTTGCCACCCTCAACGGTGCGGTTGACGCGGCGGAGAAGGTCGCCCCCGTCCTTCCCCAGATGCTCGGTGCCAACGGCCAGACGCGCAACTACCTTATGTACGCCATGAACAACGTCGAGATTCGTGCCTGCGGCGGCTTTGGCGGTTCGCAGGGCCTGATTTCGGTCACCGACGGTCAGATGTCGATTGGCGAGTTTGTTCCCCGCATTGGACTCAGCGAGGATGAGGCGGTCGAGAGCGTCGACGAAGAGGATGAGGCGCTGTTCGGCAACCACAGCAACCTGTACAACTCGGGCAATACCTATTCGCCTGATTGGCCCCGCAACTCGCAGCGTGTCGCCGCGCTGTGGAAGTCTGAATATGGTCAGGACGTCGATGGCGTCATTGGTATCGATCCGGTATTCCTGCAGTATCTGTTGGGCCTCGTGGGTAATGTTTCACTGCCCGACGGTACAGTCGTTGACGGTACTAACGCGGCGAAGGTGCTTATGCATGATGTGTACTGGAACTATCCGGTCGAGGAGTCGGACGGCATCTTTGCATCCGTCGCCAGCGCTGCCTTTGACAAGATCCTTGGCGGTATCGGCGACGTCGATGTCGCGAACCTTGTCAGCGCCGTTGAGCGCGGTGCCGAAGAGGGCCGCCTGATCGCGTGGATGAAAAACGATGACGAGCAGAACGCTATCAAGGAGATGAACATCGACGCCTCACTGCCCGATCCGGATGACCCGAGTGAAGATCCCGTTGCTGGTGTCTACTTTAACAACCTGAGCTTCTCCAAGCTCGACTGGTATCTGAACGCCGATACGCAGATTGGTCAGGGCGTGAAGAACGGCGACGGCGCTTGCTCGTATCGCATCACCGTTACCCTGACGAACATCATGACGCAGGAGGAGGCAGGTAAGCTGCCCGACTACGTAGCGGCCAGTGCGCCTGGGACCTCGCGTGACGATGAGCGCTTGTATGTATCACTGTTTGCGCCGACAGGCGGCAGCATTACCGATCTAACCGTCGAGGGGACTCAGTTTGGACTGTTCGCTGCCACTTGGCACGGAGTTCCCTGCTATTCAGGAACCGTTGACCTGCATGCTGGCGAGACGACGACGATCACGTATACGCTGACCACGTCGGCCGAGGCGGGGGACAAGCCGCTTACGCTGCGTCAGACTCCTACATGCCAGGCGGCTCGCGACAGCGCGTCGGCGTAGGGTTTTTCTGGTAGCGCAGATAATCGAGTACCATTTTGGGGCGGACAGGCAATCTGTTCGCCCCTATTTTGTAAGGAGAGCGCATGAAGTACTTTGGCACCGACGGCTTTCGCGGTGAGGCCAACGTTGGGCTGACGGTAGAGCACGCTTATAAGATTGGCCGTTTTGTGGGCTGGTATTACGGCGCCAACCGCAGTGCTAAGGCGCGCGTGATCGTGGGCAAGGACACACGTCGCTCGAGTTATATGTTCGAGGCGGCGCTGGTGAGCGGTCTGGTCGCGAGCGGTGCGGACGCCTATATGCTGCACGTGATCCCCACGCCGGGCGTAGCGCATCAGACCGTGGAGGGCTGCTTCGATTGCGGCATCATGATCAGCGCGAGCCACAACCCGTTTTGCGATAACGGCATTAAGCTCGTCAATAGCGACGGCTTTAAGATGGACGAGGACGTACTGGAGCTCATCGAGGACTATATCGATGGCAAGAGCGAGGTGCCGCTGGCCACGGGCAACCACATCGGCGCCACGGTGGACTACATGCAGGGCCGCAACCGCTACATTGCTTCGCTCATCGCCAGCGCGAACTTTTCGCTGCAGGGCGTCAAGATCGGCATCGACTGCGCCAACGGCTCGGCTTCCTCGGTGGCCAAGCCGGTGTTTGACGCGCTGGGCGCCGACGTGCGCGTGATCAACGCCGCGCCCGATGGCTTTAACATCAACGTCGACTGCGGCTCCACGCATATGGAGCGCCTGCAGCGCCACGTGGTGGAGCAGGGCCTGGACGTGGGTTTTGCTTACGATGGCGATGCCGACCGCTGCCTGGCCGTGGATGAGCGCGGTCGCGTGGTAGACGGCGACCAGATTTTGTACGTGTGCGGCGTGTATCTGAACAAGCACGGTCGCCTTTCGGGCGGTACCGTGGTACCGACGATCGCCAGCAACTTTGGTCTGGTCAAGTCGCTGGAGCTTGCCGGCCTGAGCGCCGTGACTAGCGGCGTGGGCGACCGTCACGTGTATGCCAAGATGCGCGAGGGCGGCTACAGCCTGGGCGGCGAGCAGACGGGCCATACGATCTTTGGCGATATCGAGCGCACGGGCGACGGCATTATGACTTCGCTGCGCGTGATGGAAGTGATTCGTGCCGAGCGCGAGACGCTCTCGCAGCTCACGGCTCCGTGCAAGTTGCTGCCGCAGGCGCAGGTGGCCGTGCGCGTGGCGGACAAGGACGCTGCGCTCGAGAACATGGGCGTGCAGAACGCCATCGCCGAGGCCGAGGCGTCGCTGGCGGGCGAGGGCCGCGTGCTGGTGCGCAAGAGCGGAACCGAGTCGGTGATTCGCGTTTTGGCCGAAGCCCCCGACCAAGCAGCCGCCGACGCCGCCATGAAGCGCATCGCCAACGCGCTCGAGGCTTTATAGCTACGCGGTTTTACCAAACCGCGTAGCTGCTCGACGCTGCAAACGGCCCCAAGCGGCAATCTGACGCTCAATTTCAAGGGCGCGACCAGAAGGTCAGCGCCCTTTCATTTCACGTCACCTTGCTCGCTTGGGGCCGTTTTCGCTGACGTTGCCAAGACATCGGCGTCAACATGGTTGGCGTTGGCGATGGCGTGCTGGTCAATCCTTACAGCTCGTACAGCGTGGTGAACTTGTCCTGCAGGTAGCTGCAGTAGTAGCGGGCGTCAAAGTCCATGCCGCAGGCACCCTTGATGAGTTCCGGCGCGTCCTTGGCGCGGCCCCACTGCCAAATGTGCTCGCCCAGCCAGGTGCGGACGGGTGCCAGGTCGCCGCTCGCACAGGCGCCATTGAGGTCGACACCGTCGCGGCACATGGCCGGCACAAACATGGCGTCGTAGGCACTGCCCAGCGCATACGTGGGGAAGTAGCCAAACGAGCCGCCGCTCCAGTGCGTATCCTGCAGGCAGCCGTGCGTGTCGTCGGGAACGGGAATGCCCAGGTACTCGTCCATAAAGCGGTTCCAAAGCGCGGGGATGTCCTTGGCCGTGGCTTCGCCGGCAAACAGCATGCGCTCGATCTCGTAGCGCACCATAACGTGCAGCGGATAGGTGAGTTCGTCGGCCTCGGTGCGGATCAGCGACGGCTGCGCGATGTTCACGGCGTGGTAGAGCGTGTCCTCGTCGACGTCGCCGTAGACCTCGGGTGCATGGCGGCGCAGCACCTCGAGCAGCGGTCCCATAAAGGCGTGGCTGCGACCCACGGTGTTCTCGAAAAAGCGGCTCTGGCTCTCGTGGATGCCCATGGAGGTGCCGCCCTCAAGACAGGTGCGCGCATAGGCGGGATTGACGCCCAGCTCGTACATGGCGTGTCCCGCCTCGTGGATGATGCTGTAGACGTTGGAGATGCAATCGTCCTCGTAGATGTGTGTCGCGATGCGCGCGTCACCCACGGCAAAGCCCTCGCTAAACGGGTGCTCGGTAAAGGCAAGCGTGGTGTCGTCCAGGTCCAGGCCGACGAGCTTCATAAGGTCGAAGCTCATGGCGCGCTGGGCGGCCTCGGGCACGCGGGCGTGCAAAAAGTCGGCAGCGGGCTGCTGGCCGCGCTCGCCGATGGCGTGCACGAGCGGCACGACCGTCGCCTTGACCTCATCGCAAAACGCATCGAAGCTCTCGGCAGAAAGGCCGCGCTCGTACTGGTCGAGCCAAACGTCGTATGGGTCGCGCTTGGGGTCCATGAGCTCGGCCTGATGCTTGAGCTGGCAGACGATCTTGTCCACATAGGGCTCAAAGCTCGCCCAGTCATTGGCCGTCTTGGCCTTGTGCCACACGGCGTCTGCCTCGCAGGTGAGCCTGGTCCAGGCCTCGGCCTCCTCGGTGGGGATGACGCTTGCCTCGCGCTGGTCGCGGCCGAGCACGCGGATCTCGTCGAGCAGCTGCGGGTCGTCGATCTTGCCGCCGGCGACGGTCTCGCGTGCCAGCGAGCGCACAAGTTCGACGGACTTTTCGCTGGTCAGCAGCTTGTGATGCTCGCCGGCAAGCGTGCCCATGGCGTCGGCACGGGCGGCAGCGCCGTTGGCAGGAGCAATCGTCGCTCCATCGAACTCGGCAATCTTGAGCAGGTACTCGCGGGTCCACAGCTTGCCCTCGAGCTTGCGGAATTTTTTGACGGCCTTATCGACCTTCATGCCTTTGGGCGTCTTGCCCGCTGCGGGCTTGGCCTTCTTATCGTACTTCTTTCCCATACCATATCCTTGATCTCGCGAGCCGAGTGCCACGGATGGGCGCACGGCCAGTTTGCACAGCTATTTGCCTTGTACCCAGCACGAACAAAACGGAACGCGGCGATGCGCACGCAGAATGTGTTATCCTATAGCCCAATGCGTTGACGGAGAGGGTTTTGCCCGCCGCGTCGCCGGCGAGAGAGGGAGGGTCATGGGCTGCAAGCCTTCCTGCGGTGGCAAGGGCCAAGCGTTCACTCCCGAGCAGCGACCTTAACGGGCGCGCGGCCAGTGGCAGCAAAGCCCCAGTAGGGAAGCCGTGAGCCTCGCGACAAGAGGCGCAGAGTGGGCACGGCGGGCCAGACATCCGCCGGGTCAAACAAGGTGGTACCGCGGAATTCAACCGTCCTTGGGCAATGCACATGCCCGAGGGCGGTTTTTTGTTACCGAACCGGGCCGCGTTTTCGCAGTGCCAGACGGCGACAGTCGTCCCGGCAGGCGGAAAGCGCGAGAGACGAAAGGGAAGACATGAGTCTGATTGATGATCTGGTCAAACTCGAGGAAGAGGCCAAGGAGCTCGTCGCAGGCGCCGACGACGCCGCAAAGCTCGAGGCCGCGCGCGTTGAGCTGCTCGGCCGCAAGGGCCGCATCACCGGCCTGATGCGCATGATGGGCAAGCTCGCCCCCGAGGATCGTCCCGTGATGGGCAAGCGCGCCAACGAGATGCGCCAGCTGATCGAGGGTATGCTCGACGAGCGCACCACCGAGATGAAGGCCGCCGCCCTCAAGCACGCGCTCGAGCACGAGGCTGTCGACATCACGCTGCCGGGCATCCGTCCGCAGATCGGCCATCAGCACCTGATCAAGCAGATCATCGAGGAGGCCGAGGACATCTTCTGCGGCATCGGCTACACCGTCGAGTCCGGCCCCATGGTTGACACCTCCTACTACAACTTCACCGCGCTCAACGCCCCCATGGATCACCCGAGCCGCTCGGCCCGCGATACCTTCTACGTGGTCGATAACAACCCCGGCAGCGTCGCGCACCCCGAGGCTCACGCCCATGGCGAGTCCGACGTGCTGCTGCGCACCCAGACCTCGGGCGTACAGATCCACACCATGGAGTCGCAGAAGCCGCCCATCTACATGATCTGCCCGGGCACCGTCTACCGTCCCGATACGGCCGATGCCTGCCACCTGCCGCAGTTCAACCAGATCGAGGGCCTGGTCGTCGACGAGGGTATCACCTTTGGCGACCTGAAGGGCACGCTCGACTACTTTGTTAAGTGCATGTTTGGCGAGGACCGCAAGACGCGCTACCGTCCGCACTTCTTCCCCTTCACCGAGCCTAGCTGCGAGGTGGACGTGAGCTGCCACGTCTGCGGCGGCAAGGGCTGCAACTTCTGCAAGCACAGCGGCTGGATCGAGATCCTGGGCTGCGGCATGGTCGACCCCAACGTCCTGATCAACTGCGGCATCGACCCCGAGAAGTACACCGGCTTCGCCTTTGGTATTGGCGCCGAGCGCGTCGCGGCACTGCGCTACGACCTGCCCGACCTGCGCACGTTGATGACTGGTGACATGAGGTTCTTGAACCAGTTCTAGAACGCTTTCTTCTTAGTTGCAGTTTCCGGCTCAAAGCCGCATTTATGAAAGGAGACCAGTTAGATGCGCGTTTCTTACGACTGGCTCAAGACCATGATCGATATTCCGGAGGATCCCAAGACCCTTTCGGACGAATATATCCGTACCGGCACCGAGGTCGAGGCGATCGACACCGTGGGCGAGTCCTTCGACCACGTGGTGACCGCCAAGGTGCTCACCAAGACCCCGCACCCCGATAGCGACCACATGTATGTGTGCTCGGTCGACGTGGGTGACAAGAACCTCGACGCCGACGGCAACCCCGCTCCGCTGCAGATCGTCTGCGGCGCGCAGAACTTCGAGGCCGGTGACCACATCGTCACGGCCATGATCGGCGCTGTCCTGCCCGGCGACGTCAAGATCAAGAAGAGCAAGCTTCGCGGCGTCGTGTCCATGGGCATGAACTGCTCCGCGCGCGAGCTCGGCCTGGGCGGCGACCACTCCGGCATCATGATCCTGCCCGAGGATACGCCCTGCGGCATGCCGTTTGCCGAGTACGTGGGCTCGAGTGATACCGTGCTCGACTGCGAGATTACGCCCAACCGCCCCGACTGCCTGTCCATGATCGGCATGGCCCGCGAGACCGGCGCCATCTTCGACCGCGATTTCCACGTTGAGCTGCCCGCCATCAAGGCCGAGACCGGCCGCGCGACCGACGACGAGCTTTCGGTCGAGATTGCCGACGAGGGCCTGTGCGACCGCTACGTTGCCCGCATCGTGCGCAACGTCAAGGTCGGCCCGTCGCCCGACTGGATGGTCAAGCGCCTTAACGCCTTGGGCGTGCGCCCGCACAACAACATCGTCGACATCACCAACTATGTGATGATGCTCACCGGTCAGCCGCTGCACGCCTTTGACCTGGACACCTTTGCCGAGCGCGATGGCCACCGTCGTGTGGTGGTTCGCGCCGCCCAGCAGGACGAGAAGTTCACGACGCTCGACGGCGAGGAGCGCACGCTTGACGCCGGCATGGGCCTCATCACCGACGGCGAGCGCCCCGTGGCGTTGGCCGGCGTTATGGGTGGCATGGATTCCGAGATCGAGGACGATACCGTTGACGTGATGGTCGAGAGCGCCTGCTTCAATGCCGGCCGCACCTCGCACACCAGCCGCGACCTTTCGCTGATCTCCGACGCCTCCATTCGCTTTGAGCGCCAGGTCGACGAGACCGGCTGCGTGGACGTCGCCAATGTGACATGCGCGCTCATCGAGGAGATCGCCGGCGGCGAGGTCGCCCCCGGCTATGTGGACGTGTTCCCCGCGCCCAAGACCATCGATAGCATCAAGCTGCGCTTGGCCCGCGTGCACGCCATCTGCGGCGCCGACATCGAGCCCGATTTTATTGAGCGTTCGCTCACCCGCCTGGGCTGCACCGTCGAGCGCGACGGCGAGGACTTTATGGTTACCCCGCCGAGCTTCCGTCCCGACCTGCCGCGTGAGATCGACCTAATCGAGGAGGTCCTGCGCCTATGGGGCATGGGCCGCGTTACGGCGACCATCCCGGCTGCCAAGAACCACATCGGCGGCTTGACCCGCGAGCAGAAGCTCACCCGTAAGGTCGGCGAGATCCTGCGCGCCTGCGGCCTCAACGAGACCACGACCTTTGGCTTTGCCGCCCCGGGCGACCTGGAGAAGATCGGTATGTCCACCGAGGGTCGCGGCTGCCCCGTGGTTCTCATGAACCCGCTGGTAGCCGAGCAGACCGAGATGCGTCGTTCGCTGCTGCCGGGCCTGCTGCAGTCCGTGGCCTACAACGAGGCGCACGGTACGCCCAACGTGCACCTGTACGAGGTCGGCAGCCTGTTCCACGGTCGCGAGAACGCCAGCCTGCCCAAGGAGACCAAGTCCGTGGCGGGTGTGCTCTCGGGCCAGTGGAGCGAGCAGTCCTGGAGCATGAAGTACCGCAAGCTGCGCTTCTTCTTTGGCAAGGGCATCGTCGAGGAGTTGCTCGCCCAGCTGCGCATCGAGAAGGTTCGCTTCCGTCCCGTCGAGGGCGAGGGCTATGCCTTCCTGCAGCCGGGTCGTGCTGCCGAGGTGCTCTCGGGCGGTACCGTGCTGGGCTGGGTTGGCGAGATCCACCCCGAGGCGCGCGAGGCTATGGGCATTGACGAGGTCGTCGTTGCCTTTGAGCTCGACCTGGACAAGCTGATCAAGGGCGCCCGCAACCAGGAGAACTACCGCGAGTTCTCGCAGTATCCGGCTGTTGAGCACGACCTTGCTATCGTGGTCGACAACGCTGTGACCTGCGAGGATCTTGAGCGCCGTATTACCAGCGCCGGCGGCAAGCTGCTCGAGGGCGTGCGCCTGTTCGACGTCTACCGCGATCCCATCCGCATCGGAGCGGGCAAGAAGTCCATGGCCTTTGCGCTTACGTATCGCTCCGACGACCACACGCTTACCAGCGAAGAGGTCGAAAAGGCGCACCAGAAGATCGTTACCAAGGTGTGCAAGGGCGTAAACGGCGAGGTCCGCGGCTAGGTCCTGCACTGGGGTATGGGTCAGCGGTGGCTGCTGCCGAGTCCTACGTGACCGCTATGCCGGTATGAGGCACCGTTGAGCCTGCATATATGACACGCGCATTACATAACGGCGTGCTGCTTTGTCGGCAGTGCGCCGTTTTGCTATGATAGCCCGCGGCGTGTTACGAATCTGACATTACGTAACACTGGAAAGGTAATTCAAGCGGCGTTGCAATTCCGTGCGCCGATAACCGGGAGGCGTACATGCACATTCCAGATAATTATCTGTCCCCGCAGACCGATGCCGTCATGGCGGTGGCGATGGTGCCCGTCTGGGTTCACTGTATCAAAAAGGTGCGCGCCACGCTCGATCGCGAGCACATGGCGTTCCTGGGCATCTGCGCCGCATTTTCCTTCTTGCTTATGATGTTCAACGTGCCGCTGCCCGGCGGCACCACTGGCCACGCCGTCGGCGGCGCACTCATCGCGCTGCTGCTGGGCCCCGAGGCCGCGGCTATCGCGGTTTCGGTCGCGCTGGCGCTGCAAGCGCTGCTGTTTGGCGACGGCGGCATCCTGTCCTTTGGCGCTAACTGCTTTAACATGGCCTTTGTGTTGCCGTTTGCCGCAGCCATCGTGTTCCGCGCGCTTAACAGCCGTTTGCACGACAAGAGCTGGGGCACCTCGGTTTCGGCCATCGTAAGCGGCTGGGTCGGCCTGTGCCTGGCGGCCCTGTGCGCAGCAATCGAGTTTGGTATTCAGCCGATGCTTTTCACGAATGCTTCGGGCGCTCCGCTGTACTGCCCCTTCCCGCTGTCCATTGCCATTCCGGCCATGATGGTCCCGCATATGTTGGTAGCCGGCGTGGTCGAGGGCGTGGCGACTGCCGCGATCTACGGCTTTATCAAGAAGACGGCGCCGAGCGTTATCGTCGGCCCCGAAGCCGCCGATGGACAGCTTGCTGCCGAGGGCGCTGCTGCCAAGAAGACCTCGCTGGTCCCCACGCTCATCTTGGTTGCCGTGCTTGTCGTGGCCACGCCGCTGGGCCTGCTGGCCACGGGTGACGCCTGGGGTGAGTGGGACGCCGAGGGCGCCGCGACCGCCGTTCAGGAGGCTGGCGACGACAGCCTGCAGGCTTCGGTCGGTCTCGACACCCCGACCTTTGCCGACGCTCTGCCTACGGGTGATTACCTGCAGGCCTATTCCGAGGAGCAGGGTCTTGGCTTTGCCGGCCAGGCTGCCATGTATATCCTGTCCGGCGTGATTGGCGTGGCGGTGCTCACCATCGCGTTCCGTCTGATCTCGCTTACGGTCAAGGAAAGCGGAGCCCATGGCGATGGTCGAGCTGCCTAGCTGGCTTGCGGCCGAGGAGCGATACGAGCCCACGGGCGCTCGTCATCGCGTGATGCAAAAGAACGTCCTGCACCTGGCGAGCCTGCTTGAGCGGGTTCGCCTGGGTGGAGGCGCGCACGAGGGCGGGTCGATGGTCGACCGCACCCTTTCTTGCGTTTCGGCTCCGGTGCGCCTGGTGGGGATATTCGTTTGCGTCCTGTGCGTGTGCCTGACACAAAGCCCGCTGTACCTCATGTTGATGGCGGCCATTGCGCTGGTGCTCGTTGCCGTGCGTCCTGTACGCGGGCTGCGCGCGACCTTTGTGCCGACGCTTGGCGCCGCGGGGCTCGCAGTGGTTTTGGCGCTGCCTGCCCTGCTGCTGGGTGCTTCCGCTACGGGCGCCATGCTCAAGATTGCGCTCAAGACCTTCATTAATGTGTCGCTGGTGCTGGGCGTTTCGTGGACCCTCACGTGGAGCCGCATGTCGGCGGCGCTCAAGATGCTGCATCTACCCGACGAAGTTATCTTTACGTTTGATATGGCGCTCAAGCACATCGAGGTGCTGGGTCGTACGGCGCACAATCTGTGCGAATCGGTCATGCTGCGCAGCGTTGGCCGTGCGCCCGAGGGATTTTCGCGTACCGATTCGATCGCGGGTATCATGGGCATGACCTTTATCAAGGCGATGAAATGCAGCCGCGCGATGGACGAGGCTATGCTTTGCCGCGGCTTTGCCGGTGCGTATCCGGCTCCCGCGCGCGCCAGGTTTGGCTGGCGCGATGCGGCCTATGCGGCCGGCGTGGCGCTGCTGGCAGTGTTGTGCGCCGTGCTGTAGGCGCTGCTGGTTCCGGCGGGGGATGCAAATGGGGAAGGGCGACGTTTTGACGATCGATATGAATAGTGTGGCGGGTACGAACGGTGCGGGCGGCGCCGAGGTCGCGCCGCTCATCGAGCTGCGCGACGTGGTGTTCTCCTATGCGGGGCATACGGTTGTCGATGGCGTGTCGCTGCAGGTCGATCGTGGTGAACTCGTTGCCCTGCTCGGTCCCAACGGCTGCGGTAAGACGACGATTATGCGCCTTATTAACGGCCTTGAACTCGCGAACGCAGGGGCATACCTGTTTGACGGGCACGTAATCGATGCGGCGTATCTGAAGGATTCTGCTGCTGCTCAGAAGTTCCACCAGCGCGTGGGCTTCGTATTCCAAAACGCCGATGCCCAGCTGTTCTGCGCCACGGTGGGCGAGGAAGTTGCTTTTGGTCCCGCGCAGATGGGGCTGCCGGCAGACGAGCTCGAGCGCCGCGTGCGCGATGCCATGGGGCTGTTCCAGATTGCCGATCTGGTCGATGCCTCTCCCTATCAGCTTTCGGGCGGGCAAAAGAAGCGCGTTGCGCTGGCTGCGGTGGTGTCGATGAACCCGGATATCTTGGTCCTCGACGAGCCTACCAATGGGCTCGACGAGGATTCATGCGACATTGTGGTCAACTTCTTGCTGGCCTACGTCGCGGCGGGTAAGACGGTCTTGATGAGCACACATCACCAGGATTTGGTGCGACGCCTGGGTGCCCGTGCAATCTATATCGATCGATATCACCATGTGATCGAGGCGCCTTCGCCGTCGTATGGAACCGAAAGCGGTGCTACGGACTAGTTGCTGCGTAGAGCGTGCGTAGCCGCCCGCGCGGCTTTGCCGTGATGGTATAGTTATCCAGGTTTTTTATGGGGGTGGCTATGCCAAGCTGGAACATTCATATCGCTCAGACGGAGCGTTTGCTGGAGCGCACCGGTGCGCTTGCCAATAGCGTGCGCGACCGCAATGCCTTTTTGTTTGGCTGCGTGGTTCCGGATATCTTCGTGGGCTATATGGTCCCTGGCATCGCCGATCCCATCCCGTACCGCATTACGCACTTTGCAAAGCCCGAGCCTATCCCTAAGCCTCGTGAGCATGAGTTCTGGGATACCTATGTGGCACCGTTGCTTAAAAGTTCGCCCACCGGTGCGCCAGCCGCGGCTACCTCGATTGTCGAGGAGCGCGAGCGACTGAATCGCGTGCACTATCCCCAGCGCTACAGGGATGCTGAGCCGGTTGTCGGTCCCGGCGCTCGTGAGTTCTCGCTTGCGTCCGAAGATGTGGCGCAGTCGTTGCTCGATTTGACACTGGGTGTCTGGTCGCATCTGGTGGCCGATACCGTATGGAATACGCGCGTGAATCAGTACCTGGAGGCGCACGGCGGCAAGCCGTGTGAGGAGTTCCGCATTAAAAAGCAAGGCGACTTTGACTGGTTTGGCAAGACGCTGGGCATTGTTTCCATCCCGCGTGCGACCGATCGCCTGTATACCGCTGCGACGCGTTTTGGGCAGTATCCCATCCATAAAGAATATGTGCTCAAGACCATCGGCGTCATGCACGAGATTGTACGCGAAAACCCCGGCGAGCCCGATCATCCGCCGTACCGCCTGCTGACCGAGAAATTCTTTGACGCAACGTTTACCGAGGTCATCGAGCTGACCGAAGCGGGCTTTGCGGCTCGCGTTGCCGCTTCTGACGTTCCCGCAGTCCCTCTGATCGCTAGCTGCTAGCCGGCCGGCTTGACGGTGAACAGTTCACCCCAATTGACCAACGGCTCCCCTCGCAGGGCGTCTTCGGTGGTGCGCTCGGTATCGGAGAGGCTTGCGACTGAACGCAAATCGATGAAGTGACATATGGAGAAGGTTTTAAAAAAGGGGCCCGGAAGACTTCGCCTTCCGGGCCCTTTGCAATGCAAGTGTGCTTGCAAGTACGATTTAGCGCACCTGAGCGACGTAAGCGACGTTGGTCGAGGAGACCTTGTCCTCGAGTTGGACGCTCATGCGGGGGTCGCCGGCGGTGGCGACGGTCAGATCGCCGGCCTCGACGTAGCCGAGCTCCTTAGCGGTCTCGATCGCCTTGACGATCGTGCCGTTGACGGTGCCCTGGGTAATCTCGGCCTGGTGCGGGATAACGCCCCAGTACATGATCATCTGCTGGACGGCCCACTCGTGGCGGGAGAACGCGCAGATCGGCATGTTGGGACGGAAGTGCGAAATCAGGCGAGCGGTACGACCGGTGGTCGTCGGCACGGTGATGCACTTGGCGCCAACGGTGGTAGCCATGTTCACAGCGGACATACCCACAACGTTGTTGACAACGCGGGTGCCGTGAGCATCGGCCGGAACCTCGAGCGGAGCGTGAGCCGGGAGGTACTTCTCGGTCTCGAGAGCAATGCTGGCCTGCATCTTGACGGCCTCAACCGGGTACTTACCGGCAGCGGACTCGCCAGAGAGCATAACGGCGTCGGTGCCGTCGTAGATGGCGTTAGCAACGTCGGCAACCTCGGCGCGCGTCGGGCGCGGGTTTTGCTGCATGGAGTCGAGCATCTGCGTAGCGGTGATAACGGGCTTGTAGGCCGCGTTGCACTTGGCGATGATCTCCTTCTGGATGTGCGGAACGAGCTCGGGCTTGATCTCGATGCCCAGGTCGCCACGGGCGACCATGATGCCGTCGGAAGCCTCGAGGATCTCGTCGAAGTTCTCGACGCCCAGGGCGCACTCGATCTTCGGGAAGATCGTCACGTGCTCGCCACCGTTCTCGCGGCAAAGCTCGCGGATGCCGCGGACGGACTCGCCGTCACGGATGAAGGAAGCGGCGATGTAGTCGATGTTCTCGGTCAGGCCAAAGAGGATGTCCTGACGATCGCGCTCGGTGATAGCGGGCAACGAGATGTTGACGTTGGGCATGTTGACGCCCTTGCGCTCGCCGATCAGGCCGTCGTTCTTGACGACGCAGGTCATGTCCTGGCCGTCGACGGACTCGACCTCGAGGGCAACCAGGCCGTCGTCGATCAGGATAAGGGAGCCCTTCTCGACCTCGGAGGGCAGAGCCAGGTAGTCGAGGGAGATGTGCTCAGCGGTGCCGTGGAAATCCTCGGACGTGGGCTGAGCGGTGACGACGATCTTGTCGCCGGTCTTGACGGCAACCTTCTTGCCATCGACCAGAAGGCCGGTGCGGACCTCGGGGCCCTTGGTGTCGAGCAGGATGCCGACGGGCAGACCGAGCTCCTTGGAAATACGACGGACGCGCTCGATGCGACCGTGGTGCTCGTCGTAGGATCCGTGCGAGAAGTTAAAACGGGCGACGTTCATGCCCGCCTTGATCATCTCGCGGATGGTCTCGTCGCTATCGCAGGCGGGACCCATGGTGCATACAATCTTGGTGCGCTTGTACATTCAGACCTCCATCTGACATCGTCTTGCGCTGATAGATAAACCATAAGAAATAAAACTGAGATGATTATAACGAAATGCCGACCGAATACCCCAAAAAATCGACCGTATGCCGAATTAGAAGTTCATTTTTTGCGAAAAAACGGTATATGCAAAAACTTTACCAACCGTTCTAACCGCTGCTATCTGGGCGATATTTCAGTTTGATGATGCACCGAAGAAAAAACGTTTTATCAATGTTGAACATCATACGGTCTGCATCGTTGCGAATGGACCCTATTTCCAAATGGATTGTTTTGGCTAGACGCGCTGCTTTGGGGTACCATAGCTCCACTATCAACTGCCGCTCAGCACGGCAGCCTTGATGAGCCCTTGCCCTTCTCCCGGGAATTATGATCGGGCATCAATCTGCTGAGTGGCCCGAATCCCAGGAGGGGACTCTATATGCAAAAGGAATACCTGTCCGCCGCGGCGGAGGTGCTCAGCGACCAGGGCGTCGATGAGAACCTCGGCCTGAGCAACGACGAGGCGTCGTCGCGCCTCGCCAAGACAGGCCCTAACAAGCTCGAGGAAGCCGAGAAGACGCCGTTGTGGAAGCGCTTCTTTGAGCAGATGGCCGACCCCATGGTTATCATGCTGATCGTTGCCGCCGTCATCAGCGCGCTCACGGGCATGGTCAAGGGCGAGGCGGACTTTGCCGATGTCGCCATCATCATGTTCGTCGTTATCGTCAACTCGGTGCTGGGCGTGGTTCAGGAGGCTAAAAGCGAGGAGGCCCTCGAGGCCCTGCAGGAGATGAGCGCGGCGCAGTCCAAGGTGCTGCGCGACGGCAAGCTCGTGCACCTGCCGAGCGCCGAGCTCGTGCCCGGCGATGTGATCATGCTCGAGGCGGGCGACTCCGTCCCGGCCGACTGCCGTGTGCTCGAGAGCGCCACGATGAAGATCGAGGAGGCCGCCCTTACCGGCGAGTCCGTGCCCGTCGAGAAGCATGCCAACGTCATTGAGCTCGCCGCCGGCATCGACGACGTGCCGCTCGGCGACCGCAAGAACATGTGCTACATGGGTTCCACCGTGGTATACGGCCGCGGTCGCGCCGTCGTGGTCGGCACCGGTATGAACACCGAGATGGGCAAGATCGCCGGCGCCCTGGCCGAGGCCAAGGAAGAGCTCACGCCGCTGCAGGTGAAGCTCGCCGAGCTCAGCCGCATCCTTACCATCATGGTTATCGTCATCTGCGTCGTCATCTTTGGCGTCGACATCATCCGTCACGGCGTGGGCAACGTCCTCACCGACCCGACAGCCTTGCTCGATACCTTTATGGTCGCCGTCTCGCTCGCCGTCGCTGCCATCCCCGAGGGCCTGGTCGCCGTCGTGACCATCGTGCTGTCGCTTGGCGTGACCAAGATGGCCAAGCGCCAGGCAATCATCCGCAAGCTTTCCGCCGTCGAGACCCTTGGCTGCACACAGACCATCTGCTCCGACAAGACCGGTACCCTCACCCAGAACAAGATGACCGTCGTCAAGCACGAGCTCGCTGCGCCTAAGGAGAAGTTCCTGGCCGGCATGGCTCTGTGCTCCGACGCCCAGTGGGACGAGGAACTGGGCGAGGCTGTGGGTGAGCCGACCGAGTGTGCGCTCGTCAACGATGCCGGCAAGGCGGGGCTCACTGGCCTGACTGCCGAGCATCCGCGCGTGGGCGAGGCCCCGTTTGACTCGGGCCGCAAGATGATGTCCGTGGTCGTCGAGACCCTGGACGGCGAGTACGAGCAGTACACCAAGGGCGCGCCCGACGTGGTGATCGGCCTGTGTACCCATATCTACGAGGGCGACAAGGTTGTCCCCCTGACCGAGGAGCGTCGCGCCGAGCTCGTGGCCGCCAACAAGGCCATGGCCGACGAGGCCCTGCGCGTGCTGGCGCTGGCGAGCCGCACCTACACCGAGGTCCCGGCCGACTGCAGCCCCGCCGCGCTCGAGCATGACCTGGTCTTCTGCGGCCTGTCCGGCATGATTGACCCGGTCCGCCCCGAGGTCGCCGACGCCATCCGCGAGGCGCACGACGCCGGTATCCGCACCGTCATGATTACGGGCGACCACATCGACACCGCCGTGGCCATCGCCAAGCAGCTGGGCATCGTCACCGATCGCAGCCATGCCATCACCGGTGCCGACCTCGATCGCATGAGCGACGAGGAGCTCGACGCGCACATCGAGGACTACGGCGTGTACGCCCGCGTTCAGCCCGAGCATAAGACCCGCATCGTCGAGGCTTGGAAGTCGCGCGACCAGATCGTGGCCATGACGGGCGACGGCGTCAACGACGCCCCGTCCATCAAGCGTGCCGACATCGGCGTGGGCATGGGCATCACCGGTACCGACGTCACCAAGAACGTTGCCGACATGGTGCTCGCCGACGACAACTTCGCCACCATCATCGGTGCCTGCGAAGAGGGCCGTCGCATCTACGACAACATCCGCAAGGTCATCCAGTTCCTGCTTTCGGCCAACCTTGCCGAGGTGTTCTCGGTGTTTATCGCCACGCTCATCGGCTTTACCATCTTTCAGCCGGTGCAGCTGCTGTGGGTGAACCTGGTCACCGACTGCTTCCCCGCGCTCGCGCTGGGCATGGAGGATGCCGAGGGCGACATCATGAAGCGCAAGCCGCGCAACGCCAAGGACGGCGTCTTTGCCGGACATATGGGTCTGGACTGCGTGGTCCAGGGCCTGATCATCACCGTGCTGGTGCTGGCGAGCTTCTTTGTGGGCGTGTACTTTGACATGGGCTACATCCACATCGCCGATATGATCGCCGGCAATGCCGACGAGGAAGGCGTGATGATGGCGTTCATCACGCTCAACATGGTCGAGATTTTCCACTGCTTCAATATGCGCAGCCGTCGTGCGTCGCTGTTCACCATGAAAAAGCAGAACAAGTGGCTGTGGGCTTCCGCCGCGCTGGCACTGGTGCTGACGGTGATTGTGACCGTGCAGCCGACGCTTGCCGAGATGTTCTTTGGCCCCGTGACGCTTGAGCTCAAGGGCGTTGTCGCCGCCCTGGGCCTTGCCTTCCTGATCATTCCGCTGATGGAGATCTACAAGGCGATCATGCGCGCGGTCGAGAAGGAGTAGGTCGAAAGGCCATCCTTCCCACCGGCCCGACCGCCTGCGGGGTTTCTTCTTCGCTGGTCCTCGCGCTTCGCGCTGCGGGATCGCTCAGAAGAAACCCCTCCCGGCGGGCGGGCCTTCGGATGACCTCTCGGGACCGTAAGCTGAGGAAAAGTTTGTGAGCTGGTCGGGCTTTGCCCGGCCAGCTCTTTTTGATTTAAAATACCTGCTCAGTTGTGATTTTGGGTGCTGGGAGGCGTTTGTGGCTAAGGCTAAGGCTAAGGCGAAGAAAAAGACGACGGGGGCGCGGGCTAAGCGTGACCGTCGTCGGAAGCTTGCGACCGAAGCCCCCGCGTCTGCCGAGGAGTTGTTGGCGAGCGTACCGGGGCTCGATGCGTTGCAGGATGTTCCGGCGTTTGACGATCTGCCGGTCGATGCCGCCCAACAGGCAGCCTTCGATGATTTTTGCGCGCAAGCCGAGCAGCCGGAGCAGATGCAGTTGGGCGCCGTGGTGCGCCTGGACCGCGGGTTTCCACTGGTGGCGACTGCCACTGATGCGTTCCGTGCCGAGCACGCCGTAGGATTTGCCAAGTCGCGTGGCGAGGACGAGGTTCTGTTGCCGGCCGTGGGCGACCGCGTAGCGGTGCGCCGTGCGCCCGGGCACGACATGGGCGTGATCGAGTGCGTGCTGCCGCGCCGTACGAGCTTTGAGCGTTGGCGTGGCCGTGCCCGCGGAGAGCGCCAGGTGCTCTGCTCCAACGTAGATAGCGTGCTAATCGTGCAGGCGCTCGGTGCCGGCGAGGTGCTGCTCGACCGCGTGGCACGCTCGCTGGTGTTGGCGCTCGACTGCGATGCCGAGCCGGTGGTGGTGCTCACCAAGGCCGACCGCTGCGAGGCCAAGGAGCTCGAGCGCGACCTGGATCGCGTACATCGCTTGGTTGGCTCGGACGCGCGCGTGATCGTGACGTCTTCTGCCGAGGGCCGCGGCCTGGATGAGGTGCGCGCCTGCGTGCCGGCTGGGAGCTGTGCCATGATCCTGGGCGAGTCGGGTGCCGGGAAGTCGACGCTGCTCAACGCGCTGTTGGGCCACGACACCCTGGCTACCGGCGGTGTGCGCGAGCGCGATGACCAGGGCCGTCACACTACCGTCGCGCGTGTGATGGTGGCGCTGCCGGGCGACGCCGGCGTGATCGCCGATGCGCCGGGCCTGCGGAGCCTGCCGCTTGTGGGCCACGAACGGGGCTTGGCCCGCGCGTTTCCCGAGATCGTTGAGGCGTCGCGCGCGTGCCGGTTTGGCGATTGCACGCACACCCATGAGCCGGGTTGTGCCGTTCGCGAGGCCGAGGACGCGGGGCAGATCGACAGCCTGCGCTTAGAGACGTTCCAAAACTTGGCGTCATCCATGCGCGTGAGTGCCCAAATGCTCGATCCCGATGTCCATCTGTAATTGATTTTTCCTATGACAGCCGTCTCCCAACTGTTCGGGAGACGGCTTTTTTGCTGCGGAAAAGCCTCGAAACATGTAATTTGCTGACGTGCTGACCAAAACCTTGCCACGAGCTTGACGGGCTGGTCAGCTTCTGGTCAGCGATTGGTTTGACATCGAAAACCAAGATCGCGATTGCGCCGCTTTGCACTCTGACCGCCCAGACAATGGTGGTACGGGCATTCGCCCGGCACTGCCATGAGAGGAGCGGCCGTGAACAAGAGCAAGCGCATCGCCATCAGTCTGGTCGCGGGCGTGCTCGCTGCTCTGCTCTGCATGGTTTACGGCTCGTCGATCCGCTCACAAGCCGAACAGGTCCAGGCTGAGACCTTGGCCAAGTACGGTGGCGATCGCGTCGAGGTATGCGTCGCGGCGCGCGATATCGATGTGGGCGAGACCCTCGATGAGACCAATGTCATAACCCAGGAATGGCTGACGAGCCTGCTGCCGCGTGACGCGGCGACCGAGCTGCGCCAGGTGCGCGGCGACGTGACGACTTCGCGTATTCCCAAAAACGCCGTGATCTGCAATGTCTACACCAAGGCCGAGAGTCACAAGCTCGAGGTGCCTAAGGGCAAGGTCGCCGTTTCGGTGGCGGTCGATGCCGAGCACTCGGTCGGCGGTGCTACGGGCGTGGGCAGCTACGTGGATGTGTATGTGCAAAAAGACGGCGTAACCGATCGGTTGTGCGGCGCGTACGTGATCGATACCAGTGAAGATTCCGGTGCCACGCGCGAGGGCAAGATCGAATGGGTGACGCTGGCGGCTGACCCCGAAGACGTCAAGGAACTGCTGGGGGCATCGGGCAAGGGAACGGTCAGCTTGACGATTCCCGCCACGGCGCGCGGCAAAAAGAGCGGAGGCGACGAGTGATGAAGGCGATCTGGCTTGCGTGCTGCGCGTGCGGCGATTACGGGCTGTTGCAGCGGGAAGTCGAGGGCCGTGATACGGGTGCACAGGTGCTTCGCGTGGGTGACCTGGACGGGCTGGTTTCCATGGCGCGGGCGTTTCCGTCGCGCCGCGGGGCTGCCATCATCGCGGCGTCTCTGTTTGATACCGAAGATGTGCGCAAGACTGTTGCGCGCCTGACGGCCGAAGGCCGCGTGAGTCGCGTGGTCGTGTTGATAGAAGCACTCGATCCATCGGATATCGAGGGGCTGTTTCGCGCAGGGGCGACCGAGGTCATCGCTGCGCACAGTATATGCGGCAACGGGCGCGCGGGCGAGGGAGCGGTTGATTCCGATCGGTGCATGACGATTGAGCCTGATGCTTTTGTTGATAGGGAACCCGGGGCGCCTCGCGCTACAAGAGGCCCGCGTGTTGATGATTATGGAAAAGCGGAAGCCGAGCATGGTCGGCGCCCCCGGAACCCCCTTGTATACGATGACGCTGGAGAGCCGGCGCAGCATGCTGGCGACTCCCCGGCTGTAGATATGGGATACGTGCACGGCGTGAATCTGGCGGATGAACTCGACGAAGTTGAGGGCTTTGCCGGGTGCGGCGAGTTGTCGCTGATGCAGCATGAGCAGATTGCACAGAACGAGCCAGCCTCGCAGACCGAACAAGCTGCCATGCCGGCTTGGACGCAGCGTGTGGTTGCGGCGGGGGAGACGGGGACGCTGTCACCGACGCCCGCCCCGCCGCCTCCGATGCCGCCGGCAGACGCTGCCGCTCCGCAGCATCGAGCTCCGGTCATCTGCGCCATTTCGGGTTCGGGCGGTTGCGGCAAGTCGACGATCATTGCCACCATGGCACACACATCGTCGCTGTTGGGCTTGCGTGCCGCCGTGCTCGACCTGGACCTGATGTTTGGAAACCTTTACGACTTGTTAGGCGTCGATGCTCCGCGCGATATGGCGGCACTTATCGAGCCGTCGGTGGCGGGCGCGCTTGCCGAGCCGGATATCGTGGCCGCATCGATGCGCGTGGCGCCGGGCGTTACGCTCTGGGGTCCCGTCGCGGCGCCCGAGCAAGCCGAGCTCATGGCATGTCCGGTGGAGCTACTGCTTGATGTTCTGCGTCGCGAATCCGACGTGGTCTTTATCGATACCTCGGTCTTTTGGGGCGACGCCGTGGCGGCTGCGGTGGCGGCGAGCGACCGTTGCCTGATCGTTGGCGATGCTGCGGTGTCGTCCGCGACATCGGCGTCGCGCGTCATTGAACTGGCAAGTCGAGTAGGTGTGCCGCGCACGCGCATGAGCGCCGTGTTCAACCGGTTCGGTGCGCGCGGGGCAGACGAGGACGTCGCCATGCGCTTTGAGATTGCCTGTGCGTTGAGCTCCAAGATTCGTATCGCCGATGGCGGGCAGGATCTCGCCGCGCTCATGGCGTTTGGGCGCGCTGACGAGGCAGTGGGGCAGACCAGCGCTTTTGCGACCAGCGTGCGCGAGGCCACGCGCGAGATGCTCGTGGAACTGGGGTGCGCCGTCGGCCCTTGGAGCGATATGGTCGCCGACCGTGCAATGCGCACCGAACGCCCGCGTATTCGCCTTCCCTGGTCGCGCGAGGGTGATCAGCGATGAGCCTGCAAACGAGGATTAAGGCTGCTGGCGCTGCAGCGGCGGCAGCGCCTGTAGATGCGGGGCGTCGCCGCGCGGTGAAACGACGCACCAAGCGCGCCGTGATGGACCGCATGGGTTACGACGAAGTGGCGCGTATCAGCGCCTATATCGACCCGGCACTTGCCCGCTCGGAATTGCGTCCTGCGGTGGAGGCGGCGCTCAATGTTGAGGAGCCGACCGACCTCGCGACGACCGAGCGCGAGACTATCATCGACGAGATTTTGGATGACGTGGTGGGCTTGGGGCCGTTGCAGCCGCTCATCGAGGACGACACCGTTACCGAAATCATGATCAACGGCTGCCGCTCGGCTTTCTTTGAACGCGGCGGCGTCTTGTACCCCATCGAGCATGCGTTTGAGGATGATGAGCAGATCCGGGTGCTTATCGACCGCATCATCTCGCCACTTGGCCGCCGTATCGACGAGCGCAGCCCCATCGTCAACGCCCGCCTCAAAACGGGCTATCGCGTCAACGCGGTGATTCCGCCTGTGGCGATTGACGGACCGATTCTCACCATCCGAAAGTTCTCGGACCGTATCTGCTCGCTGGACGAGCTTGTGGGGCTGGGGTCGCTGCCGCTTTGGTATGCGCAGCTGCTGTCGTGCGCGGTGTCGCTGCGACAGGACCTGGCGGTTGCGGGAGGCACGGGATCTGGTAAGACCACCCTGCTCAACGCGTTGTCATGCGAGATCTCCACCGGCGAGCGCATCGTGACGATCGAGGACTCTGCCGAGCTCAAGTTTGCGCATCATCCGCACGTGGTGCGCCTAGAGGCGCGCGAGGCTTCAATTGAGGGCGAGGGCGCGGTGACGATCCGCGACCTGGTGACCAATGCCCTGCGCATGCGCCCCGACCGCATCGTGGTGGGCGAGGTGCGCGGTGCCGAGTGCTGCGACATGTTACAGGCCATGAACACGGGCCATGACGGGTCGCTCACCACACTTCATGCGGGTTCAGAACAGGAGACCGTGGTGCGTCTGACGCTGCTTGCGCGTTATGGCATCGATCTGCCGAGCGAGCTCATCGAGGAGCAGATTGCCATGGCGCTCGACGGCATCGTGATGTCCGAGCGCCACGCCGATGGCAGGCGCTTCGTCTCCTCGTATTCGGGGGTGCGTCGCGCCGCGTCGGGCGGCGTAGAGCTCGAGCGCTATGTGACTTTCGATGCCGCCGAGCGCACCTGGACGCTTGACCGCGAGCCGCCGTTTATCGCAGAAGGCCTGCGGTCGGGGACGCTCACACAAGAGGAGGTGGACGAATGGAGGTCGCTGTGCCCCTCGTCGTAGGGGGTTTGGCAGGGTTTTCTGTCGCGACGGCGTGCGGGGCGGAACCTCGTGTGCCGCAGGTGCCGCCGGCGGAGCTGGCGCGTCAGGCGCTCGAGACGGTGGCAGAGAAACTGCCGCGTGAGCTGGTGGAAAACGATCTGCTGAAAAAGATCGCCCGTTCGTGGGCATCGCTGGCTCCGGCGCATCGCCTTGGCCTCGTGATCGAAGATGCTTCGGGGCGTTTGGCGTTTCTGCTGCTCTCGAGCGGTGTCTGCTGCATTTTACTAACGATGGTGTCGTTATCGCCCCTCGGATTTGCCTTGGGACTTGTTGCTCCGATTGCCGTTGGCGCCGCTCGGGATGGCTTTGAGAGCCGGCGCGAGCAACACGATGCAGAAGAGGCCATGCCCGAGGCGTTTACCGCACTTTCCATGTCGCTTGCCTCGGGACATTCGCTGGCTCAGGGCATGCGCTTTGTGGGCGCTCATGCGCAAGAACCGGTGCATACCGAGTTTTTGCGGGTGGCGGCGGCGATCGATTGCGGCATCTCGGCGACCGACGCGCTCGATGACTTGCTCGTGCGCATCGACGCCCCCGGTCTTTCGCTTGTGACCTTGGCGCTTAAGGTGTCACAGCGCACCGGCGCTCCGCTTGCCGACTTACTGTCCGAGGCGTCGAGCATGGTGGGGGAGCGCATTGAGCTCAAGCGCCGCCTAGATGTTAAGACGTCGCAGGCCCGCATGTCTGCGCATATGGTCGCGGCGATGCCGACGGGCATGTGCGCGGTGTTGGCGCTGCTTTCGGCAGATTTTCGTCGCGGTCTTGCGACGCCTGCCGGCGCGGGCGCTGTGGTGCTGGGTCTTGCCCTCAACGCCGTTGCCCTGGTGGTTATCAGGCGCATTATGCGGGTGGAGCTATGAGCGCCCCGGTTGCAGTTGCGGCTTGCCTGTGCGCTCTGAGTGTATTTGTCGCGACGGGTTTGGATCGGGCGGATGCACGCAAGATCGCAGAGGCCTGCAAGCGCGAGGCGGTGCTGGTCGCTGCCGCGGGTCGCTCGGTGGTCGATGCTCTGACCGCGCGAATGAAGGGCGCGGTTGGAGCGGGCGGCCCGGCGCGAGTGTCGCTCGGCGAAGTGTCCGAGATGATCGATGTTGTGCGCTTGGGTCTTTCGGCCGGTCTTTCGTTTGATGCGGCGCTTGAGATTTTCTGCGCCAACCGCCGGTCAGTGCTGGCTCTTCGACTTGAGCGGGCCTGCATGGCGTGGCAGGTGGGCGTGGGCACGCGTGAGGACGAGTTGTTGGCCGCCGCGCGCGACCTGGACGTGCGAGCGCTCGAGACCTTTGCCATCACGGTGGGACAGGCGCTCGCCCTGGGTGCCCCACTTGCCGAGACACTGGCCGCTCAAAGTCGCGAGATCCGTGCGGCTCATCGCGCCGCGGTCGAGCGCGAGATCGAGCGTGCGCCCGTCAAGCTGCTGATTCCCACCGGCACACTCATCTTGCCGGCGTTGCTTCTGTCCATATTGGGCCCGCTGTTGGGAGCAGGCGGGATGATGTAGGGAGGAATACATGAACACGATGACTGACGTTGCTGGCAAGGTCTGGAGCTGGGCTGTTTGCCAGTCAATTCGCGCTCGCCAGCATGCCGGGGAGCTACTGCAGGAGGAGAGTGCGCAGGGCACCACCGAATACGCCATCTTGGTCGGCGTGCTCGTGGTGATCGCCATCATTGCCATTGTCGCATTTAAGGGCAAGGTCCAAGATCTATGGAACGCTATCAGCGAGGGCATCAACAGCCTGTAGAGGGCGAGCGCCCCATCGGGGTGCTGCTGGTGTTTGCTTGCCTGACCGTGGCGATAGCGGCGGTGCTTTGGGGGCTTAACGCCGCGCGGCAGCAGCGTCCTGGGGCCGCCTTCGATTCGGACTCAGATTCGGCGGTGGCGTCTCAAAAAGATGAGATGCGAGATGCGGACGATTCGGATGTCGCTGTCACGGCGCAAACCTTTCTGCGGACGCTCGACAAGCGGTCTGGCACTGCGACGGATTCACCTGAGGACAACGCGATTGCGGTCCGGCTTGCATGGTCCGAGGACCGACCGATGACCGAGGCAGCGGCGGATATGTTACGCGCCTACCGCGAGGTGCCAACGGCCCAGCTCGCCCTGAGCGGCTATCTCGATATTAAGGGCAACGTATGGGGCGCCATCGTGCGCGATGGGCGCGGCTGGGTCGATATGGTGACGGTTGCCGCGGATGCTGGCGATGCTTCGTGTCGTCTGCGCGCCGTGCGTCTGGTCCCGCAAACAATAAGCTCAAAGGAGGGATCGTGAAATGCATGGCATTCTGCGTGAGGAATCTGCCCAGGCGACGGTCGAATACGCCATCGTCACGGTGGCGCTGTTATCGATCGTGCTGGCGATTGTGGGACTTTGGCGTGCTGGCACCGATGGACGCTTGGCGGCGCTGGTTGAGCGGGCGGCATCCCATGGCGTTGCCTCGACGTCGGTTATCGACGCCGCTACGGGCGCTAAGGACATCGCGTTGTATTGATATCGCGCGCGAGGACCGGGCGCAGTCTACGGTCGAGGCCGCTTTTTTGCTGCCGACGTTTCTGACGCTCATCCTTCTCGCACTGCAACCGGTGTGCCTGCTTTATACGCGCGCGGTCATGGAGTCTGCCGCCGCCGAGACCGCGCGGCTCATGACCACGACGACGGCGGAGGACGACGATCTTAAGGAGTTCACCCTCCGCCGGCTTGCCGCAGTGCCCAACGTTTCGATCTTTCATGCCGGCGGGCCGTTGTCGTGGGATGTCGAGCTTAGCCGGGCCGATGCGGGCGGCGTCTCGTCCGTGTCCGTTTCCGGCGAGGTCAAGCCGTTGCCTGTGATCGGTGCGTTTGCGCAGGTTATGGGTGGTACCGCCGAGGGCGGCTACGTTGAGCTCAAGGTCGATGTCTCGTATCAATCACGTCCCGAATGGCTGGAGGGAGATTATGATTCGTGGATTGCTGCATGGGATTAAGCGTTTCTGGTCTAGACGCGTTTTGACGCGCCGTCCGAGCTGCCATCGCAAGCGAGGCGGCTTTATGGGCCGCGCCGGTATCGACCTGTTTATCGAAGACGGTGCCTACACCACGCTTTCTTCTGCCGTGGTCATCCTAGTGGTGCTCACGTTGTTGTTTTCGTCGACCGCGGCGATATGGAGCATGTCGCGTGCCGGGGATACCCAGGTGGCGGCCGATAGCGGCGCGTTGGCGGGTGCCAACGTGGTGTCGTCCTATCACACGGCTGCCACGGTGGTTGATGCGAGCATCTTGAGTCTGGGGCTAGCGGGGTTTGCCACAATCGGGACGGGCCTGGTTGCCATTCTCATCCCAGGTGCCGAACCAGTTGCCGGCAATATGGTCGACACCGGGATTGAGATCATTAAAACGCGCAATAAGTTTGCCAAAAGCGCATCGGAAGGCTTGCAGAAAATCGAGACGGCTCTGCCGTATCTGATTGCCGCGCGTGCCACGCAGGCGGTATCGGCGCAGGATACCGATAGTGTGGCCTATACCGGTACGGCGCTTGCCGTGCCCAGGACATCCGAGTCGGACTTCGCTGCGCTCAAAGGGTCAGAGATCTCGACCGATACCATTAAAGACACATCAGATGATTTAGAGCGTGCGGCCGAGGAGTTGCGGAAGGCTTCTGAGGACACGGCGAAGGCTAAAGAGCGCGCTTGGCTGGCGGATTGTGGCGGGTCGGACGAGAGTTCGATTGGCAAGTACTCGTGTATGTGGGAGCGTGCGAAAAAACTAGCAGAACTATCTGACAGTCAGAACCGTCATGAAAAGTCGAGCATCACATGGGAGCCGCAAATAGCGCTCGATCGCGCGAAAATCTATTACCGGCAGCGCTTGGCGAATGAAAAACCTCAGGGATCGAGCGTCGAGATGAAGGCGGAGTCGGCGGCGCGCAAGGCGTTTTACACCTATGCGAGTACAGAGGTCAATCGTGCATATGTAACCGAGGACGGAGATGAAGTTACTTCCCATATCCCGCTGTTGCCGCGCAACGCTGACGAGGTGCGAGCGACGGAACTCTATACCGATGCGGCGTGGCCAACCAGCGCCATCGATGGCAAGACGTATCTGCATTACGGAACGAGTTGCCCCAACTATAAGAAGGGGTCGCCAGGCGGGTTAGCCTCGGTTGCTGATTATGACGGACAGGACAGATGCAACAGATGCCATTTTGGCGTTTCGTCGCTCGGTGCCGTTGCAGCGCCTTCGACTTCTATCGAAAACGGCTTTGAGTACCACTTCGATAAGTTCAAAGAGGCCCTGGAAGACTACGTCGAATGCCGCAACAAAGAGCTCGAGCTCGAGCGTCAGACCGAGGATGAGGCCGACCGTGCGGGCAATGCGTTTGACCAGGCCATCAAGGAGCTTTCCGGCGAGCGCCCGCGTATCGCCCCGCCCGGTCGCAACGGCGTGGTTGCCCTTGCGGTTTCGGGTGCCATCTCGAGCCCCGATGAGCTCAACTCTTCGTTTAACACGGCAGTCAGGCTTGGCGATCGCGGTGCTATCTCTGCCGCGGTGCTGGCGCCCGATGAGGCGGCGGCGCAAAACAACGTGCTTTCGCGATTTTTCTCGACATTGAAGGAACGCTCGGGCGGCGTTGCCGGCGTACTCGATGGCGTCATGGATGTTTGGGGACGGCTGCTCGTAGGATACGGTGATATCCAAGGTTCGGCCGACGAACTTATGGACGAGATGATTAAAGGCCTAGGAGGGGGCAGCGGCGCGTTGGGTTCCATCGCATCGTGGCTCGGCGATACCGTTTCGGCGTCCATGGCGGCGTTGGGTCTGGAACCGTGCGACTTGCGCCTGCGAAAGCCAGTGCTGACCGATTCCGCCAACGTCATTAAGAGTCCGGGGTCTGACATTGCTGGTCTTTCTCAAGCGCAAGACAAGCTGCGAAGTATTCCGTTGGGCGTGACCGATCCCAAGGCGCTTTGCGAGGCATTGGAATATCAAGTCGAACGCACCATTAGCGGTACGGTGTTCACGCTTGCGGAGATTCCTCTGCCCGGCGGCGGCTCCATCCCACTCACCGTCGATGTCGCCACGCTGGTTGGCGCTCTGGGCGGTGGGTCGTAATGAGTATCCGCATACGGCTGCGTGAGGAGCGCGCCCAAGCGACGGTGGAGATGGCAGTGGTTACGCCCGTTTTACTGGTGCTGGCGCTCATCGTGTACAACGTCATGATCTTTGCCAGCGCTGTCGCGCGCTTCGACCGCGTGGTGCCCGACATCGTGCTGGCGCACGCTGTGGCGCCGGGCGGGGAGGGTGACGAGAACTCTGCCGATGCCTCGGCGACGGTTCAGACTCAAATTCTGAATGCCATGGAAGGCTATGACTTGCAGATCGAAGTGTCGAGCGAGCAAGGCGCGGAGGCATCGGATGGTGGCCTGCTCTCCCTATCCGGTACGTTTAGGACCTACACCTGCACCATGCACTATGAGCCGTGGCCGACTTCTCTCAGCATCGCTGGCGTTCCGCTGGGGGCGCCGACAACGTTGTCGCACGAGCGTGCGGTGACGGTCGATCCATGGCGTCCGGGGGTGGTCATGTGACCGCGGTCTCGTCCTACATCGCCTACGCGCGGGCACTCAATAGGCTGGGTTGGACGCCGGCCGAGTTTGTGGTGGCGGAGTCGTTTGTCGTGCGTCTGCGCGGCATGCTGGGACGGCATCCGGTTGCCGCCAACGGCCTGCCGCTCGTCATGGCGTTTCCACGCTGCTCTTCGGTCCATACGTGTTTTATGGCCTATCCCATCGACATCGCCTTCATCGATCGCGACGGCAATATCCTCGCGCGCTACGAAAACGTACGTCCCTGGCGTATGTGCTCCTGCCCCGGCGCCTGGGCCGCACTAGAGCGCCCTTCAATCATTGTTTCGACCCCTGCTCTCCAACGCGTGACGGCTTAAGGGACTGAGCGAAAAACTTCTTGCTGCCGGCTGATGCCTCTGACGTGCCGATTTATAGAACCGAGGCTGTGCTCAAAAACTTTTTTAAAATTCTCGGTTGACCGGAACGCGTCCTTGGTTATACTAATCAAGCCTTGAAACAAGGCACACCTCAAATGGCTGGGTAGCTCAGTTGGTAGAGCAGAGGACTGAAAATCCTCGTGTCAGGGGTTCGATTCCCTTCCCCGCCACCTTGAATTGACTAGGACCTCTGCAAAGGGGTCCTTTTCTTTTATCGAGGGCTCTGCGGAAATTGCGTCCCGGAATTTGGCTTCAGAGTGGGATGCGCTTTCCGGCGCTTACTTCCGACGTGCGTGCACATCTCGGGCCCGCCCAGACATTCCTTCCGCTTTTGCGCCACTTTACAGACCGTTCGGTCGTCTGTCCGCACGCGCGGGTATACTCAAAACGATACTTTTCCTGTGCAATACGATGCAGGCTCAGCCTGCACGATCCGAAGGGGGCAGTGATGGAGAGGATACTCGGCGTTAATCTCTCTGGCTGGTTTATTCCCGAGCCTTGGGTGACCCCGTCGCTATACGCGGCGACCGGTGCATCCAACGCGGCCGAGCTGCAGGAGGCCATGGGCACCGCCGCCTATAACGAGCGCATGCGCCGTCATTACGAGACGTTTGTGAGCGAGGACGATTTCCGCCGCATGGCGCAGATTGGCCTCAATGCCGTGCGTCTGCCGGTACCCTGGTATGCCTTTGGCTCGCAGGAGTCCGATGCGTCCTACATCTCGGTTGTCGATTACATCGACCGCGCGATTGAGTGGGCTGCCAAGTACAACATTCGCGTGCTGCTTGACCTGGCGACTGTGCCCGGTGGCCAGGGCGATTCCAACGATTCGCCCGCCACGCCGGAGGCTGTTGCCGAGTGGCATTCGTCCACTAACGGCCGCCATGTCGCACTTGACGTGCTCGAGCGCTTGGCCGAGCGTTACGGCGAGGCCGAGAGCCTGCTGGGCATTGAGCTGCTGGATACGCCGCAGATGAGTGTCCGTAAGAGCCTCTTCACCATGACGGATGGCATTCCTGCTCACTACCTGCGCAATTTCTATCGCGATGCTTACGAGCTCGTCCGTTCGTATATGCCCGAGGATAAGATCGTCGTTTTCTCGTCGTCGGGGCATCCCAGCGAGTGGAAGCATTTTATGCGCGGCGCCAAGTACAAGAACGTCTACATGGACCTTCACCTGTACCATTACCGCGACGAGCATGCGCTCGACATCACGAGCCCCCGCGGGCTGACGACGGCGATTTCGCGTAACAAGCGCGAGCTTAAAGAAGCGATTTCAACTGGGTTCCCCGTGCTGGTGGGCGAATGGTCGGGCGCGGCGATCTTTGCCAACTCGTCGGTTACGCCCGAGGGCCGCAATGCCTACGAGCGCGTGTTTATCGCCAATCAGCTGGCTTCGTTTGCGCCGGCTGCCGGTTGGTTCTTCCAAACGTGGAAGACCGAGAAGCGCATTGCAGCATGGGACGCCCGCGCGGCGCTCGGTACGCTCGAGCGTGGCATGATTGAATAGGTTGATATGACGCAAAACAGCGCCCATACGGGCAAACTCTATGTGGTCGGCACGCCCATCGGCAACTTGGGCGACCTGTCCCCGCGCGTTGGCGAGGCCTTTGCCGCCGCCGATGTCATCTGCTGCGAAGACACGCGTGTGACGTCAAAGCTGCTGATGCACCTGGGCATTTCCAAGCCGCTTGTCCGTTGCGACGAGAATGTGATCGCCAGCCGCGCCGCCGGCCTGGTCGACCGTCTGCTGGCGGGGGAGACCCTCGCCTTTGCCTCGGACGCCGGCATGCCGAGCGTGTCCGATCCCGGCCAGGCGCTGGTCGAGGCGGCACGTGAGGCCGATGTGCCCGTCGAAGTTATTCCCGGGCCCTCCGCTTGCGTCACGGCGCTCGTTTCGTCCGGCATTCCCTGTGAGCATTTTTTCTTTGAGGGCTTTTTGGGCCGAAAGCACGGCGACCGCGTGCGTCGTTTGCAGCGCCTTGCCGTGGTTCCCGGCGCACTCATCTTCTACGAGTCTCCACATCGCATCGTGGCGACGCTCGAGGCCGTGGCAGAGGTTTTTCCCCAGCGTGAGGTTGCCGTCTGCCGCGAGCTCACCAAGCTGCACGAGGAAGTCTTGCGCGGGCCCGCTGCCCAGCTTGCTGAGGAGCTGCGTGCTCGCGGCGAGGTAAAGGGCGAGATTGCGCTGGTCATCGCGCCGCCGAGCGAGGATGAGGAGGCCGGTATCGTGCCGGTTGGCGCCGCGGCAGCGGATCCCGACGAGGCCCTGCGCGAGGATATCCGCGCCGCGCTCGAGGAGGGGGAGCCCGCGTCTGCGGTGGCCAAGCGCCTGTCTCAGAAGTATTCGCGCCGCAAGCGCGATGTCTATGCCATGGTGCTCGATATGCAATAGATGGAGGATATCCAGCCCTTGCGCTAGAATCATCCTCTGTATGCAACGTTTTTCTGGAGGACAAACCCCATGGATCAAAGCAAGCCTTCGTTCTTTATCACGACGCCCATCTACTACGTCAACGCCGATCCGCACCTGGGCACGGCTTATTCCACCATCATCGCCGACGTTCAGGCCCGTTATCGTCGCTCCGCCGGCTATAACGTCAAGTTCCTGACCGGCATGGACGAGCACGGCGAGAAGGTCGCCGAGGCCGCAGCCAAGCACAACATGACGCCGCAGGAGTGGACCGATAGCCAGGCTCCGCACTTCAAGGAGCTTTGGAGCAAGCTCGAGATTTCCAATGATGACTTCATTCGCACCACCGAGCCGCGCCAGCACCATGCCGTGCAGTACCTGTGGGAGCGCATGAAGGAGTCCGGCTACCTGTATAAGGGCAGCTACGACGGCTGGTATTGCGTGCCTGACGAGACCTACTTTACCGATACGCAGGTCCAGAAGGGCGACGAGGAGTACGGCAGCGTCGGTCAGCACCTGTGCCCCGACTGCCACCGTCCGCTTGAGCGCGTGCAGGAGGAGTCCTACTTCTTTAAGCTTTCCGCCTTCCAGGACAAGCTGCTTAAGCTCTATGACGAGCATCCCGACTTTGTCGAGCCTGCGTTTCGCATGAACGAGGTTCGCAGCTTTGTCGAGGGCGGCCTTAACGACCTTTCCGTGAGCCGTACGAGCTTTGACTGGGGCATTCAGGTCCCGTTTGACGAGGGTCACGTGACCTACGTGTGGTTCGATGCGCTGCTCAACTATATGACGGCCGTCGGCTACGGTGTCGACACCGACGAGGCGCGTGCCGAGCTGGCCTATCGCTGGCCCGCGCAGTTCCACATCGTGGGTAAGGACATCATCCGCTTCCACTGCGTCATTTGGCCCGCCATGCTCATGGCCATCGGCGAGGCCCTGCCCGAGCACGTCTTTGCCCACGGCTTCCTGACCGTGCGCAATGCCGAGACCGGCAAGGCCGAGAAGATGTCCAAGAGCCGCGGCAACGCCATCGCTCCGCAGGACGTTATCGACATGCTGGGCGTCGAGGGCTATCGCTACTACTTTATGACCGACGTCGTCCCCGGCACCGACGGTGCCATCAGCTTCGACCGCATGGAGCAGGTCTACAACGCCGACCTGGCCAACAGCTGGGGCAACCTCATCTCGCGTTCGCTCAACATGAGCGGCAAGTATTTTGACGGTTGCGCGCCCGCCAAGCCCGCATCGTTCGATGCGTTCGACAACCCGCTGGCAAAGATTGCCGACGGTTTGGTCGAGCGCTACATGGCCAAGATGGACGTGCTCGATTACGGTGGAGCCAAGGACGAGGTCATGGAGCTCATCCACGCCGCCAACCACTACATCGAGGACTCCGAGCCTTGGGCACTTGCCAAGGACGAGGCCAAGGCTGACGAGCTGGCGTTTGTGATCTACAACCTGCTCGAGGCCATCCGCATTGCCGCTCACCTGCTGATGCCGCTCATGCCCCAGACTTCTGCCGAGGCTCTGCGCCGCCTGTCCTGCGAGGACGAGGCCGCGAGCGACGACCTCAAGGGCATTTGCGCTTGGGGCCTGCTTGCTGGTGGTCAGCCCGTCGAGAAGGGCGATCCGCTGTTCCCGCGTCTGGGCTAAGACGCAGCGCGCCATATCGGCAATTTGCTGTTTAGCTGTAAGGGCATGGCCGCCACGGTCCATGCCCTTTTGTTTCAAGACGCCGCCATCATGCTAAGGAGGCAACCATGACAACTTCGCCTTTGGCAAACCCCACGGCCACCAGGGAGCTGCTGGAGGAGTTTGGCCTTGCGACCAAGCATCGCCTGGGCCAGAACTTTCTAATCGACAATCATGTGATCGAGCGTATCTGCGAGCTTGCCGAGCTTGCAGGTGACGAGCGCGTACTCGAGGTGGGTCCGGGTTGCGGTACGTTGACACTTGCGTTGCTGCAGGAAGCGGCGTGCGTTACGTCCATTGAAGCCGATCCTGAGCTCGAACCGGTGCTCGACGCCCACGCCGCCGACTATGCCAACTTCCGCTTTATCATGGGCGACGCGCTTAAGGTGGGCCCGGAGCAGATTGAGCAGGCTGCCGGCGGCGAGCCCACGGTATTTGTCGCGAACTTGCCCTATAACGTGGCGGCGACGATCATCCTGCAGTTCTTCCAGACGATGCCCGCGCTCAAGCGTGCCGTCGTCATGGTGCAAAAGGAGGTTGCCGATCGCATTGCCGCAGCGCCGGGCAACAAGACCTATGGCGGCTATACGGCAAAGCTCGGCCTGTATGCGCAGGTGACGGGTCGCTTTGAGGTGCCGCCGCGTTGCTTTATGCCGGCGCCGCACGTGGACTCGGCCGTCGTGCGTATCGACCGTGTTGACGGCGTGGTGCCCGAAGGACTCGATTGCGAATTTGTGGCCCACGTGATTGATGCTGCATTTGCTCAGCGTCGCAAGACCATCCGCAATTCCATGAGCGCCAACGGCTTTGCCAAGGACGTGCTCGATGCCGCCTTTGAGGCTTGCGGTATCGCATCCACCACGCGCGCCGAAACGCTTGATGTTGCCGACTTTGTCCGTCTGGCTCGGGAGCTTTCCAATGATGCCTAATGCCGAACGAGTGACGTTCACCAAGAAAAAGAAGACGGTCACCTGCCCCGTGCCCTTGGCACCGCTTGCCGACACGCATGCGCATCTGCTTTCGTTTTGGGGCAAAGAAGTGCCTGAGACACTCGTGCGTGCCAAGGCGGCGGGCATCGACCTGTTGGTGACGATGTTCGACCCCATCGCTGACAAACGCAGCGTGACGGACTATAGCGACTGGCTCGTGCGCGAAATTCTGCCGATGCAGGATATCCCGCAGATCAAGTATCTTGCCGGCGTGCATCCGTATGGCGCACCGGACTATACCGACGACGTTCACGCACAGGTCGTTGCCGCGCTCGATGACCCTTTGTGCGCCGGTATCGGCGAGATCGGTCTGGACTACCACATGGATTACGACGACGACATCGCGCCGGCGCCCCATAGCGTGCAGATTGACTGCATGGCGCGCCAGCTCGAGCTTGCCGTGTGCCGTAACGTGCCGGTGGAGCTGCATCTGCGTCACGAGGACACGGACCAGGAGCGTACCTCGCACGTGGACGCCTACAACGTGCTTCGTGAGGTAGGCGTGCCCCAGGCCGGTTGTGTGCTGCACTGCTTTGGCGAGGACCGCGCCACGATGGAGCGCTTTGTGGAGCTGGGCTGCTATATCGCCTATGGTGGTGCGGCCACCTTTAAGCGCAACGACGATGTGCGCGAGGCATTTGCGGCAACCCCACTCGATCGAATTTTGTTCGAGACGGATTGCCCGTATATGGCTCCGGAGCCCATCCGCGGTCTTGAATGCGAGCCCGCAATGATCTCCATTACGGCAAACGCGCTGGTTAACGACCGTGTCGATCGCACTGGTGAGGACGCCGAAACAATCGCGCAAGCCGCTTGGGAAAATGCCTGCAAACTTTTTCAAAAATAGTTCTTGCGTTCGTGGTGGCGCTCCGTTATCCTAATTCCTGCACGCGGGCGTGGCGGAATTGGCAGACGCGTACGGTTCAGGTCCGTATGGGGGCAACCCCATGAAGGTTCAAGTCCTTTCGCCCGCACCATTGATTGAAAAAGCTCCCAGCAATGGGGGCTTTTTTTGTTATGGGCTCATCGCGGGGACTTGAACCTGCGAAGGAGCGAGCGTAAAGAAAACGCGGAGCGTTTTTAGCGAGCTGGCGAGGACGCCGGCAGGCGGGCGAAGCCGGTGCGGATCCGCGAAGCGGATACGCGGACGTCCTTTCGCCCGCACCATTAAATGAAAGAGCTCCCAGCAATGGGGGCTTTTTTGTTATGCACGATCTCCTTGGACGGGTATCCTAATGGCAACGTGTGCCTATCAGAGGAGAGACCATGCTGTTTTCCGGTATCATCGCCGCCCTTACCAGCCTTTTGATTCCCATCATCATCCTGTTGCTGCTGCTCCCCAACGCCTGTTATGTCGTTGAACAGCAGCACGCCGTAATCATCGAGCGCTTGGGTAAGTTCAACCGTATCGTCAACGCGGGCTTCCACGTGAAGGTGCCCGTGATCGACCGCAAGGCCGCCACGGTGAGCCTGCGCACCATGAAAAACGGTTTTGGCATCGACGTTAAGACCCAGGACAACGTGACCATTGGCCTTGAGGTCTCCGCTCAGTACCACGTGAGCTATGACATGGGCGCCGGCCCGGCAGATTCGGGCATCTACAAGAGCTACTATATGCTGCAGGAGCCCGTCGACCAGATGCGCGACTTCATCACCGACGCCCTGCGCTCCTCCATCCCCGTCTACACACTCGATGAGGTCTTTGCCAAGAAGGATGACATCGCCAAGGATGTCAACGCTACCGTTTCCGAGCAGATGGCCGCCTACGGCTTCACCCTCGTGTCGACGCTCATCACCAAAATCGCACTGCCGACCGAGGTCGAGAACTCCATGAACGACATCAACGCCGCCCAGCGCAAGCGCGCTGCGGCACAGGAGCTCGCCGAGGCAGACCGCATCAAGCGCGTCACCGAGGCGACCGCCGAGGCTGAGGCATTGGAAAAGGCGGGCGAGGGCATCGCCAACCAGCGCAAAGCCATCGCGCTGGGTATCAAAGATTCGCTCGAGATCATCCAGGAGACGGGTGTCGGCAATGACGAGGCCAACCAACTGTTCATGTTTACGCAGTGGTCCGAGATGATGACGGAGTTCGCTCGCACGGGTAAAACCTCGACGGTCGTGCTGCCGAGTGACTTTTCGCAGTCGGCCTCGATGTTCGAGCAGATGCTGACCGCCGGCAAAGTTCAAAACGATTCGAAGGAGTAAACGCGCGTGAAATACACCGTCGTTTGCGTCGGTAAGCTCAAGGAGCGCTTTTGGAAGGACGCGTGCGCTGAGTACACCAAGCGCCTAGGTGCCTATGCCAAGGTTGATATCCGCGAGGTGGCCGATATCGACCCGGCTAAGGCGGGCGGCGTGGATGCCGCACGCGACAAGGAGGGGGCGGCAATTCTTGCTGCATTGCCGTCTCGGGCGCATGTGATCCTGCTGGCTATCGAGGGCAAGGAGCGTTCGAGTGAGGAGCTCTCGGCTCGGCTCGACGATCTTATGCTGCGAGGCAGCAGCGACATTGCCTTTGTAATCGGCGGTTCGGACGGCGTGAGTGATGAGGTGCGCGCCCGCGCCGACGAGATGCTCAGCTTTGGACGCATTACCTTGCCTCATAACCTGGCGCGTGTGGTGCTGCTAGAGCAGATTTACCGTGCCTGCAAGATCAGTCGTGGCGAGCCGTATCACAAATAGGTTGGCAATACGAAACAATGGCGTGGGACAATACCTTTCGTTTCGAGGAATGTGTCTGAAAGGACTATGTGATATGAAAATTGGATTTGTCGGTTTTGGCAATATGGCGAGCGCTATGGCTGATGGCTGGATCGCTGCCGGTGTAGCTGCGAGCGACATGTGCGCCTGTGCGGGTCGCTACGACGCACTGGTTGAGCGCTGTGAGGCGCGCGGGATGGCCGCTTGCCACGATGCCGCTGAGGTTGTCGCCGCATCCGATATCGTGGTCGCTGCGGTCAAGCCGTACATGATTGAGAAGGTATTCGCCCCGCTCAAGGATGCTCTTGCCAAAAAGGTCGTTCTGTCGGTTGCCTGGACCTGGGACAGTGCCAAGTGGGAGCAGGTCCTGCCGGGCGTCGCGCATATCTCGACGGTGCCCAACACGCCGGTTTCGGTGGGCGAGGGTGTCATCGCCTGCGAAAAGTCCTCTACGCTCAACGGCGAGCAGCGTGCTGTTGTGCTCGACCTGCTCGGTAAGCTTGGCGCTGTCGTCGAGCTCGATACGAGCCTGCTGTTTGTGGGTGGCACGGTGGGTGGTTGCGCTCCGGCATTCGTTGCCATGGCGATCGAGGCCCTGGGCGATGCGGCGGTCAAGCACGGTATCCCGCGTGCCGATGCCTATCGTATTGTGAGCCAGATGGTGCTGGGTACGGCAAAGCTGCAGCTTGCAACCGGTCAGCACCCCGCAGCGATGAAGGATGCCGTGTGCTCGCCCGGCGGTGCCACCATCAAGGGCGTCGTTGCGCTCGAGGACGCCGGCATGCGCAGCGCCCTAGTCAAGGCAATCGACGCAACCCTCCAGTAAAACCGACCAAAAAGGGACAGGTTTATGTTGGCAGGTTTTTCCTGCGGTTTTGTCCTTTTAGCGAAAAGCGCCCCGCAACTGGCTCAATTCCAGTTGCGGGGCGCTTACGTTTGCCCAGATAAAACCGACCAAAACAAACCTGTCCCTTTTTGGCGAGTTAGTCCCAGAAGCTGTCTTCTTCGTCCTCGGACTTGGGGCCGCGGTCGACATACATCTTATGGGTGCGCTTCTCCATTACAAAGGCAAGAATCGCAAACAGCAGGATGCCGCCGGCGAAAAGGATGGCAAAACCGGTGCGGGTGCCAAACAAAAAGGAAAAAACTGCGTCCATTGGGTGCCTTCTTGCGTAGTTGAGTTGGGTCGTAAACGCTCATAAGTATATACTTGCCCATACATGTACAAGGTTGCAACCTAAATGGAATGTATATCGCCGGAGGATCTAATGCTTGATATCAAGTTTGTTCGCGAGAACCCCGATGCCATCGATGTCGCCATGGCTAACCGCCAGACGTCTTGGGATCGCGAGAAGTTCTTTGAGCTCGACGACGAGCGTCGTGCCGTCATCACCGAGGTCGAGGAACTTCAAGCCACGCGCAACGCCGAGTCCAAGAAGATCGGCGCCCTGATGAAGGAGGGCAAGAAGGACGAGGCCGAGGCCGCCAAGGAGGCCGTGCGCGCCGTCAACGAGAAGATTGACGGTCTGGCCGAGCGCCGCACCGCCCTCGAGCAGGAGCAGTACGACTTCATGGCTCACCTGCCCAACATTCCGTGCGATGCCACCCCGTACGGTAAGGACGAGGACGAGAACATCGAGCGTCGCCGCTGGGGCACCCCGCGCGAGTTCGACTTCGACTTTAAGCCGCACTGGGACCTGGGCACCGATCTGGACATCCTCGACTTCGAGCGCGGCAACAAGCTCTCCGGCAGCCGCTTCACCGTTCTCGGTGGCGCCGGCGCCCGCCTGGAGCGCGCCCTTATCAACTTCTTCCTGGACACGCACACGAGCCGTGGCTTCAAGGAGTGGTGGCCGCCTATCGTCGTCAAGCGTCAGACCATGTTCGGTACGGGCCAGCTGCCCAAGTTCGAGGACGACGCCTATCACGTCTCGGGCGACAACTTCCTGATCCCCACCGCCGAGGTCGTGCTCACCAACCTGCACGCCGGCGAGGTTCTCGACGCCGACACCCTGCCGCGCCGCTACACCGCCTTCACCCCCTGCTTCCGCGAGGAGGCCGGTTCCGCCGGCCGTGACACCCGCGGCATCATCCGTCAGCACGAGTTCGACAAGGTCGAGATGGTCAAGTTTGCCAAGCCGGAGGAGTCCGACGAGGAGCTCGAGAGCATGACCGCCGAGGCCGAGTACCTGCTGCAGCAGCTGGGTCTTCCGTATCGCGTGATTAGCCTGTGCACCGGCGACCTGGGCTTCTCTGCCCGTCAGACCTATGACGTCGAGGTCTGGCTGCCGAGCTACAACGCCTACAAGGAGATCAGCTCCTGCTCCAACTGCGGTGACTTCCAGGCCCGTCGCGCCAACATCAAGTATCGCGACCCCGAGAACTTCAAGGGTTCGCGCTACCTGCACACCCTTAACGGTTCCGGCCTGCCGGCTGGTCGTACCATGGCTGCCATTCTGGAGAACTACCAGAACGCCGACGGCACCATCACGATCCCCGAGGTCCTGCGTCCCTACATGGGCGGCCTCGAGAAGATTGAGCCGGTCGCGTAACTTGGCTGCATAGGGGATATGCAAGGGCGCTCCTTCGGGGGCGCCCTATTTCGTGCGCAGATCCATACCATGCCGTGCGGACAGCTCGATAGAAAACACACGAACAAACGTTCTGTATACATGCATTTACCTGCTATGCTTTTGCTAACTAAGAGCAAGAGAAAGGGGATGTGATGGAGCTGTTCGACGAGCGGGTTGTGTTGTTCCAGAGTGATGAGGGCGGGGAGCACCTGCTGGTAACGTGCGAGCCGTCGGGTATGGGTGGCTTGGTGGTTCGGCAGACGAGTGAGGGACCATTGACGCAATGGTGCTTTGAGGAGTCGCCGCATGTGGTCGAGACCTTTGTGACGCACGTGGGGCTTGTGGCGCTGGAGCACTTCTATGGAGTTGGGACTTCCAACCAGGTCGCGCGCATGCTGAGCATCTCGTTTGCCGATTATGATTGTGCCCAGCGGGTGAGATCGCTCCTGAGGGAACTTGATGCCAAGTTTGACGTGATCGAAAAGCCAATCGATCGTACGGGGAACGGCGGTATATGCGGAGCAGCATGACAAAACTGCGTTTCACAAAAAAGTTTGAGATTGAGCTTGACTCCAATAAGCTAAAGTGGTTTTATATGTCTTGCGCTGCGGCGTTACCTCAGCTGGATAGAGGGTCTGACTACGAATCAGAACGTCATAGGTTCGAATCCTATACGCCGCACCAATTGAACTTGAAGCCTCCGGCAACGGGGGCTTTTCTTTTACGCCGGCACCGCACGGATTCGAACCTCGGTCGAGGCGCGAGCATCTTAATCATCACTTCGTAAAATTTTTCCAAATTGTCGCTTGACCCATCGAGGGGTCACGTGCATAATAATCCGTGCGTTGCGGCGTTACCTCAGCTGGATAGAGGGTCTGACTACGAATCAGAACGTCATAGGTTCGAATCCTATACGCCGCACCAACTGAGCTTTAAAGCCTCCGGTAACGGAGGCTTTTCTTATATGTCGACATACTTGAGGAGTTGCTTTCGCCGTGTTTGAAAGTATCGAGTCGATCGACTGCATCAAATGAGTAAAAATCAAATTCAATAACTTTTTTTGAAAAACGCTTGACCTTTATTCAGTCCATGTGCATAATAATCAACAAGTCGCGGCGTTACCTCAGCTGGATAGAGGGTCTGACTACGAATCAGAACGTCATAGGTTCGAATCCTATACGCCGCACCAATTGAACTTGAAGCCTTCGGCAACGGGGGCTTTTCTTTTATGTCGCCGCTGCATGGATTCGAACCTCGGTCGAGGCGCGGGCGTGAAGCGGACGATTTCTTATCGACTCGTGTAAGATTCCGAGTAGGTATCGCGGCCTATCCGCGACCGCTCCTTCTCTAGACGACCGATCAGGGTGATATTTCGTGGCAGAGCGTCCGACATACAAGCTCAGGTTTCTCGATCCCAAGAAGCGCTTTCCGGCGATGCCCGAGCAGCCTGCGGGACGCTCATATGGCGTGGTCTGGAAACTCTTTGGCGAGGATCAGCATGAATCTTGTTATGTCGTCGAGTTCGTTGGCAAAAGTCATGTGTCGCTTTTGGGCTACGTAAGCGTTTCGGGTGAGGTGTACAAGGTGGACCGCCCCGTCAGCGAGGCTCCGCTGCCCAACGATCCCGACATGGAACTGGTCCTTGACGAGTCGGATTCCAGTATTGGTGAGATTATGGTAAGGAAAGCCAACGGTGCAATGCGCGCGTGTGCGCAAACTGCCGGCTCTCCCGAAGGCCCCATGCGCGAGCAGTCCGACCACGAGACATGGAATTCGACCCGCGCCCTTCCTTACGGTGAGTTCATGGCCTCGATGTTCTTGCGCTACGTGATATTTGCCAACTCCGAAAGCGCTATTGTGAACACGGCGGACGCCGGCGGACTCGACGAGGGTATGCAAAACGTTGTCGACAAGATCAAGCTCGTAAAGTTGCCCGAGCCGGTCGAGGTGTTTTTGGGCTTTAACACGGCACCGCTCCCCGATGCTATCGAGACGCTGCTTTACCGCGTTGACCATGCCGAGAATCCGAGCGGTATCGAGCGCTATGCCGCCGCCCTTATGAGCGAAATTGACTTGCCCCGCCTGCGCACCATCGCTGCCAAGTCCGAGATGAGCCTGGCTCGCATTGATCGCTCAAAGATTTTCTATCTCAATTTTGATCGTAGCCTGTTGGACCAGGACGAGATTGACATGCTGCTTGCCATCGAGTGCCGTCTCAACCGCCTCTCCGGCATCCTTGAGCGCATCGGGGCCGGATTGGTCCCTGCGGCATCCTCGCCGAGCCTTGAGGGCTGCGCGCTCTTTGATGCGTGGCATATCGCCAAGACGACCAACGATGTTCCCCGACTGCTCGATACGGCTTCGAGCGATAACCCGTGGGCCAAGCCGGGAACGGTTTCGTGCCAGCCGGGCGGCGAGTGGGACGTGCGCACCCGTTTTGCGCGAATCGTTGAGGCGCTCAACGTGGTCACGCGGCTCGACTATACCTATCGGGCAAACGTTGCCGAGGGGATTATGCTCGTTCGGTTTGGGCAGTCTGTCGTTGATGCCATGCTGCAACGTGAATACGACGCTCAGGATGACGCCTGGCGCGAGCTGGACGAGGACACGCGCGCGATCTGGGCCGCGGAGCACGATGCGCGCGTGGCACTCACGCTTGCGGCAGCGTGTTTTGCCGCGGGCACCTGCATCACGCGCTGCTATGTGCAGATTGCTGCTCCCGACAGTGAGCAGGGCGAGCGCGTTGTCGCAACGTATTTCTTTGGGCGCGCGGCCTATCTGGCCGATTGCGTGCCTGTCGCCAAGGATCTTGAGAGCATGGACATGGACGATATGCCGTGCAAGCGTGTGCTTGAGGCGTATGAGTCAACCGCTCCGGAGACGATTGAGCCCGCTGAGGTTCACGCTCGTCCGCGTGACGACCACCGTTCGCTGCCGCCGGCGTTGCGCGACCTTCTGCTTGCCGATACGGCTGATGAGCTAGAGGTCATGGAAGAGGACGATGACCCATACGTGGCCCGTGTTGTTGAATTGCGCGAGCAGGCAAAAGTCGACCGTACAGGTGCTTTTGAAGGTTTTTCCCGTCTTGTTGAGGAGTTGGAGGCCAAGTGCGCCGTCGCCGAGCTTTTGGCGACAGGTCCGGTCCAAACGCAGTTTTGCGATAACCAGCTGGTGCGCATGGTGCTACCGGTGTTGGAAGAAGACCGCTCTGTGCGAATCCTTCGTGCGCCCGATGCGCTGTACTTTGCCCAGCACGAGATCTGCAGCTTTTACGCCGAGCAGGAGGACTTTGAACGAGCACTGCCCGAGGTGCGCCATCTTTACGATCTGGCGCGCTCGTCCATGCAGTCGCACTTTGCGCTCATCAACGTGCTTGCGCGTCTGGAGCGCTTTGACGAGATTATCGAGGTGGCGCGCCACGGCCTACGTATTGCCAGCGATCGTTCTGCAATCGGCTACCTGTTCTATCGCTTGGCGTTTGCCTATTGGAATTGCGATCAGCTCGAGCTCGCGTTGGCGTGCTACCGCCTCGTGCCGCGCGGCGAGGAGTCGGGTAGCAACGCGCTGGAGGAAATGCAGGGCCTTATGAACGAGATGGGTGTCAATGAGCCGCCGACGTTCGAGGAAGCGGTCGAGACCATCCACAAGGCTGGACTAGAGCTGCCGCCAGTGTCCGCCGTGACGAATCAGCTGGCAGATGCCGCTGTGCAACTGGTCGACAACGGTTTCTTTTTCCTGGCGCGCGGTTGTATCTTCCAAATGTGGCGCACCATGGGCAACGATGAGCTCGGCTCCCTCAATCGCTCGCTGGGGTAGTAGCGAAAACTGCAAGGAGGAAAGGCCACTGAACAATTAGAAAATTCCCTCTTGCCCAACTTCGACTGTTTGGTTACTATAGAACGGCTGTTACGGAGAGCTGACCGAGAGGCCGAAGGTGCTCGCCTGCTAAGCGAGTATGCCCCAAAAGGGCATCTGGGGTTCGAATCCCCAGCTCTCCGCCAGTTTAACTTTAAAGAAGGGTCCCATCGGGGGCCCTTTTTTATTATCGAGAAAGGGCGCTGGGGATTCGAACCCGAGAGGGCACGGGCGTTAAGCAAACGCGAAAGCGTTTGTAGCCCGTGGGCGAAAAGCCGCCAGGCTTTGAAGCCGGAGGGCATGCGTAGCATGCCCGGACATCCCCAGCTCTCCGCCAGTTTAACTTTAAAGAAGGGTCCCATCGGGGGCCCTTTTTTATTATCGAGAAAGGGCGCTGGGGATTCGAACCCTCAAAAAAAGGAGGCATCCTTTCGGACGCCTCCTTTCAGTGGGCTGATTATTCTTGCGCCCTACACCTCGGGCGCCTTGGCTACGGTCTCGCTCTCTGCCGTGAGCGGGCGGTTGTCGATGCGGCGGCCCAAGCGATCGAGCTTCACGAGTATCCATTCAATGGGATTCGGCCCTGCGCCTTCCTCGTCGGCAACCAGGTCCATAACGGCGATTTTGGTGCCGTCCTGCTTGAGCGTAACGCTGCCCACCTTGTCGCCCACATGCACCGTGCCCGAAAGATCGTCGTAGCTAACCTTTTCGGTCACCTCGCCGGCAAGAGAAAACACGGTCGCTTGCGCCGTAGGATCGGCGAGCGTGGCGTCGATCGTCTTATCCGTCCAGTCGGTTTGACTGATGCGCGCCATAAGCGGGTTGCCGTTGGCGGTCTTTTCCTGCGTGTTGGCGATTGCGACCGTCACCTTGTGGTCGTAGTACCAGTTGGCAAGGGTTGCGGTATCGGTAAAGCGCTGGTCGGTGGTGGTGGAGTTCAAAATAACGGTGTAGATCTCGTCGCCATCGCGGTTGTAGGCACCCGTAAAACAATAGCCTGCATCGTCGGTGGTGCCGGTCTTGCCGCCGATGTTGCCATCTTGGCCCAGCAAATAGTTATGCGTGTCCATGGAATGCGAATGGTCGGTGCCGTCGGCGCCCGTGACCTCGATCCAGGAATCCTCGCTCGCTACGACCTCGCGGATCGTGTCGTTTTTCATGGCCTCCTGCATCATCAGCGCTACGTCGTGTGCGGTTGAGTGCATATCGCCAGCCCACCCATCAAAGTCCAGACCATGCGGGTTTTCAAAAAGCGTACCGGTGCAGCCGAGCTTCTTAGCGCGCTCGTTCATGGCCTTCACAAAGGTTGCCTCGGCGTCTTTGGTCTTAGGCTCGATCTTCTTGCCCACATATTCGGCGAGCACGACGGCGGCGTCGTTGCCCGAGGGAATCATCAGGCCGCGCAGTGCCTGCTCCACGGTAAGCTCGTCGCCTTCGAGCAAGCCGGCGGTCGAATTGCCCACGGTGGCTGCGGTGTTGCTCACCGTGACCTTCTCGTCCATCTTGCAATTCTCGACGGTTAGGATTGCGGTCATGACCTTGGTGATCGAGGCAATCTTGACCTGCTCATCGGCGCCGCGCCCATAGTAGACGGTGCCGTCTTTGCCCATGACGAGGGCATTGGTCGCATCGATATCGGGCAGGTTTTCGGCCGTGATGCCGCGCGCATCGGCGGTTTTGCCGCAAACATTGTCGGTCGTGAGCACTTGGGCGCCGGCGACGGTGGGCGCGCCAGCGGCAAGGGCGATAGCGCAGACAAAGCCGGCGGCAAGCTGGGCTGAGCGCTTTGCAAAAGAGGTGAGGGACTTCACAGATTTCGCTTTCGACGGGATGGTCTCTTCTGGAACTAGAGTATATCGTTTGCCGGCGTCGACGATCATCGCGTGCGTGCGTGGCCCACATCCGCGCCCGAACGGGCACAAGGGTGCTTAAGGCCGACTTAATCACCCACGCTTGTTGTGTGTGGCGTGCGTCGCCTCGGGCATAATGGAGCGCGAGAGGAGCACGCATGAACGAGCGCATACTGGTAGTTGATGACGAGAAGGCCATCGCCGACTTGGTTGGTATCTACCTTACAAAAGAGGGCTTTGATGTCCAGATTGCCTATAGCGGGGCCGATGCTGCCAAGGCAATCTTGGAGCAGGAGTTCGATTTGGCGCTGCTGGATGTCATGCTGCCCGATATCGATGGATTTGAGCTGCTGCGTACGATCCGTTCCAGCCATACCTATCCTGTGATCATGCTGACGGCGCGCGATGCCCAGCAAGACAAGATCGAGGGCCTTTCGCTTGGCGCGGACGATTACGTGGTTAAGCCGTTCCGTCCGCTTGAGCTCATCGCGCGCGTGCATGCTCAGCTTCGCCGCTACACCAGCTACGGTAGCCGCGCGCAGGTGGCCGAGTCGCCGATCATCCAGCTCGACGGCCTGGAGATCAACCGCGATGCTCGTTCCGTAATGGTGGACGGTGCGCCGGTGCGCCTCACGCCCATCGAGTATTCCATCTTGCTGTATCTGGTCGAGCATCGCGGCAGTGTGGTGGCCGTGGAGGATCTGTTCCGCGCGGTGTGGAACGAGGATTTTATGCCCGGCTCCAACAATACGGTGATGGTGCACATTCGCCACCTGCGCGAAAAGATCGGTGACGACGCTCAAAAGCCGCGCTTTATCAAAAACGTCTGGGGCGTCGGCTACATAATCGAATAACGCCTTTGATGGTGGGGAAGTGGATATGACAAAAGACGATAGGCAAGCGTTCGAGGTGCCCGATCGACTCTTTGAATACGTGAGGTCAGTCGTCGACAACCGCGCGCTTGCAACGGTGCTGCTCTTTTTGCTGAGCCTGCTGCTGATTGGCATCGATAACATCGCTGGAATCTTGGCGGTGCTGCTTGTTGGCTTTTTGCTGATCGATCGATTTGAGATCGTGTGCCGCTGCGTGGTGATTGGCGGCGCCGCGTGGGCCATGACGTTGGCGATTGGCGCCATGGCGCTCGGCGGCATCGAAGGGCCGGTGTTGTTCGATGCCGGCTTTGTATTCAACATGCTTGGCTTTGTGCTGGCGCTTGCCGCGTGCGTGCTGTTCTTGTGCGGCCGCGCCCTGTACTACCAGGGCTACGAGCAGGGCGAGCAGCATGCCGATTGTGTGCTGGCTGCTCGTATTCAAGATCGCCTGATCGATCACCCCGACACCTGGGACAACATCGACGGCGACTTCTTGGAGGTCGAGGGCGCCCTTAACCGCGTGCGTGACCGTGAGCGCAAGGTGCAACAGGCCTTGCGTGACGAATCTCATCGCAAGGACGATCTGGTCACGTACTTGGCACATGACCTACGCACCCCGCTTGCCAGTGTGGTGGGCTATCTTTCGCTGCTGCAAGAGGCTCCTGAGCTGCCGGTTGAGCAACGTGCGCACTTTACGGGCGTGGCTCTCGACAAAGCGCACCGGCTCGATGCGCTCATCGAAGAGTTCTTCGATATCACGCGCTTTGACTTCCACGATATCGTGCTCACGCGCGGCTATGTTGATCTGGGGTTGCTGCTGGCTCAGGTGGCTGACGAGTTCTATCCCATCCTCAACGAGCAGCATAAGGAAGCCCAAGTTGATATTCGCGAGGACCTGACGGTGCTCGTGGATGGCGACAAGATGGCTCGCGTGTTCAACAACATCATGAAAAACGCCGTTGCCTATAGCTATGAGGGCTCGACCATCACGATCGAGGCCAGACGCCGGGACGGCGGTGGCGTGCGCGTGCGCTTTATCAATCAGGGCGATCCCATCCCTGAGGCAAAGCTCAAGGTGATCTTTGAGAAGTTCTATCGCCTGGATGCGGCGCGTGCGACCAATCGCGGCGGCGCTGGACTGGGGCTTGCCATCGCCAAGGAGATCGTATGCGCGCACGGCGGTACCGTTGCATGTGAATCGACGCCCGAACACACGATATTCACCATCGAGCTGCCCGCCGCATAGCCAGTGTGCCCTTACAAACACTTGACAATGCGCTCACGTGCATATGAGCCGCGATTCCTACTATCGATACTGCTGAATTGATATCGATGTGGAGGTATGCGGTATGACGGCTGCTGCGGCTGCGGAGCCCACGGAGCTTGAAGAACTCATGAAAGCGCAGGCCGAGGCCGCGCACGAGCGCGAGGTTGGGGATGCGACTCGCCCCACGGCAGAGGATCTTGCCGCCTCGCCGACGCGAATCGATGTCGAGGGCCTCGACCTGTTCTATGGCGACCATCATGCGCTCAAGGACGTGAATATCAAGATCCGCGACAAGCAGATCACCTCGTTCATCGGGCCTTCGGGCTGCGGAAAGTCCACGTTGCTGCGCTGCTTTAACCGCATGAACGACGGCATCAAGGATTGCCGCATCGAGGGCAAGATTGCGCTCGATGGTCAAGATATCCTGGGCGACTACGACATCTGCCGCTTGCGCCAGCGCGTGGGCATGGTGTTCCAGCGCCCCAACCCGTTTCCCATGAGCATCTACGACAACGTCGCCTACGGTCCTCGCGGCATGGGAGTGCGCGACCGCGTCGTGCTCGACGAGCTGGTCGAGGATTCCCTTCGTCGCGCTGCGCTATGGGATGAGGTCAAGGACAAGCTCAAAGAGTCGGGTCTGGGTCTTTCGGGCGGCCAGCAGCAGCGTCTGTGCATCGCCCGCGCACTTGCCGTGCAGCCCGACATTCTGCTGATGGACGAGCCGACCTCGGCACTCGACCCTGTGTCGACGCTGGTGGTGGAGCAGCTGGCCTGCGAGCTCAAAGAGACCTGCACGCTCGTGGTCGTTACGCACAATATGCAGCAGGCGGCGCGTATCTCCGATTCGGTCGCATTCTTTTTGCTGGGTGAGCTGGTGGAGCACGCGCCCACCGCGCAACTCTTCAAGAATCCGACCGATCCGCGCACGGCGGATTATTTGACGGGGCGTTTTGGCTGATACCATCTAGTAAAGGTACCTTTAGGGTTAAGATGCGGTCATGCCGGCCGCAAAGGGGTTCAACATGATCTATTACGTCGAGGACGATGACAACATCAGGGATTTGACGGTCTATGCGCTGCGCAAGCAGGGGATTGAGGCCGAAGGCTTTTCGTGCGACGGTGAGTTTAAGGCTGCCGTGGCGCGACGGGTACCCGATGCCGTCCTGCTCGACATCATGCTGCCCGATACCGATGGCTTGGCGATTATGCGTCGACTGCGTGCCGATCGCCTGACGGCGACGGTGCCCATCATGATGCTTACCGCCAAGGATACCGAGCTCGACAAGGTGATGGCGCTCGATGGCGGTGCCGACGATTACCTGACTAAGCCGTTTTCGCTCATGGAGCTCGCCAGCCGCTGCCGCGCACTGCTGCGTCGCGGCGGCATGGTCAAACAGGCAAGCGATGTGCTCAGCGTGGGCGACATTGTGCTCTCGCCCAGCCATCGTGAGGTGACTGTTGCCGGCGAGTCGCTTAAGCTCACCCTGCGCGAGTTCGACCTGCTCGAGTACCTCATGCGCAAGCCCGGCGTGGTCTTTACCCGCGAGTCGTTGCTGCAGAGCGTGTGGGGCTGGGACTTCGACGGCGGTTCGCGCACCGTTGACGTGCACGTGCAGACGCTTCGCCAAAAACTGGGCGAGCATGCCAGCGCCATCGAGACCGTGCGCGGCGTGGGCTACCGCTTGGCCGAGCCTTCTTCCGGTGATGGTGCCGAAGGTGACGACATCGCGGCCACCGCATCGGAGGAGTAACCCGTGGTCTTCGCCCCCCAGGGAAAACATACGCTGTCGCACCGCGTTTTTGTGACGATCTTTGTCTGCGCCATGGCGGTTATCGTGGCGTTTACGGTGCTGGGTGCGTTCTTTGTGCAAAACACCTTGGAGGATGCCACGAGTGCCAACCTGGCGCAAGAAACCGAGCTCATTGCTGCCGCCCTCGACGAGCAGCAGGAGCCCATCCCGTTCTTGCGTAGCCTCGATCGAGAGGACTTGCGCATCACGCTGATTAACAAGGATGGATCGGTTGCCTACGACAACGAGGCGTCGCCTTCCACACTGCCCAACCATGGCGATCGCCCCGAGGTCATCGAGGCCTTTGAGAGTGGTTCGGGTTCCGCGGAGCGCGCAAGCTCTACGCTCGACGAGATTATGCTGTATCGCGCCGTCGCCCTTGATAACGGCCAGGTTGTCCGCTTGGCGCAGGCCCAGCCTGGCGTTGCGGCGATTTTGCTGTCGATGGTGGCGCCGATGCTGCTTATCGCAGCAGCGGGTGCGGTACTCTCGTTTTTTATGGCGCGCCGCGAGTCCCGTGCCATCATCGCGCCGTTGCAAGAGGTGGATTTGGACCACCCACGCCGTAGCTATGAGCACGCCTATGCCGAGATGGTCCCCATGCTTGAGCGTATTGAGTCGCAGCGCCAGGAGCTCAAGCGCCAAATGGCGGTGCTGGCGGACAACGACCGTATGCGCCGCGAGTTCACGGCGAATATCACCCATGAGCTCAAGACGCCGCTTACGGCGATTTCGGGCTATGCCGAGCTCATCGCAAACGGCATGGTCGAGGGTGAGGACGACCTGTGCAACTTTGGCGGTCGCATCTATCGTGAGGCAGGCCGCTTGGCAGCGCTCGTCAACGACATCCTTACGCTGTCTAACTTGGACGAGGCCGAGCGTGCAACTGAGGGCGAGGCGGTGCCCATTGGATCCACGGAGCCTATTGAGCTCTCGCGTGCCATCTACGCGGTTGAGCAGCGTCTTGAACAGGTCGCCCGTCAGGCGAATGTGACGATAAGTCATGAGACCAAGCCTGTGGTCATCGAGGGCGTGTCGCGCTTGATCGACGAGCTCATCTATAATCTGGCAAGCAACGCCATCCGCTACAATCGACCCGGCGGTACGGTTACGCTGCAGTGTGGCGCCAACGACGAAGGCCATCCGTTCCTTGCGGTCGCCGACACGGGAATCGGTATCGCGCCTGAAGAACAGGGCAAGGTATTTGAGCGGTTCTATCGCGTGGACAAGAGTAGGTCCAAGGCGCGCGGCGGAACCGGTCTGGGGCTTGCAATTGTCAAGCATGCGGCCCTGTATCATCACGCCACGCTCGATCTGTCGAGCGAGTTGGGCGTGGGAACCACCATTACGGTGACGTTTCCCATACGGCAGGACGAGCCATTCGCATAGCGATACAACATAGATATTGATGCAGACGCCGCATTTGACTTTCGGGTGCGGCGTTGTTGTGCAATTTTACGATTGCTTCCGACATTTTTACAGGAGAGCCTGTTTCTTATGTATAGAGTTTGGTCTCGGTAAAAAGATGCGATAACATACGGACAGTTTTGTCAATCCGAACTGGGGAAATGAAAGGCAAGCTGCATGACCCTTCTCGAACTGTTCCAGCTGCTGAAGAAGCACCTTAAGCTGGTCATCACCCTTCCGGTGGTCTGCGCGATCGCCATGGGCATCGTGTCCTTCGCTGCGATGGACAACACCTATACCGCGACGACAAGCATGTACATTCTCGCCAAGACTGACGATAGCGGTCAGATGAGCTACAACGATCTCTCGGCGAGCCAGATGCTTTCCAACGATATCGCCACGCTGCTGGATAGCGATAGCGTTAAGAGCGGCGCCGCCAAGGAACTGGGCCTCACCGATCTGGATGACTACAAGGTGTCTGTTTCCTCCGAGACCACCACGCGTGTCATTACGCTTTCGGTTACCGGCACCGATGCCAAGGAGACGGCTGAGGTCGCAAAGGCCATAGCTAGCTCGGTGAGTACGGTCGCTCAGAACGTCGGCGCTGCCCAGAGCATCAACGTTATCGACGAGGCTAAGACCCCCGAAGCCCCCAGCGGCCCCAAGCGTATGCTGTACGTTGCTGTCGCGTTCCTCGCGGGCATCTTTATCGCAGTTGCCTATGTCGTTTTGGCAGACATGCTCAACACCCGCATCCGCGGTGCCGAAGAGGCAGAAGAGCTCCTGGGCATTCCCGTTGTTGGCCGAATTCCGGCTATGAAAGGTGGTAAATAGGCATGGCTAAGGCAAAGAACACCGATAAGCTCGTTGTACAGAATGCCGCCAAGACCCTTCTGGCCAACATCCGCTTTGCGAGCGTGGACGACCCCATTCGCACCATCACCGTTACGTCCTCGATTCCCAACGAGGGCAAGTCTACGGTTTCCATCAACCTTGCCCAGGCTATCGCCACCAGCGGCAAGAGCGTCCTGCTGGTCGAGGCTGATATGCGTCGCAGATCCCTTGCCGATATGCTCGGCGTCCGCTCCCGCGGCGGACTCTATGCAGTCCTTTCCGAGCAGGTTTCTATTGACCAGGCGATTGTCGAGACGGGCCAGAAGAACTTTTACTTCCTCGATGCCGAGCCGCATATTCCCAATCCTGCCGACATCATCGTCTCTCACCGCTTTGCCAAGCTGGTAAAGGCACTGTCCGCCAAGTTCCAGTACGTCATCTTTGATGCTCCCCCGGTCGGCACCTTCATCGATGCTGCCGAGATCGCAAGTCTGACCGACGGTGCGCTTTTTGTCGTGCGTGAGGATTTCACCAAGCGCGAGGAGGCGCTCAACGCCATCGGTCAGCTTAAGAAGTCCGAGAAGGTCAAGCTCATCGGTACCGTTATGAACTACTGCGAGACCGAGACCAGCGAGTACTACTACTCCTACTACACCAAGGACGGTAAGAAGGTGAAGAAGGGCTCCGACGATCAGGGGACTTCCAAAAAGGGCATCTTCACCAACCGAGCAAACGTTTAGTTGATTAAGGCTGACCTATGCGTGACATTCATTGCCATATCTTGCCGGGTGTAGACGACGGCGCCGCCGATCTCGATGAGAGCTTGGCGATGCTCGAGGCTGCCAAGCGGGCCGGTGTAACCAGAATCGTTTGCACTCCTCACTGCCGTGATCCCTATTTTGATTACGACAAGATGTGGGATGCCTTTGAGCTGCTGCGTGATAACGCTGACGGTTTTCCGCTCCAGATGGGCTTCGAGGTCAACCATCGAAAGCTCGTTGAGCTTGGTATCGATGCCGCGGAGCACTTGCATTTCGATGGGACCAACGAGTTTCTGCTCGAACTTTCGACGCATGCCGATGCGTATGCGTTTAGAGAGTACGAGAACACGATTTACGATTTGCAGTGCCGTGGCTACCAGGTGATCATCGCTCATCCTGAGCGCTATCGTGCGGTTCAAAAGGATGTAAGCGTGGCGGAGCGTCTGGTCGATATGGGCTGCAAGCTGCAGGCTTCGGCGGACTTTATTGCCGGCGGTCGCTTTGGTCGCGAGAAAAAGCCGGCACAGCGCCTGTTCGATCAGAACCTGTACAGCTTCATCGCGAGCGATGCCCATAACGTGGGTCATTACGACTGCCTGGCGAAGGCTCGCGCGAAGTTTAGCGTACGCGGAGCTCATTTTCGCTAAAATCTGTCCCTAACGTTCGCATTGAATGAAAGGGCAGCCATGGATATCCAACTTAAGACGGGATGCTTTGATGACGCGGCGTTGGTGCGCCGCGTCGTTTTTATGGACGAGCAGGGCTACGAGAATGAGTTCGACCAGATCGATGAGGCTTCTGACTGCATTCATGTGACGCTGTACGTGGATGGTCAACTCGCCGGTTGCTCGCGCGTGTTTCCCGAGGAGCTGGGGCGCACGGCAGATGCAGAGGCTCCGGTTTCGCCGGCGTGCGACTTGGACGAAGGCGTCGCAGCGGGGGAGACCTATATTATGGGGCGCGTGGCCGTGCTGCCGAGCATGCGCCGTCGCGGTTTGGCGAGCAAGATTGTCGAGGCCAGTGATACGTGCGCGCGTGATGCCGGCGCCAAGCTCATTAAGCTGCACGCGCAGGAATACGTGCTACCACTCTATGCCAAGGCGGGCTACACGCAGATTGCCCCGGTGGACTACGAAGACGAGGGCCAGCCCCATGCTTGGATGGCCAAGCGCGTAGATGGCAGATAGGGACGTTCCTTTCCTGTCGGCAGTCGGGGACACTCCTTGGCAATTGGCGCATCAGAGCGTTTGGACATACAGTTTTTCGATTCCGTATGTATATATGCGCGCTAATGGGTTATAAAATCTAAGTCTGGACATAGCAGGTCTGCGATGCGGCTCGGGCAACCGGGCCGTTTTTGCGGACGGGGGTAGCGCGAAAGGACTGCACATGCGTCAATTTAAGACCGAGAGCAAAAAACTGCTCGACCTCATGATCAACTCCATCTACACCAATAAGGAAATCTTCCTGCGCGAGCTTATCTCTAACGCGAGTGACGCCGTCGACAAGCTCAACTTTAAGAGCCTGCAGGACCCGAGCGTCAAGCTCGACCAGGGCGACCTGGCTATTCGCGTCTCCTTTGATAAAGACGCCCGCACCATTACCATCTCGGATAACGGCATTGGCATGACCGCCGAGGAGCTCGAGCGCAATCTGGGCACCATCGCCCATTCCGGCTCCGAGGAGTTTAAGACCGAGAACGCCGAGCAGCAGGGTTCGGATGTCGACATCATCGGCCAGTTTGGCGTGGGCTTCTACTCGGCTTTTATGGTCGCCAGCCATGTGAAGGTCGTCAGCCGCGCCTATGGCGAGGATGTCGCCCATGTGTGGGAGTCGGACGGTCTTGAGGGCTACACCATCGAGGATGGCGAGCGCGCCGAGCACGGTACCGATGTCATTCTGACGCTGCGCGAGAACGAGAAGCTCGACGCCGATGGCGAGGCCGAGACCTACGATCGCTTCCTGACCGAGTGGGGCCTCAAGAGCCTGATTCAGCAGTACAGCAACTATGTGCGCTACCCGATTCAGATGATGGTGTCCAAGAGCCGCCAGAAACCCAAACCCGAGGACGCCGGCGACGATTACAAGCCCGAGTATGAGGACTACCAGGAGCTCGAGACCATCAACTCCATGACGCCGATTTGGAAAAAGCGCAGCTCCGATGTTGAGCAGAAGGACTACGACGAGTTCTACAAGTCTACGTTCCACGACTTTGATAGTCCTGCGCGCACCATCAGCTTCCACGCCGAGGGCACGCTCGAGTACGACGCCCTGCTGTTTGTACCGGGTCGCGCGCCGTTCGATCTGTACAGCAAGGACTACGAGAAGGGCCTGTCGCTTTACAGCTCCAACGTTCTGATTATGGAGAAGTGCGACGACCTGCTGCCCGACTACTACAACTTTGTGCGCGGTGTCGTGGACTCTGCCGACGTGACGCTCAATATTTCGCGTGAGACGCTGCAGCAGAACCGTCAGCTCAAGGCCATCGCCAAGCGTGTGGAAAAGAAGATCACCGCTGGCCTTGAGGATATGCGTGACAACGACCGCGAGGCCTACGAGAAGTTCTTTGAGAACTTTGGCCGCGGCCTTAAGTACGGCATCTACTCGAGCTATGGCATGAAGGCCGATGAGCTCGCCGACCTGCTGCTGTTCTGGTCTGCCAAGGAGCAGAAGATGATTACCCTGGCCGAGTATGCCAAGGGCATGCCCGAGGATCAGAAGGCTATCTACTACGCCGCCGGCGACTCGCGTGAGCGCTTGGCCAAGATGCCCGTGGTGAAGGGCGTGCTCGACCGCGGTTACGACGTGCTGCTTCTGACGCAGGACGTGGATGAGTTCACCTTCCAGGCTATGCGTGAGTACGTTGCCGCCGATATGCCTAAAATCTACGAGGACGACGCCGCCCGCGAGGCTGCCGAGAAGGCCGTTGCCGACGGTGCTGAGCCCGAGGTCGAGGATCGTCACCTGGAGCTCAAGAACGTCGCGACTGGCGATCTTGATCTGGCGACCGAGGACGAGAAGAAGGAGGCCGAGGACGCCACCAAGGAAAACGAGGACCTCTTTAGCGCTATGAAGGAGGCGCTCGGCGATAAGGTCGAGAAGGTCGCCGTCTCTGCGCGCCTGACCGATGCTCCCGCGTGCATCACCACCGAGGGCCCGCTTTCGCTCGAGATGGAGAAGGTGCTCCAGAAGGGACCCGAGGGCGCGCCCGACGGCATGCCCAAGAGCCAACGCGTGCTCGAGCTCAACGCCAAGCACCCGGTCTTTGACAAGCTTGTCGCTGCCCAGAAGGCAGGCGACGCCGACAAGATCAAGCAGTACTCCGGTCTGCTCTATGACCAGGCTCTGCTGGTCGAGGGCATCCTCCCCGAGGACCCCGTAGCCTTCGCAGCCGCCATTTGTGAACTTATGTAATTGGTTCCGCCGTTCTAACGAACGGCGGACCAGTCGACGCTGCGCGGGCGCCAGAGCGACAACTTGTCATTCAAAGAGGACGGCATGACCAGAAGGTCTATGCCGTCCTCTTTTCATGCCAATTTGTTCGCTCTGGCGCCCGCTCGCTGGCATTGCTAAAACATCGATGTTACCGTGGTCCAAACTAGTCGTTGGGGGCGTTCTTGTTTGACCAGTCGTTTAAGAACGTCCCCGATGACTATTTGAATTGCTAATTTGTGCGGGTTGTGGTTTTGTGACCTGCTGAAATTAAAGATACTGTACAACTGTACGTTAATTCGTCTTCGTAGTATATTGCTACCCGCAAAACTCAATACCATTGTGCTCTGAGACGCTAAAGCGCTTACGTACAATGGTTATCGATAGTACGATTCGATTCAACGACAGGATGGATGGTCCAAGCGTGAGTCTCGGCAGCAAACTATCCAACGCGAAGGTCTCCTTTGCGATATTTAAGCGCGACATTAAGCGACTGCTTATGAACCCCGTCGCCTTGGTGGTTACCCTGGGCGTGTGCGTTATTCCCTCGCTGTATGCCTGGTACAACATCGTGGCAAACTGGGATCCGTACGGAAACACCCAGGGCATCAAGATTGCCATCGCCAACAACGATCAAGGCACCCAAAACAACCTGGTGGGCGAGCTCAACGCGGGCGACCAGGTCGTCGATCAGCTCAAGGAGAACGACCAACTGGGCTGGACCTTCGTTGATTCGGCGGCCGATGCCAAGGAGGGCGTCGAGAGCGGCGAGTACTACGCCGCCATCGTCATCCCCAAGAATTTCTCCGACAACCTCGTTTCGATGCTCGACGGCAACTACCATCAGCCCAAGCTTACGTACTACGTTAATGAGAAGAAGAGCGCTATTGCGCCCAAGGTCACCGATACCGGTGCAAACACCATCGAGGAGCAGATCAACTCGGAATTTGTCTCCACCGTGGGCGAGACCGTTGCCAGTATTGCCAAAGATGCCGGCATCGACCTTAAGGACAAGGCAACCCAGACTCAGGATTCGTTGGCAAGTTCGGTGTCCGAGGCATCCGATACCTTGGGCGAGGTGCGCGACTCGATTGGCGACATGAATGACGCCATCGATAAGACGAGTGGCGCTATCGCCTCGGCTGATGCGGCACTTGCCGGCCTGCAGGGTCAGGCGCCGTCACTGACGCAGGCGATCTCTCAGGGCAATGACCTGCTGGGCGAGGCCCGCACTACGGCGGGCAACTCTATCGCCTCGCTCTCCAAGGCGCTTTCGGAGGGCAGCCTTGCGCTCACCAAGACGTCGGCCTCCGCGAACGCTGCCATCGGCAAGCTGACGGGCACGGTCACATCTACGACTATCCGTATCGACAACTCGCTCGAGTCTCTCCAAGCGACGATCGACCACAATAAGGCCGTTATCGGGCACTTGGAGATTCTCGCTAATGACACGTCGACAGGTTCCAAGGAAATTGACGCACACATTGTATCGACCATCGATTTTCTTCGAGAGCAGAATGAAAAGCTTCAGAGCATCAAGGACGGTCTGTCCGCGCAGTCGAGCGCCATGGCGAATGACGCCGCGGCTGTTTCGGGTGCCAGCGACGCTATCAATAACGCAATCCAGACCGGTGCGACCAACTTTGGCCAGGCCCAAACGAACCTGGGCCAAAGCGCGCTGCCGAAGGCCTCAAGCGCGCTCGATTCCTTTGCTGCCGTCTCGGGTGATCTGACGGGAATCGTATCGGGTCTTACGCCCACGATTGCGAGCGCGCGTGGCACGCTGGCCCAACTCAACGCTACGCTCGGTCAGGCCAAGACCACGCTGTCCCAGACCGATGCCTCGCTTGCCAAGGTCCAGGACAAGCTTGCGACCGCCGCTAACGACATCGCGGCGCTGCAGACCTCCGAGTCCATGGGCGAGCTGGCTGATCTGATGGGCGTCGATGTCAATGACGTTGCCGACTTTATGGCATCTCCGGTTGAGTTGACGTCCAAGTCGATCTATCCGGTCAAGAGCTTTGGTTCGGGCATCGCTCCCTTCTACACTAATCTGGCGCTTTGGGTGGGCGGTTACGTACTCATCGCCATCTACAAGCTCGAGGTCGATCGCGAGGGCATTGGCAGCTTTACGGCGCGCCAGGGCTACTTCGGCCGTTGGATGCTCCTGGTGATCCTGGGCGCGTTGCAGGCCATCATCGTTACGGTGGGTGATTTGGTCATTGGCGTACAGTGCGTCAACCCACTGCTGTTCGTGCTGGGTGGCATTGCCATCTCGTTTACGTACGTCAACATCATCTATGCGCTGTCCACTACGTTTAAGCATATCGGCAAGGCGATTGGCGTCATTCTTGTCATCGTGCAGATCCCGGGTTCGTCGGGCATGTACCCCATCGAGATGATGCCCGGCTTCTTCCAATGGCTGCATCCGCTGCTGCCCTTTACCTACGGCATCAATCTGCTGCGCGAGACCGTCGGCGGCATGTACTCGTTCAACTACCTGTTCAACCTGTGCATCTTGGGCGTGTTCCTTGCCATCGCACTCTTTATTGGCTTGCAGCTGCGTCCGCTTCTGCTCAACCTCAACCTGCTCTTTGATAAGCAGCTTTCCACGACGGGCCTCATGATCTGCGAGTCCAACGACCTGCCGCGCCAGCGCTATTCGCTGCGCACGGCCATGCGCGTCGTGCTCGATTCCGATTCGTACCGTCGCGAGGTGCTCGACCATGCCGTGGCGTTTGAGCATCGCTACCCGTACTACATCAAGGGCGGTTTTGCCGCTGTGGTGGGCGTTCAGGTCCTGCTCTTTGTCCTGTCGACGGTTCTCGATATCGACAATAACGGCAAGATTATCCTGCTCGTTATCTGGATCATTTCGGTTATCGCCATCTGTGGCTGGCTCATCAACATCGAGTACATCCGTGCGAGCCTCAATACCCAGATGCGCATCTCGGCGCTTTCGGACGAGGACCTTCGCCGCGAGATGCGCGAGCATACGGCTGCCATCCCTGCCGCCCGTCGCATGTTTGGTCTCAACGCCAGCGAGCGGGGCACCAAGGACAGCGAACAGCCCACGAGCCGTCTGCCGCATATCGGTGCGCATCGTAAGGCTCAAGATGCCGACGGCGTTGACAACGTAAACGGAAACGACGGGGACACCACCCCGCTTGGCAAGCACTCTAAAGGAGGTGAGGCATAAATGAAAAACATCCTGCACCTGTTTAAGCGCGATGTCCAAAACGTGTCTCGCTCCGTGATCGGCATGATTGTTGTGATGGGCCTCATTATCGTGCCGTGCCTGTACGCGTGGTTTAACATCGCCGGCAGCTGGGATCCCTACGGCAATACCGGCAACCTTAAGATCGCCGTGGTCAACACCGATGAGGGCTACGAGAGTGATCTGATTCCCGTCGAGGTCAACGTGGGCGAAAACGTAACCGCCACTCTGCGCGGCAACGAGAACTTCGACTGGGTCGTACTCAACGACCGCGATAAGGCGATTGAGGGCGTTAAGTCGGGCGCGTACTACGCTGCCGTCGTTATCCCTAAAACGTTTAGCGCCGACATGATGACGCTTTTCTCGACCGAGGTGAAGCACGCTGATATCGAGTTCTACGAGAACCAGAAGGCCAATGCCATCGCGCAGATCGTGACCGAGAAAGGCTCGAGCGCCGTCCAGAGTCAGGTCAACGAGACCTTTACCAAGACCATTACGAGCATCGGTCTTAAAACCGTGTCCAGCCTGCTCGACTATATGAGCACCGACCAGGTGAGCAACTTTATCGCCAACCTGTCCTCGACGCTGGGCGATTCGGTCCAGGACCTGCAGGACATTCAGACCAGCGCAACGTCGCTGGCGGGCGTTTTGAGCTCCACGTCCGATTCGCTGACGTCGGCGGGCGGTATGCTCAAGCAGACGGGCACCGTCGATGAGTCGACGAAGCAGCTGATGGAGCACGCCAAGAGCGGCATCAATGATTCCAAGGAAGCGCTCAAGGCCGCCAACGATGCCGTTGACGCGGCGATTGACGGAAGCGCGGGCTCGTTCGACAACGTGTCCGCCGAGCTTGCGAAGGCATTCGATGCCGCGAATCCGCATGTTTACCTTACGGTGTCTCAGCTCAATGAAGCCGCAGCGGCGCTCAATACGCGTGCTGACGATATCGATGCGATGGCCGATCAGCTCCGCAACCTTGCCGACCAGGTGAAGGATGACAAGCTCAAAGACGGCCTCAAGTCCGCTGCGACGTCGCTGGGCAGAATTGCCGTGGAGTACCGCAACAATGCGAAGGACCTGACGGCGACCGCAAAGTCCCTTTCGGACAGCATGGCGGAGGCCAACAACTCGCGTGCCGAGGTCGACCAGGCCATCGCCGATGCCAAGGCGGGTATCTCGGGTGCCAAGTCCGACTACGATTCTACGTTCTCGGTTAAGGCCAAGGAGCTCAAGAAGACCATTTCGGGCGTTCTGGATTCCCTGAACGGTATCTCGGGTGACTTGGATAGCGCCGTGAGCGGTCTGACCGACGCCTCTGGTTCGCTCGCGAAGGGTCTCTCCAAGGCTGCAAAGCTTGTCAACAAGGCTTCCGATCAGCTGGGCGAGGCGTCGGACAAGATCAGTGCCTTTAAGGACGAGCTTGATAGCGCTCTGATCTCGGGTGACCTGGCCACGATCAAGACGATGATCGGCAACGACCCCGAGGGTCTGGCCGTGTCGCTTTCCGGTCCCGTCGCGCTCGACCGCAAGCCGGTCTATCCGATCCGCAACTACGGCTCGGCCATGGCGCCGTTCTATACGATTTTGTCGCTGTGGGTGGGCTCGATTGTTCTGGCGGCCATGATGAAGGTCTCGGTTGACGATGAGCTTATCAACGAGCTCATTCCCGTGCGCCTGCACGAGATCTACCTGGGCCGTTATCTGTTCTTTGGCGGTCTGGCCTTGCTGCAGGCGACGCTCGTGTGCGCGGGCGACATTCTGTTCTTTGGCATCCAGTGCGACAACCCGTTGCAGTTTGTGCTGGCGGGCTGGGTCGCGAGTCTCGTGTTCTCCAATATCGTCTACACGCTTACGGTTTCGTTTGGCGATATCGGCAAGGCCCTCGCTGTCGTGCTGCTGGTCATGCAGGTCGGCGGTTCGGGCGGTACGTTCCCCATCGAGATGACCGGCCCCGTGTTCCAGGCGATCTATCCGTTCCTGCCGTTCACCCACGGCATCAACGCCATGCATGCCGCCATGGCCGGTGCGTATCATATGGAGTACTGGGTCGAGCTGGGCATTCTGGCGAGCTATCTGATTCCGTCGCTGGCCCTGGGCGTCGTCTTCCGCCGCCCGGTCATCAAAGCCAACGACTGGATCATCGAAAAGCTGGAATCAACCAAATTGATTTAATACAGCAACGTAAACGCCGCCGGAACATCGAGGTCTTCCAACCCGATGCTTTAGCGTAGTGAATTGCACGGGCTACTTGGTTGTTGCTACAGTAGCGGGGCGTACCGGGGGTCCGGTGCGCCCTGTTTTTATTTGACCATGAGGCGGCACGCAGCCATACGCGTGCGGACACCACGCCCAGATTGAGTGCGAGGATGTTCCATGGCCCAATACGCTGCCAACGAAATTGAAAACATGCCCGATAGCCCTGTAGCCCGTGAGGATTTGGGCGCGGGCGGTATTCCCCGGGGCGCCGGCGCTCGCTCGCCGCTGTTCTGGAAAGTTCTGCTATTTTCGGTGGCGGTCATCTGGGGCTACTCCTTTACCACTATGAAGGGCGCGCTCGACACCATTCCGGTGTTCGAGCTGGTCTACGTTCGCTTTCTCCCGGCATCACTGGTTATGTTTGCCATTTTCCATAAGCGCATCATCGCTCATTTCAATGCCCGCAATCTGATCGTCGGGCTTGGCATGGGCGCGCTCATGTGGGGTGCCTACGGTTTGCAGACGATCGGTTTGGCACAGACCACGGCAGGCAAGAGCGCTTTTTTGACCGGCACGTATTGCATCCTTGTGCCGTTTGCAAGCTATGTCCTGAGCGGCGAAAAGCTTACCCGTTACAACTTGGGCGCCGCGTTGCTGTGCCTGGCGGGCATTGGCTTGGTTGCGCTCGATAGCGTCGAGTTCAATGCCGGCGATGCCATTACGCTGGGCGGCGCGGTCTTCTTTGCCATCCAGATGGCGGTGACCGCCAAGTACGGTCGCATGATGGACATCAACGTCATCACGTTTTGGATGTTTGTGGGCAATGGCGTTTTGAGTTTAATCACGTCGCTGCTATTCGAGACTCAGGCGCCCCTCTCTGCATGGACGCCGGATTTTATCGGTGTAATGGTCTTTCTTTCGGTGGGTTGTACGTGTGTGGCCCTGCTCGTCCAAAACGTTGGATTGGCGCACGTCCCGGCCTCGACGGGCTCGCTGCTCCTTTCGATGGAGTCGCCCTCGGGTGTGCTGTTCTCGGTGCTGTTGATGGGGGAGGCGCTCACCTCGCGCCTGCTTTCCGGCTTCGCGCTCATCTTCCTGTCGATTATCTTGAGCGAGACGCATTTCGATTTCTTGCGCCGAAAATCACACCCGCAATTGTAAACAACTTGTTGCGCCGCCCTCCCAGGGCGGCATTTTTTATGTCATGCCTTTACAGTTGTGCCTTGCACTTTACGCTATCAAAGTGCGTGCTGCAAAAACGTTACTGGAGGGCATCTATGGCACCAGCTCTGTCCGATTTTCAACCGCAACCAGCGCCTCAGGCTACCACGGCGGCGCAGACCGCTATCGGCGATGGCCTGGTCAAAGAAGCCCAGGCATTTGCCGATGAGCTCGCTGCGTGGCGACACGATCTACACCAGATACCCGAGCTCGGTAACAATCTTCCGCAGACGTCTGCCTATATCCAGGCACGTCTGGACGAGATGGACATCCCCCATACCACGCTCGTCGACGGTTCCTGCGTCGTTGGCCTGATCGGTGCCGGTGCGGCCGCGGCCGCTCAGGGCAATGGCACGTGCAAGGACGAGCAGGCCGGAACGGTCGTCATGCTCCGAGGTGATATGGATGCCCTACCCGTTGTCGAGGAATCCGGCGAGCCCTTTGCATCCACCAATGGCTGCATGCATGCTTGCGGTCACGATATGCACGCGACGGCGCTGCTTGGTGCGGCGCGCCTGCTCAAGGCTCGCGAGGCCGAGCTTGTGGAGGCCAACGCCACGGTGAAATTGCTGTTCCAGCCGGGCGAGGAGACCTTTGAGGGAGCACGCGCTGCCATCGCCGATGGCCTGCTGCAGAACCCGCGCCCTCAGGCGGCCTTTGCCATGCATGTCAACAGCCAGTCGCCGCTTGGCCTGGTGCTCTACGGCAGCCCGGCGCTTTCGGGCGTGTACGGTTTTCGCATCACGCTTCAGGGCAAGGGCGGCCATGGCTCGAGCCCCGAGATCTGCATCGACCCTATCACGGCCGGCGTCCATGTGCACCTGGCGCTCCAAGAGCTTATCGCCCGCGAGGTGCCGGCGGCCAAGGAAGTCGCACTTACCGTTGGTAAGTTTGCTGGAGGCTTGGCGGCCAACGTCATCCCCGACACCTGCGTGCTCGAGGGAACGCTGCGCGGCTTTGATGTTGAGCTCATGGAGCACCTGAAGACCCGCATCGCGGAGGTCGTTAACGGCGTTGCCACAACATATCGTACGCCGGCGACCATCGAGACGCTTTCGGATGTTCCGCCGCTTGTACTCGACAGCGATATGACTCAGGCGTCGCTTGGCTACGTGGGCGCAGTGCTGCCCAAGGCGGCTTTCTTGCCGCTTTTCCATGCCATGGCGAGTGAGGACTTCGCGCTTATCTCGAGCGAGATTCCGAGTGCGTACTTTACCGTGGGCGCGGCCGTAGCCGACACGGACGAACACTTTGCCCAGCACCATCCCAAGGCACGTTTTAGCGATGCCGAGCTTCCCCTTGGCGCCGCGGCCTATGCCGCCGTCGCTTTGGGCTATATCGCCGACCACCGGTAGCACCCAACCTTGCCTTTCAAGTCTGCGGGCATGGCCATAAGGCCTATGTCCTTGTCTTTCAAGGCAATCTTGGGCACTACCGGCGCCCGGCGCCGGCTATTCGTCTGTTAAATAAGGAGCAGTATGTCCCAGCAACGTAAGTTCTTCCCCGGCTGGCTCGTGGTGACCTCCGGCTTCGTGATTATGGCCACGTGCTACACGATTTTCGTCAACTGCATGAGCCTGTTCCAGCCGCTCATCGTCAGCGACCTCGGGATTACGCTTGCCCAGTACAACATCTCCAACGCTATCTCCACCGTGGTGAGCGTCGTGGGTTCGCTCGTTATCGGCCATGTTGCCGATAAGGTGAGTGGCCGCATATTGGGCTCGCTCACCGTTATCGCTACCTCGGCGGTGCTTGCCGGCATGAGCTTTGTCGGTGAGCTGTGGCAGGTCTACGTGCTCTTTGCCGTTTCGGGCTGCTTCGCTGTGGCCTCGACCCGCCTGCTCATTAGCCTGGTGACCGCCAACTGGTTTACCGCCAAGCGAGGCCTTGCCATCTCCATCGCACTTTCGGGCTCGGGCTTTGGCGGCGCTATTCTCTCGCCGATCGTGAGCTCGCTTATCGTGAGTGTGGGCTGGCGCTCTGCGTTCCTGGTACTCGCTGCCGTCTGCATGGTGGCGGCACTGCCCATCACGGCCTATTCCTTCCGCACCAAGCCTTCCGATATCGGCCTTAAGCCGCTCGGCGAGAACCCGGGCGATCCGTCCGTCTCGACGGCTGGCGACAAGGACGAGCGCACGGCGCCCGAGGTTAGCGTCGGCTGGTCTCGTATCAAGAAGAGCCCGGCGTTTTGGCTGCTTGTCGTCGCCTTCCTCTTTATGGGTCTCGTTAACGGCGCCATCTTGCCCAACCAGGTCACCAACATGACGAGCGTTACCGTCAACGGCGCCAAGATCGTCACGGGCGGTCACGACCCCATGTGGGCGGGTACCGTGCTTTCGGCCTACATGGTCACGGTCGTTATCGCCAAGATTTCGCTTGGTGCGATCTACGATCGCTTTGGCCTGCGTTTCGGCAACATCCTTGGCTCCGTTGCGTGCATTATCGCCTGCGTGGCGCTGTGCTTCCCGACGACAGACCTTGGCCCCATCGTCGCCGCCGTGAGCTTTGGTATCGGAACGTGCATGGGCACCATCACGCCCACCATCGCCGCATCCAAGCAGTTTGGCATGGCTGACCTCGGCAAGGTCACGGGCACCATCACCTCGCTCGAGATGGTCGGTGGCACCGTAGGCGCCGTTGTCTCGGGCGTGCTGTTCGATGCCACGGGTTCCTTTGCGAGCACTTGGATCGTCTGTCTGGTGTGCTCTGTGGTCATGCTCGTATTTCTGCTGGCGTCCGAGCCCATCGCCGCCAAGCTGCGCGCAAGCGTGGCGGGGGAGTAGACGCCCGTCGCTCTTTTCTGTTCGCCCCGTTCTGTCCGTGGCCGCCTTGGAAGCCGAATGGATGCTCGTACCATCATTCGGTTTCCAAGGCGGCTACGGGCCTACGAAATGATCCCTTTTCCTCCGTCCCCTTCGGACCACGTGATCCCTTGGGGATGGAGGAATAGGGATCACATACAGCGGCGGCGCGTCTGGCCGAACGAGTCCCCATACCCTCGTTCGGTCAGACGCGCCGCCGCTGTTTGTGTTTGTGCCGTATAATGACCGTTACCTATGACGCGATACAAAAGAAAGGTGTTTGCCCATGCAGGCACAGAAGGCGGAGGGAACCCGCGACCTTATCGGCGCCGAGATGCGCGCCTGGCAAAAGATGCAGCAGATTGCGGCCGGCGTGTTCGAGCCGTTTGGTTTTAAACCCATCGAGACGCCCGCAATCGAGCAGGTGGACGTGTTTGTCCACGGTATCGGCCAGTCGACCGACGTCGTGCGCAAGGAAATGTTCCGCGTGTTCAGCGGTGCCAACCTGGAGCGCGTCTTTACCGAGGGCACCGACACCAAACTCAAGCCCAAGCAGCGCCTGGCGCTTCGCCCCGAGGGCACGGCCGGCGTGGTGCGCGCCGTCGTCGAGAACAATCTGGTGCCCCAGGGCTCCACGCCGTTTAAGGCGTACTACGCCGAGGCCATGTTCCGCGGCGAGCGTCCCCAGAAGGGCCGCCTGCGCCAGTTCCACCAGGTGGGCATCGAGTGGCTCGGTGCTCCCGATCCGGCGGCAGACGCCGAGTGCATCATCATGCTCATGGAGTTCTACAAGCGCCTGGGCTTCGATCTTTCCAAGCTTCGTCTGCTCATCAACTCGATGGGTGACGCCCAGTGCCGTCCGGCCTATCGCGAGCAGGTTAAGCAGTTCATCCTCGATCACGCAGACGAGATGTGCGATGAGTGCCGCGAGCGCGCCGAGCTCAACCCGCTGCGCGCCTTCGACTGCAAGAACGACCACTGCCGCGAGATCATGGCCGAGGCCCCGCTGATGGGCGACAACCTGTGCGACGAGTGCCGCGAGCACTACGAGCAGGTCAAGCGCTATCTGGATGCCGCCGGTATCGAGTATGTCGAGGATCCCACCTTGGTGCGCGGCCTGGACTACTACACCCGTACTGTCTTTGAGGTCGAGGCCCCTGGCGCCGGCGTCGGCTCCATCGGCGGCGGCGGCCGCTATGACGGCTTGGTCGAGCTCGAGGGCGGCAAGCCCACGGCAGGCGTCGGCTTCGCCGTCGGTTTTGAGCGCGCCCTGCTGGCCCTGCAGGCCTTTGGCAGCGACCTGGGTGCCGAGGAGGCCCCGTGCGTCTATGTCGCCAACGCCGGCAAGGAGCTGCGCCAGAACGTCTTTGCCATTACGCAGGAGCTTCGCGCCGCAGGCATCGTGACCGAGGCCGACTATCAGGGCCGTTCGCTCAAAGCCCAGTTTAAGCAGGCCGATAAGGTGGGCGCCAAGCTCATCCTGGTCCTGGGTGGCGACGAGCTTGCCGCCGGCAAGGTCAAGGTGCGCGACATGGAGAGCCATGACGAGGTTCTCGTTGATCTGGCCAACGTCGTCGAGGCGGTTCGCGAGCGCCTGTAGCACATCTTTTTGAGCTGCGGGCCTGCTAGCGTGCCCTGCTCATGGAGAGCGATTGTTACGGGGGTGTTTCGCTTTTATGCGGAATGCCCCCGTTTACGTATGCCGCCCACCGAGAAATACGACCATTTGGGGCAAAAACCCTTGCAATGCAGAAAATACTTTTGTGTGGTAAAGCGCAATCAGTGTCGAAAGTATTTCTCAAGCGCCTATAATGAATACCGCATGTTACGTGCATAGAAGGAGGAATGGGAGGAAACGTGGCTGAGAACCTAAGCAACCAGTCTGTACCCGAAGCCGCGGCGCGCGTCGCTGCCGTGGTCAACCGCCTCGTTAACCGAATCGGCTCGAATGCCGAGTTCAGGGAGCGTCTCGCCGAGATCGAGATCCCCGAGGAGCTGCGCGATAATCTGGCGCTGTTCCTGCGCCTGGAACGTCGTGTGCTTAGCGAGTATGATCCCGAGATCGCGGACCTGTTCGACAAGATTTTGACAGCCGAGATTGTGGCCAATGCTGGCAACCCCGGTAGCCGCGCTGCCGACGAGTCCGTTGACGAACAGGGCGTGCCCACTGCCGACGAGCCCACCGCCGTGGCGTTTCGCGAAGTCGTCGATTTGATTGACAGCCTGCCGCTTGATAAGCAGCAGGTCATCGTTCGCGCCTTTACGAGCTTCTTCCACTTGGCAAACCTGTCGGAGGAGAACTACCGTGTGGCGCAGCTGCGCGAGCGCGAGGCCGGCGCATCGACCGATACCGAGGTCGATCCCGCCAACGAACTCACCGTCGCCTATCACCAGTTGGTAAACGAGATGGGCGTCGAGGGTGCCAATGAGCTGCTCGGCAAGCTCGAGTTCCACCCTGTCTTTACCGCACATCCCACCGAGGCCCGTCGTAAGGCCGTCGAGGGCAAGATTCGCCGTATCTCCAACCTGCTGGAGGAGCGTCCGCGTTTGGGCGGCTCCGACCTGGTGGAGAACGAGCGCCATATGCTGCAGGAGATCGACGCCCTGGTGCGTACGAGCCCCATCGCGCTCAAGAAGCCCACGCCGGTCGAGGAAGCCGATACCATCATCGACATCTTTGATAACACGCTGTTCGACGTTATCCCCGTCATCTATCGTCGTTTTGACGACTGGGTGCTGGGCGACAAGGCCGGTACCGTGCCGCCGCTGTGCCCGGCGTTCTTCCATCCCGGCAGCTGGATCGGTTCCGACCGCGACGGTAACCCCAACGTCACCGCCAAGGTGAGCCGTGAGGTCGCCGCCAAGTACTTTACGCACATGGTGCTCAAGCTCGAGGACAAGTGCCGCCGCATCGGCCGCAACCTCACGCTCGAGGCCACCTACAGCAAGCCTTCTGCCGAGCTCATTAACCTGTGGAACCATCAGGTCGAGATGAGCCCTCGGTACACGGCCCGCGCCGAGCTGATCTCCGAGCACGAGCCGCATCGCGCCGTCATGCTCGTCATGGCCGACCGCCTGAACGCCACCGTGCGCCGCATCACCGACACCATGTACCACAGCGCCGATGAGTTCCTGGAGGACCTGCGCGTCGTCCAGCGCTCGCTGGCCGCCTGCGGTGCCGTCCGTGCTGCCTACGGCCCGGTCCAGACCATCATCTGGCAGGTCGAGTCCTTCGGCTTCCATATGGTCGAGATGGAGTTCCGTCAGCACTCCGTGGTGCATGCCCGCGCCCTTAAGGATATCCACGAGAACGGTATCCATGGCGACCTGCAGCCCATGACGCGCGAGGTCATCGATACCTTCCGCGCTATCGGCTCCATCCAAAAGCGCTACGGCAAGAAGATGGCGCACCGCTACATCATCTCGTTTACCAAGAGCGCTCAGCATGTGGCCGACGTCTTTGAGCTGGCGCACCTGTCCTTTGCACACGAGGAGGATGTCCCCGAGCTCGACGTGATCCCGTTGTTCGAGCAGCTCGAGGACCTCGAGGGCTGCGTCGACGTGCTCGATCAGATGCTTACGCTGCCCGTGGTGCAAAAGCGCCTTGCCCAGACCAACCGCCGCATGGAGGTCATGCTGGGCTATTCCGACTCTTCCAAGGATGCCGGTCCTACCACGGCCATGCTCGCGCTGCACTCCGCGCAGGAGCGCATCGCCAAGTGGGCAGAGAAGAACGATATCGACCTGGTGCTCATGCACGGCCGCGGCGGTGCCGTGGGCCGTGGTGGCGGCCCGGCCAACAAGGCCGTTCTTGCGCAGCCCAAGGGTTCGGTCAACTGCTTCTTTAAGCTCACCGAGCAGGGCGAGGTCATCTTTGCCCGTTACGGCAACCGCACGCTGGCTCAGCGTCATGTTGAGTCCGTTGCCGCCGCAACGCTTTTGCAGTCGGCCCCGAGTGTCGAGAAGACCAACACCGAGACCACGCAGAAGTTCTGGGATATGGCCGAGAAGCTCAACGCCGCAAGCCACGAGCGCTATCTGGACCTGCTGAACACCGAGGACTTTACACCGTGGTTCTCGACCGTGACGCCGCTGACCGAGGTCGGTCTGCTGCCGATCGGCTCGCGTCCCGCCAAGCGCGGTCTGGGCGCCAAGTCGCTCGACGACCTGCGTACCATTCCGTGGATCTTCAGCTGGAGCCAGGCGCGCATTAACCTGGCCGCTTGGTACGGTCTGGGCACCGCCTGCGAGCAGCTTGGCGATCTTGACCAGCTCAAGGCTGCCTACCAGGAGTGGCCGTTCTTCCGCACGTTCATCGACAACATCGAGATGTCGATCGCTAAGACCGATCAGCGCATCGCCAAGATGTATCTGCACCTGGGCGATCGCCAGGATCTGTCCGAGAAGGTCTTTACCGAGATGCAGCTCACCCGTAAGTGGGTCCTTGCCATCGTCGGTGATGAGTGGCCGCTGCAGCGCCGCCGCGTGCTCGGTTGCGCCGTCCGCGTGCGCAACCCCTACGTCGACGCCCTGTCCATCGCCCAGGTCCGCGCCCTTCGCGAGGTGCGTATGAACCAGGACGAGATGGCCGAGGAGAAGAAGGCCGAGTACATGAGCCTGATTCTTTCGACTGTGACCGGCGTCTCGGCAGGACTGCAGAACACGGGGTAATCGATAGCCCTGTAGTCGTCCGGGCCCGCCATTAGTCTACTTTTAGGCACGTCCTCGGACATGCAGGAAGCCCTCGCTGCGCACTTCGTGCGGCGAGGGCTTCTTGCGTCCTGCGGAGTGTGCCTAAAAGTAGACTAATGGCGGGCCCTGCGATGTCCGGTCTTCGGCGGATTACTGGCTGGGGGAATATTGGTGCGCTTCGCGCGTTTGGAAAGGGCTTCGTGCTGCGGAATGCATTCAGAGGGAAACCCATCGGGCCCCTTCGTCCTCGGTCTTCAGGGATTAAAGCTGAAGGGAATAAGGCACGCTTCGCGCATAGCGTGGAGTGCGACGAGGGCTTCTTGCGTCCTGTGGAGTGTGCCTAAAAGTAGACTAATGGCGGGCCCTGCGATGTCCGGTCTTCGGCGGATCAGCCGCTGGGTGAGGGTGGTGCTTGGGGCGACGTGCAAAAAACGGAGTTTTCAGCAGCCAAAGATTGGTGCATAAGGCTATGGGTGACGTTCGCGGCTCCTGTTGATGCTTTTGCATGACGATTGGGCTTTGTCGATGTTCATATATGGCTGGTTTCTCGCCGCATGCCATCCAGATGGGACGAGCCATGAGGACTATCTACCTTTTGAAATACTTTTGGCACCAAAATCTTATCCCGCGATGCTGAATACTCGCAAAAATGCACGCTCCGGAGGGCACTACCCTGTTACGGCTAGAAATCCATGCGCCATTTTATACAATTAATTAACGCATTTATGCAAAATGGCTTACGTGCGTACGTCTCGGGCTAGATGTTTGCCTCGGCGCTGCGTAAATCATCCTGTCTATAGTGTCTTTGACAGGCGGTCGCGGTCCCGTTTGGGGTCGCGGCCGTTTTGTTGTGGGTCAAATATGAACATTGTGTTAATGAGTCGGTGGACGGTGGTGTTTTTCGGTGAGCGGCGTATCCTTCCAACGGTTTATCTAGTGTGTCAGTTGAAAAGGAAGAGGGCGCTCGTCATTGTTTGAATGTGAACTGCCGTTTGACCACAAGACGTTGCATCTGGAGCTCGAGGATAAGAACTTTGCGGGTGTGATGGAAGGTCATCAAAACGAGTTTAAGACTACAAAATCGCAGGAAGAGCTGGTGGAGGAGTCGCTTGCCAACCCTTATGGCTCGCCTTCGCTCGAGGAGCTTTGTGCTGGCAAGAAGGATATTGTCATCATTAGCTCCGATCATACGCGTCCCGTTCCCTCGCGTGTGACGATGCCTATTCTGCTGCATCACATCCATTCTGCTGCGCCCGAGGCTCGCGTGCGTATTCTGGTTGCTACGGGTATGCATCGTCCGTCGACGCACGAGGAGCTCGTCAACAAGTACGGCGAGGAGATCGTTGCCAACGAGGAAATCGTTATGCACGTCGCGACCGATGACAGCATGATGAAAAAGATCGGCACCCTGCCTTCTGGCGGCGAGTGCATCATCAACAAGATTGCTGCCGATTGCGATCTGCTGCTTGCCGAGGGCTTTATTGAGCCGCACTTCTTTGCCGGTTTCTCTGGCAGCCGCAAGTCCGTCCTGCCTGGTATCGCCAGCTACAAGACCATCATGTACAACCACAACGGTCAGTTTGTGAACGATTCCCATTCGCGTGCCGGCAACCTGTGCCACAACCACGTGAGCGAGGACATGTTTGCCGCTGCCGAGATGGCTCACCTTGCCTTTGTGCTCAACGTGGTGCTCAACGGCAAGCACGAGGTCATCGGCTCCTTTGCCGGCGACATCCACAAGGCGCACGAGGCTGGCTGCGAGTTCGTGAAGAGCCTTGCCGGCGTTGAGCCCGTCGAGTGCGAGATTGCCATTACCACCAACGGCGGCTACCCGCTCGACCAGAACATCTATCAGGCCGTGAAGGGCATGTGCTCTGCCGAGGCTACGCTTCCCGAGGGCGGCGTGATCATCGACGTCGCCGGCTGTGCCGACGGTCACGGTGGCGAGGGCTTCTATCACAACATCGCCGACAACGATCCGGCGGAGTTTGAGCGTGCCTGCATCGACCGTCCTAAGGACGAGACCCTGCCCGACCAGTGGACGAGCCAGATCTTTGCCCGCATCCTGGCGCATCACCCTGTGATCATGGTCACCGACCTGTGCGATCACCAGATGATCAAGGATATGCACATGACGCCGGTCAACACCCTCGATGAGGCGCTCAAGCTCGCCTTTGAGATGAAGGGTGCCGATGCCAAGGTGGCCGTCATTCCCGATGGCCTGGGCGTTGTCGTCGCACAGCACTAGTACGCGGCCTAAACGAATCGTTTATAACCGACAAGAAAGATAAGGTTTTATGCTTACCAAACTCCTCTGCGAATTCGGCGCAACGGCCCTCATGATCATCTTTGGCGTGGGCGTGCACTGCGATACCGTGCTTAAGGGTACCAAGTATCAGGGCTCCGGCCATATGTTTGCCATCACCACTTGGTCTTTTGGCATCTCGGTCTGCCTGTTTGTCTTTGGTGGCGCCGTGTGCATGAACCCGGCTATGGTGCTTGCCCAGTGCATCGTCGGTCTGGTGCCGTGGAGCAGCTGCATCCCCTTCATGATTGCCGATATGCTCGGCGGCTTTGCGGGTGCCGTGATCGCATGGTTGATGTATGCCGATGAGTTCAAGGCTTCCGATGGTGTCATCGATCCCATTGCTCAGCGCAACATCTTCTCGACCAACCCCACCACCGAGGGTACGAACTATGCCCGTAATTTCTTCTGCGAGGCTATCTGCACCTTTGTGTTCATCAGCGCCATCCTTGCTGCTGCTAACCGTGCTGGCGAGAACGTCCTGATGCTCGCTATCTGCGTCGGTCTGATCGTTTGGGCTGTTGGCATGGGCATGGGAGGTATCACTGGCTTCGCCATGAACCAGGCCCGTGACCTTGGTCCTCGCATGGCCTATCAGGTGCTGCCGATTAAGAACAAGGCTGACAACAACTGGAAGTACGGTCTGCTCGTTCCTGGCATCGCGCCGTTTGTCGGTGCCGCTCTGGCCGCGCTGTTTGTGCACGGTTTCTTGGGCATGTTCTAGTCCGAGGCTACATAGTTGTCCGCTGGCCGCATGGGGTAACTTCCCAGCGCGTCCTCGGACATGAAAGAACCCCCGCTGCGCACTTGAACTGCCTCCCATTTCTTGGACATGAGAAATGGGAGGCTTTTTATGCGTGTCG
>CABUDI010000003.1 GCA_902490305.1 uncultured Collinsella sp.
CCGGGCTGGAGGAGGCCGCGAAGGCCTACGGCAAGTCGGTCTACGGCCGGCACCTCAAGAAGGTCGCCGCCGGCGAGATCGTCAACAGCCCGCGCGAGTACTAGGAACTGAGGAGACATGCATATGGCAGAGGAGACCTTCTCCCCCAAGAACATCATCGTCACGGGCGGCTGCGGCTTCATCGGCAGCAACTTCGTGCACTACGTGGTGGACAACCACCCGGGCGTCCACGTCACCGTCCTGGACAAGCTGACCTACGCGGGCAACCCCGAGAACATCGCGGGGCTGCCCTCCGACCGCGTGGAGCTCGTCGTGGGCGACATCTGCGACGCGGAGCTGCTGGACCGCATCGTCCCGGGCCACGACGCCATCGTGCACTACGCCGCCGAGAGCCACAACGACAATTCCATCGCGGACCCCGAGCCGTTCCTGCGCACCAACGTGGAGGGCACCTTCCGCCTGCTGGAGGCCGTGAGGAAATACGGCATCCGCTACCACCACGTCTCCACCGACGAGGTCTACGGCGACCTTGCGCTCGACGACCCCGCCAAGTTCACCGAGGAGACGCCGTATCACCCGAGCAGCCCGTACTCGAGCACCAAGGCGTCCTCCGACATGCTGGTCCGCGCCTGGACCCGCACCTACGGCCTGCGCACCACGATCTCCAACTGCTCCAACAACTACGGCCCCTACCAGCACGTGGAGAAGTTCATCCCGCGCCAGATCACCAACATCGTCGACGGCGTGCGCCCCAAGCTCTACGGGAGGGGCGAGAACGTCCGCGACTGGATCCACACCGAGGACCACTCCTCGGCCGTCTGGGACATCCTCACCAAGGGCCGCATGGGGGAGACCTACCTCATCGGCGCCAATGGGGAGAGGAACAACATCACGGTCCTGCGCATGATCCTGGAGGCGATGGGGCGCGACCCCGAGGACTTCGACTGGGTCGCCGACCGCCCCGGCCATGACCGCCGCTACGCCATCGACAGCACGAAGCTCCAGCGCGAGCTCGGCTGGAGGCCGGCGCACACCGACTTCGCCGAGGGGCTCAGGCAGACGATCGACTGGTACGTCGCCAACGAGTCTTGGTGGCGCCCGGCCAAGGAGGCCACCGAGGCGCGCTACCGCGCACAGGGGCAGTAGGAGGGGATAGATCTATGGCAGACATCGCATTCGAGAAGGAACTCGCCGCCGCCGAGACCGGCATCGAGGGCCTCAAGGTCGTCGACCTCGCCGTCCACGGCGACTCGCGCGGCTGGTTCAAGGAGAACTGGCAGCGCGCCAAGATGACCGCCCTGGGCATCCCGGACCTCAGGGTCGTCCAGAACAACATCTCCTACAACGACAGCCGCGGCGTCACCCGCGGCATCCACGCCGAGCCCTGGGACAAGTTCATCTCCGTGGCGCGCGGCAGCGTCTTCGGCGCCTGGGTGGACCTGCGCGAGGGCAGCGAGACCTACGGGAAGGTGTTCACCTGCACGCTCGACCCGTCCAAGGCCATCTACGTCCCGCGCGGCGTGGGCAACTCCTTCCAGGCCCTGGAGGACGGCACCGCCTACACCTACCTGGTGGACGCCCACTGGTCCCTCGAGCTCAAGAAGACCTACACCTTCGTGAACCTCGCCGACCCCGAGCTCGCCATCGAGTGGCCGATCCCGCTCGATGAGGCCACCGTCTCCGAGGCCGACCTCAACCACCCGATGCTCAGGGACGTCGCCCCAATGGCGCCCAAGAGGACGCTCGTCACCGGCTGCAACGGCCAGCTGGGCCATGCTGTGCGCAGGCTGGCGGAGGAGCGCGGCGTCGCCAAGGACTTCGACTTCTGCGACATCGACACCTTCGATATGTCAGACCCGGACGCCTACACACAGTACGACTGGTCGCTCTACGGCACCGTGATCAACTGCGGCGCCTACACCGCCGTGGATAGGGCGGAGACCGCCGAGGGCCGCGCGACCGCCTGGAAGGCCAACGCGACCGGCCCCGCCCTCCTCGCCCGCACATGCTCTGATCACGGGATCACCCTCGTCCACGTGTCCTCCGACTACGTCTTCGACGGCACCGCCGAGGTGCACGACGAGGACGAGCCCTTCTCTCCGCTGTCCGTCTACGGCCAGACCAAGGCCGCCGGCGACATCGCCGTGGCCGGGTGCCCGCGCCACTACATCATGCGCTCCAGCTGGGTCATCGGCGAGGGCCGCAACTTCGTCAAGACGATGAAGGGCCTGTCCGACCGCGTCGCCGACCCCGAGGACGGGCTCGAGCAGGTCACGGTCGTTGACGACCAGCTGGGCCGCCTGACCTTCACGCGCGACATGGCCGAGGCCATCTTCCACGTGCTGGGGACGCACGCCCCCTACGGCACCTACGACTGCACCGGCTCCGGCACCGTCAAGTCCTGGGCCGATATCGCCCGCGCCGTCTTCGAGGCCGCCAACGGCAACGGGGACAGGGTCGTGCCGGTATCGACCGCCGACTACTACACGAGCGCCGAGGGCCCCGTCGCCCCGCGCCCGGTCCACTCCGCGCTCGACCTGTCCAAGCTCGAGGCTGCCGGCTTCCACATGCCCGACTGGGAGGAAGAGCTGGGGGAGTACATCAAGACGCTCTAGCCGCTATTAACTTTTCGAGAGTAAAAGCCGCCGTTCTTTAACGGCGGCTTTTCTTGTTGGTGGCTATCTGCGCAGTGGTGCCAATAGTATTTTGCGGAAGATCTACCTCTCGCTTGGCATGGAAGTAGGGTGGCCGGGCTGGTCGTCGTAGGCGTATTTGCTGTACACGTTGACCTCCCACTGCTTTTTTTCGACCTTTGCTACAGAATCTAGGATGAAGCCGGTCGCAAGGCTCAGGCCGCATAGGAACATAAACGAGGCGGCGAGCATAGCGGTGGGGAAGCGCGGGACGAGGCCGGTCTGGAAATATTCGACAACGATGGGCATGCCCAGGGCGAGGCCGAATACCGCGAACAGAAGCGCAACGAGGCTGAAGAACTTCAGCGGGCGGTAGTCCTTGAACAGCGTGCCGATCATCGCAACGACTTTAATGCCGTCGCTCACGGTGTTGAGTTTGGACTCGGAACCCTCGGGACGGTCGCGGTACTCGATGGGCACATCTTTGATGCGCCAGCGGTGGTCGACGGCGTGGATCGAGAGCTCGGTTTCGATCTGAAAGCCCTCGGAAAGCACTGGGAAGGTTTTAACGAACGGGCGGCTCATGGCGCGGTAGCCTGTCATGACGTCATCGAAGCTGTAGCCATAGATCCACTTGATCATGGCGCGGACCAGATTATTGCCAAAGCCGTGGAAGGCACGCTTGTTCTCCTCGGCGTAGGTGCCGTTGGAAAGGCGATCGCCTACGGTCATGTCGGCCGTGCCGTTAAGGATGGGCTCGCAGAGGGCCTTGGCCGCCTCGGCGGGGTAGGTGTCGTCTCCGTCGACCATCAGGTAGCAATCGGCGTCGATATCGCGAAACATCTGGCGGCACACGTTGCCCTTTCCCTGACGGGGCTCAAAGCGGACTGTGGCGCCGTGCTCGGTGGCAATGCGTGAGGTATCGTCCGACGAGTTGTTGTCATAGACATAGACCGTCGCCTGCGGAAGCTCGCGGTGAAAGTCGTCGATGACTTTGCCGATCGTGAGCGCTTCGTTGTAGCAAGGGATGATGACGGCGATGGATTCAGAATTCACTTAATGCTCCTTATACATTCAATCCTAGAAAGTATAGCCGTTTGGGCCTGGCATCCTAAGATGTGGGTTAGTTCTCCAGTTTTGTTGCGCGAATCGTTTGCATGGCCGTCGGGTCTATACTGTTCGTTTGTCAACGATTACGAGTAAAGGAGTTGCATCCGTGTCGGATCAGACAAAGCAACAAGAAACTCGCAGTCTGCCTGCGACGTTTGCTAAGAACGAATTTGAGAAGGACGCGTTTATCCTTCGTCAGCTGGTTACCAAGGATTTTAAGATCAAGTATCGCCGTAGCGTTCTGGGCGTCGCATGGTCGGTGCTCAACCCGCTGCTGATGATGATCGTCATGGCTATCGTGTTCTCGACGATTTTTGGCCAGGGCCGCAATGGCTCAATGACGCCCGAGATGTACCCGCTGTACTTGATCGTGGGTAACATCACCTTTGCCGTCATGTCTGAGTCTACTAACCAGGCCCTGACGTCGATCGTGGGCGCTGCCCCTCTGCTCAAGAAGGTTAAGGTGCACCGCTGGGTTTTCCCGGTGCAGAAGGTGCTCTTCTCGCTGGTCAACTTTGCCTTCTCGCTGGTCGCCGTCGCCATCGTCATGCTGTGGTTCCGCGTTATGCCTTCTTGGCACCTGATTCTGTTGCCGGTTTGCCTGCTGCTGCTTATGTGCTTCTGCATGGGCCTGGGCATGATGCTCTCTGCCCTTACGGTCTTCTTCCGCGACGTTATGCATCTGTGGAGCGTCGTCATTACGGCGTGGACTTACATTACGCCCATCTTCTGGACGACTGACTATATTGCGCAAATGCCGCATCTCGTGCGTATCTTGATGTATGCGAACCCCATGTTCAACTACCTGCAGTTTATGCGCGATATCTTCCTGTTCCAGACTACGCCCTCGCTTATGACGTTTGGTATGTGCGTCGCTTGGGCGGTTCTTGCGCTTATTATTGGCTATACCGTGTTCCATAAGTCCGAGCGCAAATTTATCCTCTACATCTAAGGAGTGCTGTGATGACTGAATCTGTTGTTGATTACAGCGAGCAGCCTCTGGCTGTCGAGGTCGACGACGTCACCATGATCTTTAACATGGCGTCCGAGTCGCTGACCAACCTCAAGGAGTACTTCATCAAGCTTGCCAAGCATGAGTTGTTCTTTGAGGAGTTTAGGGCGCTTAAGCATATCTCGTTTGATATTCATCGTGGCGAGGTCGTGGGTCTGGTCGGCACCAATGGCTCCGGCAAGTCTACGATGCTTAAGATTATCGCTGGCGTGCTTGAGCCAAGCGAGGGCAGCGTTAAGGTTCATGGCAATATCGCACCGTTGATTGAGCTTGGTGCCGGCTTTGACCCCGAGCTGACCGCCCGTGAGAACATCTACCTGAACGGCGCTCTACTCGGCTATACCAAGGAGTTCATCGATGCCAACTTTGACGGCATTATCGAGTTCGCAGAGCTGCAGAACTTTGTCGATATGCCGCTTAAGAACTTCTCCTCGGGCATGGTGGCGCGTATCGCCTTTGCAATCGCGACGATTACCGAGCCCGATATTCTGATCGTTGACGAGACGCTGTCCGTCGGTGATGTGTTCTTCCAGCAAAAGTGTGAGGCCCGCATCCAGCACTTTATTCAGAGCGGTGATGTGACGGTTCTGTTCGTTTCGCACTCCATGGAGCAGGTTGAGCGCATCTGCCAGCGTGCCGTTTGGATTGAGAAGGGTGACCTTCGCATGGACGGCCCGGTCGATGAGGTCTGCAAGGCGTACCGCGAGCAGTTCAACTAGGTTATAATTACTTGCGCCTGACAGGCTTGCGCTTGCTTGGGCGTGCGGTTATTTGCTCCATTAGCTCAGTTGGATAGAGCAGGGGACTTCTAATCCCAAGGTCGACGGTTCGAATCCGCCATGGAGCACCATCGTTTATTAAGCCCGGACCGCTTGGTGGTCTGGGCTTTTTCACATGCCGGTGTTCTTTGTTCTTGCCGGGTATACGTTTAGGCCGAAGCCGTGGCGTGAGCTGCTATTGTGCTGCTGATGTGGATTGGTTATACGGCGCGCCAAAGGGGGCTGGAGCCGAGCGTGAGCAAGCCTCTGCTTATGACGCTGCCAGCATCGTGGTTCTTCGCGTCAATCGTACGCTGTGCCTGCGATATTGGATTGGCGTACGTGATCAAGAAGGCGTAACAAAAGCGGGGAGGACCAACTTGGCCCTCCCCGCTGTATCTAGTCTGCCTTCAGGCACTCGGGCAAGACGTTTGCAACTGCATTCATCGCCTGCGGCCTCAGGTACTGCTCATTGAGCTTTGCCTTTCTGTAGGCGTAGCGAGTGTCTGCCGAGTATTTGATCAACACATCGGTGAAGAACCGCTCCCAGCTCAGGTAGTCGCGGCTTTCGATATAGCTTGAGGGATCCTCGAGGATTTTTAAGATATCGTTACTGGGAATGAGGCCAGATTGCAGGAGTGTCCACTCGAATGATTCGGGGAGGAACAAGCGTACGTTCTTGTAAACGCGCTGTCCGAGCACCTTTTCGATGTAGGGACCAAATGCTGCTCCGTCTCCAATAGCAAGGATGTTTTGCTCGGGACATTCGTGAATCGTACGTTTTAGATTCGCAACGCCGGTGGCGGTATAGCAGGGGATCCCGAGTCGGTTGCAAAGAGCGTCGTAGAATTGATAGCCAGATTTGCTATCCTCGACAACTACGGCGTCGGGTACCTCGAATCCAACATTTAGATCCTGATACAGCATACTTGCCGTGTGGTCATATAGCGGCTTGGTCACCGAGTAGAAGCGCCTGTCGCTCTTGCGGCCATTGATTGTTTTACTTGTCGTGTTGACTAGCTTCAGGATCTCATCAACGCTGTAGGGGAGCTCGTTGGCATCGCGACGAGATATCAGAACAAAATAGTTGGACGAGCCGTTGACGGCTTTGGCGAAGTCCTTTGAGTAGATAAACTCGTTACCCTCATCTAGAAAGACGATTGAATCTTCGATGATCGATAGCTCGCGCTCCCAGCGTCTGCCGGAAAGCGTTTCGCAAGGCACGTCGCAACTGAGTGCAACGCCGCTTTCCGGTCCTCGGTCGTTGTAGTCGCGAATCATCGAGATGAGCGTCGTTTTACCCGTGCCGCTGTTGCCGCGTATAAAGGAAATATTGCGCTTAAACGTGAGTGTGTATTTGACCTTTGCACGCTCTACGACAACGGTATGCGTTCCCTTCATTACTCATCAACATCCAAAAAGTCATTCGTGGCGCCGACAAACTCCTGCATGTTTCTGACGATGCGGCCATCGTTTTCAATGCGGATTTCAAAGCTCTTCCAGGGGAATTTCATGATGTGGAATAAGGTCACCATCACATCCTGCTCTTTGCCGATCTTGAGTAGCCAGCGGGCACAGTTGTCTCCGCAGGTGGATGCGTTGAACACCATATTTGGGAGATTGCGCACCAGCAGCAGCGTCTTAACGCCGCCGGACAGTTCGAGTGGGGTGATCGAGCCCAGCTGTTTGCTTACGATGTTGTGGGGACCGATGAGCTCTGATCCGTCCACGCTTTTAATAATCTGTGCGGCCATAGGGTCTTCGAACCATGAGTCCAAGTATGAGTTCCTAAAATAGGTTTCGGTATCGTAGATGGAACCGGGGTAATCCCCCAGATGGATGCTTAACATGCGCGTCTCCAGACGTTGTGTGACTGCAATGATTATATGCCAGTAATAAAGTGCCGCCAGTAGCGAGGTTGCTGCTGGCGGCACTGGCATTATTAGCGTGTGAATCGCGTTGATGGATTTGCTCGCGAGGCTACTTTTCGAGACGTTCCCTCAGCAGCTCCATCGCGTGTGCGTAGCCCTGCAGGCCCTCGCCGGTGATGGTGGTGAAGCAGGCCAGGTGCGCATAGCTCACCTGGCGGAAGTCCTCGCGTGTTTCGACGGCGCTGATGTGGACCTCCACAGCCGGGATGGCGACGGCCTTGAGGGCGTCCAGGATGGCCACGCTCGTGTGCGTGTAGGCAGCCGGGTTGATGACGATGCCGTCGACCTTGCCGTAGGCCTCCTGGATCTTGTCGACGATGCTGCCCTCGTGGTTAGACTGGAAGACCTCGACCTCGTCGAAGCCCTGTGCGGCGCCGGCATCCTTGCAGATCTGGACCAAGCGGTCGTAGTTGTCGCTACCGTAGATACCCGGCTCGCGAATACCGAGCATGTTAAGGTTGGGACCGTTAATGACGAGTGCTTTCATGGTTGCTTCCTTTGCGGTTGGAAAACCACCACAAAGGTGCCTGTCCCCTTTGTGGTGGTTTTGGTTAGAGAGCGGGTGGGAGGGTGTCGAGGAGGGCTTGAGCGGTGTTGGCGGCGCAGTCGCGTGAGTCGATGATGTAGTCGGCCCAGGCGCGGTAGCGCGGCATGCGCTGCTCGGCGAGCTTGTCGATGCCGTCGCGCGCGGTGATAGGGCGGCCCTTGTGGGCGAGCTCGTCGAGCTTGCGGTTGAGCATCACGACCTGGCTGTTTTGGTGCAGCAGCGGGTAATTCTCGTCGCGCGTGACCACGCCGCCGCCGGTTGAGAGCACCAGGCCGCTGCGCTTGGAGATGTCGGACAGCGCCGCCGTCTCCTGCTCGCGGAAGGCCGCCTCGCCGCACTCGACGATATAGTCGGCACAGGGCATGCCCAGACGCTTTTCAAGCGCGGCGTCCAAGTCGATGTGCTCGCGACCCGTCAGCATTGCGATCTGCTCGCCCACGCGGGTCTTGCCCGAACCTGGCATGCCGATGAGCGCGATGTTCTGCTCGCGGTGAGACAGGCGCTCCGTTACGTCCAGGATGCGCTCGCGCGGGGTGGCTTTGCCGGTGTAGCGCTCAACAGCCTGTGCTGCTTGTGCCACAAGCATGAGCAGGCCGCCGATGCAGGGGATGCCGCGGCGCTCGGCCTCGAGCATCAGACCCGTGCGGGCGGGGTTGTAGACAATGTCGATGACGCCCTCGAGCGCATCGAGGCCTTCGAGTGTACAGGGAGCGTCGGGGCAGTGGGGGAACATGCCGGCAGGCGTGCAGTTGACGAGCAGCGCGGTATCGGATTGCTGCGCGATGTTGTCATAGTTGACCTCGCTTTTGCGACCTACAGGCACGACGACAGCGCCCAGATCGCCGAGCACCATGCTGGCCGTGGTGCCTGCGCCGCCGGTGGCGCCGAGCACGAGGACCTTTTTGCTGGCAACCTCAACGCCCAACTCCTCGACCAGGCACTGAAAACCAAAGTAGTCGGTGTTGTCGCCGCGCAGGCGGCCATCGGGCAGGCGCGTGATGGTGTTGACGTTGCCCATGCGCTCGGCGAGCGGACTCAGCTCGTCCAGGTATTCCATGACGGCGCGTTTGTAGGGGATGGTCACGTTGGTGCCCTCCCACTCGTTGCCCGTCATAAAGGCCGCGAGGTCTTCGGGCTCGCGCTCAAATCGCACGTACTCAAGCCCTGCGAGCTCCTTGTAGATGGTCGGGGTGTAGCTGTGGCCCAGCACGCGGCCCAGAACGCCGTAGGGACGGGTTGCGGCGGTATCGGTCATCTAGAGCACCTCCGTGTAGCTGCCAAAGTAGGTGAAACTCTCGCACACGTCGTCGATTGAGTCGAGCAAGTCGTCGAGGGCCTTGCTGCCAAAGGGGCAGTCCAGGTCAAAGTAGAACATAAACTCAAAGTCGTGCCCGGGGATGGGGCGGCTCTCGAGCTTGATGAGGTTGATGTTGAGGGCGTAGAAGCGCTCGAGTACGCGATAAAGCGCGCCCGGCTCATTGGCCGTGGTGATCATGAGCGAGGTACGGTTGGCACCGGGATAGACGCGCGGTTCGCGACTGATGACGACGAAGCGCGTGTAGTTGTTGTCCGAGTCCTGGATGTTGGGTTCCAGTACTTCGAGTCCATACAGCGCGGCGCAGCTGCGCGAGGCGATAGCGGCGACGTCGGTGCGCTCGGAGTTGGCGACCATCTCGGCCGACATGGCGGTGTTGGGGTATTTGGTGGCATGCAGGCCGTGGCTCTCGATAAAGCCGGCGCACTGGGCAATGGCTTGGCCGTGGCTGTAGACCTCGCGCAAGTCGGCGAGTTTGGTGCCGGGTTTGACGAGCAGGTTGTGATCGATCTTGAGGCGCAGCGAGCGCACGATATGGAAGTCGAACTGGGCGAGCAAGTCGTAGACGGCGTTGACCGAGCCTGCGGTGGAGTTGTCGATGGGTAGCACGCCAAACTCGCAGAAGCCGTCGCGTACGGCGCGCATAACGCCCTCGAAGGTCTCAAAGAAGGCGATATCGGGCACGTCGAAGAGCTTGCACGCAGCGATCTGGCTGTAGGCGCCTTCGACGCCCTGGCAGGCAACGCTGGCCGTCTGGGGGAAGGGCGTGTCAAAGGCTGCGGCCGTGGCATGGGCCTTTTGCGACACCGTGATGCCCTTGAGCTCGTTGATGTAACGCTGCTGCTCGGCCTTGCTCATGCTCATGAGGAGGCGGAACAGGGCGATGGTCTGGGCCTCGTAGCGCTCGGGTGCGCGGCTGGCGAGGTTGTTGAGTTTGGAGCGCTCTCGGGCGGGGTCGAAGACGGCCTTGCCCATCTTGATCTTGGATTTGGCGACTTCGGTGGCAATGTCCATGCGCTCGACAAAGCTGTTGAGCAGGGTGGTATCGATGCCGTCGATGGCCTGGCGAATATCGGCAAGGTCCATGGAGGCCCCTTTCGTGAATGGTTGCCTGGGGTAGTTAATTTGGGACGGGGCTTTTTTAGCTACCCTTTGACTGGCGGTGAATCGATGGGCACCGGGGCAAATGCTCACAGGCATATGGTGGTAGCTAAAAAGCCCCGTCCCAAATTAACTACCCCTGGGGTGGGTGGACTAAAGCTGGCCTGCGTCCTCGAGGAGGGCGTCCCAGATGGCGAGGGCGGCGGCTGCTTCGGCTACGGGGACGGCGCGCGGGACGATGCAGGGATCGTGACGGCCGTGGACCGAGAGCTCGGCATTTTCCATGGCGTCCATATCCACGGTCTGCTGCTCGCGGCCAATGGAGGGCGTCGGCTTTACGGCCATGCGCCACATGACGGGTGCGCCTGTGGAAATGCCGCCCAGAATGCCGCCGGCATTGTTGGACTCGACTGCAATCTCGCCGGTCTCGGCATCAGCGCGGTACGGATCGTTGTTCTCGCTGCCGCGCATGGCGGCCACGGCAAAGCCCATGCCAAACTCCACGCCCTTCACGGCGGGAATGCCAAATGCGATCTGTGCGATGCGGTTCTCGATGCCGTCGAACATGGGGTCACCGATGCCTGCGGGAAGCCCGTAGATGCCGCACTCCACGATGCCGCCGATGCTGTCGAGTTCGTCGCGCGCGGCTAGGATCTCCTCGCGCATGCGGCCGGCTGCGGCGGCGTCAATGCAGGGCAGATCGTTCGTAAGGATTGCCTTGCGGTCGGCCTCGCGATAGGCCATATCGTCCATGGGCAGGTCGGAGATGCCACCGATCTGCGCGACGTGCGCCATGACCTTGATACCGCGGGCCTCGAGTGCCTGCAGCGCGATGCCGCCGGCGATGCACAAGGGGGCCGTTAGGCGGCCGGAGAAATGCCCGCCGCCGGCGACGTCGTGCATGTTGTGGTACTTCACGCGCGCCGGAAAGTCCGCGTGTCCCGGACGGGGCTTGCGGCGCAACTCGGAGTAATCCTTGGAGCGCGTGTTGGTGTTCTCGATAATCGCTGCGATGGGTGCGCCGGTGGTGTGTCCATCGACCACGCCGGCAATGATATGCGCGGCGTCGGCCTCGTGGCGCTTGGTTGCGGTCTCGTCGCGACCGGGGGCACGACGGTCCAAAAAGGCCTGCAGCGTCTCCTGGTCCACAGCGATGCCCGCGGGGACACCGTCGAGCGAGCAGCCGATAGCAGGGGAGTGCGATTGGCCGAAGATGCTTAAGTGCAAAACGTTGCCAAAGGTCGAGGACATGCTATTCCTCCTCGAGCGTGACCTTGCCGCCCAGCAGGCGGTAGTGGTCAAAGAAATCGGGATAGGACTTGTTGACGGCCTCGGCGCCGTGGATCACAACTTCGCCAGTGGCGCGGCTCGCGGCTATGGCGGCCATCATGGCGATGCGGTGGTCGTTGTGCGAATCGACCTCGCCGCCGGTAAAGGCGTCAACACCCTTGATGATGAGGTCGTCGCCGGCAATGCGCACCTGTGCACCCAGTGCGGTGAGCTCGCGGGTGGTGGTGGCTAGACGGTCAGATTCCTTGATGCGCAGGCGCGTGCAGTCACGGATGAACGTGCGGCCCTGAGCCAGCGATGCCACGGCCGAGATTACGGGCACCAGGTCGGGGATGTCGTGCGCGCTCATTTCAAAGCCGGCGAGCTTGTCGGACTGCACGGTGGCGGCGTTGGTGGAGCGTACGATGCGGGCGCCAAAGCGCGAGAGCGCGGCAAGCACGTTGCGGTCGCCCTGGGCCGAGCTGAGCGACACGCCCTCGACAGTGATGGGGTCGGAGCCGATGGCGCCGGCGCACAGCCAAAAGGCGGCGTTGGACCAGTCGCCCTCGACGGCTACGCTGCCGGGCGTGCGGTACGAGCCGCTGTTCACGCGGAAGTTCGTGACCTCGGGCTGGCCGTCCTTGGCGGGGATGCGCTCGACGTTGACCTCGACACCAAAGGCCTTCATGGCCTGGATGGTCAGGTTGATATAGGGGCGGCTCTCGATAAGGCCGATCACCTGCACGCAGGAGGGCTGGGCCAGAAGTGGGGCTGCCAGCAGTAAGCCGGAGATGTATTGCGAGCTCACGTTGCCCGGCAGGATAAAGGTGCCCGGGCGCATGCGGCCGCTTGTCTTGAGCGGAAAGCCGCCCAGACCCTGCAGGTCGCAGCCGGCGGCAATGATCTCGTCGGAGAGCGGGGAGAGGGGGCGTGCGCCCAGACGGCCCTGGCCCACAAAGGTTGCCTCTGCCCCCAGCGCGCAGGCGACGGGCAGCATAAAGCGGAGCGTGGAGCCGCTCTCGCCGCAGTCGAGCGTGCCGCCGGCAAGTGCCTTGAGCAGGCCAAACTCAATACTCTTCATAGTGGGATGGACCTGGAAGCCATCCTCGACGGTCTCGATGCGGGCGCCCAGCGCTGTGAGGCAGCGCACCGTGGCCTCGATATCGGCACAGGTCGTGTTGCAGGTCACGTGCGTCTCGCCGTTGGCAAGTGCGGCGCAGATGATGAGGCGGTGCGCCATCGACTTGGACGCAATGGCGGGAACGGTGCCCTTGAGCGGGGAGGGGGTGATGCGGGCTAGCATGCGGATGCGTCTCCCTTCTGGCCGAGGCCCTCGGCAATTAAATCATGGAAGGTGGAAAGCGGCGTGCGGTCGATGCTGCAGCGGCCAATACCGTGCGGAATCACCAGGTCGATAGTGTCACCGGCGCGTTTTTTGTCGTGCAGCGCCTCGGCAAAGATGGCGTCGGCCGAAAGCTCGCAGCGGGTCTTGAGGCCATGACGGGCGCAGAGCTCCTCGATGCGACCGGGCAGCTCGGCATCGCAAATGCCGTGCAGGGCTGCGGCACGCGTGATGATGCCCATGCCGATCGACACGCAGTTGCCGTGTCCCAGCTCAAAGTGCTCGCAGGCCTCGACGGCATGTCCGGCGCTGTGTCCAAAGTTGAGGAGCTTGCGCTGGTTGGTCTCGCGTTCGTCGGCAACGACCACGGCGCGCTTAATGTCGATATTGCGGGCGATTATGAGCGCCACGCGGGCCACGTCGCGGTTCAGCAGCTCAAGCGTGAGCGGGGTCTTCTCCAGCTCGGCGAAGAGCTCGGGGTCGGCGATCACGGCGTGCTTGACGACTTCGCCGCAGCCGTCGGCGAACTGCTCGGGCGTGAGGGTGGCAAGGCATCCCACGTCAGCGATGACAACACTTGGCTGCCAAAAGGCGCCAGCTAGGTTCTTGCCGGCAGCCAGGTCGATGGCCGTCTTGCCGCCCACCGACGAGTCCACCATAGCGAGCAAACTCGTGGGGATCTGCACAAACTTGCAGCCGCGCATGTAGGTGGCGGCCACAAAGCCGGCTACGTCGCCCACGACGCCGCCGCCGAGTGCCACGATCACGTCGGAGCGCGAAAGCTCGTGCTCGGCTACAAACTCAAGAATGGCAACGTAGGTCTCGGCGCGCTTGTGTACCTCGCCGGCCTCGAAGGTGCAAATGCTTACCTCATAGCCTGACGCCTCCAGGCTCTGCTTAACGGGCATCTGGTAGAGCGGGCCCACGTTGGTGTCCGTCACGATGACGGCGCGGGTGCCTCCGGCGGTGGCGCGAACGAGTGGCCCTGCCTGCTCCAGCAAAAACGTGCCCACGTGTACCTGGTAGGTGCGTGCGGTGTCGATATCGATGGTAATCGCCATAAGCTATGGTCCTTTCGACCTGGCGTGATAGGTGGTCTAGTGGGCGCTCTCGTCGTCGAGTGCGCGCTTGATGCGATCGCCCTCGGCAAGGAGATTCTCAAGATAACGCTGGTCGCGGTTCTTGAGCGCACGGCTGTAGGCGCCGAGCGAATCGATCAGATGGTCGATCTCGAAGGCGAGAGCGTCGGCGTCGTCAATCATGAGCTCGGACCACATCTGCGGGTTGAGGTGTGCCACGCGCGTGAGGTCGCGGTAGCTACCGGCTGAAAAGCCGTGGTGGACCTGGGCGGTGGGGCTCTTTACGTAGGCGTTGGACACCACGTGTGCGAGCTGGCTCGTAAATGCGATCACGCGGTCGTGCTCGGCGGCGGTGGTCACGCTGAACTTGCCAAACCCCAAGGGACGCACCATCTCGCGCACCTGGCCCAAGAGCTCCAGCTTAAGGGCATCGTCTACCGCAGGCGGAACGAGCACGAGCGGTGCGCCCTGGAACAAGTCGGCGCGGGAGTGCGCGTAGCCCGAGAACTGGGTGCCCGCCATGGGGTGTGCGCCCACAAAGTAAAAGCCGTGCTCTTGTGCGAGCTCAAAGGCACGCTCGCACACAATGCCCTTGACGCCCACGGTGTCGATTACCACGGGGCCCATGATGGCTTCGGTGTCGGTGGCGTCGGCGAGCGCCTGGGCGTGGGCCTCGAGCCACTCGATGCATCCTTTAGGATAGCAGGCAAGGACGATGATGTCGCATTCGCCGAGCGTCTCGTCGTTGAGCTCGCCGGCGACGGTACCCATGCTGGCGGCCGTCATCACGTCATCGTCGGGGTCCCAGGCAAGCACGCGAACGCCCGCCTGCGCATAGCCGCGGGCAAAGCTGCCGCCGATGAGGCCCAGGCCCACGATGCCGGCGCACTTGGGTCCACCCTGGTTGACGCGTGCGTTTCTCACCGTACCCATGGGTTACTCCTGAACGGTCTCTTGGCAGACGACCTCGCGGATGGCGCGGATGCGGCGCATGGTGTCGTCGAACTGGTCGGGGGTGAGGGCCTGAGCACCGTCGGACCAAGCGTGGCTCGGGTCGTCGTGGACCTCGATCTCCAGACCGTTGGCGCCGCAGGCAGTCGCGGCGAGCGCCATGGGCTCGACATAGCGGGTGTAGCCGGTGGCGTGGCTGGGGTCGGCGACGACGGGCAGGTGCGACAGGTGGTGCAGCACCGGCACGGCGTTGAGGTCGAAGGTGTTGCGGGTGCGGGTCTCGAAGGTGCGAATGCCGCGCTCGCACAGGATGACGTTGTCGTTGCCCTCGCTCATGATGTACTCGGCAGCCATGAGCAACTCATCGACGGTGCCGGACATGCCGCGCTTGAGCAGGACCGGGGTCTTGGTCTTGCCGACCTCCTTGAGCAGGGGGAAGTTCTGCGCGTTGCGGGCGCCGATCTGCATGACGTCGATCTTCTTGTCCAAGAAGACCTGCACGTCGCGCGGGTCCATGATCTCGGTGACGATCGGCATGTCGAGCTCGGCGGATGCCTCGCATAGCAGGTCCAGGCCGGCGGGGCCCATGCCCTGGTAGGCGTAAGGGGAGGTGCGGGGCTTGTAGGCGCCACCGCGCAGCATCGTGGCGCCGGCGGCCTTCACGCGGCGGGCGATGCGGATGAGGTTCTCGCCCTCGACGGAGCACGGGCCGGCGATGACCTGGAACTGGTCGCCGCCGATCTTGACGCCGTGGCCGCAGTCGATGACGGAGTCCTCTGGGTGGAACTTGCGGTTGGCACGCTTAAAGGGCTCGGAGACGCGCTGCACGCGCTCGACGACATCCATGGACTCGAGCAGGAACGGGTCGATCTTGGTCGTATCGCCCACTAGGCCGATGATGGTCTCGTTCTCGCCGCGCGAGACGTCGGTCTTGAGACCCTTCTTCTCAATCCAGCTGACGATATGGCCGACGGCCTCGTCGCTGGCGCTCTGCTTTAAAATCGCAATCATGGTGTGCCTCTCACCTCGATGGATAGCTCTTGCAAAAACGGCCCGCATCGCGAGCCGTTATATATGTGCATGAGAGTTTATACTAATTGTTTCACTTTTGCGTTCTAAAGTGAGCCTCTGCGCCGTGTCTCCCACGTAATTGCAAAGCTTTTTCTATTCTTTTGTTAGCCCGTGGCGCACTTGGGTATAATGCCAACCGTTCGCCCTATTAGCTCAGGGGATTAGAGCGTCTGCCTCCGGAGCAGAAGGCCGTTGGTTCGAATCCAACATGGGGCACCATCGAACGTAAGACCGTCCGAACCTCGCATGGTCCGGGCGGTTTTCTTATACCGACGCGACGTGATGGGACGTGGTATGGCAGCAACGGATATCGAGCGCGGGCTTTCGACCGCCGAGGTCGAGGAGCGCATCGCCTCCGGTAAGATCAACCGCAACATGGAGCTTAAGACCAAATCGGTCAAAGAGCTCATCATCGAGAACCTCTGCACGCTGTTTAACTTGATCAACGCTGTCTTGGCGATTTTGGTGTTGCTGACCGGATCGTTCAAGAACCTCACGTTCCTGTTCGTGGTGTTTTTGAATACCGCTATCGGCGTCATCCAGTCCATGCGCTCCAAGAAGATGGTCGATAAGCTTACGCTGCTGACCTCTAAGAAGGCCATCGCGGTGCGCGACGGTGCCGAGGTGGAGCTCGACTTGGACCAGATCGTGCTCGATGACATCATCCGCTTGGGGCGCGGTGACCAGATTCCGGTCGACGCCGTGGTGGTTTCGGGTGAGGCACTCGTGAACGAGAGCCTGCTGACGGGCGAGAGCGATCTCATCAAAAAGCAGCCCGGCTCCGAGCTCATGAGCGGCAGCTTTATCGACTCGGGCCTGCTGCGCGCCCGCGTGATCCATGTTGGCGCCGACAACTACGTGGCCAAGATCAACAACGAGGCCAAGTACGTCAAAAAGGTCAATTCCGAGATCATGAATGCGCTCAACGCCATCGTGCGCTTTGCGAGCCTCATTATGATTCCGCTTGGCCTGGCGCTCTTTGCCTCGAGCGTGAGCGAGCTGTGGGATGCCGCCGGTACGCCGGGCGATAGCGCGCTTTCGTGGTGTTTTTCCGAGCTGCTTGCCGGTCGCGTGCCTTCGTCGGCGCTGCTGTCTGCGGTGGGCGCTCTTTTGGGCATGATTCCGCAGGGCCTGGTGCTGCTGACTTCGTCGGTGCTTGCCATCGCCACGGTGCGTCTGGCGCGCCGCAAGGTACTCGCGCAGCAGCTCTACTGTATCGAGACGCTCGCGCGCGTCGACGTGCTGTGCCTGGACAAGACGGGCACCATTACCTCGGGCCGTATGGAGGTCGAGGGTACCTACCCGCTGCCTGTTGAGGGCGTTGGCTTTGGCGCGGACTCGGACGAGGCAGCTGTCCCCGTCGAGACCACGGTCCTCGATTTTGCGCTCGCCAACGTGGCGCGTGCCACCTCGGCAGACGCCAACGAGACCTGTCAGGCGCTGCTCAACTATTACGCTGACCGCCCGGTCGAGGTTTCCGAGCCGCTGGCGGTCATTCCGTTCTCTTCGTCCAAAAAGTGGAGCGGCGCCTCGTTTGCGCAGGGCTCCTATGTGATGGGCGCAGCGCAATTTGTGCTTTCGGAGCGCGTCTTTGCGCAGGTCGAGAATCGTGTGGCCGAGCTTGCCGACACTTGCCGCGTGCTTGTTGTGGCCCGTGTGGACGGCTTTACGCCCGACGGCGATATGGCGGGCGAGGCCGAGCCCGTCGGCTTTGTGACCATTCGCGACGAGATCCGTACCTCGGCTGCCGAGACCATCGGCTACTTTAACGAGCAGGGTGTGACCCTCAACGTGATCAGCGGCGACGACCCACGCACGGTGTCATCGATCGCGCGCGTGGTGGGCGTTCCGGGGGCCGATGCCTACGTCGACGCCACGACGCTTGATACGCCGTCCAAGATTGATGCGGCGGTGGACCGCTATCACGTCTTTGGTCGCGTGACGCCGCAGCAAAAGCGCGAACTCGTGCAGGCGCTCAAGCGTCGCGACCATACCGTTGCCATGACGGGCGACGGCGTCAACGACGTGCTGGCGCTCAAGGAGGCCGACTGCTCCGTGGCCATGGCCGCCGGTTCCGATGCTGCGCGCAACGTGGCCGAGATCGTGCTGGTCGACAACGATTTTGCCTCGATGCCCGCCGTGGTGGCTGAGGGCCGTCGCTCCATCAACAACCTGCAGCGCTCTGCGGCGCTGTTCTTGACTAAGACGCTGTTCTCGATGGGCCTGGCGGCGCTGTGCATCGCGTTTCCGCCGTATCCCTTCGAGCCGATTCAGATGACACTCATCAACTTCTTCTGCATCGGCGCGCCGGGCTTTGTGTTGGGCCTGGAGCCCAACAATGCTCGTGTGAAGGGTGCGTTTTTGAGCAACGTACTCAAGCGTGCACTGCCGGCGTCGATTGCAGTCATTTTGGCTGCGGCGCTCGATATCTTTGTGGCGCGCGTGTTTGGCTTTAGCCAGCTCACGCTGTCTACGATGTGCCTGCTTACGTCGTGCGCGGCGAGCGTCAGCCTAATCTGGCGCATCTCGCAGCCTCTCACGCCCTTACGTGTGGTGCTCTTTGTGTTTGTAGTCGCCGGCATCCTGGTGGGCGTTATCGGATTCCCGGAGCTGCTGTCTATTGCCAACCTGTCGATGGGCCAGATGGTTATCTTGGCTGTTATCGTGGTCTTTACCTGCTCGGTGTTCTTTAAGCTCGCCACGATGATGGATTCGCTCAAGCCGCGTCGTCGTCATGCCGCAACTGGTTTTGGCCGTGGTGTGCGCGTCCACCTGGGTCGCGGTGGCGGCAAGGTGAGCTCGACGGGTTCGACGGCCGAGCGTTTTGCCAAGCGCGTCGCCGCCGACATGGCGCAGCGCCGCGAAGATCGCACCGCTCGCGAGGCCGAGGCCCGCGCACTCGAGGGCGTGGCCCAGGCCCAGCCCAAGAAAAAGAAGAGTGCCGGAGCCAAGCGCTCTCGCGTGACCAAGTCCGCCCAAGGCATCAAGGTCTCGATGCCAAGCAAAAAGAAGAAGTAGCTACGCGCCCTGGCGATGTTGAATTGGTGCCTTGTTCCTGTGGGGCCGTGGCGATGTTATGCTCTAACCTCGATTGTTTGAATTGCTTCGAAAAGAGGATGCCGTGATCTGCCCGCATTGCCTTAAGACTATCGAGGACGGCGCCTCGTTCTGCCCCTACTGCAACGCCTATGTGGGTCCGGGCGATGGCCCCGAGCACACCGAGTTCGTGTTCTGTGAGGGCTGCGGTGCCCGTCTTTCTCCGCATGATCGTACGTGCCCCAAATGCGGACGCCCCGCTCCGGGTATCCTCTCCGAGGACGCGGCCGCATCCGACCTGGCAGCGGGCCGCACGGCGGGCTTTCCGCGCCTAACGCAAGAGCAGATCGATACCGAGGTGCCGCATGCGCCTGCCTCGGCTGCCGCGGTTCTTTCGGACGCCGCCGATCCTAACGAGACCTGCGTGCTGCCGGCTTTCGATAAGGATTTCGGTATTCCCAAGGTCGATATTCCCACGCCCGTTTCCCTGCACGACGATGCTCAAAAACCCAAGCGCAAAGTGCATCCCGACGAGGACGCCTATCACAAGCACAAGCGTCATATCCCCAAGCCGCTCATCGTCATCGCGGTCCTTGCTGTCGTTTGTGGCGGTGCCTATTGGTTCGTGACGACCGATCCCATGGGTGTTATGCCCGGCTTCTATGACCAGTTTGGCCAGGCCGCGCAGACGACCTTCCCTACGCGCCAAAAGGGTGAGGCGACTGAGGACGATACCAAGCAGGACGATTCTGCCGAGGTGGTCCAGGAAGAAACCGTGCTCACCGATGATCAGCTCTATACCAGGCTCGACGGTCTGTATCAGACCATCGTGTCCTACGGTGACGAGGACCAGATCGGCGAGGTCATCGATTCTTTTAACAACGGCTATCTTCGAACGCCGCTGTCCACCCGTCAGGAGCTGTCGCAGAGTGCCTACGCCCTGCGCGACCAGATCAAAAAGACGCAAGATGAGCTCAACAACCTTAAGTATCAGGACGATACGGTCTATGCGGACGACATCGCCCACTTAAAGCAGCTTGCCGAGTGGATGTATGAGCGCGTCGACGTGATTTGCCAGAGCTGGGACATCTCGCTGGCCATTCCCGATGGCGAGTCGATGAGTTCTCACCAAAGCGAGATCCTGGCGCCCATCGCTCAGGGTGGCAACAGCGCGCTTAATCAGTACGACGCCAACGTGGGCTCCTGGAAGCCGCAGCAGCGTTCCTAAAATTAGTTCGCCATAGTCGGCATAACCTACGTGCGCAATTGATGTAAGCGCATGCTTATTGCTACAATTCGTACAAATATGCTTTAAACGCACGAGGAAGGAACCACATGTTTGGTTTTAAGAAAGAGCTCTACACGCCCGAGTATCAGCTTGCCGGCGACGAGTGCGCCGTTATCGAGACGTCGAAGGGTACCATCAAGGTCAAGTTTGACGGCGAGGGCGCTCCCATTCATGTCGCGAACTTCTGCGAGCTTTCTACGATGGGCTTCTATGATGGCCTTAAGTTCCATCGCTATGTGCCCGGTTTTGTCATCCAGGGCGGCGACCCCAATACCCGCGATATGTCCGGCGCCGACGTCGCTGCCGGTCTTGAGGGCCCCGACGGCATGCCCGGTACCGGTGGTCCCGGCTACTGCATCAAGGGCGAGTTTGCCACCAATCCGCGCAACAGCCATGTCGATGGTGCCCTTGCCATGGCACGCTCCATGGACCCCGATTCCGCGGGTTCGCAGTTCTACTTCTGCCTGGGCGCCCAGCATAACCTCGATTCCGGTTACACCGTCTTTGGTACCACGGTCGAGGGTCTCGATGTGATTTCGCAGCTGCGTGCCGGCGACGAGATCGTCCATGTCGAGATCGTTCACGAGTAAAGGGGACTTCCTTGAATAGCCAGCTGATCCAACAGGGCCGCGCCGCTTACCGCGCGGGTGATTTTTCCGCTGCAGCCCAGATGCTTGGGGCGGCAAAAACTCCCGATGAGATTATGGGCGAGGCCGATCACCTTCGTGGCAACGCCTTGATGCACCTGGGCATGTATGCCGAGGCCGCCGAGGCCTACGCCGCTGCCCTCAATGACGGCACCTACGGCAAGCGCGGCGCGCTGCTCACCAACCGCGGCAAGGCACTCGCCGCCGTGGGCGACTACACGACGGCCGCCCAGGCGTTCTCTGCTGCTACGCAGGATGCTTCCTATGCCACGCCGTTCAAGGCCTATCTGGGCCTGGGTAACGCGCTGTTCCAGTCGGGCGACTATGCCAACGCGGGTACTGCCTTCCGTCAGGCTGCCATCGACGGCGCCAATCCGGCTCCTGCCGCCGCACTGGGCGAGCTTGGTCGTTGCTTCATTAAGCTCGGCCGTCCGGCGGATGCCGTGGAGACCTACCGCACGGCTATCGACTTTGCCGGCCCCCGCGACGACACGCGTGCGCTCAACGCCGGCATGGGTCAGGCGCTTTCTGCCGCCGGCCGTCCCTCCGACGCACTCGACGCCTTTAACGCCGCTACTGCCGATGGCATCTACCAGCTCACTTCCGAGCAGGCCGATGAGCTTGCCCGCGTGCATGATTCGCTTGCCGCGCTGTCTGCCCAGACGGCTATGGCCACGGCTCCGGCGCCCGCGATGGACGCTCCTGCCGTCGATCCGCTCGATCCTACGGGCGCGACCGGTCAGTTTATGCCCGATCCCTCGGACACCGGCTTCTTTACGCTGTCCGAGTCCGAGATGGTCCAGCAGGACCGTCAGGATCGTAAGCAGGCCAAGGTCCGTCGTCGCCACCGCCACACGGGTCTTAAGATCTTCCTGGTGCTGCTTCTGCTCATCGTGATCGCTGCCGGCGGTCTTGGCTATGCTTATACGCGCGGCATGGGCTACCCCTCGCAGGAGTCCGTCATCACCGACCTGTTCCAGGCTGCCGGTGACGGCGATACCGCCAAGGCCGAGTCCTGCCTGGCCTCGAGCCTGTCCGAGGACGCCAAGGCGATGATCATCTCCTCGATCCCGCAGGGCGCCACCGTGTCCGTCGAGGGCATGGATCAGTCCATGACCGAGACGACCGCTAAGGTGAAGGCATCGCTGTCCAAGGGCGGCGAGCAGGAGTACACCGTCAAATTCGTGCGCTCCGACAACCATATCGGCTGGGCCGTTTCCTCGCTCGATATGGATTTCTCGGCTGCTGACAACCAGTAGTGACCTTATGGGATTTAGCTTTGCCCGGCGCTTCACCGCAAGTGAGGTGCCGGGCTTGCGCTAGTATGATGAGCTAGTAGTTTTCCAGCAATCATCCAACACATCAGGAGTTGCGTTGTTTTCTTTGATGGATATGTTCTTCGGTAGCTATGCGGGCGATCTTGCCATCGACCTCGGCACCGCAAATACGCTTGTCTCCGTGCGCGGCAAGGGCATCGTCATCCGCGAGCCCTCCGTCGTCGCCATCGACAAGAACGACGAGCGCATCCTGGCGGTCGGTATCGAGGCAAAGCGCATGCTCGGCCGTACGCCCGGCAACATTGTGGCCGTTCGTCCCCTGAAGGACGGCGTCATCGCCGACTTCGACGTTACCGAGGCCATGCTTCGCTACTTTATCGACAAGGCGTCCGAGAAGCGCTATCCGTGGACTCCGCGTCCGCGTGTTGTCGTCTGCGTTCCCTCCGGCGTCACGTCGGTCGAGAAGCGCGCTGTCTTTGAGGCCACGATCCAGGCCGGCGCTCGCCAGGCCTACCTGATCGAGGAGCCCATGGCTGCTGCTATCGGCGCCGACCTGCCTGTCGAGGAGCCCACCGGCTCCATGGTCATCGACATCGGTGGCGGTACCACCGAGGTTGCCGTTATCGCTATGGGCGGCATCGTCGTCTCGCAGTCCATCCGTATTGCCGGCGACGAGTTCGATCAGGCCATCCTCACGCACGTTCGCGATGCCTACAACCTTGCCATCGGCGAGCGTACGGCAGAGGACATCAAGATCAAGGTCGGTTCCGCCGTGCCGCTCAAGGACGAGCTTGACGTCGAGGTCAACGGCCGCGACGTGATCACCGGTCTGCCCAAGACCGTGCGCATCGAGAGCGAGGAGATTCGTCGCGCGCTCAACAAGCCGCTCGACGAGATGGCCAAGGCCGTCAAGGACGCACTCGACGCTACGCCTCCCGATCTTGCCTCGGACCTTATGTACTACGGCATTTTGCTGACTGGTGGCGGCGCGCTGCTGCGCGGTCTCGACGTGCGCCTGCGCGATGAGACCGGTGTTTCGGTCAACGTCAGCCCCACGGCGCTCGATAACGTCGTTAACGGCTGTGCCCGCGTGCTCGAGGCCAATGCGTTTGATGGCGGCTTCGTCCAGACCAATGCTTAATTTCCAAAAGGTGGATTCCATTTGGCACGATCTTCGGGTTTCTCCACAAATCTGAATACCAAGCGACAATCAACGGGTATGCGCCCGTTGATTGTTTTCAGCCTGATTTCGGTGTTGCTGCTCACGTTTTACATCCGCGAGGGCGAGGCAGGGCCGATTCATGCCGTGCGTTCGGGCGTAACGACGATTACCTCTCCGGTGCGCTTTGTGGGCTCGGCTGTGGCGGCTCCCTTCAATGCGATTGGCAACGTGTTCTCTAACCTAACGGCGTCGCAGGACACGCTCGACGAGCTCAAGAAGCAAAATGAGGAGCTGACCTCTAAGGTCGCCGAGCTTTCTGAGGCTCAAAAGACTGCCGAGCGCCTGGAGGGCCTGGTCGGGCTGCAATCGACCTACAACCTCAAATCTACCGCAGCTCGTATCGTTGGTGCCTCCGGCGATGCCTGGACCTCGACCGTTACCATCGACAAGGGCTCTGCCGACGGCCTTACCATCAACATGCCCGTGACGAGTTCTGCCGGTGTTATCGGCCAGATTATCGAGGTATCGGCCAAGACCTCTACCGTGCGCCTGATTGGCGACGAGAACTCGGGCGTGTCCGCCATGGTGCAGGACACGCGCGCCCAGGGTATGCTGCAGGGTCAGGCTGACGGCACGCTGCGTCTTGAGTACGTGAGCGTCGACTCCGATGTTAAGGTTGGCGATATCATCGTGACCTCTGGCATCGGTGGCGTGTTCCCCAAGGGCCTTCCGCTTGGCACCGTCTCGTCGGTTGAGAAATCGGCAAACGACGTGTACTACACCATTGTGGTGCGCGCTCAGACCACGGCCGAGAATAACGAGGAAGTGCTGGTCATCACCTCGCTGACCGACGAACAGTCGGCCTCGGATGAGGACGTGAGCACGGCCAACAGCACGCCGCAGGGAACGTCGCGCGATGCTGCAACCAAGATGAAGGACGAGAGCTCGGATGACAGTTCCGACACGTCCGAGACGACCGATTCCGGCTCGAGCGAATAGGGGGCATGTCCATGGATCTACACGAGCAGGGGATGAGCTCCCGCACGTTTGTGATCGCTGCCATTGTGTGCGTGCTGCTGCAGGCAGGCCTGGCACCGCAGATCTCCATTGCGGGCGGTCGCGTCAACTTCATGATTATCCTGGTGTGCCTAAGCGTGTTCTCGGGCGACCCGACCCGTGCCGTCGTGTGCGGTTTTTGCAGCGGCTTGTTCTATGACCTGTCCGCTGCCGTGCCGGTGGGCGTTATGTCGCTCCTGCTGACCGTGGGTTCTTTTGCCCTGGTGCACAGCGCCGTCGGTCAGACGGGCGGTACCCCGAGTGCGCGCGGCGTCACTGTGGGCGCCTTTGCGCTCGTCATTAATGTGATCTACAGCATCATCTTGCTGTTTATGGGTTTGGAGACGAGCTTTGTCGTGGCGATCTTCGGCCATGCGCTGCCGTCCTCGATCCTGACGGGTCTGGTTGCCATTCCGTTTTTGATGTCCGGTGTCGTGCCGCAGTCCGGTTACGGATTCTCCGCACGCGGTGGTCATCAGACGGGTATGCGCTTTAAGCCCAAGACCCGCAAACTCAAATAGGGGAGGCTCAAAGATGTCTTCCCAGATGACGGTTATCATCGCCGGTATCGTGCTGGTCGTGGCCATTGTGGTCGCGCTGGTCATCATGCGCCGCGGCGATTCCCGTTTTACCTACGACACGCAGCATGGAACGGCCCCGCGCGCCACTGAGGGCGAGGGCAATACCGCCGCGACCGCCTTCAAGGGTCGCTTCTCCATCCTCACCGCCGGCGTGGGCGCGATGTTTGCCGCGCTCGCCGTCAAGCTGTGGGGCATGCAGATGGTCTCGTCGGACTACTACGACAAGCAGGCCAAGAGCAACCAGACCCGTACCGTCACCACGCCGGCTGTGCGCGGGCGAATCCTTGATCGCAATGGCGTGGCACTTGTGCAAAACCGTCCTTCACTTGCCGTCGTTGCCTATCGCGACTTGGCCGATGACACCGTGCTGGTGCGCCATCTTGCCAACGTGCTCGGTATGCCCTACGTCGCGGTGCTGCGCAATATCCAGGACAATTCCGAGGGCGCTCAGAGCCTGCATACCATCGCGACGGACGTGCGCCGCTCCACGGTTGCCTATATCAAGGAACATGCCGGCGAGTTCCCGGGCGTGAAGATTGCCGAGCGCACCGAGCGCCAGTACCCGTACGGCGAGACGGCTTGTCACATTTTGGGCTATACCGGCACCATTACCTCCGAGCAGCTCGAGGCGCAGAACAAGAAGGCTTCGGGCGATAACGATAGCGCCGCCGGTCAGATTACGTACCAGTCGGGCGATATCGTGGGTCAGGCGGGCGTCGAGAGCTACTACGAGAACTTGCTGCAGGGTATTCGCGGCGAGCAGACGGTGAAGGTCGATGCCTCGGGCAATGTGACCGGACAGGCCGGCGCTGTGCCCGCCAAGGCCGGCTCTGACATTAAGCTCACGCTCGACCTTAAGATCCAGCAGGCCTGCGAGACGGCGCTGGCGAGCGCTATCGAGCTTGCCAAGACCACTGGCTACAGCAATGCCGGCAACGGCGCTGTAGTGTGTCTCGATCCCAACAATGGCGAGATCCTGGGCATGGCGAGCCAGCCCAAGTTCGATCCGTCCGTCTTTATTGGCGGCGTCTCAAATGACGTGTGGACCGAGCTCAATGATGACAAGGGTTCCCACCCGCTGCTCAACCGCGCCATTAGCGGACAGTACATGTCGGCCTCGACCATCAAGCCGCTCTCGGCACTGGCCGGTCTTGAGTTTGGAACCTACACGTCGGGGCAGACGACCAACTGCACGGGCTATTGGACGGGTCTGGGCAAGTCGTGGGGCAAGTACTGCTGGCTGCATTCCGGCCACGGCACCATGACGCTGCAGTCGGGTATCGCCAATTCCTGCGACCCCGTGTTCTACGACATGGGCAAGGCGTTCTTCTATGACGAGCAACATCCCGAGGGCCTGCAGGAGGTCTTTCGTCGCTGGGGCCTGGGCAAGACCTGCGGCATCGACCTGCCGAGTGAGGGCACGGGCCGTATTCCCGATGCCGAGTGGAAAGAGTCTTACTTTACCGACGCATCTGCCGAGGACCGCAAGTGGAATGCCGGCGATATGACCAACATTGCCATCGGCCAGGGCGACATCCTGGTGACGCCCCTGCAGATGGCGTGCGCCTATATGGGTCTTGCCAACGGCGGCAAACAGTACGTGCCTCACGTGTTTTTGTCAGCCGTGTCGCGCGATGGCGACGGCGATGCCTATAAATACAACGGCAAGGGCAAGAAGAAGCGCCTGGAGGCCAAGATCAACAGCGATTCGGATTTGGCTCTTGTCCGCAACGGCATGCACGATGTGATTTACTCCGCGTCGACTTCGACCGCCGCGCACTTTAACTCCCTGACCCCTACGGTCTACGGCAAGTCCGGCACGGGCGAGAAGAGCGGCGAGGACGATTACGCGTGGTTTTGCGCCTACGCGCCGGCCGATGACCCTAAGTACGTGATTGCCACTATCTTGGAGCAGGGCGGTGGCGGCTCCGATACCGCGTTGCACGTCGTGCGCGATGTCCTCGGTGCGATTTATGACGAGCCCGACACGTCGACGGCCACGGGCGATTCCTCGGTTCGATAGGAGGTTGCGATGGACTTTTCGCCGGCGGACCTGTTCCGCTCAACCAAAACCGGCTCTCGCAGCAGCCTGGACCGCGTTAACAAGCAGCTCTCGGCCTCGCGCGGCACGTTCCGCCAGAAGGTACACATCGGCGTGCTGCTGGCTGCCGTCGCGCTCGTTGCCTATGGCGCCATCATTATTTGGTCGGCGTCGCAGTTTAAGGCCGATGCCTCGTTCTCGCGCCACCTGCTGGGCATTGGCATTGGCGCGGTGCTGGCGGTGCTCGTTTGGCGCACCGACCTGCGTGGCATTTCCAACTTTTCGACGGCTCTGCTCGTCGTCGATCTCATCGTGATCTTCTCGCCTAAGATTCCGGGCCTGTCCTACACGGGCGGCTTGGGAATGACGGGTTGGATCAAGATTCCCGGTATCGGCCTGACCTTCCAGCCCGTTGAGCTTGCCAAGCTCATCACCATTTTCTTTATGGCCACGCTTGGCTCGCAATACAACGGCCGCATCGATACCGTTCGCGACTACATTAAGCTCTGCGGTATGCTGTCCATTCCGTTCTTGGCCGTCGTCGCCATGGGCGACCTGGGCTCGGGCCTGGTCGTGCTGGTCTCGGGTGCCATCGTCATCTGCATGAGCGGTGCACGCCGCGAATGGGTGCTGTCGACCTTGGCCCTGCTGGTTGGTTTGATTGCGCTCATCTTGGCGCTCGACTCGGTCTTTGATTCGCTCCTTGGACACGACGTGCTTATCAAGCAGTATCAGATGAATCGTCTGACAGTCTTCATCAACCCCGACAAAGCCGATTCGGATGATGCCTACAACCTGCAGCAGTCGCTCATTGCCGTCGGCTCGGGTGGCTTCTTTGGTAAGGGCCTGGGCCACGCGACGCAGTCGGCCGGCGGCTTTCTACCCGAGTTCCACACCGATTTCGTCTTCGCCTTCCTGTCCGAGACGTTCGGCTTCTGCGGCTCCTTTTTGCTCCTGTGCCTCTACGTGCTGCTGATCTTTTCGACGATTCGCGTCGCCTTTAAGTGTGAGTCGCTGTTCCTGCGTCTGTCGTGCGTAGGTATCGTCGGCATGTGGGCATTCCAGACCTTCGAGAACATCGGCATGTGCATCGGCATGATGCCGATTACCGGTATTCCGCTACCGTTTATTAGCTTTGGTTCGTCTTCGATGATGATCCAGCTGCTGACGGTGGGTATCGTACAATCCATATGGCGGCATCGTTCGGGCGCCGCGTAACCGCTGGAGGGGTTTGCTATGAAAATTCCCGTAGATAAGCTGACCCGCGCTTTTAAGATGGGCGCGTCCGTTAAGAAGGATTCCGATACGCCGGTGCGCGTCTCGGTCTATCTGGATTCGTCCGCCTCGCGCTTTCTGGCCGAGACGGTGCGTGACGCCTTTGTGCCGCAGACGACCTCGGGCATTGTGCGCGTCGAGCGTCTGGGGGAGGAGCGAATTGCTCCAAAGACCGATACCGATGTGGTACTGGTGCTCTCGTGTGGTTCCGACCGCTTGGAGAGTGCCGTGCAGGAGCTCGTGATCGCCGGTGCGCCCGTGTGCGTGCTTGCCGAGTCTGCTGTGGAGGTGCCGTTTATCGAGGAGTCCACGCCCATGCTCGGCGTGGTAGCGGCAACCGATAAGACGTATCTGCTCGAGACGCTTGCCCGCTGGATTCTCGATCGCACCGACAAGGAAACGGCTTTTGCGACGAACTTTGCCTTCATGCGCATCGCGGCGGCCAATCGTATCATCACCTCGTGCGCGCTCACCAATATGGCGACCGGTGCGCTGGTGTTTTTGCCGGGCGCCGATTATCCCGTTATGGCGCTGGCGCAGGTGGGCATGCTCTTTGAGCTCGCTGCCGTCTTTGGACGCGGCATTAAGCCCGAGCGCGGCTACGAGGTCGCGGGCGTGCTTGCCGGCGGCTTGGTGATCCGCGCGGTCACCCGCGCGCTCGTCAAGCAGACGCCGCATATTGGGTTTGCCGTCAAGGCGCTTACTGCTGCCGCGGGCACCTATGGCATGGGCCGTGCGCTCGTTTCGCTCTACGAGCGCGATGTCGACTACAGTCGTGCCAACGAGGTGGTCACTGCCACGTTCTCCCGCGTTCGCGATCTGGTGACCACGGTCGCGGGCGCTACCCGTCCTATGGCGTCCTATCGGGACGCATCAGATCTCGCTGCTTAGGGGTTTTCCGTTGCGCGTTGCATACCAAGATTGTTTTCATTTAATTGAGCCGTTGCTCGCCAAGGTCGAGAAGCCGAGTCGCTATATCGATCACGAGTGGGGCACGCTTTCCAAGGCCGATGCCGACTACCGTTGCTGCCTGATCTATCCGGATGTGTACGAGGTCGGTCTGCCCAACCAGGGCATCGCCATCCTCTACAACATCCTTAACCAGGCCGAGGGCATCTCCTGCGAGCGTGGCTATGTGCCGTGGCCCGATATGGGTGACGCTATGCGCGAGGCGGGCATTCCGTTGCTCTCGCTCGAGGGTGCAGCGCCGGTCGCTTCGTTTGATATCGTCGGTCTGCATGTGCCGCACGAGATGGCGGTGACGAACTTCCTCGAGGCACTCGACCTCGCTGGCATTCCACTGTTGGCGGCCGACCGAGGCGAAGACGACCCCATCATCATCGCCGGCGGCCCCTCGGTGTACAACCCCGAGCCGTACGCGGCCTTCTTCGATGCCATCCTCATCGGTGAGGGCGAGGAATCGCTGCTCGAGACCTGCCAGCTGCATCGCCGCCTGCGTGATGAAGGAGTCCCGCGCGCGCAGATTGTCGAGCAGCTTGCATCCATTGCCGGCAACTACGTGCCGTCGCTCTATGAGGTTCGTCACGACGAGCCCTGCTCGCCGCATGGCTACACCGTGCCGCGTGAAGGCAAGGATGCGCCGACCGTGGTCTACAAGCGCGTCGTTGAGGATTTCGGCGCCACGAATCCGCTGTCGCAGTCGTGCGTGCCCTATGCGCAGCTGGTTCACGACCGCCTGTCTATCGAGATCCTGCGCGGCTGCGCCCGCGGCTGTCGTTTTTGTCAGGCCGGCATGACGTATCGCCCAGTGCGCGAGCGCTCGGCCGACCAGATCGTCTCGTCGGTGATTCAGGGTCTGGAAAAGACTGGCTATGACGAGGTGTCGCTGACCTCGCTCTCCACGACCGACCACTCCTGCATTCGCGACGTGCTCGGCAGGCTCAACCGTCGCCTGGAGGATACGGGTATTCGCGTGTCTATTCCGTCGCAGCGCCTGGATTCGTTTGGCGTGGATATGGCCGAGTCGGTTGCCGGCGAAAAGAAGGGCGGCCTGACGTTCGCGCCCGAGGCCGGCAGCCAGCGCATGCGCGACATCATTAACAAAAACGTGACCGAGGAGGACCTGGACCGTGCGGCCAAGGCGGCCTTCGAGGCCGGCTGGAACCGCATGAAGCTCTACTTTATGATGGGCCTTCCCGGCGAGCGCGACGAGGACATCGTGGCCATCGCCAATCTGGCCGATCACGTGCTGGAGCTCGGTCGTTCCGTGGTGCCCAAGGCTCGTCGCGGCTCGATCTCGGTGTCCATCTCGGTTTCGGTCTTTATCCCCAAGGCTGCCACGCCGTTCCAGTGGTGCCCGCAGCTCGACTACGACGACGTCAAGCGTCGCCAGAAGCTGCTTATCACGAGCGTTCGCAACCGTGCCGTCCGCGTTCATTACCACGATGCCGAGACCTCGCTCATCGAGGCCGCACTGTCCCGCGCCGGTCGTGACATGACGCCCGTCATCATCGACGCTTGGCGCTCGGGCTCTCGCTTTGACGCCTGGGTAGAGCATTTCTCGCTCGATAACTGGAAGGAGGCTGCTGCCAAAAACGGCATCGACCTCAATGAACTCGTGCACCTGCCCTACGAGTTGGACTGGCGCCTGCCGTGGGAGCACGTGAGCCCCGGCTGCACACGCGGCTTTCTCGAGCGCGAGTACCGTCGCTCGCTCGAGGGTGTCACGACTCCCGACTGCACCCGCACGTCGTGCACCGGCTGCGGGATCTGCCCCACGCTCCACGCCAAGAATGTATTGATGGGTGATCGCGCATGAGTGAGCGCCTGACCGACAACCCCACGCTCTTTAGGCTTCGTGTTCGCTATGGCAAGCGCGATCGCCTTAAGTACCTGGGCCATCTCGAAGTAATCCATACCATTGAGCGCATCGTGCGCCGTGCGGGACTTCCCTATGCCGTCACGCAGGGCTTCTCCCCGCACATGCGCGTGGGCTTTTCTTCGGCGCTACCGGTGGGTACGTCGTCGACCTGCGAGTGGTATGACCTGTTTATGACCGAGTTCGTGGCGCTCGACGAGGCGTTTGGGCGCCTGGCTGCGGCGTCTCCGGCCGATCTGGCGCCCATCGAGGCGGCGTACATCGACGTGCGCACGCCGGCGTTGACGGCGCAGCTCACGCGCTTGTCGTATCGCATCGACCTGCACTTGGATCCCGAGGCGCCCGTATGCGCCGACGAGGTGCGTCGTGCGATCGACACGCTGCGCGCGGACCATGGCATCGACTACGCGCGCGGAAAAAAGAGCAAGCGCTTGGATTTGGATCACACGCTCGTGGGCTATGAGCTCACGGCGGGGGAGCATGAGGACCATCTGGTCCTCATGCTCGACACCCATGCCGACAACGAGGGCTCCATGCGTCCGGAAATTTTGCTTTCCGCTGCTGATGTTTTGTTGCAGGGCTTGACCCCGGGCGTGGATGCACCTATTGTTTCCACTGGTATGCAAGACCTCGTGACCATCTGCTCCTACGATGTCGAGCGTCAGAATCAAGCATGCGAGGACGACGAGGGCCGACTCGTCAGCCCCATACCTGTGCGAACTTGTGGATTTGCTCCACATACTCGTTGACGGGGGTATTTTCGCCTGCTACTATATTCGGCTGTTGCACTAACTGATGCATGAAGGGCAAGTAAACATGTACGCAATCGTTAACACGGGCGGCAAGCAGTACAAGGTCGCCACCGACGATGTCATCACCGTCGAGAAGATCGAGGGCAATGAGGGCGACAAGGTCACCCTGCCGGTTATCTTCCTCAACGATGGTAAGAAGATCGTCACCGATCCCGACAAGCTGGCCAAGGCCAAGGTTACCGCTCAGATCGTTGAGCAGTTCAAGGGCGAGAAGCAGCTGGTCTTCAAGTTCCACAAGCGCAAGCGCTATCGTCGTCTGAAGGGTCACCGTCAGCAGCTCACCAAGCTGAAGATCGTGAAGGTTCAGGCTACCTCCCGCGCCAAGAAGGCTGTCAAGGCAGAGGCTGAGGCTGTTGCCGAGGCTCCCGTCGCCGAGTAGATTACACTCGTAACGAAAGAGTAGGTATACACAATGGCACACAAAAAAGGACTCGGTTCCTCCCGTAATGGCCGTGACTCCCGCGGTCAGCGCCTTGGCACGAAGCGCTATGCCGGCCAGACGGTAACCACGGGCACGATTCTCGTCCGTCAGCACGGCACGCACATCCACCCGGGTGAGAACGTTGGCCGTGGTAAGGACGACACGCTGTTCGCGCTGGTCGACGGTACCGTTGAGTTCCACAAGGGTATCAAGCACAGGGTCAGCGTACGCCCGCTCGCGAACGCGTAATTCACCCTTCATAGAGCACATATGTGGGAGGCACTTGAGTTTTAGGATTCAAGGGTCTCCCTCTTTTTTGAAGGAGGCGATTCTGTTGTCACAGTTCACCGATATCAGCCGCATTAACGTGTGCGGCGGCGACGGCGGAGCCGGATGCATGTCGTTTAGGCGCGAGGCATTTGTCCCCAAGGGCGGCCCCGATGGCGGCGACGGCGGTCGTGGCGGCAATGTCGTCATCCAGGCCGATGCTCAGCTGTCTTCGCTGATCGATTACCGCTTTAAGCATCACTTCCGCGCCGAGCGCGGCACGCACGGGCAGGGTGCCCGTCGTAACGGTAAAAGCGGCGAGGACCTGATTCTCAAGGTCCCTATGGGTACCGTGGTGCGCGAGCTCGACCCCGAGACGCAGACCCCGATGTTCGAGATTGCCGATCTGGTGCACGATGGCGAGCGCGTTGTCGTGGCGCCTGGCGGTGCCGGTGGCCTGGGCAACACGCACTTTGTGACGTCGGTGCGCCGCGCGCCCGCGTTTGCTCAGCTGGGCGAACCGGCCGAGGAGCACTGGATTGAGCTCGAGATGAAGCTTATGGCCGATGCCGCGCTCGTGGGCTTCCCCTCGGTGGGCAAGTCCTCACTCATCGCGCGCATGAGTGCCGCCCGTCCCAAGATTGCCGACTACCCGTTTACCACGCTCGTGCCGAACCTCGGCATGGTGCGTGCCGGCGAATACTCTTACGTCGTTGCCGACGTCCCCGGTCTCATCGAGGGCGCGAGCGAGGGCAAGGGCCTGGGTCACCAGTTCCTGCGCCACATTGAGCGTACGGCCCTGATCATGCATGTCGTCGACATGACGGGCGGTTTTGAGGATCGCGATCCGGTTGAGGACTATCGCATCATCAACCGCGAGCTCGAGCAGTATGGCGCCGAGCTTTCGGAGCGTCCGCAGATCGTCGTTGCCAACAAGTGCGACGCGCCGGGCACGGCCGACAAGATTGCCGACCTCAAGCGCGCAGCGCTCGACGATGGACATATGTTCTTTGCCGTGTCTGCTGTGACGGGCGCCGGCCTCAACACGCTGATGCTTGCCGTGGGTGAGCAGGTGGCTAAGCTGCGCGCCGAGTTGGCTGTCTCGGATGAGCCGGTCGTTCTGCGCGACGATGAGTGGGAGCGCCGCCGCCTGCAGCGTGAGAAGCGTTTCCGCATTGTCCAGGAAGAGCCCGGTGCCTTCCGCGTGGTCGGTCGTGCCATCGAGCGCATGGTCATCCAGACCGACTGGGAAAACGAGGAAGCCGTCATTTACCTGCAGCATAAGTTTGCGCGTATGGGTGTTGACGACGCGCTCGAGAAGGCCGGTTGCCGTGCGGGCGACGAGGTCCGCATCTGCCAGCGCGCCTTTGACTTTGAGGGTGCCGAGGACTTCTCGGAGTACGAGGAGCTCGAGGATGTTGGCGAGGACATCGCCGTTGAGGCCATTGACGTGGCCGATGCTGCGGATGAGGGCGTCGAGGTTGTCGATGCGGCGGATGCCGCGGACGATGCCGAGACCTCGGAGGGCGAGTAAGCCATGTCGCTGCGCGGTGGAATCGGTCTGCCCGAGCTTCCTCTAGAGGACGGGCAGGAGTTTAGGCTTGGCATTATGGGCGGCACCTTTGATCCCATCCATTACGGGCACCTGGTAACCGCCGAGCAGGCGCGCGAGTCCCTCGACTTGGATGCCGTGCTCTTTATGCCGGCGGGCACGCCGGCCTTTAAGCTTGACAAGCCGGTGACGCCTGCCGAGGACCGTTATGCCATGACGGTCCTCGCCACCGCCGCGAACCCGGCCTTTTTGGCGAGCCGGTTCGAGATCGACCGTCCGGGCGTAACCTATACGGCCGATACGCTTCATGCCCTTCGCGACTTTTACCCGCCGCAGGTAAAGCTCTACTTTATTACGGGCGCCGACGCGATTATCGATATTGTGACCTGGCATGATGCCGAACGAATCGCTGAGCTTGCCACCTTTATTGCTGCGACGCGACCGGGCTTTGATATCGATACGGCGCGTGCCCGAATCAAAGAGTCGGGACTGCCGTTCGACGTGCGCTATATTCAGATTCCGGCGCTGGCGATCAGCTCGACGAACATTCGTAAGCGAGTTGCCCGCGGCATGAGCGTGCGCTATCTTACGAGCGAGTCCGTGCTCGGCTACATTCGCAAACGCAGGCTATATGCCGATTTGGGCCAAGAAGATTTTGAGTGATGGGGGTCTACGTTGTCGGTAGAGGATCAGTTTGAGGGTGATGAGCGCGCGCTGCTCAAGCGCATTCAAGAGCTGCTCGATGTTCGCATGAAGGATAAGCGCAAGCGCTATGTGCATTCGCTGGGTGTTGCCGAGACCGCACTTCATCTGGCCGAGGTCTACGGCGTTGACCGCTTTGATGCCGCTGCCGCCGGCCTGATCCATGACTGGGACAAGGTGCTCTCCGACGACGAGCTGGTCACGCGCGCTCTGCATTACGGCATTAAGATTGCCGGCTCTCCGTCTGCCGCGACGCCGCTTTTGCATGGCCCGGTTGCCGCCTATGAGCTTCCGCAGCTCTTTCCCGAGCTGTCGTCGGCGGTCTTTCAGGCTGTCGACCGTCACACTGTGGGTGCTTGCGACATGACGCCGCTCGATATGGTGGTCTTTGTGGCCGATGCCATCGAGCCCAACCGTCACGGCGATTATGCCCATGCGCTGCGCAAGATGGTGGGGGAGTCGACGCTCGATGAGTTGTTCTTCTCCTGTTTTGCGCAGGGTCTGGTCTATGTGATCCAGTCCGGGCGCTATCTTTATCCCACGGCTATTACGATTTACAACCATTACGCCCAGCTGCGCTAGCTCGGGCTGTCTAGAAAGAGGTATTCCATGGCCGACGAGACCATGACCGACGAGCAGATTCTTGAACATGTGGAGCACAAGAGCTTCGCCGCCACGTCCGACCGCACTGCCGCCTCGCTGTCCGCGAGCGGTGTCGCCGCCGAGGATGTCGCCCGCGCCGCCGCGCAGGCCGCCTACGACAAGAAGGGCGAGGACGTTCAGGTGCTCGACCTGACCGAGCTTTCCGACGTATGCGACTACTTTGTGCTTGCCACCGGTACCAATAACCGCCAGGTCGATTCTATCGTCGACGAGATCGAGGAGAAGGTCGCCGAGGCTTGCGGCGAGCACCCGTTCTCCATCGAGGGTCGCGAGCAGAAGACCTGGATGCTCATGGACTACGGTTCGGTTGTCGTCCACGTCTTCACTCCCGAAGCCCGCGACTTCTACCGCCTCGAGAAACTCTGGGGAGACGCCCCCCAGCTCCCCCTCAACCTCCTCTAGTAGCTCATTTGAGACGGGGTTTTAGCTATCCTCACGCATATCGCCGGGCAGGTGCGGTTTTCCGCACCTGCCCGGCTTTCTTTTTACCCAAAGGCGGTTAATCGTTGAAGCGGGATTGGCGGCCGAAGGATAGGGCGGTGTCGCCGAATTTGTCTCGGACGGCGTCGATGGCGACGGAGAGGTCGCGTCGGTCGCTGGATTGGGCCCCGCGGTCATCGATCTCGCAGAACAGGTCGGTTTGGATGCCGCCTTGGTGGTCGAAGTCGCTCATGCCGATGCCCACTAAGCGAACATGCATGCCTTCCTGCCAGATGTTGTCGAGCAGTTCGAGTGCAACCGCCACGAAGATGTTTTCATCGTCGGTTGGATGAGGCAGCCGGCGCTGTGCCGTACGCCCGCTTCCATACGAATACTTGAGCTTGAGCGTCACCGTGGCGCCCGTTAGTCCCTGACGGCGCAGGCGGCGTCCCACTGACTCTCCCAACAGCGCAATCGCCGCCTCAATATCCCCACGCTCAGTTAAATCTTTAGCAAAGGTGCGTTCATTGCTGACCGACTTGACCTCGCGCTCTTCATCGAGACTCGTGACTTCGGAGATTTCGAGTCCCAGCGCACGCTGGCGCATGCGTTCGCCGTTGACGCCAAAAATAGAGGCCAGTGTGGACTCAGGCGCGCGCGAAAGCTCGCCGAGGGTGTAGATGCGCATGCGGCGCAGTCGCTCCTCGGCCGAGCGTCCGATGCCGCTCATGGCAGATACCGGCAGCGCGGCCAAAAAGCGCTGCTCGGTTCCGGGGCGCACAATCGTCAATCCAAACGGCTTGTCACGCTCGCTTGCGATCTTTGCGACCGTCTTGTTGCAGCCCACGCCAATGGAACAGGTCACTCCCAGTCCTGCCACGCGGTCGCTTATACGTCGCGCAACCAGCAGCGGGTCTTCGGGCGCAAAGCGACCCGGTGTGATATCGATAAAGGCTTCGTCGATGGATACGCGCTCCACGCGCGGGGTCTCGTCGGCGAGAATCGCCATGACCTGCGCGCTCACCTCGCGGTAGCGGTCGAAGTGCCCGTGTGTCCAAATGGCCTGAGGACACAGACGCCGTGCCTCGGCCGAGGGCATGGCGGAGTGCACGCCAAAGCGACGTGCCTCATATGAACACGTGGACACGACGCCACGCGAATCGGCGTCTCCGCCCACGATGAGCGGTTTTCCGCGCCATTCGGGATGGTCGAGCATCTCCACGCTCGCAAAAAACGCATCGAGGTCCATCAGGCCCACCGCTGGACCCGTCCAGGGAGGCGGCGTGACGCCCATGGCATCCTCATAACCGTATGTATGTTCGCGTCTTTCCATGTCATGAGTATACCGCGCAGCTCATGTGGGGTGCGTGGATGCGCTTGCAAATCGCGAATTCTTGTCTAAGATATGGATTTGCCCTCGACTACACCGAAGAAGTTGGTCTCACGGACTTCACCTGCCCGCGTCGATGGCGTATTATGTTCAACTGTTTGTTTGTAGTTGCAGCCTAAAGCTGCTTGGTTGGAGGAGTTTCCTTTGGCAGTCAAGATTCGCCTTGCTCGTCACGGCGCTAAGAAGCGTCCGTACTACCGTGTCGTCGTCGCCGATTCCCGCGCCCCGCGTGACGGTCGTATCATCGAGGAGGTTGGCCGCTACAACCCGATGACCGCCCCCAAGACCATCAACCTCGACCTCGAGAAGATCGCTGACTGGCAGTCCAAGGGCGCTCAGCTCACCGACGCCGTCGCCGCTCTGGTCAAGGCCGCCAACGAGGGCGAGAAGACCGAGACCGTCGTCAAGAAGTCCAAGAAGCAGCTCGCCAAAGAGGCCGAGGCCGCTAAGGCTGCCGCTGAGGCCGCTGAGGGCGCCGAGGAGTAAATCGTGCCTGAGGTTGACGCTGCACAGCTCGAGGGTGAGGCAATGCTCTCAGATCGCATCGCCGATCTCGTCGAATATCTCGTTGTTCAGATCGTCGACGACCCGGATTCCGTGAGCCTTGAGGTCATCGATGGTGACGACGCCTCTACGATTGAGGTTTCGGTCGCCGAGGATGACGTCGCTAAGGTCATCGGCCGTCGTGGCCGTACCATCAAGGCCATTCGCACGCTCGCCCGTGCACTGGCCGCTCGCCTCGACACTGCTGTCGAGGTAGAGGTTCTGGGCTAGGACCTTGAGGTCCCAGTACAAAAACATCGCCCGTGTGGTCAAGCCGCACGGAAGGAAGGGGGAGGTCCTCGCGCAGCCGCTGCGGGGGCTTCCTTCTGTATTAGAGCCGGGTATGCGCGTCGCCCTGACGCCGCCGGCGCTCAAGCGCGACCGCTTTTGCACGGTCGTGTCCGTCACCGATACGGGCGATGGCGATCTGGTCTCGTTTGAGGGCATTGACGACTTGACGGCCGCCGAGGGCATCACGGGATGCTATGTGCTGGCAAATCGTGACGACTTTGAGCTCGATTCGCTCGACGCTGCCTATACCGACCTGATGGGTCGCGAGGTGGTCGACGAGCGCTTCGGTTCGCTCGGCACGATCGTCGAGATTATGTCGACGCCCGCTAACGATGTTTGGGTTGTCGAGGGTGATCGGTACGGCGAGGTACTGATTCCCGTGATCGAGCAGGTCGTGCTCGATCTTCCCGACACAGGAACAATTTCCGTCCACGTTATGGACGGCCTGATCGATATGGACAAGTAGGGAGGACAACATGCTGATCGAGACCCTTTCGGTCTTTCCCGAGATGTTTGAGCCCGTTATGTCCACATCGATTTTGGGCCGCGCCCGCAAGGCCGGCCTTTTTGATTTTAAGGCGTATAACCTGCGCGACTGGACGCACGACCGCCATCGTACCGTCGATGACGAGCCGTACGGCGGCGGGCAGGGCATGCTCATGAAGGTCGAGCCTATCGCAGAGGCCATCGAGGCCATTAGCGCAGAGGGTCCCAAGCCTACTGTGGTGTTCTTTACCCCCTGTGGCGAGCCCTTTACGCAGCATGTGGCCGAGCGCCTGCTCAAAAGTGAGCGCCTGTTGTTTGTGTGCAGTCGCTACGAGGGCGTCGACGAGCGTGCGTATGCGTATGCCGATGAGCGTCTGTCGATCGGCGACTACGTGCTTACGGGCGGCGAGCTGCCTGCCATGGTCGTTGCCGATGCCGTCGTACGCCTCATCCCCGGCGCCTTGGGCGACGAGATGAGCAACGTGGACGAGTCGTTCTCGACCGCCGAGGACGGAGGCCTGCTCGAGTACGCGCAGTACACTCGTCCTGCCGAGTTCAACGGCGAGGGCGTGCCTCCTGTGCTCGTGAGTGGCGATCACGCCAAAGTTGACGCTTGGCGTCGTAAGAACGCCATCGAGCGCACCTGTCGTTGGCGTCCCGATCTGATTGAGACAGCGCGGCTCACGCCCGAGGAGCGTGCTTACGCGCAGGAGATTCTGGACGCTTCGTATTCGCAGAGCGAGGAGTGAGAATGGTTCCATCGCAGCATTCCGCGTTGAGGGGCGCTTTTGAGTGGATCGCGGTCATCGCGATCGCACTGGTCGCCACCTTCTTGATTCGCTCGTTTGTGGTCGAGCCCTTTGTGGTGCCCACCGGCTCCATGGAGTCCACGATCGAGATTGGCGACCAGATCCTGGCACAAAAGGTGAGCCTCGAGCTCGGTCAGCCCGTCAAGCAGGGCGATATCGTGGTGTTTCACAACCCCGATGGCACCTCCGAGCATGATGTTCTTGTCAAGCGTGTTATTGCCACGGCCGGCCAGACGGTCGACCTGCAGGATGGCAAGGTGGTCGTTGACGGCCAAGCGCTCGACGAGGACTATACGACGGGCATGAGCTGGCCACTTTCGGTCCAAGCGCCCGGTGCTCAGGTAAGCTATCCCTACACCGTTCCCGACGGGTGCGTGTGGGTGATGGGCGACAACCGCGAAAACTCTGCCGACTCACGCTACTTTGGTCCCGTCGATCGCTCTGATTTGATCGCTGTGGCGCTTGTGCGCTACTGGCCGCTCAACCGCATCGGCGCTATCGACTAAAAACCGCTATAGTACAGTACCTAACCGTGTAATCGTTTCGACGAGGGGATATTAGAGGCATGAACGCTTCATCGCTTTCCTTCCAAGACATCATCCTGCGCCTCCAGCAGTACTGGGGCGAGCAGGGCTGCGTCATTATGCAGCCCTATGACTCCGAGGTCGGTGCCGGTACCTTCCATACCGCGACCACGCTGCGCTCGCTCGGTCCCGCCGAGTGGCGCACCTGCTATGCGCAGCCCTGCCGCCGTCCCGCCGACGGCCGCTACGGCGAGAACCCCAACCGCATGCAGCACTACTATCAGTTCCAGGTGCTCATCAAGCCTTCTCCGGTTAACGCCCAGGAGCTCTACCTGGGGTCTCTTGCCGCTATCGGTCTGGATCCCAACGACCATGACGTCCGCTTTGTCGAGGATGACTGGGAGAGCCCGACCCTTGGCGCCTGGGGCCTTGGCTGGGAGGTCTGGCTCAATGGCATGGAGGTCACGCAGTTTACGTACTTCCAGCAGGTGGGAGGCATCGAGGTCGACCCCGTGCCCGTTGAGATTACCTACGGCCTGGAGCGTATCGCCATGTACGCCCAGGGCGTCAACTCGGTCTACGACCTGGTGTGGAGCTACCTGCCCGACGGCACGCCCATGACCTACGGCGACGTGTTCCTCGAGAACGAGCGCGAGTTCAGTGCCTATAACTTTGAGGTCGCCAACGTCGAGATGATGCGTCAGAAGTTTGACGACTACGAGGCCGAGTGCCATTCCTGCCTGGAGCGCAAGCTGCCGCTGCCGGCATATGACTGCGTCATGAAGTGCAGCCACGCTTTCAACCTGCTCGATGCTCGCGGCGCCCTGTCCGCGGTCGAGCGTGCCAACTACATCCTGCGCGTCCGCGCCGTCGCCAAGGCGTGCTGCGAGGCCTACATGGCCGAGGTCGCCGGAGTCAACGAGAATGCCGACCAGGAAGGCGAGGTGGCGTAAGCCATGGCAGACGCTAAGGATTTCCTGTTTGAGATCGGTACGGAGGAGATGCCCTCCGCGCCGCTGAACAATGCCGTCAAGCAGCTTGGCTCCATGATTGCCAAGGGTCTCGACGAGGCCGGTCTGGCCCACGGCGAGGTCCGTGTGATCTCGAGCCCGCGCCGCCTGGCTGCGCTCGTGGCTAACGTCGCCACCGCGACCGATGAAGTCCATGAGGTCAAGCGTGGCCCCGCGGCCAACATTGCCTTCGACGCTGACGGTAACGCCACCAAGGCCGCCCAGGGCTTTGCCCGCAAGTGCGGTGTGGCTGCCGAGGACCTGGTCCGTCGCGAGGACACTGACGGTCGCGAGTATGTGTTCGCCGAGAAGAACATTCCCTCCGCACCGGCTACGCCGATTCTGACCGCTCTGTGCGAGAAGACCATCGCCGGCCTGCAGTGGCCCAACTACCGCAGCCAGCGCTGGGGTCACGAGCATGCGACCTTTGTTCGTCCGGTCCGCTGGATCTGCTGCCTTTTGGGCGAGGATGTTGTGCCCGTGTCGTTTGCCGACGTGACGAGCGGCAACACCACGCGCGGTCATCGCGTACTTGGCCCTGGCGACCATGTTGTTGCCAGCCCCGCTGTTTATGAGCAGGTGCTCGAGGACGCCGGCGTGCTTTCTGCCGAGCGTCGTCGCGAGGCCATCCTTGCCGGCATCGCCGAGGTCGAGGCCGCTCGCCCCGGCTGTCATGTCGACACGCCCAAGAAGGTCTTCGAGGAGGTCATTAACCTCTGCGAGTGGCCGACGGTGCTCGTCGGTACCTTCGATGAGGAGTTCCTCAAGGTCCCGCACGAGATCATCTGCGAGTCCATGCTCACCAACCAGCGTTACTTCCCGATCTATGACGGCGAGGGCAAGCTCACGCGTGAGTTCGTGGTCGTCTCCAACAGCAAGCCCGAGAACGCCGAGCGCGTGATCGACGGCAACGAGCGCGTCGTGCGCGCCCGTCTGGACGACGCAAAGTTCTTCTACGAGGAGGACCTGAAGATCTCCCTCGACGAGTTCCGTGAGCGTCTGGCCAAGGTTGCCTTCCAGGAGAAGCTCGGTAGCGTGCTCGCCAAGTCCGAGCGCATTGAGCAACTCGCGCTTGCCATCGCTCGCGAGGCCCATCTGGGCGCCCACCTGGCCGCCGATGCCGCTCGCGCCGCGCACCTGTGCAAGGCCGACTTGGTATCCAACGCCGTCGTCGAGTTCACGAGCCAGCAGGGCGTGATGGGCGGTTACTACGCCACCGCGATGGGGGAGAACGACGAGGTTGCCCACGCCATTCGCGATCATTATCGTCCCCGCTTTGCCGGTGACGAGCTGCCCGAGGGCACCGCTGGCTGCATCGTGGCCTGCGCCGACAAGCTCGATACCATCGCCGGTATCTTTGCCATTGGCGAGCCCCCGACCGGCTCCTCCGACCCCTACGCGCTGCGTCGTGCCGCTATCGGCATCATCAACATCCTGCGCGACCGTCTGCCGATCGACCCCACGTCGCTCATCGACTTCGCCCTCGAGCTCTATAGCGAGCAGGGCATTGAGTTCGACGCCGCCAAGGTCGCCCAGCAGGTTCGCGACTTCTTCCATGGCCGCCTGGTGAGCATGGCCCGCGACGAAAAGATCCCGGCCGATACCGTTGCCGCCGTCTCCGCGGTGCACATCATCGCCCCGTCCGTCTTCTTCGCCCGCTGCGCCGCCCTCGACGAGGCCCGCAAGAACGACGCCGAGACGTTCGACAACCTTGCGACCGCCTATGCCCGCGCCGCACACATCTCCAAGCCCGAGCTGGGTGCGGAGTACGACCGCGGCCTGATGGGCGAGGTCGAGCTCGCGCTTGCCGATGCCTCCGAGGCTGCTCAGACCGCTGTCGATGCCGCCCTTGCTGCCGAGGATTACCCGGCCGCATTTGCCGCCCTTGCCGCCCTGCGCGCGCCCATCGACCGCTTCTTCGATGAGGTCATGGTCATGGACAAGGACGAGCAGCTCCGCGATAATCGCCTTAAGCTGCTCAACCGCTTCGAGGCCGTTTTCTCCGGCATCGCCAACATCGGTGAGCTTGCCCGCAAAAAGTAAGCCAGCCTGCGCATAAGCGCTAAAGGAGCCCCGCATGGATTGCCCGGTCACCGCTCGTCCCACCGTTATCGTTATCTCCGACTCGCTCGGTGATACCGCTTGTGAGGTGGTGCTTGCGGCGTCCGGGCAATTTGATGAAGGGGCTTTTCTTCTCTTGCGCCTGCCCAAGGTGACCTCGGTGGAGCAGGTGGAGTCGTTTGTGGGCCCGCGCGTCGATGCCGACCATCGCGATATTGCCGTGTTCCACACCATTGTCGATCCGGCGCTTCGCGCCCGCGTGCTCGATTACCTGGGCATGCTGCATATTCGTTCGGTCGACCTGATTGGCCCGACGCTTGCCGTGCTGTCGTCGCTCATCGGTGTGCCGCCCAAGGGCGTCGCGGGTGTGATTCACAAGACCGATGACCGCTATTTCCATCGCATCGAGGCCATGGAGTATTTCGTTGAGCACGATGACGGGCGCGGCTGCGACGATCTGTCGGGAGCCGATATCGTGCTGCTGGGCGTATCGCGTACGTCCAAGACGCCGCTGTCGATGTATTTGGCCTATCAGGGCTACAAGGTCGCCAATGTCCCACTGGCGCATGGCATGGAGCCGCCCAAGTCGATTTACGAGGTCGACCCGATGCGCCTGTTCGGCCTGATTTCGACCGTCGATGTGATTTCCGAAATTCGCGATAGCCGCTTGGGCGATGACTACGCTCGTGCCGTTGCCGGCTCCTATGCCGAGCCCGAGAGCGTGCACAGCGAGCTCGAGGAAGCCCGTGCGCTCATGAAGCGCCTAGGCTGCTTTGTGGTGCGTACCGACGGCAAGGCCATCGAAGAAAGCGCTGCCGAGATCATTAGCCACTTGGAGGAAATCCAAGAAGCTTGCGCCCGCCGTGCCGCCCGCCGCGCTCAACTAAAGTAGCTCACTTGGGACAAGGTTGTTTGGGTAGCTAATTTGGGACGGGGCTCTTTTAGCTAACCAAAGAGAATACTTGGAAATAATGCTGATAAATGGTAAAGCGATTTAGCAAATACATCGCATCCGACCTGCACTTTCCTTGTAGTGGTATCTTCATAAGGTAGCCACCTTTACCTACCGTTTACCGCCGGTTTTAGCACGTTTACCAAACCGCGCACCCTCTGCTCAAGCCTGTCCAAAACCCGCCGTATAGTTCCCTCACGGCCCGCATCCGGCGGGTTGATTCGTTACCACGGTCGTGCGCGTAAGCGCATGGAAGGGGAAGTATCGTGAGCGATTGCAAGAGGGTTTACCGTTTTGGAACCGACGCCCAGGGCACCTGTGTCACTGAGGGCGACAAATCCATGAACTTCGTGCTTGGCGGCAAAGGCGCAAACCTTGCCGAGATGAGCCGCATCGGTCTGCCGGTTCCCGGTGGCTTTACCATTACCTGCCAGACCTGTGTCGAGTACTCCGGTGCCGGCAACGTCTGGCCCGAAGGCGCACTCGATGAGATCGTTGCCGCCGAGGCGGACCTCGAGGCCCGTTGCGGCAAGAAACTCGGCGATGCCTCCGATCCGCTGCTCGTGTCGGTTCGCTCGGGCGCTCCGTTCTCCATGCCCGGCATGATGGACACGGTCCTCAACCTGGGCCTCAACGACGATTCCGTCCAGGGTCTTATCGCGCAGACGCAGAACCCGCGCTTTGCCTGGGACAGCTACCGTCGCTTTATCCAGATGTTCTCCAACGTCGTCATGGGCGTCGACGCCGACCTATTCGAGAACGCCCTGACCCAGGCCCGCCTGGTCGCCGGCGTTCGTGTCGATTCCGAGCTTTCGGCCGAGGACCTGCAGGAGCTCGTCGAGACCTTTAAGGGCATCTTCTCCGAGAACGTCGAGGCGACCCTGTATCCCGAGCTCGAGGTCGCCGACGGTAAGCCCGTCTTCCCGCACGATCCGGAGCTCCAGCTGCGCCTTGCCATCCAGGCCGTCTTTGGCAGCTGGATGAACGAGCGCGCCTGCATCTACCGCAAGCAGCACGGCATTTCCGACGAGCTCGGCACCGCCGTCAACGTCCAGGCCATGGCCTTTGGCAACAAGGGCGAGACCTCTGCGACCGGCGTCGCCTTTACGCGCAACCCGGCCGACGGCACCAAGGAGTTCTATGGCGACTTTTTGGTGAATGCCCAGGGCGAGGACGTCGTCGCCGGCATCCGAAACACCGAGCCCATCGCCGACCTCAAGACCACCTCGGGCCTCGAGTCCGCAGGCGAGGAGCTCGAGCGCGTGTTCCTGACGCTCGAGGATCATTACCGCGATATGTGCGATATCGAGTTTACCATCGAGCAGGGCAAGCTCTGGATGCTCCAGACCCGCGTGGGCAAGCGCACCGCCACTGCCGCCCTGCGCATTGCTATCGAAATGGTCGAGGAGGGCCTCATCACCCGCGAGGAGGCTGTGAGCCGCATCGATCCCGCGCAGCTCGACCAGCTCCTGCACCCGCAGTTTGACGCCTCCAAGAAGTACGAGGCCCTGGCCAGCGGCCTTAACGCCAGCCCTGGTGCCGCCGTGGGCGAGGTCGTGTTCTCGAGTGATGACGCCGTCGCGCGTTCCGCCGAGGGCCACAAGGTCATTCTGGTCCGCTGGGAGACCAACCCCGACGACCTGAAGGGCATGGTCGCCGCCGAGGGCATCCTGACCAGCCACGGTGGCAAGACGAGCCATGCCGCCGTTATCGCCCGCGGCATGGGTACGCCCTGCGTTTGCGGCGTTGAGCGCTTCCACATTGACGCGGCAGAGAAGGTCGTGCGCATCGAGGGCAGCGACCGCGTGCTGCGCGAGGGCGATGTCATCTCCATCGACGGCACCCAGGGTATCGTCGTTGACGGCGTGGTCGACCTGGTCTCTGCAGAGCTCACCGGCGACCTGGACACCATCCTGTCCTGGGCCGACGAGATTCGTCTGGACGAGACCGGTGGCCACGCCAACCACGTGCGCGTCAACGCCGACAACCCCGAGGATGCCGAGCTCGCTCTTGAGTTTGGCGCCGAGGCCATCGGTCTGTGCCGCACCGAGCACATGTTCCTGGGCGATCGCAAGAACATCATCCAGAGCTTTATCCTGTCTGACGATGAGGCCGTGAAGCAGCAGGCCCTGGCCGACCTGCTCAAGGTTCAGACCGAGGACTTCCTGGCGATGTTCAAGACCATGTCTGGTCGCGATGTGGTCGTCCGCCTGCTCGATCCGCCGCTTCATGAGTTCCTGGATAATCCTCGCGAGTTCGAGGTCGCCATCACCAAGAAGGAAGCCGCTGGCGCCAGCGAGGAAGAGCTTGCCGTCCTGCGCGCCCGCCTGCGTCGCATTGACGGCATGGTCGAGTCCAACCCGATGCTCGGCCTGCGCGGCGTGCGCCTGTCCGTCGTCTTTGGCGATCTGCCGCTCATGCAGGTCCGCGCTGTGGCCACGGCTGCTGCCCGCCTCATCAAGGATGGCGTCGACCCGCGCCCCGAGATCATGGTTCCGCTCGTTTCCATCACGGCTGAGCATGTCCAGACCCGCGAGGTCATCGAGCGCGTGATCGTAGAGGTTTCCGCCGAGGAAGGCGTCGAGCTCAACATTCCCGTGGGCACGATGCTCGAGCTGCCGCGCGCCTGCATGGTCGCTGACGAGATCGCCCATCATGCCGACTTCTTCTGCTTTGGCACCAACGACCTCACCCAGACGACCTTCGGCTTCTCCCGCGACGATGCCGAGGCCAAGTTCATTCCGCTGTACCTGCACAAGAAGATCCTGAAGGACAACCCCTTCGAGACCATCGACACGGCGGTGCTGGAGCTCGTGCACTTGGCCGTCGAGAAGGGCCGCGCCACCAATCCCGACATGCACTTTGGCGTGTGCGGCGAACACGGCGGCGACCCCAAGTCCATCAAGGGCCTGTTTAACGTGGCCGACGTGGACTACGTGTCCTGCTCGCCCTATCGTGTGCCTCTCGCACGTCTGGCTGCCGCCCAGGCCAAGCTCGAGGCCAAGCGCAACGCCTAGCCCCCTGCGCATTGACGCCTAGCGTAGCCCCCCCTTCATACCGCCCGTCTCATTCGTGAGGCAGGCGGTTATCATGTGCGGGTTTTGTCTTTTTGTCTGCGCAAAAAATTGTTCTTGCAGCAGAAACCCGCGCGTGTATACTCGAATACGTTTGTTCAACTACGTGCCGGCCAAGGTGGTACGGCACCTCTAGAAGAGTAAGGAATTGCACATGGATTACATCCGCGCAATCGAGCGTCAGCAGATCCGCGAGGACATTCCTCAGGTTCGCGTCGCCGACAACGTCAAGGTTCACTACCGCATTAAGGAAGGCGACCGCGAGCGCATCCAGGTTTTCCAGGGCGACGTCATCCGCATGGCCGGCGCCGGTGCCCGCGAGACCTTCACCGTCCGCAAGATGTCCTTCGGTGTCGGTGTTGAGCGTACCTTCCCGCTTCACAGCCCCAAGATCGCCAAGCTCGAGGTCGTCCGTCATGGTCGCGTCCGTCGCGCCAAGCTGTACTACCTCCGCGACAAGGTGGGCAAGGCTGCTCGCATCCCCGAGAAGCGCTAAGAAGATCGCAGCGTCTGTCCACTCGTTTGGACACAAGGGTCACCTTCGGGTGGCCCTTCTTTTTATCTGATTTGCATGCAAGGAGGGCCTGGTATGGCCAACATGACGAGCTCGGTTTCGGCATCGCAGGTTGCCGGTGAGTTGGCGAGCGCTACGTTTGAGGAGATTCCCGCCCTCGTGGAGCATTATCGCGAGGACCCTCGCCAGCAGGTGATCAAGGCTTGTGAACGCGCCCTCAAACGCCATGCCAAAGAGCTTGCCGAGCGCGAGCGCGTCAATGACATGTACGAGCTTATGCACGAGCTTGGCGGCGATGGGGTGGTCGTTGGTGTCGACGAGGTGGGTCGCGGATCGGTGGCCGGTCCTTTGACGGTATGCGCCGTCTGTCTTCCTATGGAGCCGCGCGTCTGGGGTATCAACGATTCCAAAAAGCTCACGCCCGCGCGCCGCGAGTTGCTCTCAGTGAAGATTGCCGAGGTGGCGACGGCGATCGGTTTTTGCCATATCGCGCCGAAGGATATCGATGAGATGGGCATGGCCCGTGCTATCCGTGCCGCCGTTGCGGGCGCCGTGGCCGATACGGGACTTGAACCCGACTGCGTCCTCATGGATGGCAACCCCTTGGGCGCCGTTCCTAACGAGCGCGACGTGGTCAAGGGCGATGCCAAGATCGCCTGTATCGCCGCGGCATCCATCATGGCCAAGGTCACGCGTGACGAGATGATGGTCGAGTACGACGCCGAGTATCCCGAGTACCATCTGGCCGAGTCGAAGGGCTATGCAAGCCCCGAGCATATCGAGGCCATTCGCAAACATGGACTTTGTCCACTGCACCGCGTGAGCTTTTGCGGAAACTTTCTGCAGACTGAGCGCCTTTTCTAGGTCAATTGTGGAGACAGGGACCTCTGGGGTTTTATAAACCTGCTGGTAGCGGGCCGTATGCAACACCATTGCTGCATACGGCCCGTTTTTTGACGGCATTTGGTCAGCTTTTGGTTTGCTTCCGGTACTTACCCGCATGAAAGGTGCCCTCATCATCGGGGCAATTCAGTGTGCGGGAAAGGAGACCCCATGAGTGCCGCAAGCAAAAAGAGCAAGACGCAGCAGCTCAAGGAGCGTTGGGAAAACGGCGAGCTCGACTGCGGGGCGATGACGCCCGAGTTTATCAAGGGACTCAGTCCCCGCGAGCTGGGCATGCTGGGCGAGCTGATCACCATCGACTATTTTAACGAGCGCGGCTACACCTTGCTGGAGCAGGGTTATCGTTGCACTGAGGGCGAGGCCGATCTGGTGCTGCTCGATGAGCTCGACGATGTCGTGGTGATGGCCGAGGTCAAGACCAGACGCGTTGCACTGGATTGCGACACGCGGGTCTTTCCCGAGGAGGCCGTGGACGCCCAAAAGCAACGCCGTTACCGCCGCATCGCAAGTTGCTACCTCATGGAGCATTATCCGCTCAAGGCGATTCGCTTCGATGCCGTGGGTGTCACCATTCGTGGCGGGCATATCGCCGAGATCGAGCATCAGTACAACGCGTTCGATTGGCAGGTGTCGTGATGGCGTTCGAGACGTTTGCCGTTCACGCGGCCTGCATCCGCGGCGTCGAGGCGATTCACGTCACGGTCGAGGTCTCGCTTGCCGGTGGCGTTCCGGGCATCCAGATGCTCGGTATCCCGAGCATGGAGGTGATGGAATCTCGCGGGCGTATCCGGTGCGCCATGCGTTCGGCAGGCTTCGAGATTCCTCGGTCGGGCATTACCGTCAACCTGGCACCTGGCGATATCCGTAAAACCGGCAGCGGCTTCGACCTGCCGATTGCCATCGCGGTGCTGGCGGCCGATGGGCAGATTCCCCGCGACAACCTCGATCGTTGTCTTATCGCTGGTGAGCTTGGCTTGGACGGTACGGTGCTTCCTGTCAAGGGCGAGGTGGCGTTTCAGCTATTGGCGCGTGATATGGGGCTGTCCTTTATCGCCGGCAGGTCCGATCAGCATGTGCCGCTTGCGGGCGTTGATTGCGGCTTTATCGACCATCTGTCTCAGCTTGCTCGCGGCATGGGCGATGCCGTGCGTCATTATCTGGATTCCGAGGGTGTTGAGGCGACCTTTGAGCCCGAACTCGACTATGCCGATGTGCTGGGGCAGGAAGTCGCTAAACGCGGCATGGCGCTTGCGGCCGCCGGCGAGCTCGGCTTGCTCATGATCGGCTCGCCCGGATCGGGTAAGACCATGCTCGCGCGCCGTATGACCGGCATTCTGCCCGAGCTTTCCGTTGAGGACCAGCAGGAGGCGCTGTGCATCCATTCGGTTTTGGGTGAGAACATTGATGGCTTGTTGGCGGGACACCGGCCCTTCCGCAGTCCCCATCACAGCATTTCAACGGCGGGCCTCATTGGCGGAGGACGCCCGGTGCATCCGGGTGAGATCAGCCTTGCTCATGGCGGCGTGCTCTTTTTGGACGAGCTTGCCGAGTTTCCCACGGGTGTGCTGCAGACGCTGCGTCAGCCCATCGAGCGCGGCTATGTGAGGATCGTACGCGTCGACGGGGCCTTTACCTTCCCGTCGCGCTTTCAGCTGCTGGCTGCGAGCAATCCCTGCCCCTGCGGTTTTTTGGGCGATCGCGAGGTACCGTGTCGCTGCTCGGCGGCGAAGGTCGAGCGCTATCGGTCTAAACTGCGCGGCCCTTTGGCCGACCGTATCGACATGATGATCGATGTGACCCGTCCCGACCCCCAGGTGATTATCGAGGGCGCGGAGGGTATGTCGTCGGCCGAGTTACGTGACTACGTTGTGCGCGGTCGCGCCTTTCGCGCCTGGCGCGAGTCTCGTATGGACGATGCGGATGCCGAGGCCGAGGATGACGAGACGCGGTCCATTGACGGCGTCGTTTCGACCTTTGAGCTCGATGATGCTGCCGAGAAATGCGTACTCGGCCTGTCCAAACGCACACATCTCACGGGGCGTGGCATCGTGCGCTTGGTTCGCATTGCGCGCACGATCGCCGATGTCGCCGAGAGCGAGCAAGTGACGCAGGATCACGTGCTCGAGGCGGCGATGTACCAGGGAAGGAGGGACCAATGATGGCCGAGGGGACCTTCGAGCTGCATCCAGGTGACGCGTTGTATCCCGAGACCGTTTTGGAGCTTTCTGATGTACCCCAGACGCTTTATGTGCGCGGCAACCCCGAGGTGCTTTCGACGCCCGCGCTCTCCATCATCGGCGCGCGCAAGGCCTCGCCGTATGGTCTTGCCGTGGCAGAGCTTGCCGCAAAGGTGGCGGTCGAGGCGGGCGTGACGGTAGTTTCGGGCGGCGCGGTCGGTTGTGACCAGGCCTCGGGTTGGGCTGCGGTCAACGCCGGCGGCAAACACGTTGTGGTGCTGGGGACGGGCGCCGACGTGGTCTACCCGCGTTCGAGCGCGGGGCTAATTATGCGCACGCTCGATACGGGTGGCGCGGTCGTGTCGATCTCTCCGTGGGGCATGGTTCCGCGCAAGTTTGCCTTTCCGCGCCGGAATCGCGTGATCGCGGCCCTGTCGCAAGCCCTCTTTGTATCCGAGGCGGGTATGCCTTCCGGGACGTTTTCCACAGCCGAGGCTGCTATGGATTTGGGGCGCGAGCTGCTTGCCGTGCCGGGGTCGATTTTGTCTCCCGAGTCGCGCGGTACCAACTATCTCATCGCCAACGGGGCCTGCTGCATTGTCGACGAGGAGTCCATCGAGATGGCTATCTCTCGCATATACGGCACCCTGCGCTACTCGCGCCCCGATGCTCCCGGCATTGCCGACCTGAATCCAACACAGCAGACCGTGATGCATGCGCTCATCGCCTCTCCGCTCAAGGTCGACGACATCGCGGCGCTCGTCTCACTCGATGCTGTCGGCGTACTCAAACTCTTGGGTTCGCTTGAACTCGAGGGCCTTATCGAGCGCATGATGGATGGAAGGTATGCGCCCTCCAAGTTTGCCCTTCACGCCCAGACGCCCTTCGGTCACAATGGAAAACGTGTCAATTAGAAAGGTGTTTGCAGATGCAGTTCGATCAGGTGACGGTTATCGGTGGCGGTCTGGCGGGTTCGGAATGCGCGATCCAGCTGGCAGACCGCGGGTTTGCCGTAAAGCTGTGCGAGATGCGCCCCCAGGTGAGCTCCCCGGCTCACCATACCGATCACCTGGCAGAGCTCGTCTGCTCCAATTCGTTTAAGTCGACCCGTCCAGATTCCGCTGCTGGCCTACTAAAAGCCGAGCTCGAGCGCATGGGTTCGGTGCTGCTCGATTGCGCCCATCGCGCGGCTGTTCCCGCCGGTGGCGCCTTGGCGGTCGATCGCGTCAAGTTTTCCGAGTTTGTCGAGGCCGAGGTTGCCGCTCGTCCCAATATCGAGATCATTCACGGCGAGGTCACGCAGATTCCCGAGGGTCACGTGGTCATTGCCGCCGGCCCGCTGTGTTCACCGGCGCTGAGCGAAGAGGTCATGAAGCTCGTCGGTGGCGACGCCCTTGCGTTCTTCGATGCCGCGGCGCCGATCGTCGATGCCTCCACGCTCGATATGGACGTGCTGTTCTCGCAGTCGCGCTACGAGGAGCAGGGGAGTGGCGACTATCTCAACGCTCCGCTCAACAAGGAGGAGTACGAGGCCTTTATCGAGGCGCTTACCACGGCCGACCGCGTGGTGCTCAAGGATTTTGAGGGCGGCGATCTGTTCCAGGCCTGCCAGCCTGCCGAGGAAGTTGCACGCACCGGCAAGGACGCCATTCGCTTTGGCGCCATGAAGCCCGTCGGCCTCATCGATCCGCGTACCGGACGTCGCCCCTGGGCGGCGATTCAGCTGCGTGCCGAGAACAAGGAGAAGACCGCCTATAACCTGGTGGGCTTCCAGACCAATCTGACCTTTGGCGAGCAGAAGCGCGTCTTTCATATGGTGCCGGGCCTGGAGAACGCTGAGTTCTTCCGCTACGGTGTCATGCACCGCAATACCTTTGTCGACGCCCCGCACGTGCTCGATGGCACCTTTGCCGTGCCCGGCACCGGCGTGCGCCTGGCCGGTCAGATCACCGGCACCGAGGGGTACATGGAAGCCGTGGCGACCGGTCTGCTCGCGGCGCTCAACACCTATGCCGAGGCTATCGGTGCCGCGGGCGTCGAGTTGCCGCGTGTGGGCGCCCTGGGCGCGCTCGTGGGCTATGCGACCGATCCTGCCACCGTGGGCTATCAGCCCATGCATGTCAACTTTGGCCTGGTGCCGCCACTCGAGGATGGTAAGCGCCGCAGCAAGCGCGACCGCTACCAGGCCTATGCGGATCGCGCCCTCGAGGCCCTTGATGCCTATCTGGCCACTCGCCCCGATCTGTTTGGAGGCGACCGGTCATAGCTTTTGACCTGTACGACACCGTCGACTCGTTTATCGCCTATATCGCACGTGTCGAGGGACTTTCTCCCAATACGGTGACGGCCTATGGCTCGAGGCTGGAGCGCTTTGCTGCCTGGTGCGAGCGCGAGGATATCGATGCCTTCGCTGCCGACGTGCGCACCATTCGTCGCTATCTTGCCGAGTTTTCGCGTGAACAGGTGGCTCCCCGAACGCTTGCGGCGCATCTGTCTGCCATTCGCTCGCTCTATCGGTGGATGGCTGCCGAGGGGATTGTCGAGGGCGATGCGGTCTCGGCGATCGCATCGCCCAAGCTGCCGCGTGACCTGCCGGGCGTTCTTACGACCCAGCAGGTCGAGGCGCTGCTCAAGACGCCTGATACCTCGACGCCCGCGGGACTGCGCGATGCGGCGATGCTCGAGCTGCTCTATGCATCCGGCGCCCGTATCTCTGAGCTCGCAGCACTCAATGTGGAGTCTATCGCTTGGTCCGAACGCACGCTGCGCCTTTGGGGCAAGGGGAGCAAAGAACGTATCGTCCCTCTGTATCGTCGTGCGCTCGAGGCGACGCGTCTCTATATTGAGGAGGGGAGGCCGGAATTGCTCGCTCAGGCAAAGCGTCGTGACCCCGCTACCGGGCCGCATCCGCTGCTTATATCGGCGCGCGGCAATCGCATGAGCGCCGCCATGCTCCGGCGGCGGTTCCATACGCTGGCGACGCTCGCCGGCATTCCGGCCGACATCGCCCCGCATGCGATGCGCCATACCTTTGCGACCGACTTGCTCGAGGGCGGTGCGGACCTGCGCTCGGTTCAAGAGCTGCTGGGTCATGCGAGTCTGTCCACGACGCAGATCTACACGCATCTCACACCCGATCGGCTCAAACGTGCCGTGGCTCAAGCCCATCCCCGCGGCGAATAGTGGCTGGGACGTCTCGCGCCGCGCTCAGGTGTGTGGTTTTGATTGCGGGTTGGCAGGAAGATGCATTCCTGCTATCATTCATCGGGTTGCTTCACGGCAACATGTTTTTATCACGCACGCGCGGCTACTTCATACCGTGGTGCCCGGGCTTTGGTAGCACATGTCCGGGTTGGTTTTGGAGGATGACCCCGCGCGGAGGCAAACCACAGGAGGTTTAACATGGCTACCAAGATTAATATCCGCACCCTGCTCGAGGCCGGCTGCCACTTCGGTCACCAGACCCGTCGCTGGAACCCCAAGATGAAGCCGTTCATCTTCGGTGAGCGCAACGGCATCTACATCCTCGACCTCAAGCAGACCATCCTCGACGCCGACCAGGCCTACACCTTCGTCAAGAACGTCGCTAAGGGTGGCAACGTGCTGTTCGTCGGCACCAAGAAGCAGGCTCAGGAGGCCGTCAAGAACGCTGCTGAGCGCGCCAACATGCCTTACATCAACCAGCGTTGGCTCGGCGGTATGCTGACCAACTTCGTCACCATCCGCTCCCGCATTAACCGCATGGAGGAGCTCGAGGCCATGGTCGAGGACGGCCGCATGGCTGTTCTGCCCAAGAAGGAGCAGGCTGTGCTCGGCAAGGAGCTCACCAAGCTCCAGACCAACCTCGGTGGCGCCCGCGACATGAAGGGTCTGCCCCAGGCTCTCTTCGTCATCGACACCAAGCGCGAGGAGAACGCCATCAAGGAGGCTCAGCGCCTGAACATCCCCGTCGTCGCTCTGATCGACACCAACTCCGATCCCGACGAGGTCGAGTACGGCATCCCCTGCAACGATGACGCTATCTCCGCTGTCACCCTTATGTGCGAGCTCATGGCTGACGCCTGCCTCGCTGGCTCCGGCAAGGAGCAGGTCTCCGAGGCCGAGATGGCCGCTGAGCCCAAGGCCGAGTAAATCAGTCTTAGTTAATTCTTTTTCATCTCTTTGAAAGGAACCACAATGGCCCAGATTACCGCCGCTATGGTCAAGCAGCTCCGCGAGATGACCGACTCCCCGATGATGGAGTGCAAGAAGGCTCTCGTCGAGGCTGACGGCGACATGGACGCCGCTGTCGACGTTCTGCGTAAGAACGGCCTTGCCAAGGCTGCCAAGAAGGCTGGCCGTGAGACCAACGAGGGCGCTGTCGCCGCGTTCGTCTCCGAGGATGGCAAGACCGGCGCTCTGCTCGAGCTCTCCTGCGAGACCGACTTCGTTGGCTCCAACGCCAAGTTCACCGGCTTTGCTTCCAAGGTCGCTGAGGTTGTCGCTACCACCGAGCCTGCTGACGTCGACGCTCTGCTCGAGAAGCCGATGGGCGAGGAGACCGTTTCCTCCGAGCTCACCGAGATGATTCACATCATGGGCGAGAACATGAAGATCTCCCGCTTCGCTGCTCGCAAGGCTGAGAACGGCGCGCTCGCTTCTTACATCCACATGGGTGGTAAGATCGGCGTCCTCGTCGAGTTCGCCTTCGAGAAGGCTGAGACCGCTCAGGCTGAGTCCTTCAAGACCTTCGCTCACGACGTTGCCCTTCAGGTTGCCGCCGTCGCCCCGATCTGCGCTACCCGCGATCAGGTTCCGGCCGAGACCGTCGAGCACGAGAAGCAGATCTACATGGCTCAGGCTGCCGAGTCCGGTAAGCCCGAGGCTATCCAAGAGAAGATGGCTGTCGGCCGTCTGGAGAAGTTCTACAAGCAGTCCGTGCTCACCGAGCAGGAGTTCATCAAGGACAGCTCCCTCACCATCAAGAAGTACGCTGAGCAGGTCTCCAAGGAGCTCGGCGACACCATTACCGTCGTTGCCTTTGACCGTCTGGTCCGTGGCGAGTAAATAAGCTCTTGTAGCTGGTAATGAGCAGGCTGTGGGTTTTACTCACAGCCTGCTTTTTCATGGCTCTTCTTAGAGCCTTTGATAGAATGTTGAGAGTTCAATCTAAAGGAGGATCGCTTTGTCCGACATCCGATATAAACGCGTGCTTCTTAAGCTTTCCGGCGAAGCGCTGATGGGCGACGGCCAATATGGCATCGACCCCAAGGTTACCGACCATCTTGCCAAGCAGGTCAAGGAGCTGCTCGCCGTTGGCCATGAGGTCGGCGTCGTTGTCGGCGGCGGCAATATTTTCCGCGGCATGGCAGGCGCTGCCGGTGGCATGGAGCGTGCTCAGGCCGACTACATGGGCATGCTGGCAACCGTTATGAACGCGCTCGCCCTGCAGGATGCCTTCGAGCATAACGATGTTCCCTGCCGCGTGATGAGCGCTATCCAGATGAACGAGATCTGCGAGCCCTATATTCGCCGTCGCGCCATCAACCACCTTTCCAAGGGCAACGTCGTTATTTTTGCCGCCGGTTCGGGCAATCCGTACTTTACGACCGACACCGCCGCGGCTCTTCGTGCGTGCGAGATCGGCGCCGAGATTCTGATTAAAGCCACCAAGGTTGACGGCATCTACGACAAGGATCCCGTCAAGTGCGCCGACGCCGTCCGTTTTGACAAGATTACCTATCACGAGGTTCTCGTCCGCGGTCTGCAGGTTATGGATTCCACGGCTACGGCACTGTGCCAGGACAACCGTATGCCGATTTTGGTCCTCAACATCGATGGCGAGGACACCGTCAAGCGCGCGCTTTCGGGTGAGCCCGTCGGCACGCTCGTCTATCAGGAGGATTAAGCATGGCAGAGAACATCACCGCCCATATGGACAAGTCGCTCGAGTCCCTCAAGCATAACTTCTCCAAGGTCCGTACCGGCCGCGCCAATGCCAACATTCTGTCCGACATCACCGTCGATTATTACGGTGTTCCCACGCCGGTCACGCAGGTTGCCGCCGTCAAGACCCCCGAGGCCCACATGCTGCTCATCGAGCCGTGGGACAAGGCACTCATCAACGCTATCGTCAAGGCCATCGGCGCTTCCGATCTGGGTATTACCCCCAACTCCGATGGCACCGTCGTTCGTCTGCCGTTCCCGGCTCCCACCGAGGAGCGCCGTCGCGAGCTCGTCAAGGAGTGCCGCGAGTACGCCGAGCAGGCCAAGGTGTCTATCCGTAACATCCGTCGCGACTTCAACAACAAGCTTGAGCGCGATGAGGAGCTCACCGAGGACGATGTCCGTCGCGAGCAGGCCAAGGTCCAGAAGCACACCGATGAGTATGTCGCCAAGGTCGAGGAGCTTCTGAAGGAAAAAGAAGCCGAGGTCATGGAGATCTAAGGTGCAATACGACGAGCATAAACTGGTCGAGTACTTTGCCGACGCCCCTGCGGGCGTCGGTTTTTCCGACCTTGACCTCAATAACATTCCGCACCATATCTCGTGCATCATGGACGGCAATGGTCGTTGGGCCACATCGCGCGGTCTTGCACGCACCGAGGGCCACAAGGCGGGTATCGTCTCCCTTCGTGAGATTATTACCGCCTGCGTGCGTCTGGGCGTCGACGTGCTTTCGGCCTATGCGTTTTCTACCGAAAACTGGAACCGCCCGCAGCATGAGGTCAACGTCTTGATGCACCTGTTTGCCAAGACGTTTATCGACGAGCTGCCGCTTCTGAAGCGCGAAAACGTGCGCGTTGTCTTTTTGGGTGACATTTCCGCGCTGCCCAAGAAGACCCGCGACGTTTTTGAACGCGGTCTTGCCGAGTGCGCCAATCACACCGGCATGACGCTGGCGCTTGCCGTCAACTACGGCGCGCGTGCCGAGATTACCCGCGCTGTCCGTCAGATCGCACTCGACGCTGCCGCCGATAAGATCGATCCTGGCGCAATTGATGACGACATGGTGGCTTCCCACCTCTATACCGCCGGCCTTCCCGATCCTGAGCTTGTGATTCGCACTTCTGGTGAGCTGCGCCTTTCGAACTATCTGCTGTGGCAGGTGGCTTATTCCGAATTCTACGTCACCGATACCTATTGGCCCGACTTTGATCGTTGGGGCCTTGTCGACGCCATTTTGGCCTATCAGGGCCGTGACCGTAGGTTTGGTGGACTGAGCAAGACCGAGGAGGCTTAATCGTGTCCGATCGTCCCAAGGCATCTGCTCCCAAGACGCCTGCGCGCAAAGCTGCCACTGCGGGAACGCCTGCAGTGAAGAGCGGCACCGGTTCGTGGCTGGCGGGCTTTATTACCCGTGCCGCCGCCGGTATCGTCTACGCCGTTGTCTTTATCCTGTGCCTGGTTTTGGGTATCGTGCCCACGGCCATCTTTGTTTCCGTCATGAGCGGTCTGTGCTGCTATGAGTTTTTCCGTATGACAAGGCTCGATGGCAAGATGGCTAACGAGCGCATGGGTATCGCTGCCGCCGTGCTCTTTCCGCTGTCGGCGTTGGGCGATTCGATGCTGCTGAATGCCCTGCTTTTTGCCCTGATGCTCGCTGTGGGCATTTGGTATGTCTGGTCGCCGCGTACCCGCATATCCGATGTTGCCGTGACACTCATGGGTCCCATCTACACCGGTTTTATGCTGTCGTCTATCGTGCTGCTGCGCGATGCCGTGCCCGGTTTTGCCGGCGCCCTGCTTTCGGTGGGTGTTTGCGCGTCTCTCTGGGTCTCCGATTCGTTTGCCTATATCGTGGGTAGCCGTATCGGCAAACACAAGATGGTTCCCAAGATCTCTCCCAAAAAGAGCTGGGAGGGGTTTGTTGGCGGCATCCTGGGCTCGGTTTTGATTTGGCTCATCCTGTGGGCGACGCATTTCTTCAAGCTCAGCCTGCCCTATGCGCTGCTGTGCGGCGTGGTCGTGTCCATTCTGGGCGTTATCGGCGACCTTATCGAGTCGCGCATCAAGCGCGGTGTGGGCGTCAAAGATTCCGGCAACCTTATCCCGGGCCACGGCGGCATGCTCGATCGTAGCGATTCGCTTATCTTCGGCTGCATCACCGCGCAGCTGATGCTGATGATCGGAGGCGTGCTGTAATGTCATTCCAGACGACGTATGGCCCCGATGGACGCCTCCGTGTTGCCATCCTGGGTTGTACGGGCTCCATCGGCACCCAGGCGCTCGATGTGTGCCGCCAGCATGCCGATCGCCTGCAGGTGACGGCGCTGTCCGTTAACTCCAGTACCTCCGAGCTTGTTGCCGCTGCCCGCGAGTTCTCGGTTTCGGCGGTTGCCGTGGCCGATGTCGCTCATGGCGATGACGCCGTGCTGCAGGAGTTGCCCGAGGGAACGAAGCTCGGCGTTGGCGCGCAGGCGGTTTGCGAGCTCGCGCGTCGCGACGATGTCGACTGCGTACTCGTCGCTATTGTGGGTGCCGCCGGTCTCGAGGCGAGCCATGCGGCCTTGACCTCAAGTAAGCGCCTTGCCCTTGCCAACAAGGAGTCCCTCGTCGTCGGTGGCGACTTGCTTATGCCGTTGGCGCAACCGGGCCAGCTTATTCCAGTCGACTCTGAGCACTCCGCCATCTTCCAGTGCTATCTGGGGGAGAACCCACGCGAGGCTCATTGTATTTGGCTCACCTGCTCGGGCGGTCCGTTTTTTGGCCGCACGCGCGACGAGCTCGACCGCGTGACGCGTGCCGATGCCCTCGCACATCCCACGTGGGCCATGGGCGCCAAGATCACCATCGACTCCGCCACCCTCATGAACAAGGGCCTGGAGCGCATTGAGGCCATGCATCTGTTTAACTGCGACCTCGATTTCATTAACGTGGTCGTGCAGCGTCAGTCCAAGATTCACTCTATGGTCGAGTTCTCCGACGGCTCCGTGATGGCGCATCTCGGTGCTTCCGACATGCGTATTCCCATCCAGTTCGCGTTCTCGTATCCCGAGCGTTGGGATACTCCGGCGCCTCGTATCGATTTTCGCGAGTTGGGGCAGCTCACGTTTGATGCTGCCGACATGGATACCTTCCGCTGTCTGGCACTGGCCGAGCGTGCCGGCAAGACGGGTGGCACCATGCCGTGCGTGCTCAATGCCGCCAACGAGGTCGCCGTCGATGCCTTCCTGCGCGATGGCTGCAGCTTTACCGATATCGATCGCATTGTGGAATCCTGCATGGATGCCCACGATGTGCAGGCGGTCGATTCGTTTGAGCAACTTCACGATATCGATGCGTGGGCGCGTGAAAAGGCTGCGCAGGTACTCGTCGCAACCCGTTCCTAACCCATAAGGATTGCTTTTTCGTTTTATGGATACTGTTCTGAGCGTTCTTTCATCGGTCTTTTGGGGCCTGCTGATGCTTTCCGTCCTCGTGTTTTTGCACGAGGGTGGCCACTTTTTGGCGGCGCGTGCCTGCGGCGTCCGTGTGACCGAGTTCTTTTTGGGCCTGCCGTGCCGCTTTGACATCCATTACACGTCGCGTCGCATTGGAACCAAGTTTGGCGTGACCCCGCTGCTGCTGGGTGGCTACGCTGCCATCTGCGGTATGGATCCGACCGATGTCTCGTGCGCCGATCGCGTGCTCGCGGCTATCTACCGTCATGGTCGCGTGACCGTGGCCGACCTTGCTGTCGAGCTCGAGCTTTCCGAGGAGGATGTGCTCGAGGCTTGTGCTCTGTTGCTGGGCTGGGGCTCCATCGCACCTTGGTATGAGGATGGGGAGAAGCCCTCACCGAGCTACTATCCCACTAAGTATCAGACACTGCCTCGAGACGCTGCGGGTTACACCACCTTTGACGGCCGCCGGTTCGATCGAGAGCATGCGACTGCCGAGGGCGATGTGTGGGAGCTGCCGTGCGGCGAGGCTGATTTCTTGGCGCAAGAGCGCTCGCACACTTATCTTGGCCAGGGCTTTCTCAAGCGCGCCTTTATGCTGCTCGCGGGCATTCTCGTCAATATCCTGACGGGTTTTTTGCTCCTTATGAGCATCTATTCCATTACGGGTGTCACCGTGCCGATGGATACCAACGTGATCGGTCAGGTTGACGAGGGGTCTATTGCCGCCAAGGCGGGTATCGAGGGCGGCGACGCGATACTTTCGGTTGACGGAGTATCGTGCTCTACCTGGATGGACGTTTACGATGCCATCGGCAAGGCCGCCGGTAAGGACGATATCGCCATTGAGTATGAGCGCGACGGCAAGCAGCATTCGACCTCGGTTGCGCTCAAAGAGGACGAGCGCCTAGGTGTGTATGCCTCTACGCAGGTGGTCCGTTTAGACCCCATCACGTCGGCTCGCCTTTCGTTCTCCTATGTCGTGCAGACAGCGGAGGGCGTGATGCGCCTGCTCCAGCCGCAGCATACGATGGAGATTCTCGATCAGTCTTCTTCGATCGTGGGCATTAGCGTTATGTCCTCACAGGCTGCTGCTGCCGGCCCTGCCACGTTCCTTTCGTTTGCCGCCCTCATTTCGTTCTCGCTTGGCTTTATGAACCTGCTGCCCATCCCACCACTCGATGGCGGCAAGCTGGTCATCGAGATCATTCAAAAGATTGCTGGCCGCGAGCTTCCGCTCAAGGTCCAGACGATTGTGAGCTATGTGGGCATCGCGCTCTTTGCGCTGCTGTTTGTCTATATGCTTCGTTCCGACGTCCTTCGATTTATCCTGTAGGGGAGTGTTTGGATTGTCTTTATCCCATCCTTTGCCTCGCGAGTTGACGCGCCCCGTGCATGTGGGCGGTGTGCAGATCGGTGGCGGCGCGCCGGTGGTGGTCCAATCCATGACCTGCACCGATACCGCTGACGCCCAGGCAACGCTTGCGCAAGTGTGCGCGTTGGCGCAGGCTGGCTGCGATATCGTGCGTGTGAGCGTGCCCACCGAGGCCGCGCTTGAGGGTTTCCGCACCATCTGTGCCGAGTCTCCGGTGCCGATCGTCGCCGATATTCACTTTAACCATAAGCTCGCCATCGGCGCCGTCGAGGCTGGTGCCGCCAAGCTTCGCATCAATCCCGGCAATATCGGCGATTGGGCTAAGGTCGATGCCGTGATCGATGCCGCGGGCGCCGCTGGGTGCGCCATTCGTATCGGCGTCAATGCCGGTTCGCTCGAGCAGGATATCGCCGAGCGCGACGACCTCACGCAGCCCGAAAAGCTCGTGATGTCAGGCGAGCGCTTCGTCAAGCACTTTGAGGACCGCGGTTTTACGAACATTGTGCTTTCGGCCAAGGCCCATAGCGTGCAAACGACGCTTGATACCTATCGAGCCCTGTCGCGTGAGATTCCCCACGTTCCGCTTCACCTGGGCGTGACGGAGGCGGGGACCAAGCTCCAGGGCACCATCAAGAGCTCTGTAGGCTTGGGTATCTTGCTTTCCGAAGGCATTGGCGACACCATGCGTGTGTCGCTCACAGCCGATCCGGTTGAGGAGCCGCCGGTTGCCTGGGGTATTCTGCAGTCGTTGGGCCTGCGTCGCCGTGGCCCCGAGATTGTCTCGTGCCCCACATGCGCCCGCTGCCAGGTTAACCTTATTCCCATTGCCGAGGAGGTTACCGAGCGGCTTAAGAACTATTCCGCGCCGCTTTCGATCGCTGTGATGGGATGTGCCGTTAATGGCCCCGGCGAGGCATCTGATGCCGATCTGGGCGTTGCTTGCGGACGTGGTCAGGCCTTGCTCTTTTCGCATGGCCAGATCATTGGTAAAGTAGCTGAGGACCAAATTGTCGACGCGCTTATGGCCGAGGTCGACAAGCTTATTGAGGAGAAATAAATGACCCGAGCAATGTATATGTCTAAGCTTTATGCGCCGACGCTTAAAGAGGATCCGGCGGACGCTGAGCTCGCCAGCCACCGTCTGCTGCTCCGTGCCGGCATGATCCGTAAGGAGGCCGCCGGTCTATATTCCTACCTGCCGCTTGCTTGGCGCTCGATTCGCAAGATCGAGAACATCGTGCGCGACGAGATGGACGCCGCCGGCGCCCAGGAGCTTATGATGCCTATCATGGTCGATGCCGAGTTGTGGCGTGAGTCCGGCCGCATCGACGCCTATGGCAAGGAGCTTGTGCGCTTTGACGACCGTCACGGTCGCGAGTTCGTCCTGGGCCCCACGCACGAGGAGACCGTCACGGCCCTGGTGCGCAATGAGCTGCGCTCCTACAAGCAGCTACCCGTTAACCTCTACCACATCCAGGATAAGTTCCGCGACGAGTTCCGCCCCCGCTTTGGCCTGATGCGCGGTCGCGAGTTCATCATGAAGGATGCCTACAGCTTCTCCGCCACGCAGGAGAGCCTGCAGGAGGAGTATGACAAGATGAAGCAGGCCTACGCTAACATCTGCGAGCGCTGCTATATCAAGGCCCTGCCCGTTGTTGCCGACTCCGGTGAGATCGGTGGCGATACCTCCGTCGAGTACATGGCTTTGGCCGACGCCGGCGAGGCTTCGCTCGTCTACTGCGACGATTGCGGCTTTGCTGCCGATGACGAGGCGGCAAGCACCAAGGTCGTCGTGACCGAGGGTCCTGGTGACGGTACGCTCACCAAGGTTGAGACTCCGGGCATGGGCACCATTGAGGCAGTTGCTAAGTTCTTTGGGTTCCCCGAGAACGGCACTCGCAAGTCGCTGGCACTCATCGACGCCGAGGGCAAGCCGGTCGTGGCCATTGTTCCGGGCGATCACGAGCTCAACGATTGCAAGGCCGAGCACGTCTTTGGCAAGGGCTATCGCATGATGACCGACGAGGAGCTTCAGGCGAACGGTCTGCACAAGGGCTTTATCGGACCGGTTAACCTGCCCGATGGCATTCGTCTGGTGTGCGACGAGAGCCTGCGCGATTCCAAGCAGTGGGCCTGCGGTGCCAACGAGGTCGATTATCACTTTACCGGTGCCTGCCCCGAGCGCGACTTTACCGTCGATGAGTGGGCCGATCTGGTCACCGTTGTCGCCGGCGACCCCTGCCCGCACTGCGGCAAGCCGCTCTCCGCTGCCCGCGGCATCGAGGTCTCTCAGGTCTTCCAGCTGGGCACCAAGTATTCCGAGGCCATGGGTGCCACCTTTATGGACGAGGACGGCAAGGAGAAGCCGCTCATCATGGGCTGCTACGGCGTTGGTGTGTCCCGCTCGCTCGCTGCCGTCGTGGAGCAGCACAACGACGAGCACGGTATCGTCTGGCCGGTCTCCGTTGCCCCGTACGAGGTCGCGGTGATTCCGCTCGATCCCAAGAAGGAGGAGTGCGCTACCGTCTGCGAGCAGATCGTTGATGGCCTGTGCGCCGAGGGTATCGAGGTTGTCGTCGACGACCGCGACGAGCGTCCCGGCTTTAAGTTTGCCGACAACGACCTTATGGGCTTCCCGTATCAGGTCGTTCTGGGTAAGCGTGGCCTTAAGAATGGCACCGTTGAGCTCAAGGACCGTGCCACGGGTGAGCGCGAGGATGTGGCGATCGACGAGGTCGTCGCCAAGGTCGCCGAGCTTGTGAAGGCAGCACGCCGTTAATCGACGATTTCGCTTGTAGTTCGATATACGGGACGGCCCCGCATTTCTCCAGATCGGGGAGATGCGGGGCCGTCCTTTTATCTTGTGGCATCCTCGATATCTAAAAGGAAAACCCCACAGCCCATGAGAGCTGCGGGGTTTCCCTTGTGCCTCCGATGCGAAGGAAATCGCTCAGATATTACTGATAATCGACGACGTCGATCCAGTTCTTAAGGAACTCATCGTTCACGTTGCGCTTACGAGCGAGCTCGGAAGCGGCAACGATGCTCGTCCACTGACGCACGACCTGCATGGGCATGTCGGCGCGGTCGCAGTAGAGCTCCAGGTAGGCCTCAGCCTGGTCCTTGCTGTTGAGGGCAAAGAGCAGGTAGGTGGTGGCAACGTCGGCAGCAGGGGAGCCCTGGGTGGCATGTGCCCAGTCGCACACATAGAGCTGGCCGTCGTCGCCGACGATGACGTTGGAGGGGTTGAAGTCGCCGTGGCAGACCTTGAACTCCTTGGTCATGCCGTCCAGACGCTCCTGAAGGTTGTAGCGCGTGGTGGCATTGAGCTGATCAAGGCTGTCGATCATGCGGGCGTACTTGTCGCGCTGACGGTTGAGCAGCGGGGAGGTGTAGCCGTGGATCTCGATCTGGAGGTCGACGAACATCTCGAGGTACTCACCAAAGCGCTGGGGCTCGGCAGTCATCTTCTCGGCAAGGGTGGTGCCCGGAACCTTCTCGGTCACGAGCGCCCAGCCGTTGGCGTTCTCGAGCTGGGAAACCTCGAGCGCCTTGGGGCTGCGGATGCCGCACTCATTGATGCGGGCAAGATTCAAAGCCTCGTTGAACACGTCGGAGACAGGCTTGGTCTCGTTAAAGACCTTGACGATCTTGTCGCCCAGGTCGTAAACGACCTTGTTGCCACGGCGGACGAGCTCGGTCTTGGAATCGGGTAGCAGCATGGTTGCATCCTTTCAACGATGCGATAGAAGCGACGGCGGGGGTGTGTGAAACACCCGTGCACCCCCGCCGTTAAAAACCGTGCTAAAACTAGCAGACGGCGTAGTCCTGAGGCTCGCGGCCGTAGTAGGCGTCCAGGTAGAGCTCCTTGATCTCGCTCATGAGCGGGTAGCGCGGGTTGGCGCCGGTGCACTGGTCGTTGAATGCCTGCTCGGTCATCTCGTCGAGGGTGTCGAGGAAGTACTGCTCGTCAACACCGTAGTCGGCGATGGTCTTCTTGACGCCGATGAAGTCCTTGAGCTCCTCGAGCTTCGTGATGAAGTTCTCGAAGACCTCCTTGTCGTCCTTGCCCTCGATGCCGCAGTACTTGGCCATCTCGGCGTAGTTGTGCAGCGCGTTGGGGTAAGGATACTGGGAGAAGGTACCCATCTTGACGGGAGCCTCGGCGGCGTTGTAGCGCATAACGCGGGTCAGGATGACGGCGTTTGCGAGGCCGTGGGGCAGGTGATGGAAGGCGCCGAGCTTGTGGGCCATGGAGTGGTTGAGGCCCAGGAAGGCATTGGCGAAGGCCATACCGGCCATGCAAGAGGCGTTGTGCATCTCCTCGCGGGCATGCGGGTCCTTGGCGCCGTTCGTGAAGCTGGAGGGCAGGTTCTCGAAGACGAGCTTAGCAGCGCGCTCGGAGAGGCCCTTGGTGTAGTCGGAAGCCATGATGGAGACGTAGGACTCGATGGCGTGGGTCATGACGTCGATGCCGGAGGCAGCGGTCAGGCCGCGCGGGGCGGTCATGCAGTTGTCGGCGTCGACGATAGCCATGTTGGGGAGCAGCGCGTAGTCGGCGAGCGGCCACTTGATGCCGGTCTCCTTGTCGGTGATGATGGCGAACGGCGTGCACTCGGAGCCGGTACCCGAAGAGGTCGGGACGGCGACGAAGTAGGCCTTCTTGCCCATCTCGGGGAAAGTGAAGATACGCTTGCGGATGTCCATGAAGTCCATGGCCATGTCCTCAAACTTGCACTCGGGGTGCTCGTACATCATCCACATGATCTTGCCGGCGTCCATAGCGGAGCCACCGCCGACGGCGATGATCACGTCAGGCTCAAAGAGAGCCATCTGCTTGGCGCCGCGACGTGCGCACTGCAGCGACGGATCGGGCTCGACGTCGTAGAAGCAGTCGTGGGCGATGCCCATCTCGTCGAGCTTGGCCTCGATGGCGCGGGTGTTGCCATTCTTGAAGAGGAACTGGTCGGTGACGATGAAGGCGCGCTTCTTGCCCATGACGGTACCGAGCTCGTCGAGGGCGACGGGCGTGGAACCCTTCTTGAAGTAGACCTTCTCGGGAGCGCGGAACCACAGCATGTTCTCACGGCGCTCGGCCACAGTCTTAACGTTGATCAAGTGCTTCACCCCAACGTTCTCGGAGACGGAGTTGCCGCCCCAGGAGCCGCAGCCCAGGGTCAGAGACGGCTTCATGCCAAAGTTGTACAGGTCACCGATGCCGCCGTGCGAGGACGGGGTATTGATGACGATACGGCAGGCCTTCATGACGTGCTCGAACAGGCTGATCTTCTCGGCCTGGGCGGGGTGCACGTACAGAGAGGCGGTGTGGCCCGGGCCACCGGCGAGCACCAGGTGCTCGGCCTTGTCGACGGCCTCCTGGAAGTCCTTGGCGTGGTACATGGCCAGGACCGGGGAGAGCTTCTCGTGGGAGAACTCCTCCTTGGCGGGGTCGGTGGAGGTGACCTCGGCGATCAAGATCTTGGTCTTGGCGGGAACCTCGATGCCTGCGAGCTCGGCGATCTTGGCGGCAGCCATGCCGGGGATGCGGTGGTCGAGAGCGCCGTTCTTGAACATGGCGGCACGCAGAGCCTCCATCTCGGCACCCTGCTTGACGAAGTAGCAGCCGCGCTTCTGGAACTCGGCCTTAACCTGGTCATAGATGGTGTCGATGACGGTCACGGACTGCTCGGAAGCGCAGATCATGCCGTTGTCGAAGGTCTTGGAGTGGATGATGGAGTTGACGGCGAGCAGCACGTCGGCGGTGTCGTCGATGACGACCGGGGTGTTACCGGCGCCAACGCCCAGGGCGGGCTTGCCCGAGGAGTAGGCGGCCTTGACCATGCCCGGGCCACCGGTGGCGAGGATGATGTCGACGTCGCGCATGACCATGTTGGTCAGCTCGATGGAGGGGACATCGACCCAGCCGATGATGCCCTCGGGGGCACCGGCCTTGACGGCGGCGTCAAGCACGAGCTTAGCGGCGGCGATGGTGCACTTGGCGGCAGCCGGGTGCGGGGAGATGATGATGGCGTTGCGGGTCTTCAGGCTGATCAGCGTCTTGAAGATCGCAGTGGAGGTGGGGTTGGTCGTCGGGATGACGGCGCCCACGATGCCGATGGGCTCGGCGATCTTGGTGATGCCGTAGGCCTCGTCGCGCTCCAGGACACCACAGGTCTTGGTGTTCTTGTAAGCGTTGTAGATGTACTCTGCGGCGTAGTGGTTCTTGATGACCTTGTCCTCAAGAACGCCGCGGCCGGTCTCCTCGATGGCCATCTTCGCCAACGGGATACGAGCCTTGTTGGCGGCCATGGCGGCCTCATAGAAGATCTTGTCGACCTGCTCCTGCGTGTACGTAGCAAAAAGCGCCTGGGCCTCTCGCATCTGAGCGAGCTTAGCCTCAAGCGCCTCTACGTTGTCCACAATTGCGGGAGTAGTGTTTTCCGGTGACTTTTTCACCATTTGTGTCTCCTTGCGATCGGAGATTTACCCTACGTCTTGCATGATAGCAAGAAATAATTCAGTAAACGGTAAGATTCCCGTAAAAGGCATACTAAAACGCTTCAATAAACTGAAGCGTTTTAACTAAAACTATCTGCCAGTGCATCGCCCCGCTCATTGGGGACAGACTTACATTAGTGCTTTCACTCATTTGGGACAGACATCGATTTGTCATTTTGTCGTTTTGGGCATGTTTTTGTCGTTCATTGTATATAAATAGGTCACAGGCTCAGCATTTCGCGTTGCTTCTCTCCTTTTAGGTGTTGCCTGTACAGTTTTGAAAGGAGAGATTATGCCCCGATGCGCCCGCGCCGTTTCGCTCACCGGCTATTACCACGTCTATGACCGCGGCAATTCCAAACAGATTATTTTTGAAGATGACTCCGACCGCTATCGTTTCTTATCGGATATCTCGGACAGGTTTGCACGCCATAAAGTGGCGGTGTTGGCTTGGTGCCTTATGGACAATCACTTCCATTTGATGGTTGATGACCCATATGACAACCTTTCAAGGGCGATGCAGTGTGCTCTGACGGCGTACGCTAAATATTTCAACGGGAAAACGGGGAGAACGGGCCACCTGTTTGACAATCGCTATTCGCGTGTTGCGGTTGAGTCTGACACACAGGCGGTGCAGCTACTCGATTATATCCATCTCAATCCTGTGAAAGGGGCGATCGACTCACTTGAAGCATACCGCTGGTCAAGCTTTAGGGCATACCAGCTGGGCTACGATCCCTTTGACATCTGCGATGCGGCTCCTATGCTCGATATTGTCGGGGGGTCTCGTCGCTATTGCGAGCATCTTAAGGAAGTTGCCGGGCGGATCTGGTCAGTTGAGATTCTTCCGCGTCGACGGATTCCCGACGAGGATGCCCTTACCGTCGCACGCGAGGCCCTGCCGAGCATTGATCCTGCGCTGCTCAAGGCCCTGCCTCACCCCGAACGTGATGCGTGTCTGCTGAGGCTCAGGCGGGCGCATCTCACGGTCAAGCAAATTGCCCGTATCACCGGTATCGGCGCCACAAGCGTAACCAAGGCCACCGCAGGCTGGAACGAGGCGGCGTGAGGCAGGGGCCGAACCGCTGCCGGCATGCGTTACGTCTGTCCCCAATGCATGAAAACACTCATGTAAGTCTGTCCCCAATGAGTGCAAAAAGGCGCCCTCCGTGGGGGAGGACGCCTTTGGTAAGTTCTATATGAACGCGAGGTCTTTGACCCGGAGAGTCCGAGGTACTTGTTGGTAAGACCTTATTTAGGAGCGCGCAACCTTGCCGGACTTGAGGCAGGTGGAGCAAACGTTCATCTTGCGACGGTGACCATCGACGACGACGTAAACGCGCTGGATGTTGGGGCGGAACTTACGGTTGGTGACGCGGTGAGAGTGGCTGATGGAGCGACCGGCAACGGGGTGCTTACCGCAAACTTCGCAAACTTTGGACATAACTGACCCTCCTTGGGCGACAAACGAACATGTCGCGTTAACAAACAAGCCTGAACTATAGCACAGAAGCAGCCCTCTGTGCGCAATCTACACAGAGATATTCCTCTTTTGGCGATAGTGCCGACGCCTCGGCCCTGGACGTAGATCCGATTCGCGTGCAGCGAGGGGGATTATGCCAGCTCGCGCCAACGTTTTCAAGCGCATCCCACAAATATATATAGGTTTGTGGAGCGACCGTCCCCGTTTATCGATTGCTTCGTATTTATGCTCGCAATTAAGCTCGAGGTTGGCTACACTATCTCTTGACCATTAAAGGGGTACGAGATACCCGCATGGAATTACATTGCTGCCAAAGAGCAGCCCTTCCTGTGGGTGTCTGGTCCGCTTTGAGCGGTCGGGCATCTATTTTTTTGACTGTGTCAGCAGTCAAGACATGTGAGGAAGGAGATCAATGGGCACGACTTCCCCCAAGGCGGTCATCATGGACGAGACCGCCGTCAACCGAGCGATGACCCGCATCGCGCACGAGATTCTCGAGCGCAACGAGGGCTGTGAAGACCTCGCTCTGGTCGGCATCGTCACGCGCGGCGACCTTCTGGCAAAGAAGCTCGCCGAGGAGATCAAGGAGATCGAGGGCGTCGACGTTCCGCTCGGCAGCCTGGACATCAGCTTCTACCGCGATGACTATGCGACCAATTTCGCTCCCGCGATCCACGCTACCAACATTCCCTTCAGCGTCGACGGCAAGCGCGTCGTGCTGGTGGACGACATCCTGTATACGGGCCGTACCATCCGCGCCGCTCTCGACGCCGTTATGGACCTGGGCCGTCCGAGCCGCATTGAGCTGGCAGTCCTCGTTGACCGCGGCCACCGCGAGCTCCCCATCTCGCCGGACTTTGTCGGCAAGAACGTTCCCTCGTCGCATGAGGAGAACGTGCATCTATATATGAAGGAAGTCGACGGCCACACCGCCGTCGAGATTAACGACGTCGCGCCGGGTTCCCACGTGGGCTCCGCGCCGCTGGGAGGTGAGTAGTACCGTGGCGTTCAACCATAAGCACCTGATCGACATTACCGAGTACTCCGAAGAGGACATCAAGCTCATCCTCGAGACCGCCAAGGCGTTCTCCGAGGTCAACGAGCGTGCGATCAAGAAGGTCCCCACGCTCAAGGGCAAGACCATCGTCAACATGTTCAACGAGCCCTCGACGCGCACCCGTAGCTCCTTCGAGCTCGCCGAGAAGCGTCTTTCGGCCGACAGCCTTAACTTTGGTGGCTCCTCGACCTCCACGGTCAAGGGCGAGAGCCTCGTCGACACCGTTGAGACCCTCAACGCTTATAAGATCGACTGCATTGTCGTGCGCGACAAGCACGCCGGCGCTCCCTACATCGTCACGCAGAACTCGCCCGCAAGCGTCATCTGCGCCGGTGACGGCAAGCACAACCATCCCACGCAGGCCCTGCTGGACCTGTACACCATCTGGGAGCACAAGGGTGACTTCCATGGTCTGAAGGTCGCCGTCGTCGGCGACATCGCCCACTCCCGCGTCTGCGGCTCGCTGATCCCCGCCCTTAAGATCATGGGCTGCGAGACCTACGCCGTCGCCCCCGGCACGCTGCTGCCGCCGGCACCCGAGGTCTTGGGTTGCGACCACGTGACGAGCGACCTCGATTCGGTCCTGCCCGAGCTGGACGTCGTCTACATGCTGCGCGTGCAACAGGAGCGCCTCGAGGGTGCCCCGTTCCCGACCATTCGCGAGTACCACAAGCTCTTCGGCCTGACCAAGGACCGCGAGAAGCTCATGAAGCCCGACGCGATCATCTGCCACCCGGGCCCCATCAACCGCGGCGTCGAGTTCGACTCCTATATGGCCGACCACCCGCAACGCTCCGTCATCCTGGAGCAGGTCTACGCCGGTATCTGCGTGCGTATGGCTATCCTGTATCTGCTGCTTGGAGGTGCCGATAATGGCCTTGCTTCTTAAGAATGCCCACGTCGTCGACCCGTCCGTCGAGCTTGACGGTGTCGTTGACGTCCTGATTGACGGCGACAAGATCGCCGAGGTCGGCGAGAATCTCGCCGTCGAGGGGGCCGAGGTCCGCGACCTTTCCGGCAAGTACCTCGTCCCCGGCCTGGTGGACATGCACGTTCACCTTCGCGAGCCCGGCTACGAGGTCAAAGAGGACATCGAGAGCGGCACCCGCGCAGCTGCCAAGGGCGGCTTTACCGGCGTGTGCGCCATGCCCAACACCGATCCTGTCACCGATAACGGCACTGTCGTGGAGTTCGTCAAGTCCCGCGCTGCCGAGGTCGGCCACTGCCGCGTCTATCCGTCGGGCGCCATGACCCGCGGTCTTAAGGGCGAGGCCATGTCCGAGATGGGCGATATGGTCGCCCACGGCGCCGTCGCCTTCACCGATGACGGTCGCGGCGTGCAGGGCGCGGGCATGCTCCGTCGCTGCATGGACTACGGCAAGATGTTCGGCAAGGTCTTCATGAGCCACTGCCAGGACGAGGACCTGGTCGGCCACGGCCAGATCAACGAGGGCAAGGTCTCGACCCGTCTGGCCCTCGAGGGTTGGCCGGCTGTCGGCGAGGAGCTCCAGATCGCCCGCGACATCGAGATCGCCAAGCTGACCGGTGCCAAGCTGCACATCCAGCACATCTCCACCGCCCATGGTCTGGAGATCGTGCGTGCCGGTAAGGCCGCTGGCGTTCAGGTGACCTGCGAGGCCACCCCGCACCACATGTTCCTGACCGAGAACGACCTGGACGAGACCTACAACACCTCGCTCAAGGTCAATCCGCCGCTGCGCACCGACGAGGATGCCGAGGCCATCCGTCAGGGTGTCATCGACGGTACCGTCGACGCTATCGTTACCGACCACGCTCCCCACACCCCGTGGGAGAAGGCCCGCGAGTTCGAGCTCGCGCCCTTTGGAATGATTGGCCTCGAGACTTCGCTGTCGCTCGTGCTCACTGAGCTGGTCAACACGGGCAAGATGAGCGTGAGCCGCATGGTCGAGCTCATGGCCATCAAGCCGCGTGAGATTCTGGGCCTCGATCAGGTTCAGGTCAAGGCGGGCTCTGTCGCCGACCTGACCGTGTTCGACCCCTCCGCAACCTGGACGGTTGGCGAGGACGGTTACGAGTCGCGCGCCGAGAATTCCGGTTTTGCCGGCCGCACGCTCACCGGTCGTGCCACCGATGTATTTGTCGGCGGTAAACAGACGCTTGCCGACGGCTGCATCTGCTAGCATAGCCTTATCGCTTTTGTGCGCGGCGCCCTTGCGGTGCCGCGCTTTCTGTTCGCCTGAACCATGCAACCGCATGGGGGATTGGAGCGTCTATGCCCACACCTTCCACTGCACGCATGCACGACTTCGAGGTCGTCTCGAACCAGGAGATCGCCGACGGCATCTTCTCGCTCGTAATCTCGGCCCCCAAGCTTGCAAGTGCGCTCAAGCCCGGTCAGTTTGTGAACATTGCCGTGCCCGGCGATGCCTCCTCGCTGCTTCGCGTGCCCCTGAGCTTCTATCGCGCCGACGCCGAGGCCGGCACCGTCGAGCTGTGGTACGCCGTCGTGGGCGACGATACCCGCCGTTTGTCCCAGATGGGCCCTGGCTCCACCTCTAACCTGTTGGGCCCCGGTGGCCGTGGCTGGATGGTACCCGAGGGCACCAGGAAGGCACTGCTCGTCGCCGGTGGCATCGGCGTTCCGCCTGTGCTGTGTCTTGCCGGCATGCTTGCCGAGCAGGGTGTTGATGTGGACGTGTGCCTGGGCTTTGGCACCGCTTCCAAAGTCGTGGGTGTCGATGAGTTCCGTGCGCTGGGCGCCACGGTTAACGTGTGCACCGACGACGGTTCGCTCGGCACGCACGGTTTTTGCACCGATCCGGCAGCCGAGCTGCTTGGAGAGGGCGGCTACGACTACGTCGCCAGCTGCGGCCCCGCCGTCATGATGAAGAAGGTCGCCGCCGCTGCCGCCGAGGCCGGTGTGTACTGCGAGGTGTCGCTCGAGCGCATGATGAGCTGTGGCTTTGGCGCCTGCAACACCTGCAATGTCGAGACGGTCGACGGTATGAAGGGTGCTTGTATGTGCGGCCCCGTGTTCGATGCTTCCAAGGTGGTGGTCTTCTAGTGGGTACCGTGAACATGGCCGTCGATTTCGGCGGCGTCAAGATGCAGAACCCCATTAACACCGCAGCCGGTACCTTTGGCTACGGTTGGCAGTTCCAGAACTTCTTTGATGTTTCCCAGCTGGGCGCCATCACCACCAAGGGTTGCGCTGCCGAGCCCTGGCCCGGCAACCCCGCGCCCCGCATGGCCGAGATCCCGGGCGGCATGATCAACTCCGTGGGCCTTCAGAACCCTGGCGTGGCTGCCTTTGCCCGTGAGTCTGGTCCGTGGCTCGAGCAGCTCTCCAAGGACGGTTGCCAGGTCATCTGCCAGGTCGCCGGTCACTCCGTCGAGGAGTTTGTCCGCGCGCTCGAGATGTATGTCGAGCTGTGCCCCTGGGCTGCCGGCTACGAGATCAACGTGAGCTGCCCTAATATCGCCGCCGGCGGTGCCGCCATGGGCTCCACGCCCGAGGGCGCCTCTTCCGTTATGGCTGCCTGCCGTAAGGTGACCGATAAGCCGCTGTTCGTGAAGATGGCGCCGGTCAACGTCGCCGAGATCGCCAGGGCCCTCGAGGCTGCCGGTGCCGACGGCCTTTCGGTCATCAACTCCATCCAGGGCATGGCCATCGACGTCCATACCCGCAAGTCCCGCGTGGCCAAGCCCAAGGGCGGCCTTTCGGGCCCGCTGTGCCACCACATCGCCGTGCGCATGGTCTGGGAGGTTGCCCAGGCCGTCGATATCCCCATCAACGGTGTCGGCGGTGTCATGACCGGCGAGGATGCGGCCGAGTTTATCCTGGCCGGTGCCACCTGCGTGTCGGTTGGCATGGCCAACTTCGTCGATCCGTGCGCTTCGCTCAAGATCGCGCATGAGCTCGAGGCCTGGGCCGAGTCCCAGGGCGTAAAGGACATCAACGAGCTGGTAGGTGCTTTCGAATGCTAGAGACCGATGCCCGCGACCGCGTAATCGTCGCCCTCGACTGCGATCGTGAGCGTGCGCTCGAGCTCGCCCACGAGCTTTCGGGCCATGCCGCCTGGCTTAAGGTTGGTATGACGCTCTATTACGCTGAGGGCCCCGAGATCGTCAAGACCTTTAAGGACCTGGGCTTTAAGGTCTTCCTTGACCTTAAGTTCCATGATATTCCGCATCAGGTTCGCGGTGCCGCCCGTTCGGCCTCGCTTGCCGGTGCCGACCTGCTCTCGGTTCACGGCTTGGGTTCGGGCGCCATGCTCGCTGCCTGCCGCGAGGGTGCCGAGGAGGCGCGCGAGGACCGAGCCAAGCTCGTCGCCATCACCGTGCTCACGAGCATGAATCAGGATGCCTTGAGCGAGATCGGCGTCGAGTCGCCCGTGGCCGAGGAGGCCGCCCGCCTGGCAAAGCTCGCTCAGGCCAACGGCATCGATGGCATCGTGTGCTCGCCGATGGAGGCTCACGACATGCGTGAGCTGCTGGGTCCTGATGCCCTGATCGTGACTCCGGGTGTGCGTCCGGTGGGTGCCGCCTTAGGCGACCAGTCTCGCGTGGCGACGCCTTCCCAGGCTATCGAGCGAGGCGCAAGCCACATTGTGGTGGGCCGTCCCATCACTGGTGCCGACGATCCGGTTGCCGCCTTTGACGCCATCGTCGCCGAGCTGGTCGAAAACGTCGCGTAAAAGATTCCCCTAAGTCACCACTTTTGGGTCTCATTAGCACAAAATAGCCCCTGTGCCTGCGTAAACTTTCCCATCCTTTGTGTGGAATCGCAGGTCAGGGGCTTAACTTTGGGCGCAGTATATTGCACTTTTTGCGGGTATCGTCTAACCTATGGAGCCGCGATTGGGCATTTTGTACGTTCTACGTGCTAAAATGCCAATTATTGAATCAGATATAACCCAACTATTTGGAGGTACGAATGGCACTCCCTCAGCTTACCGATGAGCAGCGCAAGCAGGCTCTTGAGAAGGCTGCTGCCGCACGTCACGCCCGCGCTGAGCTTCGCGAGCAGATCAAGAAGGGCGAGAAGTCCCTCGAGTCCGTGCTCAACTCCGATGACCCCATCGCTTCCCGCATGAAGGTTTCCACCCTCATCGAGTCTCTCCCTGGTTATGGTAAGGCCAAGGCCGCCAAGATCATGGAGGAGCTCGGCATCTCCGCTACCCGTCGCGTTCAGGGCCTTGGCGTCCGTCAGCGCGAGCAGCTCCTCGAGCAGCTGACCAAATAAGTGAGCGCTCAGGATTCCAAGCTCTTTGTGATTTCTGGACCGTCAGGCGCGGGCAAGGGCACGCTCGTCACTCGTGTGCGCGAGCGTCGCTCTAACCTGGGCCTGACGGTTTCGGCTACCACGCGAGCCCCACGCAAAGGCGAGGTCGATGGCGTCAATTACTTTTTCCTGACGCGTGAGGAGTTCGACCGCCGCGTGGCAAACGGTGAGTTTGTTGAGTGGGCCGAGGTCCACGGTAACTGCTACGGCACGTTGGTGAGCGAGGTTCAGTCCAAGCTCGCCTCTGGTTCGTCTCTCATCTTGGAGATCGATGTCCAGGGTGCCCTGCAGGTGAAGGAGCGTTTCCCCGAGGCCGTGCTGATCTTTATCAAGCCGCCTTCGCTTGAGGTACTCCGCGAGCGTCTAGTCGGTCGCGGTACCGAGACGCCCGAGACGATTGAGCTGCGTATGGCAAACGCCGCCGATGAGCTTGCCCTTGCCGACCGCTACGACGACGTCGTGGTAAATGACGATCTCGACCGCGCGACCGATGAGCTCGTTCGCGTTCTCGATATGCATGAAAGGATCTGAGGTCCGTGTCCGTTGTAAAGCCTTGCATTGACGATCTTCTGGAGAAGACCGATCACAACCGCTTCCTGCTCGCTTCGCTTGCCTCCAAGCGCGCCTGCGACATCAATAGCATGCTGCGTGGCCAGCACAACCGCGTGCTTGCCGTCCAGGATGTCGATGACATCACCATCGGGCTTTCCGGTGCCGATACCATTTCGATGGCTATGGATGAGATTATCGACGGCGACATCTCTTACGACGAGGCCCGTTATGAGAAGGCGCTCGGCCACAAGGTTGCTGAAGCCTAAATGGCGGCTCGCGTCTGCCTGGTCCACTATCACGAGGTTGGACTTAAGGGTAAGAACCGCGCACATTTTGAGCATATCCTCATGGATAACATCAAGGCGGCCTTGGCCGCCTTTTCCGTGAATGCCGTGTCTCGAATTTCCGGTTATATCCTCGTGACCTTTAACGAGCATCAGGCCGACGAGGCGGCTCGTGTCATTCGCACCGTTCCCGGCGTTGCTCGCGTGTCTTTGGCGTATCACACCAATCGCGACCCTCAGGAGTACTGTGCCGCCGCCGTGAAGGCGCTGCGTGAGTTTGGCCCCTTCGATTCGTTTAAGGTGCACGCCAAGCGCTCCAATACCGACTATGAGCTCACCTCGATTGATATCAATCGACAGGTTGGCGAGGTGCTGTGCGAGGCGTTCCCCGATAAAAAGGTTCAAATGCACGATCCCGACGCGATGGTTCACGTGCTGGTTGTTCAGGGTAGCGTTTATGTGTACGCGCGCTCCGAGCGCGGTGTGGGCGGTCTGCCGGTGGGCTCTGCCGGTAAGGTCGTGACCCTGCTGTCATCGGGTATCGACTCGCCGGTGGCGACCTGGATGCTCGCGCGACGCGGAGCCGTGTGCGTGCCGGTGCATTTTTCCGGTCGTCCGCAGACGCCAGATACCAGCGAGTATCTAGTGCAGGACATCATTCGCGCCCTTGAGCCGGGTGTCCAGATCGGCCGTCTGTATGTTGTGCCGTTTGGCGACTGCCAGCGCGAGATTTCGGTGACCTGTCCCAGCAACCTGCGCGTGATCATGTATCGCCGCATTATGTATTCGGTTGCCGAGCGCATTGCACACATCGAGGGCGCCAAGGCTATCGTGACGGGCGAATCGCTTGGGCAGGTTGCCTCCCAAACGCTTGAGAACATCATGGCCGTCAACGAGGCCGTGAAGATCCCCGTGTTCCGCCCTCTCATCGGTTCGGACAAGCAGGAGATCATCGCGCGCGCCGAGGAGATTGGTACGTTCGATATCTCGACTGAGGCCGCTCCCGACTGCTGCACGCTGTTTATGCCGCGCCGTCCCGAGACGCACGCTAAACTCGATGCCGTGCATGAGGCCTGGGAGTTGTTCGATCACGAGGAGATGATCGAGCGCCTGCTCAAGCAGACCGAGTACATCGACTTCGAGAGCAACACGTATAAGGCCCCTAAGACCTTAAAACGCAAACATTCGGAGCTTGCTCCGCGTGAGATTTACCAAGATCACGAGTAATGTTGTGCATAGACCGACGATGCGCCTGCATCGTCGGTCTTTTGCTATCTGGGCATTTTGCGGCTAAGTGTTCATTTGCTGACGTGTGCCTGAATAAATGGACAGATTTGTGCAAGGTTTTGGTCGGTTTTTGGTTTGACCGCTAAAACCGGTTTTGGAGCGTGGCTGTTGCAGGGCTCCTTTCCTGACACGATGGTGTTGGGAGGTTTTGCTATGGCGCAGCGCGAACAACACGAACGGGTCAAACGGATGGACCGCTTGGCGGACAAGCTGCTCGGTCATAAGGCAGTGGTGATGGCGATACTGGTCGTCATTGCGATGGCGAGCGGCTTGGCGATGGCGAACCTTGGCGGCGGTGCCGGCGGTGTGTCGTTTGAGCGCACTGACGGTACGGGCTCGTTGATGGAGCCGGGATCCGGTGATGCCTCGAGCGGAAAGACATCCGAAGGTTCTTCGACTAAGGCTTCTGCCGCGGCAGAGGTCTATGTCGATGTCGATGGCGCCGTTGTGTCGCCCGGTGTATATCGCCTCAAGGACGGCGCGCGGGTGGCTCAGGCGATTGATGCCGCCGGCGGGCTGGCGCCCGAGGCAGACGTTACGGGGCTCAATCGGGCATCTAAGGTCACTGATGGACAAAAAATCCACGTTCCAACGGTAGGGGAGCAGCAGGCGTCCATTGCGGAAGCCGGTGTTGATGGTGGGGCTTCCGCATCATTGGGCGTGAGTGGCGCAACGGGCCTAGTCAACATCAATACGGCAAGCACGGCAGAGCTGCAGACGCTCTCGGGCATCGGTCCCTCCATGGCACAGTCGATTATCGATGAGCGTACAAAGAACGGTGCTTTTGCCTCGGTTGACGATCTGATGCGTGTGTCGGGAATCGGCGAGAAGAAGCTTGCCAAAATCAAAGATTGCATCTGCGTATGAGTGCGACCGAGCGCGAGCATGTGATGCCTCCGCGGCCCTTGATGCCGTGGACGATGGCCCTGTGTGCCGGCATGTGCGTGAGCTGCGCTTTGGTGCTTAACGTGGCCGCTGATGCGCTGCTGAGGGAGCGGGTGCCGGCGGTCGGGCCGCTATGGGCCATTCCCGTTGCGGCGGCGGTCTTCGTTGTGCTGGCTCAATCTTGTGCGCGGCTTGCCCCTTTGAAGCGGTGGCTGTATGCCGCGTCCGTCGGTCTCGTGGCGGGAGCGGTCGTCTCGGCGTGGTGGGCTGTGGGCACGCTAGGCGCCTCGAAGGCGCTCGACGGTCGAGCGGCAAGCAGCCTCGAGTTTGTCGTGCAGGGTGATCCATCCATAAACGACGACGTGTATTCCTATACCTGCGAGGCACGCGCGGACGGTAAGAACTTGGCAGCGGTTCGCCTATCGTGTGACCGCGAGCTCAAGGTCGGGGCGCACGTGCGTGTTATCGGTCGCGTTTCACGTTTTGAGAACGATGCGTTTGGACGATCGCGCGCGCTCCGAGGCGAGGTACGCAAGGTTCAAGCCGTTCGGATTGTGCCGGTCGATGAGGGCTCTCCGGGGCCGCTGCTTCGGCTGCGAAATGGGCTGCTTGCGTCCATTGCGCCTGCGACCGACCCGGCGCGTGCGCTCATAGCCGGTGTCGCCTGCGGTCGTTCGGCCGAGCTGCGCGCCCAGCCGGCGGGCGATTGGTTTTCGGTGACGGGGACGGCGCATCTTATCGCCGTCTCGGGCAGCCATTTGGCTATCGTGGGGTTTGTAATCGAGGGCGCATTGCAAAAGACTCGGTGCTCACGTGGTCTTCAGCGGGCGATATTGGCGATATCGCTTGTTGGCTACGCTGCCTTTACGGGCGCGTCTCCTTCGGCCGTGCGCGCGTGCTGCATGGTGTTCGCGACGCTTGTCGTAAACGGCGCGGGGCGTCGCCGGCACGGCGAATCGGCACTCTTCGTAACCATGTCCATCTTTGTGCTACTGCGGCCGACGGTGCTGTTCGAGATGGGCTTTCAGCTTTCATGTGCCAGCGTCTTAGCCATTCTGTGCTTTTGCCCCTATGCGACCTACGCTTTGGGTGAGCTGGGTGTGCCATCGGGCGTCGCCAGCATGCTTTCCGCCACGCTGTGCTCGCAATTGGCGACACTTCCCATTACCATTCCCGCCTTTGGTACGTTATCGCTCATTGCTCCGCTGGCAAATGCGGTCATCGGTCCGGTGGTGAGCGTACTGCTTGCTGTGTCGATTGTGCTGGTTCCCTTTTCGCTCGTGGCACCTTTGCGGACTTGGGCGCTCATTGTGCCCATGATTGCCGCCCGTTGCGCACTGTTCTTCGAGCAGCTGTTTGCCGCCGTGCCGGGTGCATCCGTGAGTTTGCCGCCCGATAGCATGTGGATTTACCTAGTGCCGTGTTTGCTGGCGGTTCTGCTGGTCTGGTGGCCGCGTCCCCGTGCACGTCCTATGGCGGTGGGGCTTGCATGCTTGGTACTCCTGGCTGCGATTCCGTACGTCTACTGGGATCGATTCGCTCCGCCTTCGGTGACGGTACTCGATGTGGGCCAGGCCGATGCGATTCTTATCCGCGAGGGCGGTGCAGTAGCGCTCGTCGACTGCGGGCTCGACGAGCGCGTGGTGGCGGCGTTGGTTCGCAATAACGTGCACCATATCGATGCCGTCTTTGTGACGCATTGGGATGAGGACCACTGGGGTGGTCTGCCTGCCGTGCTCGAACAGTTTTCGGTCGGAACGATTGCCGTGGCGGCGGATGCGCTGGAGGATGCTCCTGCCGAAGTATTGAACCGACCTGGCGTGGAGTATCGGCAGGTGCGCCGTGGGGATACGGTCGGCATCGGCTCATTTTGCGCTCGCGTGATGTGGCCATTCGAGTCCGTGGATGGCGAGGGAAATGAGGACTCGCTTGTCCTGCTGCTCTCTTATATTCAGGAAGGCAAGGGCCTGCGTATGCTCCTCACCGGTGATGCCGAGCTCGACCAAGAACGGGAATTCGTGCAGGAGGTGGGGGATATCGATGTCCTTAAACTTGGGCATCACGGCTCTAAGGTTTCAGTCGATGGTGAGTCGCTGGACGTCCTGAAGCCTGAGCTTTCCCTCGCGAGCGCGGGCGAGGGGAATCGATACGGCCATCCGTCCGATGCCTGCATCGATGCCGTTAAGGAAGCGGGCGGTGTGTTCGCGTGCACTATCGAACACGGCGATATCACCATCACGCCGACCGCGAAGGGCTTTACGATGCGATGCCAGCGACCGTGACGACGTCGTTGGCGTGTGGTGGGCCCCTGGGCTAGAATGGCACGGAACGAATACGAAGGCCTGCGGGAGGGGAGCGCAATGTCCGAAATCGGTCTGCTGCCGGCATATCTGATCGTCGGTACCGACGGCGTCAAACGCGATCACGCCGTCTCGCGTATGAAAGCGCGTCTGGAAAAGACGGGCATGGTCGAGTTCAACCTCGACGAGCGCGATATGACCAAAGACCCCGATATCGAGTCGATTATCGGATCGCTTAACACCTTTCCGATGGGCAGCGAGTTTCGCCTGGTAATCCTTGACGGCTGTTCAAAGCTCGCCAAGGCGGTCTCGGAGCCGCTTGTCGAGTATTTGGCGAGTCCCAGCCCCACAACGGTCTGCCTCATCATTGCCGACTCGCTTGCCAAGAACACACGCCTGTATAAGGCGATCGCCAAGATCGATAAGAAGGCCGTGATCGATTGCTCCGGCACCAAGCGCTGGGAGCTACCGCGTCGCGTGCAGCAGATGGCGACGCAGCGCGGCAAGTCGATCTCGACGGCGGCCGCCGAGGAGCTCGTCTCGCGTTCGGGCGAGAACACTCGCATGCTCGATAACGACTTGGCTAAGCTTGCCCAGATGGTCGAGGCGCCCCAGATTGAGCTTGCCGACGTTGAGCGCTGGATTGTACGTACGGCCGAGGTTCAACCCTGGGACTTTCTCAATGCGGTCTCGGCACGTGACATGCGACGCTCGCTCGAGCTTTTCAATCTATTGCCCGCCAAGAGCTACGTGTGGACTTACACGTTGCTGTGCGGCCGCATCCGCGAGCTTATCGTCGCCAAGGCGCTCGATGCGCGCGGACAGGGTCGTGAGCTGGCCGCAACGCTCAAGCTCCAGTCCTGGCAGGTCAAGAATCACTTGACCTGGGCACGTCGCTTTTCGATGGCAGAGCTCGTCGCGGCGCTCGAGGGGGCGGTCGATGTAGAGCTCGCGCTCAAGGGTTCGGCCGATTCTGAGGCCGCGCTTTTGCTCTGGATTACGAACATCTTGAGAAAATCGTGATGATACCTGCCTATTTGACAAATTCGTTCTATCCCTTTGAGGGGGAGCGTGCTATAGTAGGCGCTTGCATGACCTCACCGTGTCTCAGAGGTGTCATACATTTTTTGCAAGGAACTCGAAAGGAACTCCAGAAGTGGCAAACATCAAGTCTCAGAAGAAGCGTATCCGCACCAATGAGGCAGCTCGCATGCGTAACAAGGCTGTCAAGTCCGAGCTCAAGACGCTGACCAAGCACGTCCAGTCCGCCGTCGCCGAGGGCGACGCCGAGAAGGCCCAGGCTGCCCTCAAGACCGTCACCAAGCGTCTCGACATGGCTGCCGCCAAGCATGTTATCCACAAGAACCAGGCTTCCAACCGCAAGTCCGGTCTTGCCAAGCTCGTGAACAGCATCAACGCTTAAGTTGTAAATTTCACACCACACAGATTACGCGCATAAATGGAGCCTGTTTTATGGAACAGGCTCCATTTTTTGTACCGCTCGGGTAAGATAGTCCGCATGAATACTTCAATTGACATTTCCCACATCCGCAACTTCTCGATTGTTGCGCACATCGACCATGGCAAGTCCACGATCAGTGACCGCATTCTCGAGCTCACCCATACCGTCGACGAGCGCGACATGGAGTCGCAGCTGCTCGACACCATGGATATCGAGCGCGAGCGCGGCATCACGATCAAGTCCAATGCCGTTCGCGTGTCCTATGACGCCGACGATGGCGAGACGTATCAGTTCAATCTGATCGATACGCCGGGCCACGTGGACTTTACCTATGAGGTCTCGCGCTCGCTGGCAGCCTGTGAGGGCGCGGTGCTCGTTGTCGACGCCACACAGGGCGTCGAGGCACAGACCGTCTCCAACGCGACGCTTGCCATGAACGCCAATCTGGACATTGTGCCGGCCATCAACAAGATCGACCTGCCCTCGGCTCATCCCGACGAGGTTAAGACCGAGATCGAGGATGACCTGGCGATCCCTGCCGATGATGCCGTGTGTGTCTCGGGCAAGACCGGCGAGGGCATCCACGATCTGCTGGAGTCCATCGTCTTTCTGATCTCTCCGCCCAAGGGCGATGCGAATGCGCCGCTCAAGGCACTCATTCTGGATTCATACTTCGACGAGTATCGTGGCGTCGTCGCCACGGTGCGCATCTTTGACGGCTCCATCAAAAAGGGCGATATCTTGCGCATGATGCAGGCAAAGGGCGACTTTTTGGTCGATGGCGTGGGCGTCAAGCGTCCCGCCGAGACGCCGGTCGACGCGCTGACGGTCGGCGAGGTCGGATACGTGGTCACGGGCCTGAAGGACCCCGAGGCCGTTCGCGTGGGCGACACCCTTACCTGGGCGTCGAACCCCTGCCCCGAGCCGCTTCCCGGTTACCGCGAGGCTAAGCCCATGGTCTATACGGGCCTGTTCCCGATCGATAACAAGGACTACGAGAACCTGCGTGACGCGCTCGATAAGCTGCATGTCAACGACCCGTCGTTGGTGTGGGAGCCCGAGACTTCGGTGGCGCTCGGCTTTGGTTTCCGCGTTGGCTTCTTGGGCCTGCTGCATATGGAGGTCGTCAAGGAGCGCCTGGAGCGCGAGTTCAACCTGGACCTGATTGCCACGAGCCCTTCGGTGGACTATCACGTCTACAAGACCGACGGCGAGATGATTGATGTTCGCAGCCCGCAGGATCTGCCCGAGGCTACGCGCATCGAGCGCATCGAGGAGCCCTACCTCAAGGCCAAGATTATCTGTCCGCCCGAGTATACGGGTGCCGTCATGCAGCTCGCTATCGAGCATCGCGGCATTACAACCGACATGATCCATCTCACGAGCAAATCGGTCGAGATGCGTTTCGACATGCCGCTTGCCGAGCTCATTCTGGACTTTTTTGACCAGCTCAAGAGCCGCACCAAGGGTTACGCCTCGCTCGACTACGAGTTCAACGAATATCGCCCCTCCGAGCTCGTCAAGCTCGACATCCTGCTTTCGGGCGACGAGGTGGACGCGCTGTCGTTTATCGTGCACAAGGATAAGGCTTATGGCCTGGCCCGCGGTCTGTGCGACAAGCTCAAGGAAATCATTCCGCGCCAGCTGTTCGAGGTGCCTATCCAGGGCGCCATCGGCAACAAGATCATTGCCCGCTCTACCGTCAAAGCGCGCCGCAAGGACGTGCTGGCCAAGTGTTATGGCGGCGATATCTCGCGAAAGCGCAAGCTGCTCGAGAAGCAGAAAGAGGGCAAAAAGCGCATGAAGGCCATCGGCTCGGTAGAGGTCCCGCAGGAGGCCTTTATGGCGATCCTCAAGGTGGACGAGTAGGTCTATGGCGCTTTCCGAATATAGTCTGCGGCTGCTGGGCGCCTATGCCGAGCAGCCGTTCCTTATGGCTCCCATGGCGGGCGTGACCGACCCTGCCTACCGCATCATGTGCCGCCGCCGCGGTGCCAACCTTGCCTACAGCGAGATGGTGAGCGTGGCGGGCCTTGCCTATGCCAGCAACAAAACGTGGCGCCTGGTGCTGCCGGCCGACGAGGAGCAGCAGATTTGCGTGCAGCTCTTTGGCTCCAAGCCCGATCAGTTTGCGAGTGCCGTCGCCGCCGTCGAGGAGCGCGTTGGCGATCGCCTGTCATTGATTGATATCAACATGGCTTGTCCGGCGCGCAAGGTCGTTACCAAGGGCGAGGGCTCGGCGCTTATGCGCACGCCCGATCTGGCCGAGAAGATCGTCGAGGCGGCGGTGGGCGCGGCACATGTGCCCGTGACTGTAAAGATCCGCAAGGGCTTTTATGCCGAGGACCGTAATGCCGCGACGTTTGCCCAGATGCTCGAAGGCGCCGGTGCCGCCGCAGTCGCCGTGCACGGTCGTTGTGCCACGCAGCTCTATACGGGCCAGGCCGATTGGTCTGTCGTCGATGAGGTTGCCGACGCTGTCGAGATTCCCGTGATTGGTTCGGGTGATGTGTTCTCGGCCGAGGACGCTGCTGAGCATCTGCAAGGCTCGGGTGCCAGCGCGGTGTTTATCGCGCGCGGCATCTACGGCAATCCGTGGGTGTTCGGTGATGCTCGCGCCCTTGCGCTCGATGGCACGCCGGTTCCTTCTCGCTCCTCGGTCGAGCGCCTGGAGGCTCTGCGTGAGCACCTGACGTTGACGCACGAGCTTCTGCCGCTTATGTCGCGCGCCCGTACGTACGCGAGCTGGTATCTAAAGGGCATGCCCGTACGTACGCGAGCTGGTATCTAAAGGGCATGCCCCATGCCGCCGCCTGGCGCGCTCAGGTGGTGCGCTGCTCCACGTACGAGGAGTTTATGGCACTGGTCGATGATATCGAGCGCGATGTGGTGGCCTGCGAGGCTGCCCTTGCCGCCGGCGAATTGGTGCCCCCTCATCCGCTGGAGGCTTAAGGGTGGCCGTTACCGCGCTGTACGTGCACGTGCCGTTTTGCGCCCAAAAGTGCCGGTACTGCGACTTTGACTCGCGCAGTTTTTCTCCGTGCGACCTGAGTGCTGCGCTCGATGTCTATTTTGAGCAGTTGTTCGCGCGCCTCGATGCTTTTGGCAAGGCTGGGGCCCTTGACCATATCCGCACCGTCTATGTTGGCGGCGGTACGCCGTCGCTGGCGGGGGAGCGCCTGGTGGAGCTGGCGCGGCGTATTCGTGCGTGGTGCGCCCCCGTTGAGTTTACCTGCGAGGCCAATCCCGAGTCGCTGACCGCCGAGCTTGCCACTGCGCTTGCCAAGGTTGGTGTCACACGCGTCTCTCTGGGCGTGCAAACGCTCGATAACACCGAACTTACCGCCATCGGCCGTATTCACGATGCCGATCGGGCGTTTGCCGCCATCGCGACGGTCAAGAACTCTGGGCTTGACGTGTCGTGCGACCTTATGTGCGGACTTCCCGGGCAGACCGCAGCGAGTTGGAAGCGCACGCTCGATGGCGTGCTGGCGGCGGCTCCGCATCATGTGTCGGTCTACCCGCTCACGCTTGAGGAGGGGACTCCCCTTTATCGCATGGCGTGCCGCGACGAGTCGGTCGAGCCCGACGAGGATTTTCAAGCTTCGTGCATGGATGTGGCGCGTGAGCGTCTGGGTGCGGCCGGCTATCACCCGTATGAGGTGGCAAGCTATGCGCTCGACGGACATGAGTGCGCCCATAACATTGCCTACTGGACCGGCCAGGGCTATTTGGGCCTGGGTCGTTCCGCCGCGGGCATGCTCGACGCCGAGGATTTCGACCGTCTTGCAGGTTTGTTCCCCGGCGTGTCTTCTCGAGGCGATTCGTACCGCGTGCGTCTGGTGCAACGTGACGATGACGCGACGGCGTTTGAGGCCGAATATCTGTCGCAGCGTGAGGCTGCGGCTGAAGACCTGATGCTGTCTTGTCGCATGACGGGCGGTGTTGCGTCCGACCTGTTGGTTCGTGCAGCTTGCGTCATCCCGGCCGATGAGCTGGCAGCTGCCTGCGATCGCGCGCTCGAATTGGGTCTTGCCACTTGGGTGCCCGAGACGCTCGGGGTCCATGAGGGACCTTTCACTTCGGCAGATGTCGTCGCGGGCTATGTTCGAGCTCGTCTGGCGCCGACACACTTGGGCTGGCTCGATGGAAATGTTCTGTTCGAGCTGTTTTGGGATCTAGCTTAGGCCGCTCGGGTAGAATTACCGGAATATATACGCTGCTGTGAGCAGGAGGTTGCCGCGCATGGCGACGATGAACGAAAAAGATTACTACGAGATTCTGGGTGTCTCCAAGGACGCCACCTCGCGTGATATTCAAAAGGCCTTTCAGCAAAAGGCCCGCAAGCTCCATCCGGACGTCAACAAAGAGCCGGATGCCGAGGAAAAGTTTAAAGAGGTTTCCGAGGCCTACGCCGTGCTTTCGGATGAGCAAAAACGTGCGCGCTACGACGCCATGCGCTCGGGCAATCCCTTTGCCGGTGCTCCTACGGCTTCGCCCTATGGTGGCGGCTACGCCGGCAACACAGGCTATGGCAATCCCTTTGAGGGCGGTTTTCCCTTTGGCGGCGCTTGGGGCCAGCAGCGTCGTGGGCAGGCTGCTTACAATCCCGAGAACGGCGCCAATGTGGTCGTCGATATCAAACTCGACGCCAAGGAGGCCAAGGGCGGTGCCCGCAAGACCGTCCGCTATACGCGCTTCGATACCTGTGGTCACTGCGGTGGTTCGGGCTCTGTTTCGTCCGAGCATGCACATACCTGTCCGAGCTGCGGCGGTCGCGGTCACATCGATGTCGACCTGTCCTTTCTGTTTGGTGCCGGCATGTTCCAGTCGGTCTGCCCTGAGTGCGGTGGCTCCGGTAAGGTCGTCGCCGACCCCTGTCCCGATTGCGGCGGCAGCGGGCGGACCCGTGTGACCTCCGAGCAGACGATTGAGTTTCCCGCCGGCACGCACGATGGCGACGAGGTCCGTATTGGCGGCATGGGTCACGCCGGCACCAACGGCGCCTCTGGCGGTGATCTGGTCGGTCGCGCCCATGTTGAGGCCGAGCGCCTGGAAGGCAAGGCCCGTACCGGTTTTTACCTGATGGGCATCGTGGCGCCGTTTTTGGTGCTATCGGCCATCTCGGGCGTGTTCTCGGCCTTTGCCGTGATGTGCTTTATTCCGTTTGCCATGGGCCTGTTCATGGTGCTCTCGGACGGCGTGCTGCACCGCAGCCTGCTGTGGTGGAAGCGCGGCGCGATGCAGTTTGCCAACGGTTTTGCCAATGGCTTCATGTTCGCGCTCGTGTCGGTTTGGTTCGCGAGCTGCTCGCAACGGGCCATGCTTTCGCCGTACCAAATGCAATAACATCAAACCCTCTGTTTGCGGTCGGCCCTGCTTGGGTATAGGACGCACTGTGACAATAATGAAAGTCGGAAGGATTCGGTTGTGTCGGAAAATAGGGATTACTACGAGGTGCTTGGCGTCGACAGGGATGCCGACGCGCGGACGATTAAGCGTGCGTTTCTAAAGAAGGCCCGTACCGTACATCCGGATGTTTCGGACGACCCCGAGGCCGAGGCCAAGTTCAAGGAGCTCAACGAGGCCTATTCCGTTCTTTCCGATGAGCAGAAGCGTGCTAACTACGACCGTTACGGCACTGCCGACGGCCCTGGTGGTTCGGGCTACGTCGATATCAACGATATCTTTGGTGGCATGGGCATGGACGACTTGTTCTCGTCGTTCTTTGGCGGCGGTGCCGGCGGTGGCGCCCGCAGCCGTCGTGAGCGTCGTCGCGGACGTGATATGGCCATCTCGCTTTCGGTGACGCTCGAGGAGGCGGCGCTCGGCTGCAAAAAGACGATCAGCTATGACCGCCTTGCTCCTTGCGAGGACTGCAACGGCACCGGTAGGGCAGAGGGCGCACAGGAAAAGCAGTGCGGCCGCTGCCACGGCACGGGCTATGTCACGACGGTTCAGCGATCGTTTTTGGGCCAGGTTCAGTCCTCTTCGCCTTGCCCCGACTGCCATGGCGAGGGCACGGTCATCGACCATCCCTGCGAGACCTGCGACGGTCAGGGCCGCACGCCTTCGCATGAAAAGATCGACATCGATATTCCTGCCGGCGTTTCGACCGGTCGCCAGCTGCGTGTGAACGGCTTTGGCGAGGCCGGTCTTCGCGGCGAGCCTTCGGGCGACCTGATTGTCAACGTGCGCGTTGCCGACCATGAGTGCTTTAAGCGCAACGGGGACGACCTGTACCTGGTGAGCGATATCTCGATTGCGCAGGCTGCGCTCGGCTGCGAGATCGAGGTCGAGGGCATTATGCCCGACGAGGTCGTTAAGGTGACGGTTCCCGCCGGCGCCCAGTACGGCGACACCGTGAGCGTCAATAATTACGGCATGCCGCGCATTGGCGGTGGCGGTTCGCGTGGCCGCCTGATCGTGCAACTGCGCGTGGTCGTTCCCACCAATCTTTCCAATAAGCAGCGCGAGCTGCTCCGTGCTTTTGCCGATGAGATGGGCGATGACGTCGCTTCCGGTAAGAAGTCGGTGACCGACCGTATCAAGAGTGCCCTCGACGATATCCTCGATTAAGGAGCCCGCGTGCTCGCACCCCATATTTCCGTCGTCAACCTCGGCTGCCGTGTCAACCGGGTTGAGTCTGACCGTATCACTGCCGATCTTATGCGCTTGGGCTTTGCTATTGTGGAGCCCCAGGATGCCGATCTGATCGTCATTAACACTTGTGCCGTTACGGGCGAGGCCGAGGCCAAGACCCGTAAGGCCGTCCGTCATGCGCTGGCCCATCCAAACGAGCCCTATGTGGTCGTGACCGGATGCGTGGTCAATTTGCATCCCGAGGAGCTGTCGGAGCTTTCGGATCGCGTGATTGCCGAGCCGTCCAAGATCGATGTCGCCGAACGTGTATGCGAGGTGCTGGGTGTTGAGTCCGATAGCGTTCCCGCCTGCAGCGATGGCGAGGTGGTCGATGCGCTCGGTCGCTCTCGCCTGGGCGTGAAGATTCAGGATGGCTGCAACCATCGCTGCACCTATTGCATTGTGTGGAAGGCGCGCGGCCCCGAGCGCTCCGTGCCCGTCGAGTCCGTGCTCGAGCAAGTTCGCGAGGCCCAGGAGGCCGGCGTGCCCGAGGTGGTGCTGACCGGTGTGAACCTGGGTGCCTACGATGGCAAGAGCGCGACCGACGAGCACGTCGAAATCGATGAGCTGCTCGTGGCCATCATGGAGCGCACGTCTATTCCGCATGTGCGCATTTCCTCGGTCGAGCCCATGGATATCTCCGAGCGCCTGCTTAAGGTTATGGCGCGCTACCCGCAGCGTATCGCCCCGTTTTTGCACCTGCCCGTGCAGTCCGGCTGCACGGCGACCCTGCATCGCATGGGCCGTCCCTATAGCGCCGAAGCCTTTGAGGACACGGTGCGTATGATTCGCGCCAACTTGCCCCAGGCGTCCCTTTCGTGCGATGTCATCGTCGGTTTTCCTGGTGAGACGGACGAGGAGTTCGAGGAGTCGCTGGCGCTGTGCCGCCGTGTGGGTTTCTCGCGTATGCACGTGTTTCGCTACAGCAAGCGTCCCGGTACCCTTGCTGCCGACATGCCCGACCAGGTGCCACCCGAGGTTATGGCCGAGCGCAGCCGCCGTATGCGGGCCGCTGCACAGGAGCTCGCTATTGCCGACGCTCGTCGTCGCGTGGGCACGGTCGAGCGTGCCGTGCTCGAGTATGGTGACAACCTGACGCTCGGCTCGTTCCATCATGCCCGTCTTGACGATACCTGTGGACTTACAGCCCCGTGCCTGCTCGATGTTGCTATCATCGGAGTCGATGATTCCGGCTTGGTCCATGCACGCAGGGAGGTTCATGGAAGCCTCGAAGATTAGACTTACCGTTCCCGAGGGAATTGATCCCTCGTGCGTTTTGGGCGCCGGCGACGGCGTCCTTCGCGTGCTCGAGAGCTTGGTTCGCGCTCACGTGGTCGCCCGTGGCGATAGCATCGCCGTGAGCGGCGACCCGGACGAGGTCGAACTCGTGGCGCGCTTTTTCGAGCACGCTTTTCGCGAGGCGGCCGCCGGGCGCACGCTGTCTGCCGACGATGTCTCTCGCTGCCTGGCCGTCCTGCGCGACGGTGAGCACGAGGCTACGTCGCTTCGCGATGACGTGCTGCTTTCGTATCGCGGCCGCGTCATTCGTCCCAAGACGCTCGGGCAAAAGCGCTACGTGGATGCCATTCGCTCGCATACCATCACCTTTGGCTTGGGTCCTGCCGGTACCGGTAAGACCTATCTGGCCATGGCGCTCGCCGTTGCCGCGCTCAAGCGTCACGAGGTGGGCCGTTTGATCTTGACGCGTCCGGTTGTCGAGGCGGGGGAGAATCTGGGCTTTTTGCCCGGTACCCTTGAGGAAAAGATCGACCCCTACATGCGTCCGCTCTACGACGCCCTTTTTGACATGATGGATCGCGAGCGCACCAATGAGCTTATGGAGCGTGGCGTGATCGAGATCGCCCCGCTTGCCTATATGCGCGGCCGCACGCTGAGCGATGCCTTCGTGGTGCTCGACGAGGCGCAAAATACCACGCCTGAGCAGATGAAGATGTTTCTGACGCGCTTGGGTTTTAACTCCAAGTTCGTGATTACCGGCGACCTGAGCCAGCGCGACCTGGTGGGTCGTCGTGGCGGTCTTGCTGACGTTGAGCAGATTTTGGGCCGTGTCGACGATGTCGCATTTTCTCACCTCGAGCGTGCCGACGTGGTGCGCCATGCCCTGGTGGGTCGTATCGTCGAGGCATATGAAGCTTATGATGACGTGCGCGAGCAGCGCCCGCGCGACCGAAAGGAGTCCCGTTGAGTGTATTGATCAGCAACGATGCCGAGCTCGATACGCTGCTCGACGCGCAGGAGGTGGAGCACATCTGCGAGGTTGTGCTTGCCGCCGAGGGCGTTGAACGTGGAGTCGAGATTTCCCTTTCGTATGTCGACGAGGACGAGATGCACGAGCTCAACCACGAGTGGCGCGGTATCGACCGCACCACCGATGTGCTTTCGTTTGAGTGCGATTCGGCCTTCGACGATGACATTCCCGCCGATGAGACGCTCGAGCTCGGCGATATTATCTTGGCCCCGCAGGTTATTGCCCGTCAGGCCCCCGGTTTTGGCAATAGCCCCGCTGACGAGTGCCGTCTGATGCTCGTACACGGAATGCTGCACCTGCTGGGCTATGACCACATCGAGGACGACGAGGCCGAGGTCATGGAGGCCCGCGAGGACGCCATCCTGCGCGATCTGGCGCTCGAGCGCGGCGAGGACCCTAAGCTAGTCCACGTCGGCCCCATCACCAACCACGCCCACGACTAGGAGCCGTCTATGATTCCCGGATCGAACAAGGACCATCCGTCCTTCTTAAAGTCGTTTTCCTACGCCATGGAGGGCTTCGTCACCGCCGTCAAGACCGAGCGCAACATTAAGGTCATGCTCGTAGCGGGCGTGTGCACCGTCATTGCCGGCTGCATCGTGGGGCTCGACATTGCCGAGTGGGCCACGATTATCATCTGCTGCGGCCTGGTGATTCACGGCGAGCTGTGCAATACCGCCATGGAGGCCATTGTCGATCTGGCGACCCAGGAGCTCCATCCGCTGGCAAAACGCGCCAAGGACATCGCCGCCGCCTCTGTATACGTTCTTTCCATCACCGCCGCGATTGTGGGCGTACTGGTATTTGCCCACGCGCTCGACTTTATTTAGAAAGGGATTCCCATGTCCGACAATATGCAGCCTACCGATGAGATTTTGGACGACGAGTCCCTGGACGCGGTGGATACCGAGGAGCTCGAGGATGTCGAGGAGTTCGACCCGTTTGAGGGTATGAGCGACGAGGAACTCGACGCCCTGTGCGACGAGGACGACAACCTCGCGGGCTTTGGTGACGTGGAGCCCGGTTTCCGCAGCGGCTTTGTGGCCCTGGTCGGTCGTCCCAACGCCGGCAAGTCCACGCTGCTTAATGCCTGCTATGGCAAAAAGGTCGCCATCACCTCGCCGGTGGCCCAGACGACCCGCCGCCGCATGCGCGCCGTCGTCAACCGCCCCGGCTACCAGCTGGTCTTTGTCGATACCCCGGGTATTCATAAGCCCAAGGACGGCTTGGGATCCGAGCTCAACAAGAGCGCGTTGTTCGAGCTGAACGATGTCGATGTTGTCGCGTTTTTGATTGATGCCACCAAACCGATCGGCAGGGGAGACGCCTGGGTTGCCGAGCGCGTCAGATGCGCTCGTTGCAAGAAGGTCCTGGTGCTCTCCAAGGCCGATGAGGCCGACCCCACACAGGTCATGGAGCAGCTTAAGGCAGCCCACGAACTCATGGAATATGACGACGAGATCGTGACGTCGTCGGTCAAGAACTTCAACGTCGATGCATTTATCGAGACCGTTGCGCACTTTTTGCCTGAGGGTCCGCGTTGGTTCCCCGAGGACATGGGTACCGACGCTTCCGACGAGACGCTCGTTGCCGAGTTTGTGCGCGAGAAGGTCTTGCGCCGCACCCGTGATGAGATCCCGCACTCCGTTGGCGTGATCTGCGATGCGCTCGAGCAGACCAAGAAGGTGCTTCGCGTGCACGCCACCATTTACGTCGAGCGCGAGGGCCAAAAGGGCATCATCATCGGCAAGGGCGGCGAGATGATCAAGCATATCGGTATCGACGCCCGTCGCGATCTTGAGCGCATCTTTGGCACGCAGGTCTTTTTGGAGCTGGACGTGAAGGTCAAGGCCGGCTGGCGTGACGACGAGGCCCAGATTCGCCGCTTTGGCTACAACGCCGAGGACTAAGGACGCGCGGCGCGCATGGCAGGCTCCCGGACATATCGCACGAAAGTGCTCGTGCTCGATAAGACTAAGCTCAAAGAGACCGACCTGATCTTGACGATGCTAGACGAGCGGGGGCGGCAGGTTCGCGCCGTGGCAAAGGGCGCCCGCAAACCCGGCGGACGCCTGGCTGCGCGCTGCGAGCTGTTCTGTACGGTCGATATGCTGCTCGCACATGGACGGTCACTCGACGTGGTTTCCCAGGCCGAGCTTATGGAGGCGCCGCTCGGCGCTGCGCCCGATTACGAGACGACCTGCGCCGCAAGCGCGATCGCCGAGGTCGCGCGCGTGTGCTCGTTCGAGGACGCCGAGGACCCGTTTACCTTTGCCATAACGCAGCGAGCTCTTGCCCTGGTGGGCAGCGGGCTCGACACGGCTCATATGGACCTACTTGTGGCGGCATATGTCTTTAAGCTGCTGTCGCACGTTGGCTATCGACCCGATTTTTCGGCCTGCGTGCTGTGCGGAGACCCCATGCTGTCGTATTTTTCGCCCCAGGCGGGCGGTCTCATGTGCGGGTCGTGCGCGTCGAGCGTTCCGGGTGCCGAGCTGGTGTCGACCGGTGAGGTCGCGTGGCTGCGCGCCCTCATGTCGATGACCTTCGATGCGCTTATGGCCGAGAAAATCGACCCGCATACGGCGGCGTTCTTACTCGGGCTTTCGCATGTGTGGGCGGCGACGCATACCGACCAGCGCCTCCGTGCGATGGAATTCATGTTGGGTCGGTGATGATGCGCAGGCGCGGGCTGCTTGTGGTAACATATCGGCCTGTTGGTACCTCGACCTTGGTTGCTCGCTCCACCGGCGGCTTCCCAGTCCGAGGCGAATCGAGTCGCCCGATAGCGACGCAAAACGAAAGGTGAAACAATGACTGTTTCCAAAGAGCGCAAGGCTGAGCTGACTGCCCAGTTCGGTAACACTCCGGTCGACACCGGCAACCCCAAGGTTCAGGTCGCCATCCTGTCCGAGCGCATCAAGGAGCTGACCGAGCACATGAAGTCCCACCAGAAGGACTTCCACACCCGTCGTGGCCTGCTCATGCTCGTCGGCCGTCGTCGTCGTCTTCTCTCCTACATCAAGAAGAACGACATCGTCGAGTACCGTGAGCTCATCAAGGCTCTGGGCATCCGCGACAACATCCAGTAGGATTTGTACATGCTAAGAGCGTCCTGCGCAGCGGGGCGCTCTTTTTGTGTAAGGGCGCGAACAATCACGCTCTGAAGCGTGGCGGGGCAGGGGGCCCGCGTCACATGAGAAGCCCGCAGGCAAGGGGTCTGCGGGGTAAAGGAGAACAATGACACTCGTATCCAAGACCTTTGAGCTGTACGGCAAGACCTACACCTTTGAGTCGGGCGAGCTTGCCAAGCAGGCCACCGGCGCCTGCCTGGTCAAGCAGGGTGACACCACGATGCTCGACACCGTGGTCGTCTCCAAGGAGCGTAAGAACTACGACTTCTTCCCGCTGACCGTCGACTTCAACGAGAAGATGTACGCCGCCGGCCGCATCCCGGGTGGCTACCTCAAGCGTGAGGGCCGTCCCAGCGAGAAGGCCACGCTCACCGCGCGCATGATCGACCGTCCGATTCGCCCGAGCTTCCCGGACGGCTTCCGCAACGAGGTGCACATCGTCGCTACCTCGCTTGTCGCCGACCAGGTCAATCCCTTCGACGTCATCAACGTCATGGGTGCTTCCCTGGCCATGACGCTCGGCGGCGTGCCCTTCGAGGGCCCGCTTGCCTGCGTGCGCATCGGCCGCAACGTGGAGACCGGCGAGTTTATCGTCAACCCCACCTACGAGGAGCGCGAGAACTCCGATCTGGACCTGGAGCTGGGCGGCTCTGCCGACTTCATCTCGATGGTCGAGGCCGGCGCCGAGGAGATCTCCGAGGACGACATGCTCGCCGCCATGAAGTTTGGCCAGGAGGCCCTTGCCGCTTTCTGCCAGGCTCAGGACGAGTTCGTCGCCGAGTGGGAGCAGGTTAACGGCCCCATCGTCAAGAAGGAGTACCCGCTCGACCAGCCCGTCGAGGAGGTCCAGGAGCGCATCTTCGCCCACTACGACGAGATGGCAGCCGCCCTTCGTGACGCCGACAAGCTCTCCCGTATCGGCAAGGTCGAGGCTCTGAAGGAGTCCATCCGTGCCGAGTTTACCGAGCAGGAGCAGGCCGCTTGGGAGCGCGAGATCCCCGTGGCGCTCAAGAAGCTCGAGAAGAAGGCCATGCGCACCATGGTCGTCGAGACCGGTGAGCGCGTCGACGGTCGTGCCGCCGATGAGATCCGTCCCATCATGGTGAAGGACAACTACCTGCCGCTCGTTCACGGCTCCGGCCTGTTCCAGCGCGGCCAGACCCAGGTGCTCTCGGTTCTTTCGCTCGGCATGCTCAACGAGGGCCAGCGCTTGGACACCATCGAGCCCACCGAGGGCAAGCGCTACATGCACCACTACAACTTCCCGCCGTTCTGCACCGGCGAGACCGGCCGCATGGGCAGCCCCAAGCGCCGCGAGATCGGTCACGGCAACCTGGCAGAGCGCGCTCTGCTTCCGGTGCTTCCCGACGAGAACGAGTTCCCCTACGCCATCCGCGTCGTCTCCGAGGTCATGGAGTCCAACGGCTCCTCTTCGATGGCTTCGACCTGCGGCTCCACGCTCGCCCTTATGGACGGCGGCGTGCCCATTAAGCGCCCGGTCTCCGGTATCGCCATGGGCCTGATCCAGGAGGAGGGCAAGACCGTGGTCCTGTCCGACATCCAGGGTCTCGAGGACTTCCTGGGCGACATGGACTTTAAGGTCACCGGAACCACCGAGGGCATCACCGCCCTGCAGATGGACAACAAGGCCACTGGCCTCACCTTCGACATCCTGGCCCGCGCCCTGCAGCAGGCCAAGGAGGGTCGTGCCTTCATTCTGCAGAAGATGCTCGATGTGATCCCCGAGCCGCGCCACACCACACGCAGCACAGCTCCGCGTATCGTCTCCATCCAGGTTCCGACCGACAAGATCCGCGACGTCATCGGTTCCGGCGGTAAGGTCATCCGTGGTATCCAGGATGAGACCGGCGCTTCGGTCGACATCCAGGAGGACGGCACCGTCTTTGTCGGCGGCACCGGCGAGTCCGTCGATCAGGCTGTCGAGCGCATCAAGCTCATCATTAAGGTTCCCGAGCCGGGCGAGGAGTACACCGGTCGAGTGGTCTCCATCCAGCCCTTCGGCGCCTTCGTGAACCTGCTGCCCGGTAAGGACGGCCTGCTGCACATCTCCCGCGTCGCCAAGGGCCGCGTGGAGAAGGTCGAGGACGTCCTCAACGTGGGCGACGAGGTCAAGGTCGTCGTCATCGAGGTCGACGATCGCGGCAAGATCTCGCTCGATCGTCTTGATAAGCCCGAGGCCCCGGCTCGTGCCGAGGGTGCCTCCGAGGGCGACGGCGAGCACTTCCAGCGCCGTGAGCGTCCGCGTCGCGAGCGCTCTGAGCGCAGCGACCGTCCGCGCCGTCCCGGCGACAACGGAGGCCGAAAGCCTCGCCGTCACCACGACGCCGAGTAACAGCCGTACATAAGCAGCTCAACAAGGGCGACTCCTAAGGGGGTCGCCCTTTTGCTATTCTCGGCGGGGCCGCAGGTAAAGTTTCCTGCTCTACAGTCCTGCTCGCACGGAGAGCATATTAAGTGCTTTCCTTTGCGTGCGGAACTCGCGATAAACTTCATATGCGTCCCTCCCGGGCGCAAGCAAAAGGGCTGGTTAATGCCGCTCGCTATTTAGTTAGACAGTCTATTCAGTAGTCAGATTACAGATCTGTAGATAGCCGCAGCAGCATCTTCCCAGATAAAACCGACCAAAATAAACCTGTCTCTATTTGGCAGGTTTCCCGTGGGGCGGGCACTGATGAAGTTTATCGCGAGTTCCGCACGAACAGGAGGCCACTTAATGTGGCCTCCGTCGTGAGCAGGACTGTAGAGCAGGAAACTTCATCAGTGCCCGCCCCACGGGAAACCGGCGGGATGGACCAGTTCAGATGGGGCTTTGATGCATGGGTGGTCTGTTGGTGGGCAAATGGGTATCATACTGAGGTTACTGCGTCGACTCTATGATGCATGTTTGTACGTTCCCGGCGGTCGGTTTGCCAGAAGCGCCCCGCCGGTTGTTCCAGACCCGTTTCGAAGAAAGGAAACCACACTAACCTATGGCAGCTAAAAAATCATCTCCCTTGAAGATCATTCCGCTCGGTGGCCTTGACGGCATCGGCAAGAACATGACGGTCTTCGAGTGCGGCGACGACATGGTGCTCGTCGACGCCGGTCTCATGTTCCCGGATGACTCCCAGCCCGGTATCGACCTGGTGCTTCCTGACTACACCTATGTCCTGGAGAACGAGGAGAAGCTCCGCGGTATCGTCGTCACCCACGGCCACGAGGACCACACCGGTTCGCTTCCGTATCTGCTGCAGGACCTCAACAACAAGGTGCCCATCTTCTCGAGCAAGCTGACGCTTGGCTTTATCGAGGGCAAGCTCTCTGAGTTCCGCATCCGCGCGCCCAAGTTCCGCGAGGTCAAGGGCGGAAGCCATGTCAATCTCGGTGGCATCTCGCTCGACTTCTTCTCGATGACGCACTCCATCCCCGGCGCTCTGGGCGTGTTCATTCGCACTAACCAGGGCACCGTTATGCACACCGGCGACTTTAAGCTCGACCAGACGCCCATCGACGGCGTTACGCCCGACTATGCCGCTATCAGCCGCTTTGCCAAGCAGGGTATCGACCTGCTGCTTTCCGACTCCACCAATGCCACGGTTCCCGGCTTTACCAAGTCCGAGGCCGAGGTTGGTCCCAATCTGCTGCACGCCATCAAGAACGCCCCGGGTCGCGTGTTCGTCGCGTCGTTCTCGAGCCACATTCATCGCCTGCAGCAGATCTGCGATGCCGCCCGTAAGTGCGGCCGTAAGGTCGTTGTGACCGGTCGCTCCATGCTCACCAACACCCGCGTCGCGCGCGAGCTGGGCTACCTCAACATCGACGATGCCGATATCATCGATGCCTTCGATATCGATAACCTGCCCGACGACAAGATCGTCGTCATGTGCACCGGTTCGCAGGGCGAGCCGCTGTCGGCCCTGTCCCGCATGGCCAATGGCGAGCACAAGACGCTCTCCATCCACGAGGGCGATACCGTCATCCTCTCAGCAACTCCCGTTCCCGGCAACGAGAAGGCCGTCCAGCAGGTCGTCAACAGCCTGGCCAAGCTCGGCTGCGACGTGTGGGATAAGAACCGCGCTCTCGTCCACGTCTCCGGTCACGGTAGCCAGGAGGAGCTCAAGCTCCTGATGGCCATGGCCAAGCCCACGTACTTTATGCCGGTTCACGGCGAGGCCGTGCATCTGCGCGCCCATGCCCAGCTGGCCCGCAAGATGGGCATCAAGGACGATCATATCTTTATCCTCGATAACGGCGACACGCTCGAGATGCGCGGCGGTATCGTCAAACGCGGTACGCCCGTCGAGTCCGGCGTCGTCTACGTCGACGGCCTGCGTATCGGCGATACCGACCCCATCGTCCTGCGCGATCGCCAGAAGCTCGCCAACGACGGTATGGTCACGGCCGTCGCCATCGTCTCGCTCAAGCACAAGAAGATCGAGGCCATCGAGTTCTCGGGCCGCGGCGTCTCGTTTGCCATCGACGACCAGTTCTCCGAGGATGCCTCCGCGTCCATTATGAAGACGATCGAGAAGGGCAAGTTCAGCTTTACGAGCAGCGGTTCCGATGCCATTCGCAAGGCCGTGCGCGATTCGCTCTCCAACTTTATTTGGAGTCGTACGCGCACCCGTCCGATGATCATCCCGGTCGTCATGGAGGTTTAGTTTGGCGCGCGGATCTGCACAAAACGCCAAAGGCAATAAGGCCAATAACCAGCCGGCATCTGCTAAGGGTGCCGGTTCCCATCTGCGTGCCAATAAGGGCCACGAGTCCGAGTTCGATGATTTCGAGCCCTTGGTCGAGCCCTCGGCCAACCGCGATATCGCCGGCGTGGTCATTGCCGTTTTGGCGATTGCGTCCTTTATTGCCGTGATTTCGCCGGCGACTGCGCCCGTTACGGCTGCGGTTGCCGGTTTCTACCACTTGGGCTTTGGTCTGGGCGCCTACGTGCTGCCGATCGTCATTTTGCTGTTTGCCGCCACGCTCTTTTTAGGCGAGGACTCGCCGCTCAACGCGCGCTCTGTTGCGGGCGGCGCCGTGGTCTTTATCGCCGTCGTCTCCATTCTTTCGCTGATGGTGCCGGGTACGAGCGACTCGTGCGACCTTATGTTCACGCCGCAAAACCTGTCCGCCGCGGGTGGCTACATTGGTGCGTTTATTGCGAGTGCGCTGCAGAATGCCCTGGGTAAGCCTATCGCGATGGTGGTCCTGTTGGGTCTGGCCGTCGTTGGTTTTGTCATCATTGGCTTTTCGGTGGGCGGTGTGCTGCGCTCTGCCCGCGATCGTGCGGCTGATTTTGCCGAACGCCGTCGTGCCGATGTCAACGCCAGCCCGTGGGGTGACGACGAAGCCCTGTCGGTGCCTGGCGTTGCCCGTCCTCACCTGAGTATTCTTCGTCAAAAGGGCTCCGATGCTGCCGTGACCACGGTCATGGGCAACGATGTGGACCCGGTTTTGGACGATGACGACGAGGACGAGGATCCGTTTGTCGACGTGTCCGATGCCGTGGAAGCTGAGCGCGCTAAGACGACGCTGTTGCCGCGCCGCCATGGCAAGAAGGGCAAGGCTGCGCCCAAACTCAATACGAGTGAGCCCGACCCGTCTTGGTCCGAGAGCGAGATTGAGCTCACCGAGGGCGATGACGAGGACGACGAGGCTCCGATTGAGACCGCAAAGACAACTTTGCTGCCGCGTCGCCATGCAAAGCGCGACCAGGTAACCGGTCAGCTTTCGATGGAAGACGACCCCGATAAGATCGACGAGTCCGAGCCGCCGTTTGCCGTGAATCCTGTCTCGGCAGCACCTCAGATTCCCGACTTCTTGAAGCATCCCAAGGTTGCCGATGCGTCTGCCTCGAGTGCTGTCGAATCGGCTGCGGCTAGCGATGGGGGAGCGGACGGCGGCGCCGCAGATAACGAGGGAGAAGAAGAGGACGGCCTCAAGCTTCCGCCGCTCGAAATCCTGCATGCCAACCCGCAGTCGGCTTCCTCCGCGTCTTCTGACAAGGAGCTGGAACAGACTGCCGAGTCGCTTCAGTCCACCTTGCTGGAGTTTGGTCGTAGTGCCCGCGTGGTCGGCTGGATCGCCGGCCCCACGGTGACGACCTTTAAGCTGCAACCTGGCGAGGGCGAGCGCGTGAGCAAGATTTCGAGCCTCGAGGACGATATCGCGCTATCGCTTGCTGCCCAGTCCGTGCGTATCTTTGCCCCGATCCCCGGCACCTCGCTTGTGGGTATCGAGATCCCCAATCGCAAGCGCCAGAACGTCAACCTGGGCGACGTGCTTCCCTATGTGAAGGGCGGTCCGCTCGAGCTCGCCATCGGTCGAGATGCCGAGGGTACGCCGGTCGTCGCCGACCTTGCCAAGATGCCCCACCTGCTGATCGCCGGTACCACGGGTTCCGGTAAGTCGGTCATGATCAACTCCATCATCACGACCTTGCTCATGCGCGCCCTTCCCGAGGATGTTCGCCTGATCATGGTCGACCCCAAGCGCGTCGAGCTTGCGGGCTATAACGGTCTGCCGCATCTTTACGTGCCTGTAGTGACCGAGCCCAAGCAGGCCGCGAGCGCTCTGCAATGGGCCGTGTCCGAGATGGAGCGTCGCCTGAAGGTCTTCGAGCGTCTCAACGTGCGTAAGATCTCGACCTACAACGAAAAGCAGGCCGCCGGCGAGTTTGAGCATTACGATAACCCGCCGCAAAAGATGCCCTACCTGGTCATCATCATCGACGAGCTCTCGGACCTGATGATGGTCGCCGGTAAGGATGTCGAGGCCTCGATCGTGCGTATTGCTCAGCTGGGCCGTGCCGCCGGTATCCACCTTATCGTGGCCACGCAGCGCCCGAGCTCCAACGTGGTGACGGGCCTCATCAAGGCCAACATCACCAACCGCATCGCCTTTAACGTCGCCACGGGCATCGACTCGCGCGTCATCATCGACCAGATGGGTGCCGAAAAGCTCACCGGTTTGGGCGACATGCTGTTCTCTAAGGTCGACTGGGGCAAGCCCCGCCGTATCCAGGGCTGCTTTGTCTCGGATGATGAAATCAACGAGATCGTCGAGTTCGTCAAGTCGCAGAGCGAGCCCGACTACCACGAGGAGATCCTGTCTGCCGTGGCGCCCGCTTCCATGTCCATGGCGGGTGGCGGCGGCATTGTCCGTACCGGAGTCGCCGAGCCGCAAGACGATGATCCGCTCATTTGGGAAGCCGCCCATATTGTGGTGGAATCGCAGCTTGGCTCCACATCTGGCCTGCAACGTCGTCTGAAGGTTGGCTATGCGCGTGCCGGGCGTATTATGGATATGCTGGAAGAAAAGGGTGTCGTCGGCCCGCCCGACGGTTCCAAGCCGCGCGAGGTCCTGTTGGACGAGGAGGGGCTTGCCGCGCTGGAGTCTGTCGACGCCGAGATGGCACGTGAAGATCGTGAGTTTGGAGGATTCTGATGGCTGCACGCTTTGGTGACATGCTGCTTGAGCAGCGTCGCCGAATGGGCCTTTCCATTCAGCAAGTCGCCAACACCATCAAAATCAGGCCGCAGATCATCGAGTTTTTCGAGACCGGTAACTTTGCTTCGATGCCGCCGCGCGGCTATGCGCAGGGCATGATTTCGAGCTATGCTCGCTTTTTGGGCCTCAATCCGCGCGAGGTCGTCAATGCCTACTTTGACGATTTGATGGCATACGAACGCGAGACGTCGCAGCAGGGCGGTCGTTTTCAGGACGCCGCCGGCTACGTCAATTCGCGTTCCTCGGTCGATAACGGGCGCTTCCTGATGGTTCAGGGCGGTCGTTCGACCCGCTATGGACAGCGTCCTCAGCAGGCCGGTTATATTACCGAGACGGGTTCGGGCGAGGAGATTCGCTCACAGCGTGACCGGTTCCGCAGTACGCCGATGCCCGAGGACCGTGCACTTCCCGCTGCCCGAGGCGTGGCGCGTGACCCTCGTGCCGGCTACGGCGACGGCGGCTATTCCGATCGCGGTTACCGTGGTGCCTCTACGGGACGCTCTCGCGGTGGCTATGCGGATGCCGATACCACGCAGGTGACGCCGCGTCTTCGCTCTCAATCACAGCCGTATGGCCAGCGCTCTTCGGCTCCGCGTTCGGGCCAGCGTGGCTATCAAGGCCGCGGTGAACTTGCGCCCCGCTCGGGTCAGCGCAGCCTTCAGGGCCAGGGTGGCTATCGCGGCCGTTCCGATAGCAATCGTGGTCGTATGCCTCAGGGAGGCGGCCGCAGCAGTTCCAATCGTCGACGCGGCGGATCACGTACTCCTCAAAACAACGGGCTCGATCCGCGTATCGTCTACGCCGGCATCGGTGCCGTTGCGCTGCTGTTGATTGTGCTCATCGTGGTGCTTCTGCGCGGCTGCGCATCTTCGGCGCCCGAGACCACGCCCGAGACGCCCACTGCTACCAAGACGACGACCAAGAAGTCTTCTAAGAAGACCGAAACGGTCGACGAGGACGATGACACCGATGAGGCGACGGATGAGTCGACTGATTCGGACGCCACCAAGACGACGGCCAAGAAGGAAGAGAACGAGGTCACGAAGGTCAAAGTCTCCGTTGCCAAGGGAAAGACCGCGTGGATTGAGGTCAAGGTTGACGGCAAGTCGGTCTATGGCGCCCAGGCGACTGGCCCCTTTGAGCAGGAGTACACGCCCGAGTCTTCGATCGAGATCACCACGTCCAAGCCTTCCGATGTCACCGTTACCAAGAACGGTGAAAAGGTTCGTTACGATACCAAGACCTCGGGCGTGGCGCGTGTGACGATCACCGTTCCCAAGAAGGAGACGTCTGATTCCGAGAATGGTGAAAGTTCTGATGGTACCGACACCACCGATGGTACCGATACCACCGACGGTACCGATGCCCAGTCCACGGATGGCGCCGATACCGCAGCTGACGGTCAGACACCCACCGATTCTACCGACAATTCGTACGATAGCTACTAGGCCGCTCGTACGCGAAAGGAAACATCATGGCTAAAGATTCCAGCTTCGACGTCGTGTCCGAGGTCAACATGCAAGAGGTCGACAACGCCTTCCAGCAGACCACGCGCGAGATTTCCCAGCGCTATGACCTTAAGGATTCCGGCGCCACGATCGAGCTTTCGAAGGGCGACAAGCTCTTTACGATCAACGCCCCGGCCGACTTTGTCTCCAAACAGATTGTCGACGTGCTGAGCTCCAAGCTCATCAAGCGCGACATCGACCTCAAGGCTGTCTCGTGGGATGCTCCGCAGGCGGCATCGGGCGGCACCGTGCGCGTGCTCGGCCATATCGTCGAGGGTATCGACCAGGCGACCGCCAAGAAGATCAACAAGGACATCAAGGATCAAAAGCTCAAGGTCAAGGTGACCATCGAGGCCGACAAGCTGCGTGTTTCCTCTGCTTCGAAGGACGCGTTGCAGACCGTGATTCAGTTCCTGCGCGACCAGGACTACGGCCAGCCGCTGCAGTTCACCAACTACCGCTAATATCAATCGAAAGGACCGCTCTCCAACATGGATACACCGTTGGGCTCCGTGCTCTACATCACCCTCGGGTGCGCTAAGAACGAGGTTGACACCGACCGCATGCGTTCTCTTTTGACCGCCGCGGGCTACGAGGAGGCATTCGACCCGCAGGATGCCGATATCGCCATCGTCAATACTTGCTCGTTCCTCGCCTCCGCAACGTCCGAGAGCATCGAGACCACGCTCGAGCTCGCCAACGAGGTTCAGGACGGCGTTCGTTCTTGCCCCATCGTCATGTGCGGCTGCGTGCCGTCGCGCTATGGCGATGACCTGCCTGACGAGCTGCCCGAGGTCGCTGCCTTTGTGAAGGCCGACGAGGAAGATGGCATCGTGGCGGTCATCGATGGCGTGCTGGGTGTCGAGCGTGAGATTGCAGCCTATATCCCGCAGGTCAAACGTACCGTCGAGGGTGCTGTCGCTTACGTCAAGATTTCCGATGGCTGCAACCGCTTCTGCAGCTTCTGCATGATTCCCTACATCCGCGGCCGCTATCATTCGCGCAATGCCGAGAGCATCATCTCCGAGGTGCGCGACCTGGTTGCCGGCGGTGTGCGCGAGATCGTGCTGATCGGCCAGGACACGGGCATCTGGGGTACCGACTTTGCCGACGAGGACGTCGCCGATGGCTCGCCGCGCAATCTGGCGCAGCTGCTGTGTGCCGTCGCCGAGGCCGTGCGCCCGCACAACGTCTGGGTCCGCGTGCTCTATCTGCAGCCCGAGGGCATGACTGACGAGCTCATTGAGACCATTCGTGATACGCCCGAGGTGCTGCCCTATATCGATATCCCCGTGCAGCACTGCGACGCGCGCATTCTCAAGGCCATGCGTCGCTCCGGTTCGCGCCAGGAGCTCGAGGATCTGTTCCGCGACCTTCGTGAGCGTATCCCCGGCATCGTGATCCGTTCCACGGCCATGGTCGGCTTCCCGACCGAGACCGACGACGAGTTCCGCGACCTTATCGACTTTATGGACACCGTCGGCTTTGACTACACGAGCGTCTTTGCCTACTCGCAGGAGGAGGGCAGCCTGGCCGCTAAGATGGAGGGTCAGGTCGACGAAGAGGTCAAGCTCGAGCGCGCCCAGGAGGCCATGGACCTGGCCGAGTCGCTCGGTTTTGCCGCCACCGCCGCCCATGTGGGCGAGCGCGCCCAGGTGATCGTCGACGGTATCGAAGAGACCGAGGACGGCGCCGAGCTGATCGGCCATGCCTGGTTCCAGGCGCCCGATTCCGATGGAGCGGTGCATCTGGACGCCAGCGAGGCGTCCGTTGGCGATATTCTGACTGTCGAGTTTACCGATAGCTTCTGCTATGAGCTTATCGGTCATGTTGTGGAGTAGGAGAGCGTCGTGGCAAACGAGAGCAATAAGGAACTGACGAGTGTCTGGACGCCCGCCAACATCGTGACGTGCGTTCGCATCGTCTTTATCCCGGTGTTCATGATCGTCTCGGCTCTGTCTCACACGAGTGTTGCCGGTACGGATTGGAGCACCTTTGACGGCCCGCTCGCCGCCGCTGCCTTCATTCTGTATGTGATCCTGTCGTGCACCGATAAGGTCGACGGTTATCTGGCACGCTCGCGTAACGAGATCACCGATTTCGGCAAGTTCTTGGACCCCATCGCCGACAAGCTGCTGGTGTTCTCGGCCTTGCTGCTGTTCTTGGATTTTGGCGCGGTGACCGTGTGGTCCGTGTTCATTATCCTGTTCCGCGAGCTGCTGGTGAGCGCCCTGCGCATGGTCGCGAGTGCGGCCGGTGTGGTCGTTGCAGCCGATAAGCTCGGCAAGTACAAGACGGCAACCACGATGGTTTCCATCTGCGGTTACCTGTGCGTTTTTGCTATGGCCGGCTTGCACCTTGGCCCGGTGGCGCTGACGCTCGGCATCTACTCGGTGTCGCGCTTCCTGTATGCCGTTGCCGTTGTCTTGACCGTTATCTCGGGCGCCCAGTACTTCTGGAACTGCCGCAAGATAGTCTTTTCCGTCTAGGTCCTGGTAGGCATGACGGAATCATTTGAGCAGATTGCCGCGCATAACGAAGAGCTCGCACGCGATATTGTCGAGCGTGCAAGCTTTCGTGGTGTGACGGTTTCGACGGCTGAATCTCTGACAGCTGGCATGATCGCCTCGACGATCGCCGATATCCCTGGTGCCTCGGCGGTGCTGCGTGGCGGTGCGGTGACCTACTGCGATGAGATTAAGCATCGCGTGCTGGGTGTTGAGCAGGAGACGCTCGACCGCTACACTGCGGTGTCGCACCAGACTGCGCGCGAGATGGCGTCGGGTTCGCTGGAGCTGTACCAGAGCGATATTGCAGTGAGCGCAACGGGTTATGCCGGCCCCGGCGGTGGTACTGAGGACGATCCGGCGGGCACTTTCTATATTGGCTGGGCGCATCGTTCCGCCGATGGGGGCGTGCCGGTCGTGGACTCTGTGCGCTGCCACTATGAGGGTGACCGTTCGTGTGTTCGTGCCCATGCGGTCACGGAGGCATTGGGTCGCATTGCCCTTGTGCTCAATTCTATGGAATAGACGTGTTTTAAGGGGCCTCCGAGCCCCTTAATTGTGGAGATGGGGACCTTAGGCTCATTTGGCGTTTGTGCTGGTTGTAGATGTATTTTTGCCTGCCTTGTTCATATTTGGTCCTTTGTGGTCAAGCATTTGGTCAGTGTTTGGTCGGCGTTTGGTTGGGTTTTGGAAAGACCGCCTGCATATGATTGGCCTGAACGGTTGACCACGAACAGCCGTTCGTTTATTATCGATGCAGGTTGTTAAGAGGAGGGCTATTCATGGCCAAGAATTCAGGTCCCGTACGTACCGTTCATGCTCGCACGACGGGTAAAGAGCGCGATGAGATGATCGCCACCACCAAGGCCGAGATCGAGAAGAAATTCGGCCAGGGTTCCATCATGAGGTACGGCGACGGTGGTCCCGAGCTCGAGGTCGAGGCCATTCCCACGGGCGCCCTGGCCCTCGATGCCGCGCTGGGTATCGGCGGCGTGCCGCGCGGCCGAATCGTCGAGATCTACGGTCCCGAGTCCTCCGGTAAGACGACGCTTTCGCTCGAGATCTTGGCCGAGGCCCAGGCAATGGGCGGCGTTGTGGCATTTATCGATGCCGAGCACGCGCTCGATCCCACGTATGCCGCGCGCATCGGCGTGGATATCGACGAGGTGCTCATTTCCCAGCCCGATACGGGTGAGCAGGCGCTCGAGATCGTTGACATGCTCGTGCGTTCCGGCGCCATCGATGCGATCGTCGTCGACTCCGTCGCCGCGCTGACCCCGCGTGCCGAGATCGAGGGAGAAATCGGCGACACTACGGTCGGTCTTCAGGCTCGCCTGATGAGCCAAGCTCTTCGCAAGCTCGCCGGCTCGCTGTCCAAGTCCAACACGACGTGCATCTTCATTAACCAGCTGCGTGAGAAGATCGGCGTCATGTTCGGCAACCCCGAGACTACGACGGGCGGCCGCGCCCTTAAGTTCTTCTCTTCGGTGCGTATCGACATTCGTCGTATCGACAGCATTAAGCTTAAGGACGAGGTTATCGGTAACCGCGTGCGCGCCAAGGTCGTTAAGAACAAGGTGGCAGCTCCGTTCCGTTCTGCTGAGTTCGACATCATGTACGGTACGGGCATCTCTAAGGAGGGCTCGATTCTGGACATGGCTGTCGAGTGCGGCATCTGCAAGAAGATGGGCTCCTGGTTTGCCTATGGCGAGGACAAGCTCGGCAACGGTCGCGAGGCCGCCAAGGCTTTCCTGCGCGAACACCCCGATTGTGCCGACGAGATTGAGCATAAGGTCCGCCTTGCCTGCGGGCTTGAGTTTGATGACGATGCTCCGTCCGAGGTCGAGCTGACCGATCAGCCTGCGCCTGAGGAGTTTGACGAGCTTTACGCCATCGATGGTTCCGCCATGCTCGATGATGACGACGAGTAGCGGTTACGCTCATGTCGTATACGGTGACCGAGGCCACGGTCGTCTTTCCCGATAAGAAGGCGGCCTCCTCGTTCTCGAGCGGGTATGCGTCCAAAAAGCCTTGCGCACATATCGATTGTGAGCTTGAGGGCGGTTTTGAGCGGTCCATTTGGATTCCCGTGCGGGTCGCGCGGCTGTATGTCAAAAACCGCCCCGATCTTCCCTGTGATTGGGACAACTTTCGTGAGGCGGTGCAGCTCATCGAGCGTAAATGTGCACTTACCATGGTGACCGAGATGTTATCGCGCCGCGACCATGCGACGGGTGAGGTCCGTGACAAGTTGGCTCGCTACGGCTTTCGCCAGCCCGCGATTGATTTCGCCGTCGAGCGCGCCACCGAGTATCGCTTTTTAGACGAGAACCGCTTTTGCTCGTACTTTATCGAGGAACGCAAGCGGCGCGGTTGGGGACAGCGCAAAATCGAGACCGAGCTCAAGCGACGTCATGTTGTGCTCGATGACATTCCCGGTTATCCCGAGGATTATTTTGCCGTCGAAGACGATTTGGCGCGTGCGTCAGCCCTGCTCGCCAAGCGGCGTGTTCCAGAGACGCGCGGATTCGAAAAACTGGTTCGGTTTTTGATGGGCAAGGGCTTCTCGTATCACATCGCCGCCGATGCCGTTAAGGCACGTCTCGATGCCGAATGCGAGGAATGTGCACTTTAGGCGTATGCGTTTTGTGGCCCCGCCGTTCACCGCGTTTTAGCCGCCGTACTGGGGCCATTTATTTGACAGTTGTTGTGGTTCAACGTACGATAAACACTGTCATTTGCTTTGTGATATGTGCTCATCTGTGATGAGTTTGTTTATATGTTTATCTGTATCCGACCCGCATAAGCTGCGCCCATATTACTCAAATGTCGCGAGCCGTTCATAAGGACGGTTCGCTTTGTTGTGTAACGAATCCATAAAAAGGAGTGAGCATGCCTATCATTGCAGCGCTCGTTGGCATCGTTTTGGGTGCCATCGCCGCCATTGCCTACATGCGCACCGCCAAGCAGGGTAGTCTTCACGAGGCCGACGAAAAGATCCAGTCGGCACACGCACAGGCTGAGTCCCTGATCGGTGATGCAAAGCGTCAGGCCGAGACCCTCACAAAAGAGGCTCTGCTCGAGGCTAAAGAGGAGATCATCAAGAACAAGCAGGCCGCCGAGGCCGAGGACAAGCAGCGTAAGAGCGAGATTCGTACGCTCGAGAACCGCGTGATGCAGCGCGAGGAATCCCTCGATCGCCGCAACGACGCTCTCGACAAGCGCGAGCATCAGCTGTCCAGTCAGGCCGGTCAGGTCGAGAAGCGCTCCCGTGAGCTCGAGGAGCTCTGCGCAAAGCAGACCTCCGAGCTCGAGCGTATCGCCGACCTTACCCGCGAGGATGCCCACAAGGAGCTCCTCGATAAGGTTCGCGGCGAGGTCACCCACGAGGCCGCCACGATCATTCGCGAGTCCGAGCAGCAGGTTCGCGCCGAGTGCCACAAGACCGCCCAGGAGATTCTTTCCCTGGCGATTCAGCGCTGCGCTGCCGACCACACTGCCGAGGTCACCGTTACCTCCGTGCACATTCCCTCTGATGACCTCAAGGGCCGTATCATCGGTCGCGAGGGTCGCAACATCCGCACCTTCGAGCAGGTTTCCGGCGTCAACCTCGTTATCGACGACACGCCCGAGACCGTCGTTCTTTCGAGCTTCGACCCGGTCCGTCGTGAGACCGCCCGTGTCGCCCTCGAGAACCTCATCGCCGACGGCCGCATTCACCCTGCCCGCATCGAGGAGATGTATCACAAGGCTGCCGACCTGGTTCAGCAGCGCGTGCGCGAGGCTGGCGAGCAGGCTGCCTTCGATACCGGCATTCACGATCTGCACCCTGAGATCGTCAAGACCCTTGGTGCCCTGCGCTACCGTACCTCGTTTGGTCAGAATGTGCTTCAGCACTCCCTCGAGGTTTCCGATCTGTGCGGCGTGATGGCTTCCGAGCTTGGCTTGGACGTTGTGACCGCTAAGCGCGCCGGCCTGCTGCACGACCTGGGCAAGGCAATCGACCACGACGTCGAGGGCCCGCATGCCGTCATCGGCGCCGAGCTTGCCCGCCGTTATGGCGAGAAGCCCGTTATCGTTCACGCTATCGAGGCTCACCATGCCGATGTCGACCCCAACACGGTGCTCGATGTCCTGGTACAGGCCGCCGATGCTGTCTCTGCCTCTCGCCCCGGTGCCCGTCGCGAGTCTGCCGAGAACTACATCAAGCGTCTTGAGAAGCTCGAGGAGATTGCCAACTCCCATGAAGGCGTCGAGCGTACCTATGCCATGCAGGCTGGTCGCGAGGTCCACGTCATGGTTCAGCCGGACAAGATCTCCGATGCCCAGTCCACGGTCCTGGCTCACGATATCGCCCATCAGATTGAGGAAGAGATGGAGTATCCCGGTCAGGTGCGCGTCGTCGTGATTCGCGAGAGCCGCGCTGTCGATATCGCTAAATAACATGAGCGACGCGAACGAGCTCATCTCATTTATCGCGTCGATGTCGGGGGAGGGCAACCTTCGCGTCGAGGAGAACCTTGGCGAGGGGTATGTCCGCCTCCGCGTTTCGGAGGCCGAGCGGCGCCAGGCAAAACACGACATTCAGCATGTCGAGGATATCGTCATCGAAATGCTCCGTAATGCTCGCGATGCCGGCGCCGACAAGGTCTATCTCGCCACGACCAAGGAAGATGGCGTCCGCACGCTTGTCTTTCTGGATAACGGTTCGGGCGTTCCGCAGGATATGCAAGAGCGAATCTTCGATGCCCGCGTTACCTCCAAGCTCGAGAGCATGAAGATGGACCGTTGGGGCGTTCACGGTCGTGGCATGGCATTGTTTTCGATCAAGCAGAACACCGACGAGGCCCGTGTGGTCACGTCCGGCGTCGATCTTGGTTCAGCCTTTAAGGTGAGCGTTGCAGCCGACCGCCTCAGTGAGCGTGCCGATCAGTCCAGCTGGCCCCAGGCCGTCAAGGATGAGGACGGACGTTATGTCTGTGCTCGCGGCCCGCATAATATTATTCGCGCTGCCTGTGAGTTTGCGCTCGAGGAGCTGCGTGGTTGCGATGTCTATCTTGGTTCTCCGTCTGAGATTGCCGCGACCCTTTATGCTCAAGCGTCAAGTCGGCTCGATACGTCTCGTCTCCTGTTCATTGATGACGAGAGTGAGCTTCCGGTTGTCGATCGTTTAGGCCTTGCTTCTGATGCCGAGGACTTTATCCGTATTTGTTCGGGTTTGGGTCTTGAGATGTCCGAGCGCACGGCCCATCGCATTTTGGCAGGGCAGATTAAGCCCGTTCGCGGTGTGACCGCGCGTCTGCTGCGCGAGCGTGATTCGTCCTCGCATGCGCCGGCTCCTGTCGATCTCGCGAAGGATCGTCGCGGGCTACGTATTGCCAAGGATGACATGGCACAGTTTTCGCGCGCTGTGGAACGCGACTTTAATGACCTTGCCGCCCGGTACTATCTCAACCTTTGCGGCGACCCAAAGATCCGTGTTTCGCGTGATCGAATCACCGTGACCTTTGATCTTGCCAAAGAGGAATAGTGCCTTTACCGAGTCCACTCGGTACGATACAGTTATTGCAGTTAAAACGTACTTTTAAATGCAGGAGTTTCTTCATGGATTGCCTGAAGGTATCAAGCAAATCATCGCCCGCGTCCGTTGCCGGCGCCATCGCCGGCATGGTCAAGGATGGTGTGCCCGTCAACATCCAGTGTGTCGGCGCCGGTGCCGTCAACCAGGCCATTAAGGCCGTTGCTATCGCGCGCGGTTTTTTGATTCCAACCGGTTTTGATATTTCCTGCGCGCCCGTGTTCTCCGACATCCTCATTAACGGGGAGTCGCGCACGGCCATCCGCCTTTCTATCTACGTTCACCAGATCAATCGAGCTGCTATGGATAACGTCGTCATGGATGATGTTAAGCCTGTGGCATAGCTTCTGCTTGCCTTGTTTCGCTCCCCATCGTTAGGACTTATGCACATGGACCAGCGTTCCGTACGCGATATTCTTGCCGGTAAAACCTACTTTATCCGCACCTTTGGCTGCCAGATGAATCAGCACGACTCCGAGCGTGTGAGCGGTCTGCTTGATTCGTATGGCTGCCTCATGGCGCTCGATCCCGCGCATGCCGATATCGTTGTCTTCATGACGTGCTGCGTGCGCGAGGCCGCCGATACCCGCCTGTACGGTCAGTGCAATTCCTGCAAAAGCCTGCCGCCTTCGCCTTCGGGCAAGCGCGTGGTTGCCGTTGGCGGTTGCATCGCGCAGCGCGATGGCGAGGGCCTGCTCACCAACGTCGATAACGTCAATGTCATCTTTGGCACGCATTCCATTGCACATGTGGCCGAGCTCATTGCCGAGGCGTTCCTTGATGGTAAGCGTCATATCCGCACCAATGAGCATGAGGATACGGATGCCATGAGCATGCCGTGGCATCGCGAGACTCAGTATCACGCCTGGGTGCCCATCATGACGGGCTGCAATAATTTCTGCACCTATTGCATCGTGCCGTACGTGCGCGGTCGCGAAAAGAGCCGCCCCTTCGAGGAGATTGTCGACGAGGTGATCGGTTTGGTGCGCCAGGGCGTGCGTGAGATTACGCTGCTGGGCCAAAACGTTAACTCATATGGTCGCGATCTGTTTGGCAAGCCGCGTTTTGCCGATCTGCTGCGTGCCGTGGGCGATACGGGCGTGGAGCGCATCTTCTTTACGTCTTCGCATCCCAAGGACCTGTTGCCCGAGACCATCGACGCCATGGCCGAGACGCCTGCCGTTATGCCGCAGCTGCACTTGGCCGTCCAGTCAGGTTCGACGCGGATCCTCAAAGAGATGAATCGCCGTTATACACGCGAGGACTATCTGGGCCTTGTCGATCGCATTCGCAACCGCATGCCCGATATCGCGCTCTCGACCGACATTATCGTTGGCTTCCCGGGTGAGACTGAAGAAGACTTTGAGCAGACGCTCTCACTTGCCGAGACGGTCCGCTATGCTCAGGCCTATACCTTCATCTATTCCAAGCGCGCCGGTACCCCGGCCGCCGAGATTGACGATCCTACGCCGCATGAGGTTATTCTCGAGCGTTTCAACCGTCTGGTTAAGGTTATCGAGACCACGGCACACGAGTATAACCAGGGTGAGCTTCATACTGTGGTTCCGGCGCTCATTGAGGGAACGAGTAAAAAGAACGACGCGGTCCTGCTGGGCAAGAGTCCCAAGAATCAGACCGTGCATGCGCCTATCCCCGAGGGTTACAGCATCGATCAGCTTGTTGGTAAGATCGTTGATGTTGACGTTGACGTTGCCAAGACCTGGTATTTGTCCGGCTCCGTTGTGGGCGAGCCGCGCTAATGGTTTCTCCCGGGGCAGGTCTTTCCGCCGTTGCGATCGTCGGTCCGACGGCGGTTGGTAAGAGTGATGTTGCCGACCGTTTGGCAGCCCGTCTTTCGTCCGAAGTGCTGTCGTGCGATGCGATGCAAATCTATCGCGGCATGGACATCGGTACCGCAAAGATGGTGCCCGATGAGTGCACGGCGCCGCTGCGTCTCGTCGACATTGTAGAGCCGGGTGTGGCATATTCTGCTGCGCTTTATCAGGCCGACGCTCGCGCGCATGTTGAACGTCTCCTTGGTTCGGGTTGCCTGCCGGTTTTTTGCGGAGGTACGGGGCTGTATCTCAAGGCCGCCCTCGATGAGATGGACTTTCCCTCGGGTGAACTTGAGGACGATCGTCGTGCGGGCTATCAGGAGCTTGCCGAGCGTATTGGCGAGGAAGAACTGCATGTCTTGCTTGCCGAGCGCGATCCAGAATCGGCTGCTGTTATTCATCCCCATAACGTGCGCCGTGTGATTCGTGCGCTCGAGATGCATGATGATGGCGTCTCCTATGCGCAGCAAAAGTCGCAGTTTAGTGTTCCGCACGAGCATTATCATGCCCTATGGTTTGGTCTGACGCGTAATCGCGAGGTGCTCTACGAGCGCATTAACCAGCGCGTCGATCTGATGTTTGAGCAGGGTCTTGTCGATGAGGTCCGCGGTCTTATGGGCCAGGGGCTGGGAGATGCCCTGACGTCGATGCAGGCAATTGGCTATAAAGAGATCATTGATGCTTTCAATGGCGTGATGAGCATGGATGAGGCTCGCGAACTCATTAAGATGCGTTCGCGTCGTTATGCCAAGCGTCAGCTTTCGTGGTTTAAGCGCGATGACCGTATCGTGTGGTTTGATATGGATGAATGTACGATCGATGAGGTCGTTGAGGATATCCTGCATCGTATTGAGGCTGCCTAATGGCCCGTTTCCCCCTTGTTCCCACGGCACCCGAGCCCGAGCGTGCCATTTTAGTTGGTGTTGAGTGGCGCGACAATGCATGGCCGCTCGATCGCTCGCTTGATGAGCTGGAGCGTCTTGCCCACACAGCTGGTGCCCGGTGCGTGGCACGCTTGTCGCAGCGTTTGGTAAAGCCGTATCCTAAATCGTTTATCGGTTCCGGTAAGGTTGAAGAGCTGTGCGGCCTGGTGCATCGCATGGATGCCGATGTCGTTATTTTTGACGACGACCTGACCCCCTCGCAGCAATCCTATTTGGAGAAAGCCGTGGGCGAGCCGGTAAAGATTATCGATCGTACAGCACTGATCCTGGATATCTTTGGCCTGCATGCTCAGACGCGTGAGGGACGCCTGCAGGTACAGCTGGCACAACTTCAATATTTGTTGCCTCGCCTGCGTGGCATGTGGAGCCATCTCGCCAAGGAGCAGACGCGCGGCGGCATCGGCTCACGTTTTGGTCAGGGCGAAAGTCAGCTCGAGGTCGACCGTCGCCTCATTCGTAATAAGATCGCTGCGCTTCGTCGTGAGCTCAAGCAGGTTGAACAGCGTCGCGATGTTCAATCCAAGAGTCGCATTGAGTCCCCGGCGTTTCGCGTCGCGTTAGCCGGTTATACCAATGCCGGTAAATCGACGTTACTCAATCGTCTGACCGGCTCTACGGTACTTTCGCAGGACAAGCTGTTTGCTACGCTCGACCCGACGACGCGTTCGTATCGTCTGCCCGGCGGTCGCGGCATGACGATTACCGATACCGTCGGCTTTATTCAAAAGCTGCCCCATGGTCTGGTCGATGCCTTTAAATCGACGCTGTCCGAGGTTTTGGGTGCCGATCTAATTCTCAAAGTCGTAGATGCGTCTGACGAGGACTATGAGCGGCAGCTGGAGGCTGTCGACCGCGTGCTTGATGAGATCGGCGCCGGAGAGCGTTTAACGCTGACCGTATTCAATAAAATCGATCTTCTCGATAGCGTCGATCGATTGAGTTTCCGTCGTCGCTATCCGGAGGCCGTTCTGTTCTCGGCCCAAACGGGCGAGGGGCTCGACGATCTCGTCGACCGGATTGCTCGCGAGGCAGCTGCCACCGATGTGTTGCTCTCCGCTGATATCCCGTATCGCGAGGGCGCTCTCATCACGCTGGTGCATGAGCAGGGAACCCTTCTGCATGAGGAATATCTCGAGGACGGCGTTCGCATTGTGGCGAAGTTGCCGGCTCGTATTGCACCGCGGCTCGAGCGCTATCGTACGGAATAAACGATTTCTAGCACGCCTAGAATGACTGGCTGATGGAGCAGGTAGAACGGTAAGGCATGCCGACCCAGGACTGCGAGCGCCGGGATAGGATTGGCGTATGCCCATGCTGGCGCTTCGAGACTTGATGCTTGTGCTGCCTGGGCAGCAAAAAAGCCGGTAAGGTACATAAAGACAAACGGTATGAGCGGATAGTAATCTCCCGAAACAAAACCCGGGCCTGGGAATCCAAGCCATGCCAGGTAGGGGAGTGGGTAGACCGCCTTTGGAATGCCCCAGGTTAGGGCAAAAAGAACAAGGCACGCTGCGATGCCCCATGAGCCCGGTAATTTTTGGAGTAACGGACGGGTGAACGCAACCACCGCGGTGCACACCGCCATGCAATAAATGATGCCAAAGTTCACTGAATCGTCGACCGATACGAGAGTTGTTGCGATCCAGACGACCAAAGCTGCGGCAGCGTACTTAGCCGCTCGTTTGGCATTGTTGCGTGAGAGCGTGCACATCCAACCCGCGATAAACAAAAATACCCAGCTGATGCTGGCGCGCCAGACGTCTTGAAAGACAGTCTGGGTAAACCAAGGCATATCCCAGCCGTACAGGTAGGCAAGATCATAGCAAGCGTGAAAACCTGCCATAGAAATCATCGTAAACCCGCGGACGGTATCAAAGATGGTTATGCGTTTTTGCATTACGAGAACCGGCGCATCAAGCCGACGACTTTGCCCAGGATAACGGGATTCGTTGCATAGATAGGTTCCATGGTGTCGTTCTCGGGCTGCAAGCGCACACGCCCCTGCTCCTTGTAGAACGTCTTGACGGTCGCCGAACCATCAATCATGGCCACGACAATTTCGCCGTTCATGGCACTCTTTTGTTCACGGACGATGATGTAATCGCCATTGAAGATGCCGACATTGATCATTGAGCTCCCATGCACCTCAAGGATAAAGGAACCCTGATCAGTGGCGATTTCGGTCGGGATAGTAAACGTGTCTTCGATATTCTGCTCTGCCAGAATGGGAATCCCAGCCGCGACGCGACCAACGAGCGGTAGCGAGATCGTTCCGCGAGGTGCGGTGGGCTCGTCAGATTTGGAAATTGAGACAGAGGAACCATCCTCGTTAAAGAGTTCCAGGGCGCGCGGTTTGGTGGCATCGCGCTTGAGTAGCCCGCGCGCCTCCAGGGCAGAGAGATGGGCGTGCACGGTGCTGGGGGAGGAAAGGCCCACGGCAGAAGCCATCTCGCGCACGCTGGGCGGATAACCCTTCTCCTGCTGATATTCCTTGATGAAGTCGTAAATTTGCTGCTGACGCTTGGTAATTTTGCGAGCCATCAGGGCATCCTCTCTACCCATGTCAAACAAATGTTCGAATTTTGCTTGACAGGAACAACTGTTCGAAGATAATAATAACCGAACATTCGTTCTCGCGCTAGACATTTTTGTCCGCGCGGCTTGATAAAACTGTTCTCAGCAAAACACGCGAGAGGAGAACATGATGAACGTAACGAATATGGTCCAGGGAAACCTCGCCCTTAAGCTCGAGACGCCTGCAGAACCCACTTTTACGGTTGTTCAGGGTGGCCGCTCCGGCTTTCAGCCTTTGACCGTAAAGCCTGCGCTCAATCAGCAGGCTGTAGTCGCGCCGGCCCGCGTTGCCCTGAAGGTTCCGACGATTGTCGCCGTCGCCGTTGCGCTTACGCTCTTCTTTGTCCTCGCTATGTCGGTCTTTAGCGCTCGTCACGCCGCGTATGCCGAGTCCGTTTCCAACATTACCTACGAGACCATTCGCGTTCAGTCTGGCGATTCTCTTTGGTCGCTTGCCGAAGAATATCCAATCGAAGGCCTTTCCACGCAAGAGACTTCCGACATGATCCGTAGCGTCAATCAACTGGAGCATGGTTCGCTCGCCGCCGGTGCGCATCTTAAGGTTCCTGATCGTTCGTAATCATTATCGCGCTGCGCATGGTACCCTTGTTATCGTTTAAGAGGAGGTACCATGCGCTGTCCCAAATGCGGCAAGGCACATACCCGCGTCGTTGATTCCCGTATGCAGGAGTCAAATAACACCATTAAGCGCCGTCGCGAATGTTGCTCGTGTAACTACCGCTTTACAACGTTTGAGCGATGTGAGGACCCTATCGAGGTCATTAAGTCAGATGGAACTAAGCAGCGGTTCGATCGCAATAAGCTTCTTGTCGGCTTGATGCGCGCCACCATCAAGCGCGATATCGACACTAAGAAGCTCAATGAGATTATCGATGACATCGAGGTCGAGCTTCGCTCTCGCACGCTGACGGCCGTCACGTCCCATGAGTTGGGTGACATGGTGCTCAAGCGCTTGGCCAAGATCGACAAGGTTGCGTACATCCGTTTTGCCTCGGTCTACCGCGATTTCAAAGACGTCGATGAATTTCTGCAAGAGCTCGACAAGCTAAGGTGATTCCATGTCCAACATTACCGTCAACATAAAGCGTCTCGACCCCACCGTCGAGCTTCCCAAATACGCCCATCCCACCGATGCCGGCTTGGATCTGCGCTCCAACGAGGACTGCGTCCTGAAGCCCTTCGAACGCCGTCTGGTCTCTACTGGGTTGGCTATCGCCCTGCCCGATGGCTACGCCGGCTTCGTCCAGCCCCGTAGCGGTCTCGCCATCAAACAGGGCCTGTCTATAGTCAATACGCCTGGCCTCATCGACGCCCACTACCGAGGAGAACTCAAGGTTATCCTCATCAACCTGGATCCCTCCAACAACATCCAAATCAACAAAGGCGACCGCATAGCCCAACTCGTCATCCAAGAAGTCCCCACGGTCAATCTCATAGAGGTAGACGAGCTAGACAAAACCGACCGAGGCAACGGAGGCTTCGGCTCCAGCGGCGTCGCTTAATCATTTTCAAGATGTAGAGTTGGCCTCTCACCCGGGGCCCACACATATCATCCCGTGCTCAAACATTCTCGCTACGCTGCGAAACTGCGCGCGGGACGATATGTGTGGGCCCCGGGTGAGAGGCCACATACTTGAATATGTATTTCGACTTGCGCGGTGGGCCTCATCAATATAATTACGACTTGTTTGTTGTTCTGACTCTCTATTAGCTGGACTACATCCTTGTAAATCCTAACCGGGAATGTGTTTTAGGTTCTAGTTAGTATGCGGCAAAGGGATACCGCCTTTGTCGCATCGGCTTACTGTATTTATATTTTCCTGTTTTACCTTTGCAGGTTCTAATGGAGGGGATACCGAAGTAGCTGCTAGTAAGTAAACGCAGCCGCTCTGCCGGAGCCGCCCTTATATCGTTCCACGCGCAGTTTCGCAGCGAAGCGAGAATGTTTGAGCATGGAATGATATAAGGGCGGCTCCGGCAGAGCGGCGGACATTCGACTAGCGGATATGCGCGGGCTTTCCGCCCCAGTAGAAGCGGCAGAAGGCTCGTTTGCGCTTTTGGGGCTTGCCTACGAGCTCCATGGTTGCGATGGCGATGTCTTTGGCAGCGTGAGGGCGGCGTAGTACTTCGCCGTTGATGAGTAGGGCTTTGAGTGATTCGGGATGGTCGTGCAAGTGACGTAGGGTTACGATGAGTTCTCGTGCGGTGGTGACATGCATGCTGGCGCCCATACCGGTGAGCATCGTTGTGTTGGCCTTTTCCTGACCGTATGATTTGCCCAGTAGGATCATCGGCAGATGCGCGCACAGGCACTCGGTGACGGTGAGTCCGCCCGATTTGAGGATTGCCAGGTCGCAGCCGTGCATGAGGGCTGCCATGTCGTCCACGTAGTCCAGAACCGTGACGTTTTCGAGCTTCATGGCGTCGAAGAGCGTCTTGAGTCGGGTGGCGTATTCCTTATCCTTGCCCGGTAAAAAGACAAAGTGCATGTCTTCAAAGCTGCGTAAGAAGGGGAGCGTGTGGTCCATCGCGGCACGAAAACGCACGTAAGGCTGCGGCAGACTGGCGCCAGCCATAACCAGCACGACCGTCTTGTCTGCCGGCAAATTGAACTTTTTCAGCTCTTCCTCGCGATCGTAATTTGAATCGAAACCGGCACGAATGGGGATGCCCGTTATGCGGATCTTTGACTCGGGAACCTTGCGCGGACGCAGCGTTTCGGCCATAAATTCGTTGGCAACACAGAATAAATCGGTGTCCTTGTGGGGCCACCATCCCTCGACTTCGTAGTCGGTCGGTACGCAGATGACCGGATAATCGATACCCGTAATTACGCGGGCGCCCACGGCAACATTGGCTGCCGTGATGTGCGTTGCAACCACGGCTATGGGCCTGCGGCTACGAATATATTCGTTGAAGGCGGGGAACATAATTCGCGACCATGCCGTTCCGCCACCCCAGAGAAGATGTCCCGTAAGCGTATATCGCCAGGTCAGGTCGTAAATGGGGCGCGTGGCTCCCGTAAAAGAAGCCGCGGTCTTATTGCCGTCGAATTTAATACGTCCAAAATCAAGGATATCGAGCACTTCAATCTCAATATCCTCGGGGATGCCATTGGTGCCGCGGATGAGGTCGAATGCCTGCGCAATCGCATTTGCGGCGGCCTTGTGGCCCGAGCCAACGGAGGCGTGCACGATGGTCACGAGAGGTTTTTGCTGAGCCAGGAGCGTGGTTTGCTCCGATTGGGGAGTGCTGTGCGTGAGCAGGGGAGCGTCGTCACTCGTCTGCGCCTGGTCCATCGATAACTCCCCTTCAGCTTTGTAATACGGATTTATCATTGTAGTGCATGAGTGTCACGTTCACGTAAATTTGGGTATGAGCGCAAAAAACGACAACGTTTCGACGAAAGGACGCTTCATGACTACCGATAAGCCGATCGATGTTGCGATTATCGGTGGCGGCCCCGCGGGCTATGCTGCCGCTATTTATGCTGCGCGTGCCAACCTGACGACGACCGTGATTGAGCAGGGCATGTCGGGAGGGCAGATCGCCACAACCAATGAGGTCGAGAACTATCCGGGTTTCCCGCTCCTGAGTGGCGCCGAACTTGGCGAGCGTTTTCAGCAGCATGCAGAGGGCCTGGGAGCACAGGTTACATGGAGCATGGTTACGGGTATCGATTACGATGCCGATGCAGCGTTGTTTACGGTGCATCACGATATGGGCGATACGCTGGCCTCGAGCGTTATCGCTTGCATGGGTGCCACGCCGCGTCCGGCAGGTTTCGCAGGCGAGGATACGTATCGCGGTCGTGGCGTTTCATATTGCGCAACATGTGACGGCATGTTTTTCCGCGGCAAGCAGGTTTTTGTAATCGGTGGTGGCAATTCGGCATGCGAAGAGGCGCTGTTCCTGTCCGACATTGCCAGCAGTGTGACCATCGTGCTGCGCCGCGACCAGTTCCGTGCGCCCGATGGTGTTGTTCAGAAAGTACTCGCAAAGGACAATATTACAGTTAGGTACCAAACTAGTATTGTGGAGCTATCGGGCGAAGCCATGCCAACGACGATTACCTTTAAGGACAATGCATCTGGGGAAACTCATGCCGAGTCATTTGAGCCCGGCTCGTTTGGCATCTTTGTCTTTACGGGGACGCAGCCACATACCGAGCTTGTTGAGCATCTAGTCGACCTGGCGCCTGATGGCGGCATTCTGACTGATGAATCCATGGCGACCCGCACGCCAGGTCTATTTGCCGCTGGCGATATCCGTTCCAAACGTTTACGCCAGGTTGTGACCGCTGTTTCGGACGGAGCCATAGCGGCAACGAGTGCATACGCATTTCTCCGTGGATAAGTACGATAATATATCTTATGTAAGGTTGATATCTTCTAACATAATGGGGTTGATGCAAGTTCACATCAATCCCATCTTTATGCGCACATTTACGTACTATATGGTATTCAAAACTAGATAATCCAGAATACAATATTGATAATGAACGGAGGACCCTAATGAACCATGTCAAACATGTTATTCCAATGTCTGATACATCGGTCAGCATTAAGCCCGAGGATATTCAGCCGACGGTGCTGCCGGATGCATTTATCCAGTCAGATATCGTCCGTAAACTCAACACGTTGAGTCTGCCGCGCTATGATCAGCTGCCCAATGTGACGCTCTATCGCGATCAGGTGATTGAGTATGTCTCGCTGTGGATGGAGCCGCTTTCTATTTGTGTTGAGCAACCTGTTATTACGCCTTCGATGATCAATAACTATGTAAAGGTTGGCTTGGTTCCCGCTCCCGTTAAAAAACAGTATGGTCGCGAGCAGATTGCGCGCCTGATTGCGATTTGCATCTTTAAGCAGGTGCTGCCCATTGCTGCGGTTCAGGCGCTCTTTAATATCCAGCGTTTGAGCTACGATGCCCCGACGGCCTTTGATTATGTGGTCGATCAGCTTGAGGCATCGATTCGTGCGGCATTTTCCGTCGAGCAGACGCCGGTTCCCGATACCGCCTATCAGGTCACGCGTGAGTCGCTGCTTGTTCGCAGCGCAGTATCGTCCTTCGTTTCGAAGGCGTATCTGATGAGCTATCTTAAGTTCAACGGGTTTAGCAGCTAGCGGAGCTGCGGTGTGGCGGGACAAGAAAATTTTGTCCCGCCAACGTTCTCGTTTAGCGTCCTGAGGCTACGCCCATGCCATAGCCGATGATCAGGCCGTGCATCTCGGCGTAATAGGAATCAAGGCCGTTGCAAGGCATGATGATGGCCTTAGAGCCGGGCCAACGCTCAACAATGTGATCGGCGAGCGCCTGGGCACCCTTTTCGTTTTCAACATGGTCGATGACGACCTCGCCGCCGGCAAAGCCGTCATCGACCATGGTGTCTAAAATTTTGCCGAGCATCTTTTTTTCGCCGCGCGTGTGCCCAACGAGTTCGATCTCGCCCGCCTCGCTTGCCGTTCCCAAAATGCGGATATTGAGCTTGTTGGCAATGACGCCGGCGGCCTTAGGGATTCGTCCGGCCTTCGCGAGGTTCTGGTAGTTGCACAGGCTAAAGAGGATCTTGCTGTTTTGCTCTAGGGCATCAAAATAGCTGCAAGCATCGTCAAAGGAAACATCCGGATTGCTTGCAAGATAGCGATCAAAGAGTAAGAAGATCAAGTCCATCTTGCCACCCGCGGCTCGCGAGTTAACCAGGTGAATCTGGCGCTCGGGCTCTGCGGCAAGGACCATATCGCGTGCCGTAGCGGCGGCGTTGTAGCTACCCGAGACACCCTCGGAGATGGGCATGCAAATCGTCTTATCGGCCAGCTTAAAAAGCTCTGCCCACTCCCCTACACTGGGACATGCGCTCGACGAGGCGCTTGACTCCGCCTGTACGGCGCAATTGAGCTCGTGGACATCGAGTGACAAATCATCGACAAACTCACGCTCCCCCACTCGAATTTTGAGGGGTGCAAATGCATAGGTTGTATGAGGTGCGGTTGGTTGCCAATCGCGGAGGTTACAGCTCGAATCAGAAATAAGCGCCCAGCTCATAGAGGGTCCTTTCTAGTTGTTCCTCAATAATTATAGCCATCTTGCCGCTCTGTGCGAGGTCTATCTAGTATTGAAAACTAGATAGACTGCCACACAAAAAAATGACGCTGCATCCAAAGTAATGGACCTCGCAGCCCGAAAGCTGCGAGGTCCACATTCGTTCGCTGTTAAAAAAGCTTAGTAGCGCACGAAGATATAGTTGTTGTTCATGCCGGCGGCAACGGAGCTGATGATAACACCCGTGTTGTAGTCGGAAGCATGAATCATCTGACCACCACCGATGTAAATGCCGGTGTGGTACGAGTTGACCACAACGTCACCGGGCTGCGGATCGGACACACGCGTCCAGCCCATAAAAGTACCCGTGGTGCCGAGGCGGCAATAGCGACCAGTGAGGCAATAGCTAACAAAACCAGAGCAGTCGAAGCTGTTCGGGCCAATTCCGCCCCAGGAATAAGCGCAACCAAGCTTGCTGTATGCACGCGAGACAACAGAACCGCCATCGACGGACTGGCTCGGAGCAGAAGGCGTCGGAGCCGGAGCAGGCGTGGAGGGCTGCGGCGTCGGAGCGGGTGTCGGCGTAGGAGCCGGAGTGTTGCCGCCCTGGTTGTTATTGCTGGTCTGGCCACCGTTGTTGGTGTTCTCGGTCGTACCGGCAGTCTCGTTGCTCACCGTGGCCTTCTCGGCGGTGCTAGCGTTGATGCCGGCCTGCAGCGCGGCATTGGCCTCGGCCTCGGCGGCAAGCTCGGCCTGCAGCTGCGAATCCAGGGAATTTACGACGTTCTGGGCTTCAGCCTGCTGGGCGTTAAGCTCGTCGACCTTCTTTTGCGTGGTGGCGACGTTCTTCTCCTGCTCGGCCTGCTTATCGGTGAGCTGCTGCTTAAGCTCCTTTACCTCTTGAATGGTCTGAGCCTGCTTATCGGAAACTTTGCCGTAATAGAACAGACGGTTGAGCATATCGCTCAGATCATCGACACCCGTCAGAACCTGAAGCAGGCTCAGACCGCCGGTTTTGTACTCGCCGGCGACATAGGTCGAGAGCTTGGCCTGACCATCGGCGATCTCCTGCTGCTTTTGCGTGATCTCGCCGGCAGTCTGATCGAGCGCCTGCGTCTGCGTGGCAAGCTCATCGTAAATCTGCTGGGTTTGGGTGCCGATCTGCTCGAGTTTCGTACGAGCAGCGGCAAGGTCGGATGCGGTATCGGCGTAAGCCGGAGCCACGAGGCCCAGGCCCAAAACACAAGCGAGGGTTGCCGTAGCAGCGCAGCGTGCCATGTTTTTGTGCGTATTTGCTGTGCGCATGTAGCTTCCTTTCCGGTATCTAAGGGTAGCGGCTAGTCAACCGTTACCAGGCTAAAGAGCTCAACGTCCTCGTTAGAAGGCGTGAGCTTCTTGCGCGGGTTGAGAAACGCAAGCTCAAGGATACAACCGTAGCCCACAAGCTTTGCGCCCATATCTCGCACCAGTTTACCTGTTGCCTCGACGGTTCCACCCGTCGCGACCAAGTCGTCCAGAATCAACACGGTATCTTTAGAGCTGATGGCATCGGCGTGGATCTCGATAGAATCCGTTCCATACTCGAGCTCGTAGCTCTCGCTTACCGTCTTGCGCGGCAGTTTGCCCGGCTTACGTGCGGGAACAAAGCCGGCACCCAGGGCGACGGCCACGGGCACACCGACCATAAAGCCGCGGGCCTCGGGTCCTACGACCTTGGTAATGCCCATGTCGGCAAAATGCTCGGCCAGGGCATCCACCATGGCCTTCAGAGCCTCGGGGTTGCCAAAGAGCGGTGTGATGTCCTTAAAGACGACTCCGGGCTCGGGATAGTCGGGGATATCGACGATATGAGATTCGAAGTCGTACATGGCGTGACCTTTCATGGATTGCCGGGTGAACGGCGGTTATTTGCCCGTGTTAGCAGACGAGCTATGCGAGGGGACGACGACCTTGGACGGCTGCACGAGCGACTCGTCGTGCGCGGCAACCGCGGGGACGCTTGTCGCATCGCTTTTAGCCTTGGTGGATTCGGAACGCGCGATCTCCTCATCGAGGGCATCGATGTCAGCATCTTCGACCACGGCGTTGAGCGACTCAAAGACACGGTTCTTAAGGAGCGCGGTATGCACACCCTCGGTGAGGTCGTGCAGCTTCTTAAAAGCGCGCTCGAGCTTGGCGTCGCGCTCGTCATCGGAGGTATCCATGCCGAGCATGCTCACGAGAACCTGCTCAAACATCGAAGACTCGCGGTTTGCCGACGATACGTACTGTCGCAGGTTACGCGGCTCAATGTGGAAGCGCGACAGCTCCGAGCAGTAACGGATAATCGGGAAATCTCGGCCATCCACGAGCTCTCGGTTCTGCGGGCTCTTGATGATGCGGATAAGATCGTTCTCGGCAAGGGAGCGGATAAACGAAATCTCAACACCGAGCATGTCGGGAATGGTCTCGATGGGATGCAGCTTTTGTTTGGTCTCCTTGGGCTCCGTCTTAAGCGGAACATCGGACAGCAGACCCACCTCGTAAGCCAAAGTGGACAGGTCCGTTGCGTTTTCCAAGCGCTGTTTAATGACGTTGAGCGGCATGTAGCGGGTCTTCTGCAGGTGCAGGATGACCTCGAGACGATCAACGTCTTCCTTGGAGTACTGGCGATACCCCTTAGGCGTACGATGAGGGGTGATGAGCCCCTCATCTTCTAGAAATCTAATTTTTGAGTTCGATAGATCGGGGTATGCGCCTCGAAGTAGATTGACGACCTGGCCGATACTCAGATAGTTGCGTTCGGCCATTACCTACTCACCGGTTTCGATGCGCTCCGGCGTGCTCTCGTGGTAGATGAGCGTGAACGTACCGATCTGAACGGAAGAGCCGTCGTGCAGCGGAGCACCGTTGACGATGGCGCCGTCGACCCAGGTGCCGTTGAGCGAGCCCAGATCCTCAATACGGGCGCCCAGGCCCTCACGAATAATGCGTGCGTGACTGCGCGAGACGGTCATGTCGTTGAGAAAGATGCCGTTCGCGGGATCGCGGCCGATGGTGGTCACGTCGTCCTCGAGCTCAAAGGCAGCTCCGGTCTGCGGGCCCTTGACGATGGACAGAACCGGAGCGGTGATGCGCACGTTGGCCATAAGGTCGGGAACGGTGACATCGCTCGAAGGAACACGGAAAACGCAGGTAGCGTCCGCAGTCTTATCGTTCTGAGGCATATTGTTAACCTTGTTGTCCATGACAACCCCTATCTAACGCGGCACGCCGCAAAGTATGAACCGTACGTAATCATACCCCAATGAATCAGTCTTCGATTTCGGGGTTGAGAAAGTCGGTGTCCTCGTCCTCGGGATGCGCGGTGGCCTGTTTAATGGCCACCCCTCCCTTAATGGAATAGATGACAGCGGTGAGCATGGAGAAGATGACGCCGCCGTATACAAAGAAGATGCCGAGGGGCACCGAGCTGCCGTTGAGGCCTGGGAATGCCGTGAACGTGGCGGGCAGCAGATGCCAGCCGTCGATGACGGGGAACCCAAGCAGCATGAGCGAGAAGCCGGTCATGAGCAGTGCCGTGGCAATCTTGCCGGGAAAGACGACGTCGATGGGGCGCCGGTGGTAGTGGCGCACGATGAGCGTGCCGATGCCCAGGTAGATATCGCGGCCGATAATGAGCACGCAGACCCAGATGGGAAGCTCACCGCGGACTACCAGACCCAGCACGCCGGTAAACAACAGCGCGCGGTCGCAGATGGGATCCATAACCTTACCGAGCCACGAGACCGTTTTGGTCATGCGGGCAATCTGGCCGTCCATCCAGTCGGTGGAAGCCGCGATGGCATAGATGACAATGGCAACGACACGGTTGTTGTCCGTCACAAACAGGTACAAAAAGACGAGCGTGAGGACCAGGCGCGTAAAGGTGATGAAATTGGAGATCGTAAAGATCTTATTCGACGGGTAATCGGAAGTGCCGATAAGCTCCTTTTTGATCTTCTTCTTGATGCCCACAGGACTCCCCCGCTGGTAAACGACAAAACTTTCGATACTATACCCGTTCTAGCGATGTCTATCCAGCGCGGCCATAGAGAGTCCAGACATGTGGAGGGCACTTTTGGGCGGCGGGGGATTTCGCATTCGTGTACATCTGCCTCCAAACATGTCGAAAAATGTCGATTTCGGTGGCTGATGCACACGTTTTGATTCGGTGGTTACATCGATCGGGAACGTCGTTGCTTTAAGCAAATTAATCATGATGACTAAAAACAAAAAAGGTCAGGCACTAGGTGCCTGACCTGCAAACTTCTGGTCGGGACGACTGGATTCGAACCAGCGACCCCTTGACCCCCAGTCAAGTGCGCTACCAAGCTGCGCCACGTCCCGAAGCTTTTGTTTGTTGCTCTGCTCTCGCTCGCAACAGGGAGTATATTAACCCGAAACTTTAGACTTGTGCAAGAACTTTTTTACAAATTTTGAAGCAAGTCCAAAATTGTATCTGCGAGCTGGGGTTTTGTTAGTACGGGAAGTTCTTGCGTGCCCGTTGTGCTCACAATCCAGGCCTTGTTGGTGTCGGTCCCAAAGCCTGAATCGGCGCGCGAGACATCGTTGGCGATAATGGCATCGCAACCCTTGCGGGCCAATTTGCGCTCGGCGTACTCGACAACGTTATCGGTCTCGGCCGCAAATCCGATCACGCACCGCTCGCCCTTCTGGCGCGAGAGCTCGGCCAAAATATCGACCGTTTCGACAAGCTCGATGCGATCCAAGCGTTCGTTGGACTTTTTGAGTTTATGGTCGGCAGGGGCCGCGGGGGTGTAGTCGGCGACGGCGGCCGCGCAAATGGCCGCATCGGCCGTCTGGAAGGCGCTCAGGGCCGCCTGGAGCATCTCTGCGGCGGTCTGCACGCGTACGCACGCCACGCCGTGGGGAACATCGAGCGATGCCGGTCCCAGCACGAGCGTGACCGCAGCACCGCGGCGAGCAGCCTCCCCCGCCAGGGCGATGCCCATCTTGCCCGAAGAGCGGTTGCCAATGAATCGCACCGGGTCGATCGGCTCGTGCGTGGGGCCGGCGGTAATGATGATGCTTTTGCCTGCTAGGTCCTGAGGTGCCGGGTTGAGCACCTCACAGACAGCCTCGACGATGTCCTCGGGCTCGCTCATGCGTCCCGTGTCCACGTCGCCGCAGGCAAGGTAGCCGCTGCCGGGTCCCACCACATGGACACCGCGCTCGCGCAGCGTGGACATGTTGGCCTGTGTCGCCGGCGCCTTCCACATGCCGTTGTTCATAGCGGGTGCGATCACGATGGGTCGCGGCGTCGCTAGCAGCGTGGTGGAGATAAGGTCATCGGCGATGCCATTGGCCATCTTGGCGATGATATTGGCCGTCGCGGGCGCCACGACCACCAGATCGGGCTCCTGCGCCAGCGAAATGTGGTGGATGGGGTCGGAGGGATCGTCGAATAGGCCCACGGCAACGGGCTCGTTTGTGAGTGCACGGCAGGTTAGCGGGCCCACAAACTCGGTGGCATGCTCGCTCATAACGACCTTGACGCGCGCGCCACGCTTTTGCAACAGGCGCACGATGTTGCACGACTTATAGGCGGCG
>CABUDI010000004.1 GCA_902490305.1 uncultured Collinsella sp.
CCGTACATGTACGGATGAATGTGGGAGGTGTTCGGATGAAGTCGATAATCAAGGTTTCTGCCATTTCCACCCCGTCCTTGAGTGGCAGGTAGGGGAGAGCGGGGGATTGTGGTATAGTACTAGAGTTTGAACTGTTCTATTAAGGAGCTTATCTATGGGTCCGTTCCAGATTCTTCTGTTTGTCGTTTGGGCTGTCTCTGCCGTGGCGCTGACGATTCTCGTCCTGATGCATTCCGGTAAGGGCACCGGCGTTTCGGATATGATCGCTAGCTCGCTGTATAACTCCAGCTCTGCCACGGGCGTCATGGAGCAGAACCTCGATCGCCTGACGGTAATTATGGCCGTTGTTTTTGCCGTGTGCGTCGTCCTGTGCATGTTCTTCTTCCCGCAGGGCATCGTCGGCTACTAAGCATCGGCGTATATACGTTTGCAATGGGTCTCGCAGGTGCGGGACCCTTTTTGTTTACATATTTGTAACAGAGTCAAAATATCCCCACATACTTCGCCCAACTAAAGAAATTCTCGACCGTTAACCGGAATTAGCCCCAAATCGTGCATAAAATGCGCTACTGTATTGCGAAACGTTGGTCCGTTGTGCATAACCAGCCATAGCAGCGGGCGGCGTTTTGATGGTTCGGATCGGATTGTCTCGACATATGTCCGACTGAACATTTCTTTGTCCTATCTCATAAGGAGGATGGCATGGCTGATTCTATGTTCCACCAGCCCGTTATGGGTCGTCGCGCCTTTGTTGGCGGCACCCTCGCTGCGAGCTCCATGGCTTTTCTTGCCGCATGCGGCAAGAAGGGCGGCGACGCTTCCGGTTCTGAGTCCGGTTCGACGCTGAACTTCTACATCAACAACCCGGTCTGCATCGACCCCTACAATGTCCAGGAGGACCAGGGCACTCAGGTCGAGTACCAGCTCTTTGACGCTCTGACCTCTTATGACGCCGAGAAGGGCGAGATCGTTCCGCTGGCTTGCGAGTCCTTCAAGGCCAACGACGACGCCACCGAGTTTACCTTCAAGATCAAGAAGGCCAAGTTCCACAACGGTGACGACGTTACCTCCAAGTCCTTCAAGCTCGGTTGGGAGCGTCTGGTCAACACCAAGTCGGCCATCGCTACCGAGTACGGCCCTTCCGAGGTCTCCTATCACCTTTCCATGGTCGAGGGCTATGACGACCTGCTTGCCGGTAACGCTACCGAGCTCAGCGGTGTTACTTGCCCCGACGATGAGACCCTCGTCGTCAAGCTGTCTTCCGCTTACGCCGACTTCCCCTTCGTCGCCTCTCACCCGGCTCTGGCCCCGGTTCCCGAGTGCGCCGAGTCCGATGTCAAGAGCTTCTACCTTGCACCGGTCGGTAACGGCCCGTTCATGATGGACGGCAAGTGGGAGGATGGTCAGGAGATCAACCTCAAGAAGTTCGACGATTACTATGGCGACAAGGCCAAGATCGATGGCATCCACTTCCAGGTCATCAAGGACATGGAGACCGCTTACAAGGAGTTCCAGGCCGGTAACCTCGATGTCTGCGACGTTCCCGTTGCTCAGATCGACGCTGCCAAGAAGGATCGCGGCGTGTCCAAGGACGGCTACACCATGGGTGACGGCGAGCGCATGCTGCTCGGCGCCGAGCCTTCCACCTACTACCTGACCTGCAACAACACGGCCGAGCCGTTCAACAACGCCGACCTGCGCAGGGGTATCTCCCTGGCCATCAACCGTGAGGCCATCTGCAAGACCATCTTCAAGGGTACCCGTACCCCTGCCGACGGCATTGTTCCTCCGGGCATCGATGGCTACAAGGAGGGCGCATGGGAGTTCTGCGCCTACGACGTCGACAAGGCTAACGAGTACCTCGACAAGGTTGCTCCCGCTGGTGCTAACGGCGATCGTGGCATTAACGTGACTCTGTCCTACAACCAGGACGGTGGCCACAAGGAGATCATGGAGTCCATCATCGGCGACCTCGCCAAGGTTGGCGTTACCGCTGTCTCCGATACCCCCGAGTGGTCTGCCCTGCTCGAGCAGTATCAGAACTTTAACTATCAGTTCGGTCGTCTGGGTTGGATTGCTGACTACCCGATCATGGATAACTTCCTGTATCCGCTGTTCCACTCCGACTCCCTCGGTGGCGACAACCGCTCTGGTTACAACAACCCCGAGTTCGACGCCAAGGTCGACGAGGCCCGTACCACGGTTGACGACGAAGAGCGCGTCGCTAAGATGCAGGAGGCCGATGCAATGGTCGCTGCCGACTGCCCGGTCATCCCGGTGATGTTCTACACGCACACCATCGCCGGCTCTGATCGCATCAAGCACCTCTATGTCGATCCGCAGAAGCACGCCGATCTGGGTACCGCTGAGCTCGCCTAAGAGTTTGCAGCTTCCGTGAGGGTCAAGTATTTACGTAGACCTCATGGGAAACATACAGTTCTCCCTAACCTGGGGTAAACTGGCTGATGGTAATTTTGGGATGCCGGTCTGGCGATCGGCATCCCATTTAGGTTAATCCCTAGATAGGGGAGTGGTATGGGTAAGTACATCGTTAAACGTGTGCTTCAGTTCATCCCGGTGTTTTTGGGCGTTACGCTGATTTTGTTCGCCCTCCAGAATATCGTGCCGGGAGATCCGATCAAGCTGATCGGTGGAGACAAGGCTCTGTCCCCCGAGGTGGAGCTTCAGCTTCGCGTCCGCTATCACCTGGTCCAGTCGGACGAGGACGGCAACGCGATCCTTGACGAGAACGGCGACCCCGTTCAAACGTCGCTCGTGGACCGTTACTTGTATTACATGAACGGCCTGCTTCATGGCGATCTGGGCAATTCGTATCAGCGCAAGCTGCCGGTTACGGAAATCTTTGCCCAGAAGTATCCGTATACGGTCAAACTTGCCGCGTGCGCCATCGTGCTCGAGGCAATCATGGGTATCGGTGCGGGTATCATTTCGGCGGTAAAGCGTTATTCCTTCTGGGATATTTTGGTAACGCTCACCACGTCGATCCTCGTTGCCGTCCCGGCCTTCTGGCTCGGTATGTTGCTGCAACTGTTCTTTGGCGTCATTCTCAAGGACGCCACGGGCGGTGCATTCTCCATGCCGATCTCGGGTGCCGGCGGTGCCAGCTCTCAGTATCAGGATTGGATGCACTATGTGCTTCCGACCATTACGCTGGCTTCGGTTTCGACCGCTTATGCTGCCCGCATTATGCGCTCGCAGCTGCTTGACGTCATGAACCAGGATTACATTCGTACGGCAAAAGCCAAGGGTCTCTCCAATCGCGCGATCATCATCAAGCATGCGCTTAAGAATGCACTCATCCCCGTCGTTACCTATATTGGTGTCGACTTTGGCGGCATGCTTTCGGGCGCCATCCTGACCGAGACGGTCTTCAACTGGCCCGGTATCGGCTATGAGGTCTATCGCGCCATTAGCATGCGTGACTGGCCCATCGTTATGGGCGGCGTTACGCTCATCGTCGTCGTCGTCATGGTGATCAACCTGCTCGTCGACATTAGCTATGCATTCCTCGACCCGCGCATCCGCCTTGGCGGTCCGTCGGATAAGGCCTAAGGGAGGTACGTCTCATGCAGGAAACTGATTCTCAGTCTCAGGAGCAGGCTACCGCCACCAAGGCCGCATCTGCTCCCGCCAAGTCCCGCACGCTGTGGGGCGACGCTTTTAAGCGTCTTCGTAAGAACAAGCTCGCCGTTATCGGTGTCTGCTGGATCATCATCGTCGTTGTGGTTGCCCTGACCGCAGATCTGTGGGCTAAGCCCTGGCTCGGTTCGCCGACGGCTTCCGACTCAACCACCATGGCCCAGACGTCGCTGATGGCTCCGTGTGCAGAGCACCCGTTTGGCACCGACGCCCTTGGTCGTGACATTCTCGTCCGCGTTATCTACGGTGCACGTGTTTCGCTTTCCGTCGGTATTATGGCTACTGCGATCTCCACGGTGATTGGTCTGGTCATGGGTGCCCTAGCCGGTTTCTACGGCGGCATCTGGGATACGATCATCATGCGCTGCGCGGATATCTTCCTGGCATTCCCGTACGTGCTTTTCGTTGTCGCCATGATCGCCGTTATCGGCCGTGGTCTTCAGAACGTCTTTTTTGCCATCGGCATTCTCGGCTGGCCTTCGATTGCGCGCGTCTTCCGCTCTGCAATCTTGACGGTCAAGGAAAACGATTATGTTGACGCTGCGCGCGCGATGGGTGCATCTGATGCTCGTATCGTCGTGCGTCACATCTTCCCGAACTCCGTCGCCTCCATCGTGGTCTACGCGACCATGAACATTGGTGGCGCCATTCTGACCGAGTCCGCTCTGTCCTTCCTCGGCATGGGCGTTATTCCGCCTACGCCTTCGTGGGGCTCCATGATTCAGGACGGTCAGCAGTATCTTCTGACTGCCCCCTGGATGATGATCATGCCCGGTCTGGCAATTCTCTCGACGGTGCTCGCCTTCACCCTGCTGGGTGACGGTCTGCGCGACGCCCTCGACGTCAAGATGAAGGACGCATAAGGATGAAGAAGAACAAGAACTATGTGGACCTGAAGGACCAGCCGGTTCCCGAGGGCCAGCATCTGCTCGAGGTCGATGACCTTAAGATGTATTTCCACACCGAGGATGGCGTTGTTCGCGCTGTCGACGGTGTCTCCTACACGCTCGATCGCGGCGAGACCCTGGGCGTCGTCGGTGAGTCCGGCTCCGGTAAGTCCGTGACCGCCATGACCATCATGGGTCTTATCTCGATGCCTCCGGGAAAGATCGAGGGCGGCGACGTTCACTATCGCGGTCGTTCTATCCTCGAGATGACCGAGGAAGAGATGCAGCACATTCGCGGTAACGACATCGCGATGATCTTCCAGGATCCTATGACCTCCTTGAACCCGGTCTATAAGATCGGCAAGCAGGTGGGCGAGGGTCTTCGTCTGCACCGCGGCTACTCCAAGCAGGAGGCGCTCAAGCGTGCCACCGAGCTTTTGGACCTCGTTGGTATTCCCGAGCCCGAGAAGCGCGTCAATGAGTATCCGCACCAGTTCTCTGGCGGTATGCGTCAGCGCGTCATGATTGCCATGGCTCTTGCCTGCGATCCCGATATTTTGATTGCCGACGAGCCCACGACTGCCCTGGACGTTACCATTCAGGCTCAGATTATTGAGCTTATGCAGGAAATGCAGGAGAAGAACGGCAACGCCATCATCATGATCACCCATGACCTGGGCGTTGTCGCTGATATGGCCGACAAGATCATGGTTATGTACGCCGGCCGTCCCGTCGAGTTCGGTACTGCTGAGGAAATCTTCTACGAGAGCCGCCACCCCTACACCTGGGGCCTTATCCGCTCCATCCCGGAGCAGGCCATCGATGAGAAGAAGCCGCTTACGCCGATTCACGGCAACCCGCCTTCGCTCATGAACCTGCCCGAGGGCTGCGTGTTCTCGCCTCGTTGCCCCTATGCGACGGATAAGTGCCGCAAGCAGCGCCCCGAGCGTTTTGTTACCGAGTCTGGTCACTATTCTGCGTGCCACTACGCTGGCGACCCCGAGTTCCTCAAGAACGCTCCTGTGACGTCCCGTACGCGCAAGGATTCCAAGAAGGGAGGCGAGGCGTAATGGCAGATACCAACGAGCGTACTCCGCTGCTGAAGGTCGAGCACCTCTCTAAGGAGTTCCCCGCTGAGTCCGGCATGTTCGCCAAGCGCTTCTCCAAGCGTGTCGTCTCTGCTGTAAATGACATCTCTTTTGAGATTTATCCTGGCGAGACCTTCGGTCTGGTTGGCGAGTCTGGTTGCGGTAAGTCCACCACGGGCCGTACTATCATGCGCCTGACCAAGCCGACCGCCGGTAAGGTGTTCTTCCAGGGTAAAGATGTTGCCGAGATGAGCAAGCATGAGATCAAGGACATGCGTCGCGAGATGCAGTTTATCTTCCAAGATCCTTATGCTTCGCTCAACCCTCGTATGACCATCGGTGAGATCGTCTCCGAGCCCATGACCATTCACGGCGTGGGCACCAAGGAGGAGCGCATTGAGCGCGTCCGCGAGCTTCTCGACGTTGTCGGACTGAACCCCGAGCACATCAACCGTTATCCTCATGAGTTCTCCGGCGGTCAGCGTCAGCGTGTCGGCATCGCCCGCGCGTTCGCTTTGAAGCCCAAGCTGATCATCTGCGACGAGCCGGTTTCCGCTTTGGATGTGTCCATTCAGGCCCAGGTTCTGAACCTGCTAAAGGAACTCCAGGACAAGTTCGGTACCGCGTATCTGTTTATCGCTCACGACCTGTCCGTCGTGCAGCACATTTCCGATCGCGTTGCCGTTATGTATCTGGGTAAGATGGTTGAGGTTTCGGACTGGAAGACGCTCTATAGCGAGCCTCACCATCCGTACACGCAGTCGCTGCTGTCTGCCGTGCCGGTTCCCGATCCGGATATCCAGAAGACCCGTAAGCGCATCATCCTCGCCGGCGATCCGCCGTCACCGCTGGATCCGCCGACCGGCTGCCGTTTCCACACGCGCTGCCCGATCGCGCAGAGTATCTGCTCTGAGAAGCTTCCCGAGTTTAAGGAAGTCGCACCGGGTCACTGCTGCGCCTGCCACTTCGCGGAGCCGTTCCCGATTAAGGAATCGCACATCGACTTGTAGCCGGTTGTTATCGTCCGGGCCCGCCCTGAAGTTACTTTTCAGAACGTCCTCGGACATGCAAGAAACGCCCGCTGCGCACTTCGTGCGGCGGGGGTTTCTTGCGTCCTGCGGAGTGTTCTGAAAAGTAACTTCAGGGCGGGCCCTGGGGTAACTCGGCAGGGAGAGTGCGATTCCTCGATCGCTCACTTAATCAAATGGAAAAGTTAGTGAGGCCGGAGCTTTGGCTCCGGCCTCCTCATATAAGGGCTCGGCAAAGCCGAGCCACCAAATTTGCATTAGCCCCCAGAACATGTTTGAGAACTGTGTCTGAAGTACGTATTTGCAGGCCCCGAATCGGTGTTGCCTCCCGCCGCATTCCGCAGGGGGAGCGATATTTTGTAGCACGAAGTGCGCAGCAAAAAATCGCTCATGCCCGAGGACGCGCCGGGAGGCAACACCGATTCGGGGCCGGACACACGGATTTACCTGCGCATTTACAAATTCGTAAACTTTTTTGAAAAAAGTGCTTGCACAGTTCTCGAATCATAGGTTATTATCTTCCTCGTTGAACGCGCGGGTCCAACAAAACGAACCGTGAATCAACAACATAGCATGTCGGAGTGGCGGAATTGGCAGACGCGCTAGCTTGAGGTGCTAGTGACCGCTTTTTGGTCATGCGGGTTCAAGTCCCGCCTCCGACACCATCGCATTTGAGAAGCCTCTTCGGAGGCTTTTTTGTTACCGATAGACGGTGGGGTCCACGATGGAAACGCTTGAACGCAACGAGTGGGCAGACGTTGCCCAACTAGTCGAGATCACGAGCGATGCTGTCATCATCTGCGAGCTCGACGGAACAATTCTGCATGTGAATAATCGCTTACTTGGTTTGATGTGCGAGGAACGCGCCGACGTCATCGGTGGAGATGTTAAAGACGTCCTGTACTCATCCGCTTTTGAACGTGCGACGGAACATCGTCTGCCATTTGAAACTGATGGCTCCGAGAACGAACTGATGCTCAAGCTGAGTGACGGCTCCTTTATCCCCGTCTTGGTTCGTGCGGGCTCCGTAACGCCTCCACGCATCTTTGGGCGCCGCGCGCCACGTGTCCTGGTGGCGCTCCATAGCATCGAAGAACAGTATTCGCACGACCGTCAGCTCAAGCGTGCGCTTTCGGAGCTTAGAGTGGCGAACAAGCGCCTCTCTGGCACGCTCTCGGTCATTATGAGTACCGTGGGCTCCGATGAGCTGCCCAGCCTACTTGATACCGTTTTGAACCAGCTTGTAGGAACGCTCGATGCTTCGGGTGCTGCTATCTATTTTTCTGAGAGCGGCGGTTTTAAACTTCGCGGTGTTTCCAAGGAGCTGTACGACAGCTACCTGCCTGAGTTTTTGCCGTATGGCGCTGGCATTCCGACGTATGTTCTTCGTGAGTCGCGTGCCTGTCGCTTGTCGATTCAACAGGACCTTAAGGGTGATAAGGCCGCCTCCGGTATGTTTATGGACCTGGACAATCGTTCTAAGCACCTGTTGCGTATGCAGGATATGCCTCCGTACCGCAGCGAGATCTGTCTTCCCGTTTTTTACGGTACGCAGATCCTTGGCGTGCTGGAAGTTGGTTGGAAACGCCCTCAGGCACCGCTCGCCTATGACGTTAATGTGCTCGAGGTCATTTGCGATTACCTGTCTATCCAGCTGGTCGGCATGGCATCGAGCCTTCGCTCCCGTCGCACGGCCGAGCTTGGCCGCTCGCTCAATGTCTTGCGTGATGAGTTGTTTACCTTTCTAGACGATTCCGCCGCGGCCACCCAGGCGGTATCGTCCGAGATCTGCAATATGCTTAACTGCCATTTTTGCCCTGTTGAGTATGATGCCAGTCTGGATTCCTACGTCATAGATTTTGAAGGCGGCAGTCGCGTTGCTTTGCCGGACGATCCCGAGAAGCTTTTCTTTTCCACGACGGCGCCAGCGGCACGTCTGGGGGCTGGCCCTGATGGCTTTGAGGCATCTGTTTTGGGCGGCACGAGTGCCGAGGACCTTAAACACGTCCGTATAACTCGCGTTGACGAATCGATGCCTATGGGAGGCTGGCTTAGGGCGCATGGTCTGCCTTGTCAAGGTCTCTACGTCGACTCCGGCATCGAGGCGGGGCGCCCGCGCTCTGAGGGTGATGGCAAACACAGTAACGACGCGATTGTTCCTGCTTCTGTTGCGAAGAGTCCGACGACGCGCGCGCTGCTGCTTCGTGATGGTAGCCAAGAGCCGATTGATGACCTTGAATATGACTACTTGGTGCACTTGGCGCATGACTTTGAACTGATCTACGAAGGCGAATCTCAAAAGCGCGAGGAGCGCCATATCGCTCAGACCCTTCAGATTGGCATGAGAAATTCGCTTGGTGACGTTCCGGGCATTGCAACCGATTCGGTGTACCTGTCGGCCACGAACTCGGCGTTGGTCGGCGGCGATTTCTATACGCTCATCCGTCTTCCCGACGACTGCGCCGTCATGATTCTGGGTGATGTGTCTGGCAAAGGCATTGAGGCCGCATCGATGTCCGCGCTCGTCAAGACGGCCCTGACGGCATATGCCTGGGAGGGCGCTGGACCGGCCCGCATGGCACGCTCCCTTAACAGCATGCTCATGGGCTTTTCGAGGGTCGAGACGTTCGTGACAGCCTTTATCGCCAAGATTGACCTTAAAGCCGGACGCGCAACGTATTGTTCGGCGGGCCATCCTCCGACCATGGTCATCAGGCCAGAGTCGATGCCGCTGGGTGGCGGCGAGGCTCGTGGGGGAGAGGTCGAGCTGCTTGGATGCCAATCGGGCGTAATCGGTGCCTTTGAGAGCATGGTGTACGAGACAGGCGTGTTTACGTTCGCCCCCGGCGACATGCTCTTCATGTATACGGATGGAACGATTGAGGCCCGCGACCGCACCGGAGCGTTCTTTGGCGAGCAGCGCTTGCGCGACCTTCTGCTTTCTGTTTCGGGGGAGGGCGTGTCGGGCATTTGCGGCAAGGTCTTGGGCGAGCTTGACCGATTTACCGAATCGGCGCTGGACGATGACATTGCATTGGTGTCCCTTGAGTTTTTACGGGGTCGTTCATAGACGACGCTGGGCGGGCTGAATCCGTACGGTTGGGGAAACGAATGCATCGAGTGGGCTTTTTTGGGGAACCATGGTCGTATGAATGAGTGGAATGACATAGCGGTTTTGACGCCACCAGGCGATATCGACATCGCCACGGTGCCTGCGCTGCGTCGGCGGTTGGATGCTTTGATTGGCCGCGGCGTGCGTCGTGTCGTCATCAACTGTCAGGCTGTTAGCTTTATCGATTCGACGGGCTTGGCATTCCTGCTTACGCGCGCTCGTGAGCTCATGAGGCGAGAAGGCCTGCTTTCGCTCGTCAATGCATCAGGTGAAGTTGTTCGCTTTTTGGAGATTGCTCGTCTTGTCGATATCCTTCATGTCGCGGGGCCGGCACGGGAGTCTATTCCCGCTATTCCGGTGGGGGAGCTGCCTCGCTGGAGTAAGAGCGTCGAGGTCCGTCAGGGTATCGAGAATCTTCCATACTACCGACATCGCATCGCCGAACTCCTTGAATCGCTTCCGTTGCGCCGTGACGAGCGCTACGATGTCGCATTGGCGTCGGGGGAGGCGCTGGGTAATGCCTATGACCATGCGGGCGGTATCGGGTGCGTCCTGACGGTTCAGGCCTATGGCGATCGCGTTGTGGTTGAGGTGCTTGATCGAGGTGCCGGCTATGCTATCGATAAAACGAACGAACCGGTTGCATCTGAGGAACGCGGCCGTGGTATCAAGCTTATGCGTATGCTCGTCGATAACGTGGAGGTTGCTCGTCGTACGGACGGCGCCGGCACGCGCGTGCAGATCGTGAAGCTGTTTAGCGGAGCGCTGGAATCGTGTGCCTAGCCAATCGCTTTAGCGCGTTTAGCTACTAAGAACATGCGGCAGACAAGTTTTTTGAAAAAAGTACTTGCGTCTTTTGGACAACTCGCGTAAATTAATAACCCGCAAGCGGACATGGCTCAGTTGGTAGAGCACAACCTTGCCAAGGTTGGGGTCGCGGGTTCGAGCCCCGTTGTCCGCTCCATTGCATTCCCGGACCGTTTAGGCGGTCCTTTTTCGGCGAAGTGGCCAAGTGGTAAGGCAGAGGCCTGCAAAGCCTTTACCCCCGGTTCGAATCCGGGCTTCGCCTCCAGGCAACATCCGGGCGCTCCGGTGCCCGCTTTGTTTTACATATGCGGACATGGCTCAGTTGGTAGAGCACAACCTTGCCAAGGTTGGGGTCGCGGGTTCGAGCCCCGTTGTCCGCTCCAAGCGCAACAGCCCGACTACTACGGTAGCCGGGCTTTTTTTTGTACCTATCTCCTAGGCTCGAACCCGAGAGGGGGCGAGCGTTTTGGGTCGTGGCTGTGGCGTTGTTTGCCGCGAATGTCCGCTTTGGGCGTATCATCGTGGGCATCTCGCATAACCTCGTTGCAAGGGAGATACGCCCCATGGCTACAGAAAAGTCTTCTTCGCGCTCATGGATGTCCGATGCCGCGATCTATCAGATCTACCCGCGCTCGTTTAAGGATTCGACTGGTTCGGGTCTGGGCGATATCGCGGGCATTACCCAGCAGATGGACTATCTTGAGCGGCTGGGTATCGAGGCCATCTGGCTGAGCCCGTTTTACCCTTCGCCTCTTGTCGATGGCGGCTATGATGTGGCGGACTACTGCGATGTCGACCCGCGCCTCGGCTCGCTTGACGACTTCGATGACATGATCGCCGCGGCTCACGCGCGCGGCATCAAGGTCATCGTCGACATCGTGCCCAACCATTCATCCAACCAGCACCCCTGGTTCAAAGCCGCTCTTGCCGCCGGCCCCGGATCGCCCGAGCGCGCCCGTTATATCTTTCGCGATGGTCGCGGCGAGCACGGCGAGCTGCCTCCCACCAATTGGAATGCCAACTTTGGCGGCCCCGCCTGGACGCGTGTTGCGGACGGTCAGTGGTATCTGCACATGTTTACGCCCGAGCAGCCGGACTTTGACTGGTCATGCCCCGAGGTTCACGCGTTCTTTTGCGACGTCCTGACATTTTGGAGCGATCGAGGCGTCGATGGCTTTCGCATTGATGTGGCGCACGGTCTTGCCAAGGATCTCGACCGCGATGACCTCGACCGGTGGCATCTCGCCGAGGGCGATGACATGGTTGACGACGGCACCCATCCGCTGTGGGACCGCAACGAGGTCCACGAGATCTATCGCGAGTGGCGCCGCGTGTTCGACCGCTATAATCCGCCGCGCAGCGCCGTTGCTGAGGCATGGGTGCTGCCCGAGCGCCAGTATCTCTACGCGCGCCCCAGCGAGCTTGGCCAGACATTTAACTTTGAGTTTGCCAAGGCCACTTGGACCTATGATGACATGCACGCTGCAATCGAGGAGGGCTTGAAGGCGGCCATCGAATCCGATTCCGCCTCGACCTGGGTACTCTCCAACCACGACGTGCCGCGCGTGGCGACACGCTATGCCCTGCCGCAAATCAAGGCGACGCGCTACCACCAGATTGCGCTCGACTGGCTCTTGCGCGACGGGTCGTCTTATGACGAGGACCGTGAACTCGGCGAGCGCCGCGCGCGGGCGGCCCTTTTGCTTGAGCTGGCGCTTCCGGGCTCGGCATACGTGTATCAGGGTGAGGAGCTCGGCCTTTTTGAGGTGGCTGATATCCCGTGGGCTGCACTCGAAGACCCTACTGCGACCAATACGCACGGACCGAAGCGTGAGAAGGGGCGCGACGGCTGTCGTGTGCCCCTGCCGTGGGTGGCGGCGGACGATCCCGCGCATGGCGGATCGTTTGGGTTTTCGCCGGCAGACGCCGATGCGGCGCCCCATCTGCCGCAGCCTGCATGGTTTTCCGATTATGCTGCCGATAGGGAAGAAGTGGACCCGACATCGATGCTTGCGCTCTATCGTGACGCCCTCTGGCTGCGGCGCAAGCTGCGCGGGTGCGCCAACGATCTTGCGTGGCTCGATCTTGACGGGCGCACCGGTCTTGCGGATGGTGCCGAGGGCGCTGAGGGCGGCGTCATCGCCTATCGCCGCGATAACGGCTGGGCGTGTGTGACGAACTTCGGTGCAGCACCCGTGGAGCTGCCGGCGGGCAGGGTCCTGCTCACCTCATCACCGCTTGCAGACGGCAGGCTCGCGCAGGACAGCTCTGCCTGGATCATGCTCGCTGAGTTGTAGGGGCCTCTTGCGGCGAGTTTGCGTTTGCCTGCGCTTTCCGTGGTGGCTGATGTCTTCGCGAGGTTCGCGAGGGTGTCGCAAAACTTTTCAAAAAAAGTTCTTGCATTTGGGTGGATTATCCCGTATATTAAATCCTCGCAGGCGGACATGGCTCAGTTGGTAGAGCACAACCTTGCCAAGGTTGGGGTCGCGGGTTCGAGCCCCGTTGTCCGCTCCATTTGGGCGTTTAGCTCAGGGGGAGAGCGCTTCCCTGACACGGAAGAGGTCAGAAGTTCAAATCTTCTAACGCCCACCAAATGTTCGCAGCTCAGAGCATGTCGGCTCTGAGCTGATTTCTTATCTGTCCAAATGATGTCCAAACAGCTGTCCAAATTCAGCGGGATTTACCGGACGATATGGAATGTCAAGTTATGCATGGACTTGAGTATCGGCACCTTGAGGTGCCGATATAATGCCACCAATATTCCATAATCATCTAACCATTATTCGGCTCATGTGATTCGGGAGCCGGACTCTTCAGTTTCTGGTCGTAGGGTAGAATTGCTTGCATGATGGATGATGCTAAGAAACTCACAGCTTGGGGTATGGATGACGGCGTGCATGATGCGCTATCCCTTAAGCCCATAACGACTCCTGAGCAGCAGATCGATCTGCTCAAGGGCAAGGGCGTCACGTTTGAGCGCTGTGCGGAGGAGCGCGCGCTCGAGATCCTTTCGAGTGCCGAGACCTACCTGCACCTCTCCGCCTACCGGGTGCTTTTCCAGCGCCATGAGGACGGCTCCGACGCTGGGAAGTTCGTGAGCCTCGACTTCGGGGACCTCTTGGACGTGAGTTCTCTCGACGACGTCCTACGCGAGACGTTTCGCCTCATGGCGAAGGACGTCGAGCGCGCGGTCAGGGCATGGCTCGTGTCCGAGGCCGCTGGGCGCGGGGAGGACGGCTATGGCGTCGTCGCCGACTTTGTGTCCTCCCTGCCGCGCGGCTTCCGCGAGGGGCTGAGACGCGACCTCGTATCGCGGTCCCAGGCGGACGAGTACGCTGGGTCGCTGATCGACCACTACCGGGATGCCATGCCCGTATGGGTACTGTTGGAAGTGGTACCGTTCGGGACGCTGCTCGCCTTTTACCTCTTCTGCGTTGAGCGCTGGGAGGAGGTGGGTAGGCGGGAGATTCACTACGCTCTCAAGGACGTGAAGGCCGTCCGCAACTGCGCGAGCCATGCGGGCTGCCTATGCAACGGCTTCGTGCCCGAGCGCGAGACGAGGCACGCAACCTCGGGAGTCGCGCTCGAGTGGCTGAACGCCCACGGCATCCGCAACAGCAAGGGCCGTCGAGCCAGACTGCGCAACCGTCGCACGCAACAGCTCGTGACCACCGTGGCGCTGCATGACATGCTTGCGGGCGAGCACGCCGCCCCGGCAGCGCTTGACGCGGTCGCTGGCCTCCGTCCCCTAATGGACGACGCGATTGCGCGCTATGGGACGCAGAACCCCCTCGTGTCCCACCTTGCGTTTCTTGCGAAGGTTCTTGACGTGGCACGAGGCTGATGCCATGATGTACGCAGATGCAAAAACTTTCGAGGTTTTGTAAGGGCCGGTCCTCTCGGGGACTGGCTCTAGTTGTTTATGGGGCCTGAATTGATGCTGGATGCCATACGGTGACAAGGAGAACAACCGGTGGGTGATGTGATGAACGGCGAGGAGCTCAACGGTGTAGTCGCGTCAGTCAGGAAACTCTCCCATTCTGACCTTCCTGCACTGCTCTCCCTCTGCCTCAGCAACCCGCAATACTACGCATTCCTCGACGAGGAGCCGACGCCGGACGCGCTCGCCGCCGAGATGGTCGAGCTGCCTCCCGGCTGCTCCCCAGGTCAAAAGTCCTATCTTGGCTTCTTCGATGCCGGCGGGAATCTCATCGCCGTGCTCAGCCTCGTCCGGGGCTATCCGGCGGAAGGGTGTGCCTTCATCGGGTTCTTCATGGTCGACGCCTCTCGGCAGGGGACAGGTGTCGGGAGCCTGCTCATCTCACAGTTGCTCAACCGCCTCCGCTGCGAGGGCGTTTCTCGCGTGCGCCTCGCCTACGTCGAGGGGAACGAGCAGTCCCGCCGCTTCTGGGAGAAGTGCGGCTTCGTCGAGGTGGATGCACCGATCGGCCAAGGTGAATATAGGGTCGTGCCTATGGAGTACCGGCTGACGTAGCCTATGTGATCTGAGTTCTCTGCATATGAGGCACGAAGCTCAGCGAAGAATCGGGACGAAAGAACTAGAGATCAAAGGCGCGATCGGACACCTTCTCAGCCTGCCACGGTGGTGACGGAGGCTGCCATGAGGAAGGTGCTGCAAGCGCCTATGACAGGAGAATCTTCTCGATAGATGTTGACGCCTGATACCTTGCGTCGTATAGTGTGTGTAGCATAGTATACGACGAGGGGAGGTGTGCGGATGGAGGCCCAGATGAAGCGCGGCTTCCTGGAGGCCTGCGTGCTCGCGGCCGTCTCGGGCGAGGAGTCCTACGGCTACAAGATCGTGAAGGACGTGCCCGCCAGCATGGGGCTCACGGAGTCCACGCTCTACCCGCTCCTGAAGCGCCTGGAGAAGGCGGGCTGCATCACGGCGCGCTCCGCCGAGCACAACGGGCGGCTGCGCCGCTACTACCGCATCACGGACGCAGGCCGGGCGCGCGTCGAGGAGTTCCTTACCGAGTGGCCGTCCGTGAAGGAGATCTACGCATACGTTGAGGAGGCGCACCATGACGCGCGATGAGTTCCTGGGCCGGCTGGGCGAGCTGCTCTCCTGCCTGCCGGAGGACCAGGTGGAGGAGACCAAGGCGTTCTACGCGGAGGCCATCGCCGACCGCATGGAGGACGGGATGAGCGAGGAGGAGGCCGTGGCCGCGATGGGAACGCCCGGCGAGGTGGCCGAGGCCACGCTCGACGACCTGCCCGCCGTGCCGCGCGCCATCGCGAGGACGCGGCGCAGGAGCACCGTTCTTCTGTGGGTGCTCACCATCGTGGGGTCGCCCGTGTGGGCGCCGCTGCTCATCGCCTTCGTCGCCGTGGCGCTCAGCGTCTACGTCTGCATCTGGGTGCTCGCGCTCTGCGTGTGGGTCATCGCCGCGGCCCTGGGGGCCGTCGGCGCGGCGTCACTCGCACTCGTAGCGGCGGGCGTGGCCGTCGGCCACGTGCCCTACGTGATCGCGATGCTAGGCTGCGGTCTCGCCCTCGTCGGGGCGGCGCTCCTCGTGGGCGCGGGCGCCTGGGAGGCATCCAAGCAGATCGCGCGTCTCTCGGCGCTCTGGGCGAGGAAGGCCGCCTCGCCCTTCTGGAAGGACCGGGGCGAGAAGAGCGGCGCGGCCGCGCACCTCGCAGCATAGGAAGGAGCGAGTACCATGACTAGCGCCAAGAAGATCTACCTCGCCGTGGCGGGCGGGCTCGTGGCCGCGGGCGTCGTCCTCGTGGGCATCGGCTTTATCGCCTCGGGCTTCGACCCGGCCGTGTTCACGACCCAAATCGACACGCGCGACGGCACCGTCGTGCTCGGCGGCGTCGAGGCGGACGACCTCGAGGGCATCCCGTTCATCGGCCAGCTCGCCAATCTGGGCGAGGTCGACACTTCCGGCATCACCGCGTCCGAGTCCCCTGCTGCCCCGGGGGCACCCACCGCTTCCTAGGCATAGCGCGCCCGGACGCCCCGTCCGTCGGGATGTTCAAGCCTGTGGAACCCGACTCTCAACCCCAACCCAACCGGCCTCAAGCCCGCGTCGATTCGCTCCCCGCCCTACGCGGGGCCCGTGACGCATGCCCAAAATCCGCCCGAGGAGAAAGGAACGCAATGACGACAGCCATGCCCCTCCGCCTTTACGGGGTCACGACGGACGTATAGACGTTGAGGGTCATGGCCGCATTTGCGTGACCGAGAAGATAGGAGACGGTCTTCACGTTCACCCCTTGGGAGATAAGGCGCGTGGCGAACGTGTCGCGGAGGTCGTGGAACGTGGCTCGCTCTCCAGCCGCTCCGATGAGGTTCATCGCCTTGGCGAGCGACGTGAAGTCCTTCGTGATGCGGTCGGGTGTGTAGAACGAGTCTCCGTCTCCGAGGACGTAGCGGTCCTCCTGCGCGCTTGCCCCGAGAAAGCTCTTGAGGGAGCGCAGAGTATCGGCGAGCCCCTTTTCGAGGACGACCTCCCGTTCGCCTGCCTCGGTCTTCGTGCCCTTGAGATGGGGCCTGCCATTCGACACCCCGACGGCGCGACCGACTCTGATTCTGTTGGCAACGAGGTCAACGTCGCCCCACCTGAGGCCGGCGACCTCCTCCCTTCTGAGCCCGGCGAGCAGTCCGAGGCGCGCCGCAACGCTCTGTTTGGTCGTGGGGGACGCGTCCAGGACGGATATAAGCATCGAACGGCTCCTCTCGTCGAGCGCGTTCGGACGAGGCTTCCGACGCTTCGGCGGCTTGGTCGCCTTGTTGAAGGGGCTACGATGGATATGGCCCATCTCGCTGGCGTAGTCCATCACCTGTTTGAAGAAGCGATGGTCCTTTGCAACGGTGTCGGCGACGAGGCCGTCCGCGAGCAGGGCCACCTGCACGTCCATGACGTTCTCCGGCGTTATCTCTTCGATTGAGTAACCCTCGAGATAGCGTGCGAGATGCTTGATGGAACTGCGGTAGTTGGTTGCGGTGCTCGCCTCTATCTGCTGGGAGCGCTCGTGATCGTCAACGTAGTCCAACATGTACGCAATGAGCTCGCGACTTGAGACGCCGTCGCCGTCCTGCTCGACCAGCTCCCTTCTGATGTCCTCCATGATGAGGGTCGCGGCTCGGCGAGAGGTCGCTTCGAACGATCTGGTTACGATGCTCGAGCCGTTTCTGTCGGTTTAGCAGAAGCGTGCCTGCCAGTGCCCCTTGCTTCGCTCGCGCAGGCTTCCCATCGAGTAAGTTGCCACTGAGACCAGCTCCCGAGTGTCTGTCCAAATGAATGATGTCTGCTGTCCAAACGCTGTTCAAAATAGGTTTGGACTCACCGTAACGGACGGCCTGTCTGGAATCATAGGGAATCAGAAAAGCCGAGATAGACGGACCAATCGGACGCTCTGGATGCATGAAGCGTGAAGATTGATTCACTGGAAAACGCCTGTTGGCGGAGCGGCAGGGCGCTGACACGGAAGAGGTCAGAAGTTCAAATCTTCTAACGCCCACCAAATGTTCGCAGCCTAGAGGCTTTGCCTCTAGGCTGTTTTGTTGAGCAATTCAGCCAAAATGCTTCGGCCGTGGCTGATGGATGACTTTTGAGTTTGAAGGATCGCTTGTGCCGGACTTGATATCGGTTCGACCGCAACATGTTGGTCAAGCATAATCTTTTGGATTCTTTTGGCGTGAGCGGCTTGGTTTTGGTAGGATTTGTCAGCGGCTTGACTAAGGGGGTTTTATAACTGCCATGCAGGTAGCCGTGTTGGTAACGTTTTACCGACTTGCCAAGAACCCCTCATAATTAATGCGTCTGCAAAATGACTAATTGCTTTGACCTGCTGAAACACTATATGTTGTGTTTGACCTAAAAAAAGAATACAGGATATAGATGCCTCTTTGTCGTATGATAGATGGCGGACAGAGAACGAGGACCTTATTCGCCCCATTTGGATGGATCTTCGAGCCCCTTGATTGGCTGCGAGGATTGTCCGCATGAGGGCCTATGGTTTTCGAAAACACAGATTGCGCGACGGCGCCGCAAGACAGGGGCAAGCCCTGCCGGGCATCGTTTGGCTCTGAAGCGCAATACGATTTCGACGCGAAAGAGGCAAGAGGATGAAGATCATCAAGCGCAGCGGCACCGAGGTTGTCTTTGACATCGATAAGATTGTCAATGCCATCCGCGCCGCAAACTTGGAGGTCGAGGAGAGCTCTCGTCTTACCGACCGCCAGGTGGTTTACGCGGCACAAAACGTCGCCGAGGCATGCGAGAACGCGGGCCACACCGTGTCGGTCGAGGAGATTCAGGATCTGGTCGAGGACGAGATTATGCGTCTCGACTGCTACGAGGTCGCTCGCCATTACATCATCTATCGCTATGTTCAGAGCCTGAAGCGCCAGAAGAACACGACCGACGACAAGATTCTGTCGCTGATTGAGTGCAACAACGAAGAGGTCAAGCAGGAGAACTCCAACAAGAACCCGACCGTCAATTCCGTTCAGCGTGACTACATGGCCGGCGAGATCTCCAAGGACCTGACCCAGCGTGTGCTGCTGCCCCAGGAGATTGTGGATGCTCACAATGAGGGTCTGATTCACTTCCATGATTCGGACTACTTTGCCCAGCACATGCATAACTGCGACCTGGTGAACCTGGAGGATATGCTCCAGAACGGTACTGTTATTTCGGGCACGCTGATCGAGAAGCCGCACAGCTTCTCGACTGCCTGCAACATCGCGACGCAGATCATCGCTCAGGTTGCTTCCTCCCAGTACGGCGGCCAGTCGATTTCGCTGACCCATCTTGCCCCGTTCGTCGAGGTGAGCCGGCAAAAGATTCGCGGCGAGGTCGCCCGCGAGCTCGAGGAGCTCGGCGTTTCCGCATCTCCCGAAAAGGTCCGCGAGGTTGTTGAGGACCGCCTGCGTGACGAGATCCGTCGCGGCGTTCAGACGATTCAGTATCAGGTCGTAACTCTTATGACCACCAACGGCCAGGCGCCGTTCGTGACGGTCTTTATGTATCTCAATGAGGCCCGTACGCCTCAGGAGAAGCACGACCTTGCCATGATCGTGGAGGAGACGCTTCGCCAGCGCTACGAGGGCGTTAAGAACGAGGCCGGCGTGTGGATTACCCCGGCATTCCCCAAGCTCATCTATGTACTCGAGGACGATAACGTTCACGAGAATTCCCCGTACTTCTACCTGACCCAGCTGGCTGCTAAGTGCACCGCCAAGCGCATGGTGCCCGACTACATCTCCGAGAAGAAGATGCGCGAGCTCAAGCTGTCGAAGGGCGAGACCGCGGGCAACGGCGACTGCTATACCTGCATGGGTTGCCGCAGCTTCCTGACGCCCGACCGCTCCGGTAACGGATTTAACAACGTGGCCAACGCGCTGAACTATGACCCGAACAAGCCCAAGTACTACGGTCGCTTTAACCAGGGCGTTGTGACCATCAACCTGCCCGATGTCGCGCTGAGCTCGCATCAGGACATGGACAAGTTCTGGAAGATCTTCGACGAGCGCCTTGAGCTGTGCCACCGCGCCCTGCTGTGCCGTCATGAGCGTCTGATGGGTACGCTTTCGGATGCCGCACCGATTCTTTGGCAGTACGGCGCCCTTGCCCGCCTGAAGAAGGGCGAGACGATCGACAAGCTGCTCGTGGGCGGTTACTCCACCATTAGTCTGGGTTATGCCGGCCTGTATGAGTGCGTCAAGTACATGACGGGCCACAGCCACACCGAGAAGGAGGGCACGCCCTTTGCCATGGCCGTCATGCAGCGCATGAACGACAAGTGCGCGGAGTGGAAGGCCGAAAGCGATATTGACTTCTCGCTGTACGGTACCCCGCTTGAGTCGACGACCTACAAGTTCGCCAAGTGCCTGCAGCGTCGTTTTGGCATCATCCCGGGCGTGACGGACAAGGGCTACATCACCAACAGCTACCACGTCCACGTGTCCGAGGAGATCGACGCATTCGACAAGCTCAAGTTCGAGGGTATGTTCCAGCAGCTTTCGCCGGGCGGTGCCATCTCCTACGTCGAGGTTCCCAACATGCAGGACAACCTCAAGGCTGTCATTCGCGTGATGCAGTACATCTACGACAACATCATGTACGCCGAGCTCAACACCAAGAGCGATTATTGCCAGGTGTGCGGTTACGACGGCGAGATCAAGATTGTCGAGGATGACGGCAAGCTGGTGTGGGAGTGCCCCAATTGCGGCAATCGTGACCAGGAGAAGATGAATGTCGCCCGTCGTACGTGCGGCTACATCGGTACCCAGTTCTGGAACCAGGGTCGAACCGAGGAGATCCGCGACCGCGTGCTGCATCTCTAATACCGCTCCGGGGCTGAACCGAGAGGGCCGCTTGGGCATTTGCTCGCTATTTCGGACAGTCCTGCGCAAGACGAAGGCCACATTAAGTGGCCTTCTTTGCGTGCGGAACTCATATCGAGCAAAAGCCCAAGCGGCCCTCTCGGTTCAGCCAAATTAACGTAGCTGAGATGCAGCGCGCGGTCTGCTCACTCCTCGAAGTTCTTAGCGGAAATAATTTGAGCTGCAGCTGCGATTTACTTGCGATGGCGGTTGAGCCGCAACCCAGTTTTTATTGGACCTCGAACCCTATACTCGATGTTCGCTTCGTTCATTGAGTGTCGCTCGCGAGGGGTCTGGAGTATATCGTTCCGCCCGCAGTTTCGCAGGCCAAAGGCCGAGAATGTTTGAGGACGGAATGATATACTCCAGACCCCCAGGAAGGTTACTTATGAACTACGCGAACATTAAGTATTTCGACATTGCTGATGGGGAAGGCGTTCGTACTTCTCTGTTTGTGAGCGGGTGCCGTCGCGGGTGCAAGAATTGCTTTAACTCCGTCGCGTGGGACTTTGCCGCGGGTGAAACGTTCGATCGTGCCGTCGAGGACAAGATTATCGAGAGCCTCGACCATCCCTTTATCGATGGCCTGACGATTCTGGGCGGCGAGCCTATGGAGCCCGAGAATCAGGTGGGGCTTGTTGACTTTATCGAACGCGTGCGTGCGGCCTATCCCGCGGGGTCGGGGAAGACCATTTGGTGCTTTACCGGTGACGTGCTCGAGGAACTTATGCCGGGCGGTCGTCACTATACCGAGGCGACGGAGCGCATTCTCGCCTGCCTCGATTTGTTGGTGGACGGTCCGTTCGTTCAGGATCTGTACGATATCTCGTTGCGCTTTAGGGGCTCGAGCAATCAGCGCGTGATTGATATGAACGCCACGCGTGCCCGTGCCGAGCGTGAGAACATTGCGCTTTGCGACGCCGTGGAGCTTTGGCGGGACGATCCGGTCTATTCGACCCATACTATGTAGGTGGCAGAGGTTGCGTGCCGGCGTGGTACCATAGCGCGAACGCTAAATCGAAAAAAGTGAGGCCCAGATGGTCGATCAGGAAAAAGTCGAGACTGCCATTAAGCTGCTGCTTGAAGGTATAGGCGAGGACCCAACTCGTGAGGGCTTGCTGGAGACTCCGGCACGCGTCGCCCGTATGTATGGCGAGATTGCCGGCGGTATGGACCAGAGTGCCGAGGAGCACCTGTCCAAAACCTTTGCCGTCGCTTCGAACGATTTGGTTATCGAGCGCGACATCACGTTCTACTCGCTGTGCGAGCACCATCTGCTGCCGTTTTATGGCAAGGCCGCCATTGGCTATATCCCTAACGGTCGGGTGGCTGGGCTTTCCAAACTCGCCCGCACGGTTGAGGTTTATGCCCGCCGTCTGCAGCTGCAGGAGCAGCTGTGTGCGCAGGTTGCCGACGCTCTCATGGATTATCTCGCTCCCCAGGGAGCGATTGTGCTCATGGAAGCTGAGCATATGTGCATGACCATGCGCGGCGTGCAAAAGCCCGGCACCAAGACCGTGACGCTCGCTCGCCGCGGCGTCTTTGAGACCGACCCCGCGCTCGAAGAGCGTTTCTTTAGGATGCTGGGCCGCTAACCATGAGGGTTGTCAACGACTTTACATCGAATACTGACGAGGGAACGCCGCGTCGCGGTTTTATGGCTTCGGGCCTGGCGCCTTTTGGCGTCATGCCTCGTATCGATTACATCTGTGCCAACGGCCTGTTCCGGCGCCACCTGGGCAACATTGCTCAGCTGGAATCGGGGCGCATCTTCTGCCGCCACGGTATCGACCATCTGCTCGATGTCGCTCGCATTATGTGGATTAAGAATCTCGAGGAAGATCTCGAGTTTGACCGCGAGGTCATCTACGCCACGGCACTTCTTCACGATATCGGCAAAGATGAACAGTATGAATCGGGTATATCCCATGATGTTGCAAGCGAACGCGTCGCTGATGCAATTCTCGGCGGCATGCCTGATGACGTGGCGTTTGAGCCGGCCGATGCCGTAGCCATTAAGACGGCCATTCTGGGCCATCGAAAGCTGCGCGTGAACAGCCAACCGCTTGAGCGTTTGCTCTATGCAGCCGACAAAGCGTCGCGCGCCTGCTTTGCATGCCCCGCGCGCAATGCTTGCAACTGGAGCGATGATAAAAAGAACCTGTCGATTCGCGTGTAGTTAGTTTGCGCGGTCGGGGTTCTAAACGAAGGAGACGATCGCGATGAGTAACAAAAAACTGCCCGAGAATGCAACCAAGACTGAAGGTGCCGAGCTCGCACGCCGTGGAAGGGGCGAAATATCCACCGCAACGGCGGTGCCCCACGTGAGCTATGACGATCTGCGCCATGCCGATCGCATTACTATCGACGGTCTCGAGGTCTTTGCCAACCACGGCGTGTATCCCGAAGAGAACGCGCTGGGCCAGAAGTTCATCGTGTCCTTGGTGCTCTATGCCGACCTGCGCGCGGCAGGGGAGCACGATAACCTGGATGCCTCGATTGATTACGGCTCGGTGTGCCACGATGTCGACGGCTATCTGCGCGAGCATACGTTTAAGCTCATCGAGGCCGCGGCCGAGGGTGTGGCCTCGATGCTACTACGTCGTTACCCCTTGCTGCTTGGCGTGCGTGTTAAGCTCGATAAGCCTTGGGCGCCCGTCGGTCTTCCCCTGGCAAGCTGCGGCGTCGAGATCGAGCGCGTGCGCTAACCGGTTCTAATACGTCTCTATGGGCGGTTTTTTGAGCCGCTGCGACAGAGCTCTGTTGTTGGGGCAGTACGTGTCGAGGAGGGCGTGGAACCGCTGATTGTGGCTTGGCTCGAGCAAGTGGACGAGCTCGTGGGCGACAACCATGTCGAGGCATTCGACGGGGTAGGCGGCAAGTTCGCGTGCGATGCGAATGGCACCGGTTTTGGGCGTGCACGAGCCCCAGCGCGTTTTCATGCTGCGTACGGAAACGCGGGAAACGGTGACACCCATTGCGATTTCGTATGCGTGCACCATATCGCGCAGCGCTGATGTGACCTCGGACATATAGAGCTGGTCAATATGGGCTTGGATCTCACTGGGCGTTAAGCCGTCGAGGGTCGCGTTCCACTTGGCCTGCGGACGTTCGTCTGGCTCGTCGGCACCCATAAAACTTGCGAAGGTGGCCTGTTTGGGTCGCGGTGCGGGTGATGCAAAGTTGTGGTCGAGCGCATCCTGTACCGTGATGGGCTTGCCCCAAAGTGCAATGATGGACGAGGGACTGAGCGGCTCTCTCGCCGTCGCCTGACGTTGCTCGCGCTGGGCAAGTCTGCCGATAATCCAGGCGCTGTTGCGCTTCACAAACGCTTCGATACGCTCGCGGCTGGCGCCGAGCGGTGCGCTGGCGTGGACCTCACCGCTCGATGTGACGCGTAGGTTGAAGTTCTTGACGCGCTTTTTGGTAACGACGACGGGGATGGATGTGCCATCCGGTCGGGATACGGAAATCGTAAACTGCTGCGTCAAAAGTGATCCTTCAGATTGGGGATGGGCCGGCATGTCGATCGCTTGACATGCCGGCCCGCTCAAGGGATGTGAAATTAATAACGCTCAAAGAAGGCAAGCGCGTTGTCGCTGCAGAGCTTTTGCATCACGGTCTTGCCAAAGTGCTTGGAGAGCATGTTCTGGAACTCGGGCATCATGCTGGCATCGGAGAGGAAAGCGGGTACCGTGGCGCCGTCCCAGTCGCCGCCGAGCGCGATGACATTTTCGCCGCCCAGGTCGAGCCAATGCTCGATATGTGCCGCCAGCTGGTCGAAGGTGACGTCTGCGGCGGTCTTGTCGGTTGCGTCGTTGGAAAGGAACTCGCTGCAGTAGTTGAGGCCGACGATGCCGCCCATGTCGCGAATGGTGCGGAACTGGTCGTCGGTGAGGTTGCGTTTGACGCCGCAAACCGCACGGGAGTTGGAGTGGCTGGCGACGAAGGGGCGCGTGGCGTGGGCGACAACCTCGTCAAAGCACTCATCGTTGAGGTGGGAGACGTCGAGCACCATGCCGGCGTGCTCCATCTGCGTAAGCGCCTCGATGCCAGCGGCGGTGAGGCCGGCGTGGGTGTCGTGGCCACTCGCGAGCGGTCCCTGCGCGTTCCAGCTGAGCGATGACATGAGTACGCCCAGGCTCTTGAGTACCTCGATCAGCGCGGGGTCCTCGGCAAAGAACGTGGCGTTTTCGATGGTGTGGATGCAGGCGACCTTGCCGTCTTTGAGCGCGGGGCGAATGTCTGCGGCGCTGCGCACATTGACCATGCGGTCGTGGTTGAGCATGGCCTGGCCGCTCATATGCGCCATGATTTGCGCCTGGAAGCGCGCGGCGTGGGCGGTGGGAATCTCGTCGGGGACAAACGTGGCGAAGCACTGTGCCCAAGGAGTTTTGCCGATCTTTGCGAGCGAGATGGCGCAGGCGTTGCCCTCGATAAGGTCGAAATCCTGCGGATGCGTCTCGTCGCCGGGGAAATAGCCGTCGGTGCCCGCGGTAAAGCGCAGGTCGAGATCGAGCGTGGTCCAGCCGATGCGGTCGGCAGTGTCGCAATGTAAGTCAAATACGGGATATGCCATGGTTCCTCCGGTTGCAGCGTTTCTTTGCAAACTGTCTTTGAATTGTATGACTAGGGTATAGTTAGCGCCATATGTTCACGGCGGCCCGCGTTGTGCGCCGCCCTTATTACGGAGGTTACCATGTCCAACCAGGGCAAGAAGGTCAAGACCCATTATCGTGGCACGCTCGACGACGGCACGCAGTTCGATAGCTCCTACGATCGCGGCGAGCCGCTGGAGTTCACCTGCGGTGCCGGTCAGATGATCAAGGGCTTCGACGCCGCCGTTATCGATATGCAGGTGGGCGAGAAGAAGTCCGTACACATTCCTGCGGCCGATGCCTACGGTGAGCACAATCCCGAGATGGTTATCACCTTCCCGGCCGAGCAGGTTCCCAACATCGAGCAGATCGAGAAGGGCATGAAGCTCTTCCTGTCCACGCCGAGCGGCATGCCTGTCCCCGCCGTCGTCATCGACGTGACGCCCGAGGCCGTGACGCTTGACGCCAATCACGAGCTCGCCGGCAAGGATCTCAACTTTGATATCGAGCTCGTCGAGGTCGAGGACTAGTTGATGTCCGGGGACCTGGTAGCTACGGAGCGCTTGGGAAATCTCAACGACCCGTCCTATGAACTCCTGCTTCGTCGGGAGATGGGTGGCATTTTTGAGGTTGACGAGCTGCTACTCGATTGGGACCAGGCTGATACGCGCACGTTTGTGGGCGTGACGGAGCTGGGGCGCACGGTGAATGTCCGGCTGGATGCCGCTGATGGCGAACGCCTTGCCGACGGCGACGTGCTCGCTATCGACCGCACGGGCACGGTGCCCGTAGTGGTTGTCGTGCGCCTGCGCAGTGCCGAGGTCTATTTGGTCGAAGTCGACCGCATGGATCCGATTGCGCTCGCGCATGCGTGCTGGGAGATCGGCAATATGCACGCGCCGCTCTTCCGGGGTGACTCGGACGAGCATACCGTGCGCATGTATACGCCGGTGCAACCGGTTTTGGGTCGCATGCTCCGGGGCATCGAGGGCGTTCGGCTCTCGGTGGTCACACGCGAGCTCGATGCCAGTCGACGCTTTGCATCGAGCGCGGCGGATGTTGTTGTGAGTATGGCTCCAGACTTTACGATCGTAAAGAAGGCGCGCGGCTAACGTGCGTATGCGTAAGACGGACTTTGAGAGGCAACTATTCAAAGTCCGTCTTGCTGTTGATGGGATGCTTTGGGGGAACATATGGGTCTTGAGGGAATCAAGCTGATCGCCTGCGATTTGGATGGCACGTTGCTGCATCCGGGGGAGCGCGAGCCACGCCCCGAGGCATTTGAGCTCATCGACGAGCTGCACCGTCGCGGCATTGTGTTTATGCCGGCGAGTGGCCGTCAATATGCGAGTTTGCGCTACCTGTTTGCCCCGGTGGCAGACGAGCTTGTCTATGTGTGCGAAAACGGCGCCCTGGTCATGAGCGAGGGGCGTGCCGTTGTCAAGCGCTCTATGGGGCGTGACCTGGCGATGGATATCGCGAATGCCGTAGTCGCCTACCCCCATGCCGATGTAACCCTTTCCTGCGAGGGGCACCTCTACACCATAAGCGGCAACGATGCGTTCGTCGACCATTTGCGTTACGAGGTCCATTGCGATGTGGCGGTGGTCGACCGTCCCGAGGACATTGACGAGGATGTCATTAAGATTGCGTTTCAAACGCCCGAGACAGAGCAGCCGGCGGCGCTGGAGTATTTTGTGCGTCGCTTTAGCGACCGGGTCGATGTGATGACGTCGGGAACCGAATGGACCGACTTTATCGGCTTTGATTCGGGCAAGGGGTCCGCGCTTGCCGATTACGGTCGTGCCCTGGGAATTTCGCCCGATGAGATGATGGCGTTTGGCGATAACGAAAACGACCGCGACATGCTCAACGTGGTGGGCCATCCCTATCTGATGGAAAGCTGCAATCCCAGCATGCGCGGCATTAATGACCGCGTCCGCTATGTGCACACGGTCGAAGAAGAACTGCGTCGCCTGCTTGCCGAGTAGGCATGTCCCAAAATCTACCTACAGTTGGGGCAGAGGCCCTCGAAGATGGTGTAGTGCGAGGTGACGTTCCAACCGATTTGCTCGGACGCCTTGGCATCGAGCCGGGCGTCGAAGGGGAGCGGCACATCGATGACGCGGTTGCACGAGGTGCAGATAATATGCGCATGCGGCTCGACGGTGCGATCGAAGCGGCTGCCGCCCGGCGTCTTGATCGAGAGAATCTCCCCGGCATCGGCCAAGAGATTGAGGTTGCGGTAGACCGTACCGCGGCTGATTCTGTCGTCCTGTTCGCGCACGGCGTTGTAGATCTCATCGGCGGTGGGATGGTTGTAGCTTTGGCGCACGGCATCAAGAACCAGCTTCCGCTGCTTGGTGTTTCTTCTTTGCATCGCCATGCGCCTCGCCTCTTTTCTATCAACGGTCGTAGGTAAATGATACCGTATTTAGCACACAATACTAATAATGAGGACTGAAACCGTCTTCATTGGCAAGTGGGGCTCGGACTTGGGCGTCTACGAGGCGAAAGCGCGTTCCCATGCGCTCATAGGAGGCATGGAGCGCTTCGAGGTGAGACAGGATATCCGCGGGCGCGCCTTGTACCTCCATTTCGACCGAACCGTCTTCCATGTTACACATCCAGCCGGTGAGTGCGCGTGCCTGCGCGAGGTTGGTGTTGGTAAAGCGAAAACCAACGCCCTGGACTTGCCCCGCCCAGCGCAGGAAGTAGCGCAGGGGGGTGTCTTGAGTGGCCTCGTCGCTTGCGAGCACAGTAAGCCTGCGGCGCAGCTCGAGCTCAACGTTTGATGGTTTTTGAGGCTCTCGACTGCCGCCGGAGAAGAACTTGTCAAAAAAGCCCATCGCTAGGCCTGCTTGACTGAATCGGCGGGGAAGGTAATGCCGGCCTGCTGACGCACGGCATCCATGATGCGCAGTGAGACAAGCGTGACATCGCGATAGTGGCCAAGCTCATGGCGCCCAGCCGGTGTTTCCCAAATCTCATCTTTAACGTGATGAACGCCGTCGATAGCGGTGATAAAGTCTGTGAGTTCGTATTCCATAGTGTTGCTCGATTTGGGCAGGTCGAGCACGCGGCCGTTGTCGCCCTGTTCGCGCGGTGCCTCGGTCGCCGAGCCGCGTACGACGTCGCCGCGATAGTCGATGCGGACGTTGCGGGGCGTGGACAGATGGTCAATCTGGATAGTGCCACGCTCGCCTTCGATCTGCGAGGGCAGCAGGTCATTCGTAATTTTGGAGTGCGCGAGCTCGACGGAGATACGGCCACCGCCGTAGCTGGCGAGGATGGAACCGCAGCCATCGATGGGGCCGTGCGTGAGCTGTCGCGTGGTGGGGTCGAGCAGAGTAGTCATGCTCGTAAGGCCGGAGGGCATGCCGAAAATCTCGACCATGGGCTCGACGGCGTAGACGCCAATGTCCATGAGGGAACCCGATGCCATATTGCAGTCGAAGATATTGGTGGCGCGCCCCGCGAGAACTTCGTTGTAGCGCGAAGAATACTTGCCAAAGCGCAATGAGGCGCGGCGGATGGGGGCGATCTCGCCCAGGGCATCCTCGATGGCGTGGAAGGCGGGATCGTGGAGGGGACGCATGGCCTCGAGGGCCACGACACCTGCTGCCTCGGCAGCGCGGAAGACTTCCAACGCCTGCGCTTCGGTGGCGCAGAAGGGCTTCTCGACGATGACATGCTTGCCAACGGCGATGCAGGCGAGCGCTTGCTCGTAGTGGAGCGCATTGGGACTGCCGATGTAGACGGCGTCGACGTCGTCGGCGGACGCAAGCTCGTCGAGCGCGGTGAAGTTTCGCTCGCCACCGCGCTCGGCGGTAAAGGCGGTACCGCGATCGGCATCGCGCGAGAGCGTACCCACAAACGCAGCTTGGTCGTTGGCGTTGACGACCTGGATAAAGTCGTTGGTAATCATGGATGTGCCGATGGTCGCTATACGCAGCATGTATCCCCCTCGTGCCGTTCGGTTTACAGGATGAGTGTAGCGCGTGGGGATATAAAGCTGCGCGAAAACGCTATTACAGGTCGCTCTCGCTAAAGCCGGCGTCGATATCGAGGTTGGCTCCGTCGGCCGCGGTGGTGGCGAGCTCGTCGCAGCGCTCATTGAGCTCGTGGCCGGCATGCCCCTTAACCCAGATGAACTCCACCTTATGCTTGCTCTTTGCGGCAAGCAGACGCTCCCACAGGTCGCGGTTCTTGACGGGCTGCTTGTTGGCAGTTTTCCACCCGCGCTTTTTCCAGCCGTCGATCCAGTGCTTGTTGAAGGCGTTGACGACGTATTGCGAATCGGAATGGACCTCGACCTCGCAGGGGCGGTTAAGTGCCTCGAGCGCCACGATGACCGCCATGAGCTCCATGCGGTTGTTAGTGGTCTTGGCGTAGCCGCGCGAAAGCTCGGAGGTGAAGGTCTTGCCGGCGGGGTTGGTGTACTTGAGCACGGCGCCGTAGCCGCCGCGTCCCGGATTTGATCGGGCCGAGCCGTCGGTATAGATGATGACCTTCACATGGTTCCTTTCGTTGGGTACGCTTCGTGTGAGTGACCATTGTAGCGCCATGCCCGCCGCGGGCTAGCAATCTACGATTTCTACCCCGTCTTCCGACAGCTGGTCGGCATGGATGATGCGGTTGAGCTCGTCGAGGTATTGCCGCAAGAGAGGAGAGGGCTTGCGCTCGTCGTGCATGATATATCCTACGTGCATCGTTGGGGCGTCTGCTAACGGGATCGATGCCATACCCCACTGCATTTCATTGGAAAGGACACCGGTCGACAGGGTGTAACCGTTCGACGTGATAAGTAAGTTAGTAAGTGTTCCGCGGTCCGAGATTCGTATGTTGCGGTCGCAAGGGATATAGCTAAAAGGTTCCTCGGCGTAATAGAAGGAGTTTGAGGTTCCCTGCTCAAAGCTGTAGCGCGTATAGGGCGTGAGGTCGGCAAGGGACAGCTGAGGGCGGCGTGCGAGCGGGTGGCGTTCGCTAACGAAGACGTGGACCGTCGCGTCGAAGAGGGGATGGAAGCTTGCGCGGGCATCGGCGAAGGCCTTCTGCAGAACGCGGGCGTTAAAGTCATCCAGGTACAGAATGCCGATATCGCTGCGAAATGCGCGGACGTCGTCGATGATCTGCGAGGTGGTGGTCTCGCGCATGATGAACTCAAACTTACTGTCGCGGCAGCGCTCGACGACGTTGACAAAGGCCTCAACCGAAAACGCGTAGTGCTGGGCCGAGACGGCAAGGCGCGCCTGGGGTGTGCCGCCGTCCTCGTAGCGTGCCTCGAGCATGTCGGCCTGCTCTACGACCTGGCGCGCATAGCCCAAAAGCTCGGTGCCGTCGTTGGTGAGCGTGACGCCGCGGCTGGAGCGCGTAAAGATCTCCAGATGGAGCTCCTGTTCCAGGCTTTTGACGGCGTTTGAGATGTTGGACTGAGCGGTATAGAGGCGCTGAGCTGCAGCGTTGATTGAGCCGGACTCTGCCACGGCAATCAGAAAACGAAGCTGCTGAAGGGTCATCGACGCCATCCTCTCGATTGCTATCTATAAAACAGATAACAGATTAGCGCTTTTAAGTGATTGACCGAGGGAAACAATGCTCGTACTATTCAAAACACACAAAGGCAGTAGGTAATTAAGCCGACCACGGAACAGGGATGCGAAAGGAGGCCCGCATATGAATTGCTTACCAAGACGAATGCCGGGCTCCTGTTTGCGCCCGTCGGCGTGATCAGGAGACAGCGACTTACTTCTCTTACTCTTATTACTTTTGTTCGATCAAGGAGATCATCATGAGCCAGTTTATCAACAACCCCGAGCACACCTTTGGTTTCGATACCCTGCAGCTGCACGTTGGCCAGGAGAGCGCCGATCCTGCATCCGACTCCCGTGCCGTGCCTATCTACCAGACCACGAGCTATGTGTTCCGCAACTCCCAGCACGCCGCCGACCGCTTTGGTCTTGCCGACGCCGGTAACATCTACGGCCGTCTGACCAACTCCACCCAGGGCGTCTTCGAGGACCGTATCGCCGCGCTCGAGGGTGGCGTGGCCGGTCTTGCCGTCGCCTCCGGTGCCGCTGCCATCACCTATACCCTGCAGGCACTTGCCCAGGCTGGTGACCACGTGGTCGCCCAGAAGACCATCTACGGCGGTTCCTACAACCTGCTGGAGCACACGCTCTCCCAGTTTGGTGTCGAGACCACCTTCGTCGATGCCCATAACCTGGACGAGGTCGAGGGCGCCATCAAGGACAACACCACGGTCATCTATCTCGAGACGCTCGGTAACCCCAACTCCGACATCCCCAACATCGACGCCATCTCCGAGATCGCCAAGAAGCATGGTCTGCCGGTTGTCGTCGACAACACCTTCGGCACCCCGTATCTGTTCCGTCCGCTGGAGCATGGTGCCAACATCGTCGTCCACTCCGCAACCAAGTTTATCGGCGGCCACGGCACCTCGCTGGGCGGTGTGATCGTCGACGGCGGTAACTTCGATTGGAAGGCGAGTGGCAAGTATGCGCAGATCGCCGAGCCCAATCCCTCCTATCATGGCGTCTCGTTTGCCGAGGCTGCCGGCCCTGCCGCCTTCGCGACCTATGTCCGCGCCATCCTGCTGCGTGACGAGGGCGCTTGCATTAGCCCGTTTAACGCCTGGATCCTGCTCCAGGGCACCGAGACCCTGTCGCTGCGCGTCGACCGCCATGTCGAGAACACCAAGAAGGTCGTTGAGTTCCTGGCTTGTGACAGCCACGTCGCCAAGGTGAACCACCCGAGCCTGCCTGAGCACCCCGACCATGAGCTCTACAAGCAGTATTTCCCCAACGGTGGTGCCTCGATCTTTACCTTTGAGATTAAGGGCGGCCAGGAGGCTGCATGGAAGTTCATCGACCACTTGCAGGTGTTCTCGCTGCTCGCCAACGTGGCCGACGTCAAGTCGCTCGTCGTGCACCCGGCTACGACTACGCACTCCCAGCTCTCTGCCGAGGAGCTCGCCGAGCAGAACATCACGCCCTCCACGATCCGTCTTTCCATCGGTACCGAGAACGCTGAGGACATCATTTGGGACCTGAAGCAGGCCTTTGCCGCACTGGACGAGTAGGGCGACTTGTGCAAGGACCCCTTGCGACTCGATAGGTATAACTGCATAAAATGCCTGCTCAAGGCGCCTGTGCGAACAATGGTTGCACAGGCGTCTTTTTTGCATAGAGAGGGCGCAAAAACAGGGTTTTTGACACGCTTTATGCATTCGAGTTGTGGAAAACTCCTGTTGAGAGGATGTGAGTTTTACGCAATTGACGTGCGCCTTTTGAGTAAAACCGCAGGTCGCGATTTGCTCGGGGTACTATGCAGCGCGATCGAATCACACGCAGCTCAAACGCAGCAAAAACGCACTACGGAGGTTTCCAGCTACATGAGGATCGATTCACGAAAACCGAAAGCCGCCGCCCTTTCCGCCGCTCTGACCGTGGCACTTTTGGCGGGCGCCGGTGCAACTGATGCCCACGCGGCAACACTATCCGACACGGTCGGATCCACGCCGTCCGAGGCGACGCTGGTGCAGCCCGTCGACTATCGCAGCGACGGCTTTGGCTCCATGCAGGAGTGGAACGCCTCGATGGAGGCCAAGCGCGATTCCCTTGAGATGCGTGCTCAGATCATCATGAATATGTATGGCGACTATGCCACCGATGACGAGCGCGCTGTGCTGCAGGGTTGCATCGACGGTGCGGGTAGCCTGTTGACGATGGGGGAGGTCGACGCCAAGTCGACCGAGCTCGATGAGCTGCGCGCTGCGCTTGAGGATGCCAAGCGCGAAGCGCTCGAGGCTGCCGCCGAGGCGGAGGCTGCCGAGGTCGCCCAGGCTTCGTACTACAACGCCGGTTACACTCCGTCCTACGCGTCTGCCGCGTCCTACGCGAACGGATCGGGCCTGACGCGCTCTGCGGGTGTCAATAACTACAACGGGCGCCGCGAGACCTATTACAGCAGCAATGTGCTTTATCACTATCGCACGGGCGAATGGACTCAGGATTCTGAGGGCTTCTGGCGCGATTCCGACGGCTATTACGTTGTTGCTGCGGGCGATATGGCCCAGGGCTCGACCTTTACGGGCTCCAAGGGTGATTGCAAGGTCTATGACTCCGGCTGCGCTGCCGGAACCACTGACTACTACACCGGTTGGTAATTTTTCTGCATCACGGATATTTGGCGGACGGGCGTCTTTACCGAGCTTTAGGGCAACGTAAGGACGTCCGTTCTATGTATGCGTTTGAGTTAACAGAGCCCTTACCGTGGCGGTACGCTGGGCGTATGGATGCGGGGCACACTGGTTCTTGAGAAATAAGGTCTTTCTCTTGGAGGAAGTGGTCTTGTGAATGCTCGAGATATCGCCGTTGCCGCCGTCGCGTTGATGCTTGGCTGCCTTGGTCCCACGGCCGCGCTCGTCGCGGGCATGCAGGGGTCTTGTGAGGCTGCCTCTATCGTGGTTGGCGTGTTGATCGCGGCCGCGCTGCTGGGAAGTGCGGGCGTAGTCCTTTGTCGCGACGATGAGGACCAGGCGTCGGAGTCGCAGCTCTAACCGTTCTGAAGCTGATTTTTGGCCAAAGATGAAAAAGGAAGCCGCCGCGAGGGGAGTGCTCCTTGCGGCGGCTTTGCCATTGGATCTGTTGGCTGCAGTATGCCGAGCACTACCAGCTGCTTTCTATTTCGCGAATCCTCTGGTAGAGCCAATCGTTTTGCGGCGCTTGGATATCGTGTTTGGCGGCCAGGCGGCAAATGGTGCCCGCGAACTCCTCGACTTCGGTTTTTCGTTGTGCGATGCGGTCTTGAGCCATCGAGGGCATACCGACGGGGTCGATTCCCTCGATGAGGTGCACCATTTGCGTCAGGTCTGCCTCGGTCAGCTCAACGCCCTCGGCGTTGGCAACCGCAAGCGTCTCGCGCATGGCGGAGACAAAACAGCGGCGCTGCTCGGAGCCCGGCTCCGTGGCGCTTCCGTAGGTCCCGCCGTAGGCCATGCAGGTCTGGTTGATGCCGTCGTTGAGCATGAGTTTGGCCCACATGCGGTGGGCGATGTCGTCCTCGACGGTATGGGCGATGCCGCAGCGCGTGTAGAGCTCGTCGATAGCGGTAACGGTTGCGGGCTTGGTGCCCGCTGCCGCGCCAAAGCGAATCTCGCCCGCATTGGTAAAGGTGAGCTCTCCGTTGAGGAACACGGCGTCCATGCCTTGGCAGATACCCAGGACGGTGTGCTCCCAGCCAAAGCGCTCGGCAATCTTTTGCTCGCTCGTAATGCCGTTGCACAGCGAGGCGATGAGCGTGTTGGGTCCCACGACACGCTCCATAGTCTTGAGTGCTTGGTCGAGACCGGTGGTCTTGACCGTCAGGATGACCAGATCGGCGGGCGCTGCCTCGCTGGCGCGGACGGACGTGAGATCGCAGGGCTTGCCGTTGACGGTGAGCGCGTCGTTCGCATGGCGCTCAAAACGGGCATCATCCATGACGTATTCGACGGCGTCGTTGCCGAGCGCCCGGGCGATCATGCTGCCGTAGAGCAGGCCGACGCCGCCCTTGCCGATAAAGGCGACCTTGTTGATCTGCATGTGAATCATCTCCCCATGTAAAAGGCGCCCGCGTAAGGGGCGCCTGATGGATTGTATGCTGCCAGGGTGATTGGTGGGTGCGCGGGGCGGCTGTTATAAAAAAGAAACGTTTGCCTGGACGCTACGCTGCGGGGCAGACCGCAAAGACGCGGGCGGGGTATCCGACGCCATCGCGGACCTTGGGGAAGGTGCAGAAGATGACGGCACCCGTGGCGGGAAGCTTGTCCAGATGGTCCATGACCTCGATCTGATAGCGGTCGACCGAGAGGATGTATTGCTCGCCGGGGTAGGGGTAGGCGTCCTCACGCGTGGTCACGCTCGTCTCCTTTCATCGGGCTTTTTGCTGATGTTGAAGCGGTGCCGTGACGGCTCGATTTCTGCTGCGTTACGATACGTTCTCAATTGCGATTCCGATGTGTTTCGATGACGTGACGGGTTTGTTTCGCCTTGTCAGGGCTTCGATGGGAGGGGAGGGGCCGTGCAATATCGCGTTGACCCCAAAAGCGGCAACCGTATCTCGGCGTTGGGGCTGGGCTGCATGAGGTTTCCCGGTGCGCCGGGACGCCCGGATGCGAAGGCAGCCGACGCCATCATTTCCCGTGCGGTGGAGCAGGGGATTAATTATCTGGACACCGCGTATCTCTATCCCGGTAACGAGGCGTGCGTGGGCGCCTCGCTTGAGCGCTTGGGGCTGCGTGACCGGGTGTTGCTGGCGACCAAGTTGCCGCATGCTTCGTGCAAGTGCGCGGAGGATTTCGACCGGTTCTTCGATGAGCAACTGCGGCGCCTGCGGACTGACCATATCGACTATTACCTTATGCACAACATCACCTCGCCCGCGCAGTGGGAGCGCGTGGTAGCGTTGGGTATCGAGGACTGGATTGCGCACCAAAAGGCTGCGGGGCGTATTCGCCAGATAGGTTTTTCGTACCACGGCAGTGCGGCGGACTTCCTCACGATGCTTGACGCATATGACTGGGACTTTTGCCAGATCCAGTACAATTACGCTGGAGAGCGATATCAGGCGGGAACAGCGGGGCTCATGGCCGCCGCCGAGCGAGGCCTCGCGGTGTTTGTGATGGAGCCGCTGCTGGGCGGGCGTTTAGCGGGCAAGCTGCCGCCACGGGCCCGCGCTGTGCTCGATAGTGCCCGTGACCCGCATTTGCGCACTCCTGCCGCCTGGGGTCTTTCGTGGGTCTGGAATCATCCTCAGGTGACGATGCTGCTTTCGGGTATGACCGATACCGCGCAGGTGGATGAGAACGCGGTGTTGGCCGATCAGGCCCTGCCGGATTCGATGACAGCTACTCAGCTCGATGCCATCGCGCACGTGCTGACGGAGTTTGAAAAATCGAACCGTGTGCCCTGCACGGGATGCGGCTACTGCATGCCATGTCCCAAGGGCATCAATATTCCCGGCTGCTTTGCCGCCTACAACGCAAGCTATGCGCACAGCTGGTTTACGGGTCTATCGCAGTACTTTACGGCGAGCGCGGTGCGCACAAGCGAGGCCAAGCTGGTGAGCAATTGCGTCAAGTGCGGCAAATGCGCGCGCCACTGCCCACAGCATATCGATATCCCCGAGCGTCTCGATGACGTGCGCCGACGTTTCCAGCCTGGCCCCGTGACGGCAGTGCTTAAGGCCTTCGGCAAAACGCGCTCCTCGTGACCCTTTTATAACTTGCGGTGGAATAGTTCCTGTTTGCGGCAGAATAGGGCTTAAACAGGGACTATTCCACCGCAACTGAAGGGGGCTGTCGTGGGCCATCGGGATTCATGTAATGATTCGCGTGGGGTTCGTTGGGGCATTTTGGGCGCTGGGCACATTTCTCATCGATTTGCATCGTCGCTCAAGAAGGTCGACGGGGCACGGCTGGTGGCTGCGGCCGGTCGCACTCCTGCACATGTCGAGGAATTTTGCCGAGTGTTTTCGATCGATGCTGCGCATGGCCATGCCTCGGCCGACGATAGCGGCGATGCGGCTTATGACGCGCTGATTGCCGACCCCGATGTCGACGCAATCTACTTGGCTCTTCCGCATGGCATGCATACGCGTTGGGCCTGTCGCGCGCTGTGCGCCGGAAAGGCCGTGCTGTGCGAAAAGCCGGCCGTTTTGAGTGAGGAAGAGGCTCTCTCGATCGCCTCCACCTCTCGCGAGCGCGGCGTGCTGTTTATGGAGGCGATGAAGAATCGGTTTTGCCCGATGCGCACTCGCGTGAAAGACTTGCTTGCGTCGGGTGAGCTTGGCCGTATCGTCTCGATTGAAAGCGTGCAAAAGCTCGATTACGGCGAGTCTCCTTCGGGCTATCTGCTTGATCCGCTGCAGGGCGGCTGTCTATATGACATGGGCTGCTATGCAGTCGGTTGGTTTGAGGATTTGCTCGCGGGCGCTTGCGAGGTTTCGTCCCGTGAAGTTCGCTGGCGTGACGTATCAGGCGGCCGTGTCGATTGGGCCGACGAGATCCATATGAGCGTCGGCGGTATACCCATTCATATGGTGTGCGACGGCAAAGCAGCATATGAAAGCCGCTTAACAATTGCCTGTGAGCGGGGCTCGTTGGAAATCGAGCGTCTTCATCGCCCCGAGCTCGCCCATGTGAAGTACTCCGACGGTCGAGCACTCGAAATCGATGCACCGTTTGAGGTCGATGATTTTTACGGTGAGGCATCGCATGCGACACAGCTCATTCAGGCGGGGAAACTCGAAAGCCCCATCATGTCCCTAGCCGCTACACAGCGCTGTGCGCACATCATCGATGCGATTCGCTTGAAACTTTAGGGCGTGGGGGCATGGCGCCAACGCCTGGAATGCCTTGGAGGCCTTTGCCCCTGATGCCTCTTTTATAACTTGCGGTGGAATATGGTCTGTTTGCGCCAAAATAGGGCACCAATAGACCGTATTTCACCGCAACTGATGAAGAGGGAGTTGGAGATGCTGACGATCGGGTGTCATCTTTCGACGACGAAGGGCTATCGGGCGATGGGGAAGACGGCGCTGTCTATTGGCGCCAATACCTTTGCATTCTTTACGCGCAACCCGCGCGGCGGCAAGGCGAAAGACCTTGACATGGATGACGTGGCGGCCCTGCGCGAGCTTATGGCGCAAAACGACTTTGGACCGCTGGTGGCGCATGCCCCGTATACCTACAACCCCTGCTCAGCCAAAGAGCGGGCGCGCGAGTTTGCCCTGGAGGCCATGGCAGAGGACCTGCGGCGCATGGAGGCGCTGCCCGGCAACTACTACAACTTCCATCCCGGTGCGCATGTGGGGCAGGGCTCCGACGCCGGTATTCAGATGATTGTCGACACCCTGTGCCAGGTGATGTTTGAGGGCCAGCAGACGACGGTGCTGCTCGAGACCATGGCCGGCAAGGGTACCGAGGTGGGCCGCAGCTTTGAGGAACTGGCGTGCATTATCGAGGGCGTTGCCGCCAAGTGCCCAGAGCTGTCCGATAAGCTGGGCGTTTGTTTGGATACCTGTCATGTGAGCGATGCTGGCTACGACATCATCCATGATCTGGACGGCGTACTCGACGAGTTCGACCGCGTGGTGGGTATCGATCGTTTGCACGCCGTACACATCAACGATTCGAAGAACCCTTGTGGCGCCCATAAAGATCGTCACGAGTGCATCGGCAAGGGATACCTTGGCAGCGAGGAATTTGGTGGCGGTATGCAGGTTATGCAGAATATTGTATCGAATGGCCACTTGCGTTCGCTGCCGTTTATTTTGGAGACTCCGAACGAACTTGCAGGTTATGCAGCTGAAATTAGACTATTAAGGTCATTGCAGCAGTAATGACTGTCACAAAGTAGAGTATTCCATTCACGTTATGGGTTTGTTTCAATCAGTTTTCTCATTGCAGATTCGTAATTCCGGGTGCATAATAGCCAACAGTTTTTGCAGACCTCTGAATCAAACGAGGTCACCGGAAGGAGACTCATTATGAAGCTGAAGAAGCTTGGCGCATTTGCCGCCACGGGTGCTATGGCGCTCGCCCTTGCTCTGACGGGCTGCGGTTCGTCCAACGCCACCTCTGGTTCTGATGCCGGTTCCAGCAGCTCTGACGACGCTAAGGTCGAGAAGGTCGACGGCTCCAAGGAGTACGCGCTCGTCAAGGACGGTACGCTGACCGTCGGCACCTCTGCCGAGTACGCTCCGTTTGAGTACAAAGATGACAACGGCGATTATCAGGGCTTTGACCTTGAGCTCATCAAGGCTATCGGCGACAAGCTGGGCCTGGATGTCGAGTATGTCAACAATGACTTTGACACGCTGGTTCCGGGCGTCGCTTCGGGCGCCAAGTATGACGTTTCCATCGCGGCTATCACCGACACGCCCGAGCGTGAGAAGGAAGTCACTTTCTCTGATTCCTACTACATGGACGATCAGGCTATCGTGACCAAGGTCGATAACACCGACATCACGGCCGACAACTACAGCGAGAAGCTCAACAACGCCGACGCTACCATCATCGTCCAGTCTGGCTCGACCGCCGAGGCCTTTGCCCAGGAGAACTTCCCCAAGGCCAAGATCGTCCCCTACAAGGACGCCACCGAGTGCTTCAGCGCCCTGCAGTCCGATAAGGGCGACGCCGTAGTCACCAACCGCTCCGTTGCCAGCCAGCTGACCGCCGAGCAGTTCAACACCTGCCAGACCATCAAGCAGATCAGCACCGGCGAGGAGTACGCCATCGCCATCAACCAGGGCAACACCAAGCTCAAGGACGACATCAACCAGGCTATCAAGGACCTGACCGACGACGGTACCGTCGACGCCCTCATGGCTAAGTACAATATCAAGTAAAATAACTACTTGATTGCGCGCGGGCCCTTTCCGTTTTGGCGGAAAGGGCCTTTGCGCTTCTCTTGACGGAGAGCGTTTCCGTCTCGTTTTGCCGGCAACTTCTACGATAGGAGCCACCTTGTCTCGACTGAACAAAGGGGCCGCGGAGCAGCGTTTTCCACTGCCCTCGATGCTCCAAAAGCTGGCCTGTGCCCTGGCTGTGGCGCTCGCCCTGGTATGCGCGGGGGCCTGCGTGCCCACGACCGCCCAGGCGCTTGAGACCGCAAAGATTACCGCCCGACCCAATACCGGTTCGGGTAGCGATGTGGTCGGCGGCACCGAGACGCGCATCACTTGGGAAGTTCAGGCCGATGCCGACGAGGAGCTGAGCGGTCTTTCGCTGACGTTTGTCGACGGCACGACGTTTGGTACCGATGACACGCGATTGACGATGCTCTCGGGCGAGGACCTCATGGATCGTACGCCCATGAAGCCCACGTGCAAGGCTGACGGCCAGACGCTCAAGATTGACTTTGGCGAGACGGCGCCTGCCGGCGGCTTTTTCCGTGTCGAGGTTTACGGCGTGACCTTCCCCGTCGAGGGCGGCGATGAGGCCTTTAGCGGCACCTATACGCTCGCCGACGGTTCGACCAAGAAGATCTCCAAGATTCCTCCCGTCGAGATTAAGGGCGTGACGGCATTCGATAACTTCCTGGCCGACCTTAAGGAGCAGCCGTGGGTCGAGGCGTGGAACTCCAATATGTTCCTGCGCCTGTTCCTGAACCCGGTCATTTTGGTCCAGAGCCTGCCGATCGTCTTCAAGGGCTTCCTTATGTCGCTTTCGATCGTGCTCGTGGCGTTTCCGCTGGCAATTCCCTTTGGCTTTGCCCTGTCGCTTATGCGCATCTCCAAGTCGCGCATCCTGCGCTGCCTCGCCGGCATCTACGTGAATATCATTCGCGGTACGCCGGCGTTCCTGCAGATCTATATCGCGTTCTTCGGTCTGCCGTTGGCCGGCGTCAAGGTGGACGACTATGTTTTGGGCGTTATCGTCATGGCCATGAACTCGTCTGCGTACCTGTGCGAGATCTTCCGTGCCGGTATTCAATCGATCCCCAAGGGCCAAAACGAGGCTGCTCGCTCTCTGGGCATGAATGCCTTCCAGACGCTGCTCTACGTTATGATTCCGCAGACGTTCCGCAATGTTTTGCCTACGCTGACCAGCGAGTTTATCTTGCTTTACAAGGATACGTCGCTGCTTGCCGCCGTGGGTGTGGTCGAAATCGTCATGAACGCCCGTACCATCGTGGCCACGACGGGCTCCATTACACCGTACGTGGTTGCCGCCCTGTTCTATCTGGTCATCACCCTGCCGCTCGCTCGCTTGGTGAGCGGTCTTGAGGCGAGGCTTTTGGGTACGACCGAGACCAAGAAGAAGCGTCCCGCCAAGAGCGCCGGACAGGTTGTCGCGACGCCTGCCGATCACATTGCCGGTCTGTAAGGAGGTCCTATCATGAGCGAAACCAATAACTCGAACGAGGTCGTCGTCAGCATTAAGAACCTCCAGAAGGCCTTTGGCGATAACGTGGTCCTGCGCGATATCGATCTGGATGTGCATAAGGGCGAGGTCGTCGTAGTTCTGGGTCCTTCGGGCTCGGGCAAGTCGACGATGCTTCGCTGCATCAATCGTCTGGAGCATCCTACGAGTGGTTCGATTGTCGTCGAGGGCGTGGATGTGTGCGCCAAGGGCGTTGACCTCAATAAGGTGCGTACGCACTTGGGCATGGTGTTTCAGCAGTTCAACCTGTTCCCGCACCTGTCGGTCAAAAAGAACGTCATGCTTGCGCAGCAAAAGGTGCTCAAGCGCAGCAAGGAAGAGGCCGAGAAGATCGCCGTCGAGGAGCTGACCAAGGTCGGTCTTGCCGAGCGTATCGACTTTATGCCGAGCCAGCTCTCGGGCGGCCAGCAGCAGCGCGTTGCCATCGCCCGCGCCCTGTCGATGAACCCTCACGTTATGCTCTTTGACGAGGCCACGTCGGCGCTCGATCCCGAGCTGGTTCGCGACGTTCTGGGTGTCATGCGCGACCTGGCACGCGATGGCATGACCATGATCGTCGTGACGCACGAGATGGGCTTTGCCCGCGACGTCGCCGACCGCGTCGTCTTTATGGACGGCGGCGTCATTGTGGAAGAGGGTACGCCGAGCGAGGTCTTCGACCACCCCAAGAGCGAGCGCACCAAGGCGTTCTTGGGCAATATCTCGTAGCCGGTTGATGTAACTGCCGTTATAAAAGAGCGGGGGCTGGACTTGAATTCAGCCCCCGCTCTTTTGTAGGGATAAGGATGCGCTTTGATGCAGACTCTTTTGGAGGTCCTGGGTTCGTTACGCGAGCTCGGCTCCGAGGGCCTTGCAAGCGGTCTCGCCCTCATCGTCGGGCGCATCGTAGCAAATGACGGAATCGACGACATTGACGCCCGCCTCGTCGGCATCGGCCTTCCAGTTGTCCATCCACTCGCCCTCGGCCCACGAATAAGAGCCAAAGAGGACGACCTTCTTATCGCCGAGGGTCTCCTTGACCTCGTCCCACATAGGCTGGAACTCGTCATACTCAAGCTCCTCGGAACCCATGGCGGGGCAGCCGAAGGCGAAGGCACCATATTCGGCGGCCTTGTCGGCAGAGAAGTCGGCGCAGGAGATGACCTCTGCCTCGGCGCCGGCACCGGTTGCGCCCTCGGCAACGAAGTTTGCCATGGCCTCGGTGTTGCCTGTACCGCTCCAGTAGACGACTGCGATCTTGCTCATATGTCTTCCTTTCGGTTGTGCGGCGTGCGGCCGCGTTTTGTATGCTCTATCGGGTTGCCTGGACAAGTTGTCCCAGAGTGCAGCCCTGTTGATAGATGTAGGTAAGGTATTGCGTGCATGCGCGATAGGAATCGAAGGTCGTGAGCGCCTGCTCAACGTTTGTGTATACCTTCCATGCGCCAAAGACCTTATAGTTTTCGCCGTGCTGGACGATAAACTGATGGACATCTTCGTAGGGATAGCCCAAAAAATAGCCAATTTCGTGGGGGAACTCGCATATGCACCCCGTATCGCAGTGCCTATTTCGCGCGAGTGCGCAGACGCTGCCGTCATAGGCGCTTTCTGCGGCATTGCTGCTTGCCAGCGTGATGCGCGCGGCGAGATGCACCAGGGATGCGGGCAGGTTGTGGACATCGTAACCTTCGGCGGCTAGCGCCGTCGTGGCACGGGGGTCGGAGAGGTATCGCATGAGGTCCGCAGGGCGGTACACATAGATGAGCGCTCCGCAGGGGCGCCAGACCAAAACGCTCATATGGATTCCGAGTGGCTGGAGCTCGCGGTTGCATTGGGCTATGACGGCGAGCAGGCGAGAGCGTCGCTCTTCGATATGGGCGGCGCCGGGTTTTCCGTTTTGGTTGGCGTAAACGCCGGGATAGGTAAAGAGCGAAGCCGGCTTGATACCTGCGAGCGTAGGGGAGCAGTTGCGTACGACAGCCGTTTGGTATGTTGGGATGTCAATGGTTCGAGTCACGATGCTCCTTTCGGGTCCTCAGTTGTTAGCCTAGGAAAACTTATACACGAAAGTAAGCCATGGTCAACAAAAAAGTTTGAAGAGGGAAACTAATTGACCGAACGGACATGAATTTGGGTTAAGATGGTGACACCCCATGGGGGTATCTAGATAGTGTTACTTGAAAGGGGAACGCATGAGTGACTTGCTCAACCCTGCGAATCTCATCGTGCTGGCCGTCATTGCCGTCGGCATGTTTTTTGGACTGCGTCGCATTGCCGCTTCGACACACGGGAAGAGTTGTTGCAGCGATGGTGCGAGCGGCAAGAAGGCCAAAAAGGTTGTTGTGGTGGATACCGATGCATCGCACTATCCCTATAGCGATGAGCTACTCATCGGCGGCATGAGCTGTGACGGCTGCGCTCAGAACGTAGCCAATGCCCTCAATGCACTGGATGGCGTGTGGGCAACGGTGACGTATGCGGACCACACGGCACGCGTGCGCTCCAAGCGGCCGGTTGATCGTGATGTCCTCGAGACGGCCGTGAAAGACGCGGGCTACTACGTCATGACGCTGTAAGCGTCGCTCTGGATGCGCGTCCTTGTCTAGGCTCGTCCGCGTAGCTCGATGTCCTGGATGTCGTCGAAGTCGATGGCGATATCTTTGAGCTTGAGGAGCTTGAACGCAGGGAGCACCTCATCAAGGATGCCCGTGCGAGTGCGATAGCCGTACGCATCGTAATAGGTGACGCGCACCAAGTCGCCGCGTTTGAGGCCCTCGAGCTTTTGCGAAAGCTCGAGGGCTTTTTCTTCTGTGAGTTCGCATTTTGGCTCGGCGGTGATCTCTTGTTTACGCACGAGCTCGTAGTATCCCGTGAGGGCGGCAAAGGGCATAAACTGCGCGGCACGGCCGGCACGGACGGTGCCGTTGGCGGTGAGCTTTGGGTCGGCGGAACGACGTCTTCCCTCGGGGTCCGCTAGGCGTTCAAAAGGTGTCGGTGGCCGCATCGGCTGTTGTTGGGACTTAGGCACGATGTCCTCCTACCTGATCGTTGCGTTCGCGCGCGGTGGCGCCAGCGGTAAAGCTTAATCCCTTGACGAGCGCGTTCTTGCCGTACTTGCCTTTCACGGCCAGGACGGCGCGCGCTAGGTCGCGCTCGCGCTCATCCGCCTCGATATCGCTAAATAGATCGATGGTGGCAAATTCCTCGGGCACCAGATTGCCAAATCCCAGGTTGATGCGCTTGACCGTTCGTTTGGGATCGACAGTCTGTGCCCAGAGCTCATCGAAATATCCCATGATCTTCTTAAACGAATTGGTGCGCTCGGGCAGCTTGCGCGAGGCGTTGGAGTGCGCAAAGAGTGCGGCATAGCCACCGCGCGGTTTGCCGCCATGCTCTCCCACAAAGATGCCATCGATTGCCTGCGCCTCACGTACCAGACGACGCCGTTCGTCATCGCGCTGGACGGGCTTGGGCGCACGGGGTGCGAGCTCGGGGCCGGCGGTTGCGGTGGGTTCGATGCTCGACGTACTCGAGCGCAGGTGTCCGCATCCGTCCACATATTGTGCAGTGCCGCTGGCATCAAGCCTGCGGATGTCGGCGCGCTCGCTTGCATAGCCCACAAAGAGCGAGATGCTGTCGCACACCACGTGCTTGTCGATCAAATCCAGCACGGCGGCATCGACCATCTCGCGCAAGACGGTATAGGCCTGTTCGTAGGCATAACCCTTCGAGAGCACCTGTCCTGTGGTGGTCGAAGCTGCTTGCGGGCGATAGGCTTGGATGTCGGCGATGGTTGTCGGCTCGCGCCCGAAGGCATGGTCGATGAGATATTCGGCATTGACGCCGAGCTCGTCGTAAAGCAGGTTTTCGTCGAGCGCCGCGACGCCCATCAGATCGTAGACGCCGTATTTCTCGAGGCGGGCTGCCACGCCGGGACCGATGCCCCAGATATCGGTGATGGGACGATGGGGCCAGATCTCCTTGCGAAAGGCCTCGTCGTCGAGTATGCCGATGCGGCTGAGTACGTGCTTGGCGGTAATGTCGAGCGCTACCTTGGCCTGGAATAGGTTGGGGCCGATGCCGACCGTCGCCGTGATGCCGGTGCGCGCGAGGACCTCGTCGCGCAGCGTGCAGGCGAACCCTTCCGCATCTGTGTGATAGAGGTCCAGATAGGGCGTCACGTCGATAAAGCATTCATCGATTGAATAGACGTGAATGTCTTGCGGACTTACGTATTCCAGATAGATGCCGTAGATTTGCGCCGACACCTCCATATAGTGCTGCATGCGCGGTACGGCCGTGATGTAGTCGATGCCATCGGGAATCTCGAATAGGCGGCAGCGATTGTGAATCCCTAAGTCCTTCATGGCCTGCGTGATGGCGAGGCAGATGGTCGTGCGCCCGCGCGATTCGTCGGCAACGACCAGGTTGGTGGTGAGCGGATCGAGCCCACGGTCGACGCACTCGACGCTGGCATAAAACGTCTTGAGGTCGATGCAGATATAGGTGTGCTGCTCGTGCGCCATCCGTGTCCTTTCATCAAACACATGTTCTTATCGAATACCTGTTCGATAATACCCGCTCGTCCGGACGTCGTCAAAACCTGTCAAAAAGGGACTGGTTTGTTTTGGTAGGTATGGTCGTGCGGTTGGATCGGGTTTTAACGCAGCTCTAAAGAGTGCGAAACAGCTCGGAAAACCTCGCTTCGTAGCATGAGCCTAACGATTGATACCGCCTATACGCACGGAAGGGTTGTGGAAAAGATGGTCAATTATGGGTTTGGTATGCCGACGCGCCTTGTTGCGGATGGAGACGTGGCTCGCTGGTGCGGACGATTGGTCGCTCACTACGGTGGCACCAAGGCGCTGGTCGTGTTGGGCGGTGACAAACATACGCACGATGAGCTCGTCTCGGCGGCGCTCGGCTCGCTTGATCGAGCTCTGCTCGAACGCGTGCTTTTTCGCTGCGGCTTGGTCGGGGGCGATGGGGGAGATGATTTGGTCGATGAGGCCGTAGCCCTGGCGACCGACGAAGGCGTGGACTTTGTCCTGGCGATTGGCGATGCCGATACTGCCGGCTTTGCGCGCGAGCTCGCGCGTCGCATGGCGGCGCTCGATGCCGGCGAAGACGGCTTTGTGCCTTATGGATGCATTGTCTCGGAGGGCAAGGTGCCTGCTGTCGTGGGCACCGGCGAGGTTCCCGTTTTTGCCATTATCGCGCCCGAACTGCTGGAGGGCATCGGGTCTCCTCTGCGTGAGTTACTCGGTAGCGTCTGCGCCGCGGCCTAATATTTGCCATAAAAGGACGGGTTATTTTTGGTTGGTAAAGCGTTTGACCTGCCAAATATAAGCCTGTCCCTTTTTGATCGGTTGCCGTTTGGGGGCCGATTGGCAACGCTCGCTGATTGTAGTCTTGACCTGCGCTAGAATAGTGGCATCTGAATGTCCGGGCGCATGGAGGCGTGCGCCCGTATGCTGAGGAGGACTCTATGGCAACTGTTGCCGCACCTATCGATGCTACGTCGACTGCCGCTTGGAAGGCACTCGAGGCTCATCAGGAGAAGCTCGAGGCCGATGGTATCGACCTCAAGGCCTGGTTCGCTGCCGATGCCGAGCGCGTGAACAAGCTGAGCTTTGACGCCGGTGACCTGCACTTCGATCTGTCGAAGAACCTGGTGACCGATGAGACCGTCAAGCTGCTGTGCGATCTTGCTCGTGAGGTGAAGCTCGAGGAGCGCCGCGACGCCATGTTCTCCGGCGAGCACATTAACACCACCGAGGACCGCGCCGTCCTGCACACCGCGCTTCGCCGCCCCGCAACCGAGAGGGGCCAGCTCATCGTCGACGGCCAGGATGTCGTCGCCGACGTGCACGAGGTCCTCGACCGCATGTATGCCTTCGCCGAGCGCGTGCGCTCCGGTGAGTGGAAGGGTGTTACCGGCAAGAAGATCGAGCACCTGGTGTCCATCGGCATCGGCGGCTCCGATCTGGGCCCGGTCATGGCTTACGAGGCTCTGCGTCCCTATGCTGACGCCGGTATCGACTGCCGCTATATCTCCAACATCGACCCCAACGACCAGGCCGAGAAGCTTAAGGGCCTGGATCCCGAGACCACGCTCGTGATCATCGTCTCCAAGACCTTCACCACGCTCGAGACCCTCACCAACGCCCGCGAGGTCAAGACCTGGATGCTCGAGCAGCTCAAGGCCCAGGGCGCCATCGACGGCTCCGATGAGCAGAACGCCGAGGCCGTGGCAAAGCACTTCGTCGCCGTCTCCACCGCACTCGAGAAGGTCGAGGCCTTCGGTATCGACCCCGCCAACGCCTTCGGCTTCTGGAACTGGGTCGGCGGCCGCTACTCCGTCGACTCCGCCGTGGGCCTGTCGCTGATCGTCGTGCTCGGTCCCGAGCGCTTCCAGCAGTTCCTCGAGGGCTTCCACGCTATCGACGAGTACTTCTGCAACACGCCGCTCGAGAACAATGCCGTTGCGCTGATGGGCCTGCTCAACGTCTGGTACGTCAACTTCTTCGGTTCCAAGAGCCACGCCGTGCTGCCGTACTGCCAGTACCTGCATCGTTTCCCGGCCTACCTGCAGCAGCTCACCATGGAGTCCAACGGCAAGCATGTCCGCTGGGACGGCAGCGCCGTGACCTCCGACACCGGTGAGATCTTCTGGGGCGAGCCCGGCACCAACGGTCAGCACGCCTTCTACCAGCTGCTGCACCAGGGCACCGTGGTGGTCCCGGCCGATTTCATTGCCTTCGCCAATACCGCCAACCCTGCGACCGACAGCGGCCAGGACGTGCACGAGCTGTTCCTGGGCAACTTCCTGGCCCAGACCAAGGCGCTCGCCTTTGGTAAGACGGCCGATGAGGTGCGCGCCGAGGGCACGCCCGAGCAGATCGTCCCGGCCCGCTGCTTTGAGGGCAACCGTCCGACGACCTCGATCTTTGGCGACACGTTGACCCCGTTCGCACTCGGCGAGCTCATCGCCCTGTACGAGCACATCACGTTTGTCGAGGGCACGGTCTGGGGCATCGACTCCTACGACCAGTGGGGCGTCGAGCTGGGCAAGCAGCTTGCCAAGCAGATCACCCCGGCCTTCCACGATGACGCCGCCAAGGCCGAGCAGGACGCTTCGACCCAGGCGCTCATCGAGTTCTATCGCGCGCACCGCAAGTAGTCGCTGCTGTTAACGCATCGCGCCTTATAGCCAGGGGCCCGTATCCCATCGGATGCGGGCCCCTTTGCTTTGCCGTGGCCCCGGGGCGCACGGCCTTTAAGGATCTTCGCCGGAGCGTCGCGTGCTGCGAGGGCCCTGCGTCTAGAGCTCGGCCTCCGCATGACCTCGCTGCGCCTCGGGCAGCTCCCCGTAGAGCGGATGGTCTTCGAGCCTAAAGCGCTCGACCTGTTCGGGAGTGCGACCGCGTACAAAGAGCCACGAGCGATCAATCGGCGTTGCCATGAGCGTGCTGGGCAGCGCGTCGGCGCGGTCGGAAAACACCCGGGCACTCTCGGGATCCTGGAACGCCAGTACCAGATGCGTGTCGCAGTTGCCCATGATGGAGCGTGCGCGTGCCTCGCCATAGAGCGCATCGAGCTGGTTGGTCGACTGCAGCAGCAGCGTTGCCCAGATGTTGCGGCTTCGGATAATCGAGAGCACGTTGTCGATCTGGGGGATCTGCAGATTTGCGAAGTCATCGAGCATAAAGCGCACGGGCACGGGCAGGCTGCCGTCGGGCTGCCTATCGGCCTCACGAATGAGGCCCATAAACGCCTGCGAAATAAAGAGGCCGGTCAGCGGATCGAGATTGCGGTCAATATCGCTCACGGTTACAAACAGGGCGCAGGGGGTGTGTCCCATGGAAGCGAAGTTCACCTGATGACACTCACGATAGAGCTGTGCCGCACCGTCGAATCCCAGACACATGACCTTTTCGGCAAGGATGCCGACGATGCTCGCGTGCATGCGCTCGGCATTTTGCGTAATGGCGTAGCGCCGCCATAGCGAGAGGGCATAGCTTTGGGGGTCGGTCGTGATCAGGTCGTCAAACAATCGACCCGTGGCACCGTCCTGCAGGTGCTCGATCAGCTTGATGACCGAGCTGATCGTCTGCTCGTCGGCGGGTAGCTGTTCGGTGACGTAGGCGATAAGACACGACAGCAGGTTTGCCGCCGCATGATCCCAAAAAGGCTGGTTGTTGTCCTCGATGGGGCAGATGGCCTTTGCCACCGAGAGGATGTCCTGCTGGTTGGGCCTGCCGTCCGCCTTGCGGCGAATGTGCCTCAGGGGGTTGTAGCCGCAGCGCTCGATGCCGGGCGCAAGGGCCGGGACGGTGTTGAGGTCGGCGAAGTTGAGACATTGCACGCGGTAACCGTGGGCTGCCAGCACGGGTCCCACTTCGCGACAGAGCGTGCCTTTGGTGTCGAGCACGATGTAGCTTGCGTTCATTTGCAGCAGGTTGGGCTTGAGGACGTTTCGGGTCTTGCCGGCTCCCGAGGGGCCGATTACAAGTGCATTGTTGTTGAGTCCCGTTTGGCGGGTGTCGCAGGAAAGCGTTCGATCCTTGGCGAGGATGGTAGACGATGCGGACTCAGACGCGGCGAGACGGCTGGCGAGGTTAGACATGGGCGACCTCCTTGGTGGTCGAGAGGATTTCGTGGGCAAAGCCGAGCTCGACGGCGCGCTCGGCCGAAAGGTAGGTGTCTTTTGCAGTGAGGGACTGGATGCGCTTGGGCGTGAGGCCGCTGCGGTCCGAGAGGATTTGCGTGAGGGTCTTGCGGGTCTGCATGAGACGCCGGCTGGTTTCCTGCAGCGCAAGTGCCGAGCCGCCTGCCCCCTGGGGGATCAGCGGGTCGTGAATCATGAGCTCTGCATGGGGCGCCATACGGCGATCGTCGCCGCCCGTAAAGATCACGGCGCCCATGGACGCGGCGAATTCCAGGCAGACGGTGCGGATGGGGCACGATGCGAGGCGCATGGCGTCATAGATCGCAAGACCCGATCGCACGCTTCCGCCGGCGCTGGCGACAAATATGGTGATGGGGCGGCTGGGGTCGGTGGCATCGAGCAGGCGGATTTGCTGGCATAGGTCGTGGGCCATCGGGGTTTCGATGTTTCCCATGACGGAGAGCTCGCGACGGGCGAGCATCTCATCGTAAATGCTGGTGAGCGTGATGCCTCGGGCGGATTCACGCATGGTGAGGGGGCTGATGATGGGGGAATGATTGGTGTCCATGAGGACTCCTTTCTGTTGGTTGTGTTGTGGGATAGGATTGTTGCCCGCGGAGGGGCTGGCGAGCTACAGGGTTCGTCCGAGCCTGAGATCGAGCTCGGTTGCGGGGCAGGCTGCCTGTTCGTGCGGCTCGCAAGCGCCAAGGGCTCCAAAGCGATAGAGCGTTGCGGCGGGCGTGGTGTAGGCGAGCCGCAGCTGATGCTCGACAGGGGCACATCCGTCATTTTTGTAATGAGCCGCGTAGTACTGCGCGATGCTGGCGTTCATCTCGCTGCCATTGCGATGGCGCTCAAACTGGCGTCTGCAGGTCTCGATGATCTTTGCTACCGACTTGGGTGCCGTCGCGGGAACAAGGGCGAGATAGCCCTCAAATAGCTCGTTGATGCTCAGGAGGCACAGCAGGTCGATCAGCGTCCTTATGGCTGCTCCCTCGGCAGAAAAGTGCGCGGTCATGCGGTTATATCGGTTGCGGTCGACGATGGCCGCATGGGGTCTTGGAGTTTTCTGCCCCGTGGTCCCGGGCTTTTGCCGCGCCTGTGTATTGAGCTCGACGTTGCAGCGCTTGAGGCCGTCCAACGGAAGGAACAGTGCGGTGCGCAGGGTGTTCCGCTTGCTTTCGAGTTCATGACGCTCGTCGGGTTCCCATTCGAGCTTGAGTTTCGTGTCGAGTGCCGTAAGCATATGGGCTAGGCAGCCTACGGTAAGAACGTACGAATCGTTGTCGCGTTTTGGGGCATAGGGGTTTGTCAGCTTGCGAATGTCGGGGTCGCCCATGATCTTTGTGCAGCGCTTCAGCAGTTGAGGGTGGTCGGCCAAGATCGTCGCGAGCGGTAGCGACGCGTAGTTCTTGATGGTCGCGGCGGCAAAGGCGGCGTCATATTCGTTTGCATATGCTCGCTCAATGCGGGCATCCAGAATGCTTTTCTTATCGCCGTCTTCAGCGTGGTGGTTTGTCATAGCTTCTCCAATCGGTTGATGTTCGTGCTGTTTGTTGATGTGTTGGTTGTCGTGAGTGATGTGCTTGCCGTGGGTGATGTGCTGTCGTTGGGGTGCTATGCGGTTTTCAATGAGCCCGTGAGACAGTTGCTGCAGGGGCGGGATGGAACGGCCCATGCAAGGCGGAAGGCATCGTGCTCAAAATCGAGACAGCAATGCCCTGGGTGCCTCACATGTGGCAGTTACCTCATTAAGTTGTCATTGCGTTTGGGGCTGTACTTTGCCGATCTTCTTTCTCTTACACGCTAAAAACTGAAACTTCATATGCTCGATCTACTTAAAACCGCAACGGCGGTCTTTTATCAACTTATATGTCGGAACGTGTCTTTGCAAGTACTTTTTTGCGTTTGTTTCAAATGGGGTGGTTTTGCAACCGTCACGCGCCACGCTATACGAACGTGTCCCGGCTCGGATAAGATGGTGCGATCGAGTTCTACCGCGCTCACCGCAAGTAGTCTTTGTTGCTGAGATAGGTCATGGCCGAAAGGGGCCCGTATCCGTTGGGATACGGGCCCCTTGCTATTTGAATGGGCATGAGGGTGTATTGAGGGGGGGTGCCTGGCTGTCGGCATCCGCATGCGGCGCCATTTGCTGTCCGTAAATATACTTCTACGGCTAATTTCATACCACTTGTCGGAATGCGGACGCTGTCCTTGCGTATCGGGCGTACATTGAACGTGGTTTTTCGCGCGAAGCCACGAATCGGTTGTCGGTCCTGAACAAGGAGGCCCAGCATGACGCTTGCCAAACCCATCAATAAATACATCGACTATATCGATGCCCCCGAGGACACATTTGAGCAGTATGTCGAGAAGGCGCTAAAGTACAACTTCCGTTGTGTATTTGCGAACCTGCAGGAGTACGAGACGGGTCGCGCAATGCTCGAGGGTTCTGACATCATTCTTGCCGGCGCTATCGACTTTCCCCAGGGCACTATGACGCTTGAGGAGAAGCTTGCGAGGTTTGAGGAATACGCTGTGTGCGGCTTTACCGAGATTGACTACGTTTTGAATCAGGAGTCGGTCGAGAACCGCGATTTTGATGCCATCGAGCGCGAGATGACTGCCATTGCTGATTTTTGTCGCGCGCATGGCATCACTGACAAGGTGATCGTCGAGATGTGCAAGCTGGACGGCGACGATGCCGCCAAGCACCGTGTGTGTGAGATTGCGCTGGAGGCTAAGCCGGGATTCCTTAAGACATCGACTGGCAGAAGCTTTGGCGGCGCTAAGCTCGAAGACGTGCGGCTGATGCACGAGGTGCTCGGCGATGCCGTGGCAATTAAGGCGGCGGGCGGTATCCATAATTACGAAGAGGCTTGCGCATTCATCGAGGCCGGCGCCAGCGCGTTGGGTGCATCGGCGGGCATCGCGATCGTTGAGGGTGCACCGACGGAGGAGCGTCGCTAGCAGACGTATTTGACCTGAGCGATAAAGCTTCACGACCACGCGCCGTTCATGTTTGGGACAATATGACATTTTTCCCGTTGCAGACAGAGTCGCCGTGGGTGTTCTGTATGATGGCTCAGACAAGGTTGTTCAATGACGGGGAGGCATATATGGCTATCAAAGCCATCGCAATGGATATCGACGGTACGCTCACCAACGACCAAAAGGTCATCAGCCCGCGTACGCGCGAGAAGCTGCTCGCGGCGCAGGAGTCGGGCATTAAGCTCATCTTGGCTTCGGGCCGTCCCGCATGGGGGCTGCACGCCTTGGCGCAGGAGCTCGACCTTCAAAACCATGACGGTCTGCTAGTTGCCTTTAATGGTGCGCATGTGGTCGACGCTCAGACCGATGAGGTCCTTTTTGACCAGGCCATGCCGGCTGACGAGCTGCACCGTCTGATTGATCATCTGCGCAATTTCGACGTGATCCCTATGATTTCGCTCGGTCGCGATCTGCATGTCGAGGATTCGTATCGCTGCATGATTACACTGCCGGATGGCTCGCAGAAAAACATCGTCAAATACGAGCGCGATGCGTGCGACCTTAAGATCCGCGAGGTCGAGAGCTTGCATGAGGTCGCGGACGCTTATCCCGTGGACAAGCTGCTGACGGCGGGCGATCCGGCCTACCTGCAGGCGCATTACGAGGAGATGTATACGCCCTTTACCCAGACGCTTTCGGGCATGTTTACGGCCGACTGGTACTTTGAGTACACGGCGCCTGGTATCGACAAGGCCCGCGCGCTCGAGGGCGCCCTGCCCAAGCTCGGTATCGATGCCAGCGAGGTCGTATCGTTTGGTGACGGCCAGAACGACAAGTCCATGATTGAGTGGGCCGGCACCGGTGTTGCCATGGGCAACGCAGTCGATGAGGTTAAGGCGGTAGCCCAGATGGTGACCGCCAATAACAACGAAGACGGTATTGCGGTGGCGTTGGATAAGCTGCTGGGTTAGAATCGCCGATAATGCATGGTTCGGGCGCCTGCTTACAGGCGCCCTTTTGTTAGGGAGGGTGCCGTGTCCGCATTTCCGTTCGACGCCGTTATCTTTGATATGGACGGCGTCATTGTCGATACCGAGTATTACTACCTGGGCGAGACTGCCGCGTTTGCCAAGGAGCTTGGGCTTAACCTGACTCAAGAGGAGTTGAATGGGCAGGTTGGTACCTCGCATCAGTTCTTCCTGCATATGCTGGTCGATTGGTTTGAGCGCGCCGGTAAGGGGCATTTTACTGGCGAGGAAGCGTTGGCCCGTTGGGATGAGTGGGCGCATGAGCGTCCGCGCGACTATCAGACTTTGATTAACCCAGGCGCCGTGGATACGATTCGAGAGCTGCCGCGCCGGGGCGTTCGCGTGGCGCTTGCCAGCTCGTCTCCCATGGATAGCATCGAGGAAGTGCTCAATGCGTGCGGGCTGTCGGATGCCTTTGAGTATGTGGTGAGCGGCGAGCAGTTTAAGGAGAGCAAGCCCGAGCCCGACATCTACCTGCATGCGCTGGACCTGCTGGGGCTGCCCGCGAATCGCTGCTGCTGCGTTGAGGATTCGGTGCCCGGCATCACTGCCGGCAAGCGAGCCGGCCTGACGGTCATTGCCAAGCGCGAGGAGCGCTTTGGCTTTAGCCAGGATGCCGCGGACAAGATTATCGACCAGTTGCCGGAGCTGCTCACGCTTTCTTAGGAGCGCGGTAGTTGCGCGTTTTTCGGGTCAGATGAGTAAATACCCGACATTTTGGTGCGATAGCAAGCATACTTTATGCTAATGCGGGCTCAAGGGCTTGTTGAATGTCCTTGAGCCCGCTTTAGACTTAATTGCGCTGGGAGAGGGTATATGCCACCGACTGAAGGGCTAACTGACGGTAAAGCTGCGATACCGCTGTACCAACAGGTTATCGATATCATCAAAAACGAAATCAACTCCGGTGCCTACAAGGCGGGCGAGCGGATTCCCAACGAATTTGAATTAGCTGAAAGCTATAAAGTTGGCCGTGTTACCGTGCGGCGCGCTATTGAGGAGCTTGTCCAGCAGGGCTATCTAACAAAGCGACAGGGGAAAGGCACGTTTGTCAATGCCCCCAAGCTTAAGCGCAAGATTCGCCAGAAGGATGACGTCCAGAGTTTTTCGGACGCATGCCGCGTTAACGGAATGGAACCGGGGGCGCGCGTCATTTCGAGAAAGATACTGCCGGCGGATTCCACCGAAGCGCAGTTCTTTGGTGTTCCCGTTGGAACTGATTTGATTTGCGTTGAGCGTGTGCGTACTGCCGGTGGGGTCCCCGTCATGCTTGAAAACAACATATACGTTTACGAGGACAACGCTTATCTATCAACGGCACCTCTATCTAACCAATCCATTTTTGAGTTCGTGCGCAACCGGACGGGCCGTACGCCCGCGTTTACCGACCCGTGCACGCTCGAAATCGCGTGCGCCTCGCCCGAGGTCGCTCGGCTGTTGGCGGTTTCCGTTGGCGAACCCTTGTTTTACATGGATGCCTTCTTTTTCGATGAGCAGCGGCGGCCGTTTATCATCGGTCGTCAGCGGATCGTTGGGTCTCGCTACGTTTTTGACATCTAGGACATTGCGAACGGAAGCGCCCGGTGGATCATCTCACCGGGCGTTTCCATACCGTTCACGGCGCAAACGCAACCGTTCAACCGCGTTGCGGCAATCAGTTTGAAATTATCTTGATGACGAGAAAAGCTGCTGGTAATCTATGGGACGTCATAGAACGTTTGCATTGTGCAAACGTTGAAGCGAGATGCGATGCAGTCTCGAGTTCTTTGGAGGTATCTATGTCAGATACGAAGGCGAAGAAGACAAACAGACGTTTTAAGTTCAAATTACCGCATGTCTATACGATCATGTTTTTGCTGATTGTTGTCTTTGCGGTCCTGACTTGGATCGTTCCCTCTGGTCAGTATCAGCGCAAGACGATTTCGACAGCGGCGGGCGAGCGTGAAGTCGCCGTTGCTGGAACCTATGAACAGGTCGATAAGAACTACACCGATTCCGAGACCGGCGAGACCATCAATCTGGGCCAGGATATCTTCGCGGTCCTGCAAGCGCCCACCAAGGGTATCCAAGAAGCTGCCGACGTCGTTGCGTTCGTCTTATTGATTGGCGGATCGTTCGCAATCATCACCAAGACCAACGCTTTGAATGCCGGCATGAGCCGTGTGATTAAAAAGCTCAAGAACAAGGACATCCTCATCATTCCCATCACGATGACGTTGCTGTCCATTTGCGGCACTACGTTTGGTATGTCTGAGGAAGCCCTGCCGTTCTATGCCATCTTCATTCCTATCATGATGGGTATCGGCTATGACTCGATGACGGCATTCATCATCTGCTTCCTTGGTCCCAACCTCGGATATTGTGCTTCGACCATCGACCCGTTTAATGTTTTGATCGCCCAAGGCATCATTGGCATCGAGGGCAATCCGCAACTGTGGCTGCGTGCCGTTTCTTGGGTCATCTTCACTGCCGTCGGTATCGCATGGGCCATGCGCTACGCCATGCGCGTCAAGAAAAATCCCGAGTCGTCCATTGTGTACGAGGACGATAAGCTCAAGCGTATTGAGTTTTCCGTGACCGATGCCTCCATCGAGGAAGAGTTCACTATCCGTCAGAAGCTCGTGCTTATCGATTTTGCTTGCGGTATGGGCATTATCGTCTGGGGTCTTGTTACCCAGGGCTGGTACATGAATGAGATTTCCGCCGTGTTCCTTGGCATGGGCCTGCTTGCCGGTATCCTGGGCGGTCTTGACCAGCAGACGATCGCAGAGGAGTTCGTTAAGGGTCTTGCCGACTTTGCGTACGCTGCCATCGTTATCGGTATCGCTCGCGGTATTCTGGTCATCGCCGAGGGCGGCATGATCATTGACACCATCCTCCAGGCGCTCGCTACTGCGCTTGCCGGTGCACCCGCCGCCGTCTACACCACGTTTATGTATATCGTCCTTGGCCTGCTCTCTTTGCTGGTTCCCTCGAGTTCTGGCCTGGCGGCGCTCACCATGCCCGTTATGGGCCCCCTGACCGAGCTCATGGGCCTCAATCCCGAGGCGGCCGTCACCGCGCTCCAGTTTGCCAACCAGACCATCAACACCATCAGCCCCGTGGCGGGCATGACGGTCGCCGGTCTTGCCGTGGCTAGGATTTCGTTTGGCCAATGGTGGAAGACCATTTGGAAGTTCTTCATTTTCATGGTCGTCTTTGGCCTGATCGTAACGGCAATCTCTGGCATGCTTCCGGTGTAGGTGGTTGTGATGTCTGATCGTTTGACGGTCCTGACGTCTAAGAGCGTCTTTACCGGTACGGGGGACCTGCCGTTTGAAGGTTTCGTAGCGGTCCGTGGCAATCGAATTGAGGCTGTTGGCGCCAAGTGTGAGGTAGCTTCGTATTTGACCCAGGCGGACGAGGTAGTTGACCTGGGCGACCGCACTGTCATGCCTGGCCTGATCGATGTGCATACCTTCTATACAGGTTGGGCGCTGCGGACGTTGGGGACTGATCTGTCCGGCATCGATGATGCCAAAGAGGCTGTGTCGATCTTGCGTGCATGGAAAGAAGATCATCCGGATTGCGCGGCGGCTTTTGGCCACAACCTACCCGAAACGTTGGCATCGGATGCCGAGAACGCAAATACGGCAGCTGTGTTTGACGATTGTTTTGGCGATATCCCCGTCGTCTGCTTTACACCGGGAGCGGAGACCTGCGTTCTCAATGCTGCTGCCAGTGCGCGATACGGCTTTACACCCCAGGCGTGCTATGCCGAGAAGATCTGGCGCATGATGAGCGATTTCCTCGCGCTGCCCGAGGTGCGTGCCGGGTATTCGGACTACATGAGCATGCTTAACGAGCGCGGCGTTACCGCCATCAAGGAGATGGCGTTTGATGACTACTACGGCTTTGCCGACGAAATGGCTCGCCGTGAGGAATCTGGTGAGCTGACGGTTCGCGTCTCTATGATGTCGCAGCCGGTGGGTGCCGGTGCAAATCTGGCATATGCCCGCGAGGCACGAGAGCGCTTCCGGGGACCGTTCGTTCGTTTTTCTGGCTTCAACCGTATGACCGATCGCGGTGTATGGGCGGGGCTTGCCGAGATGATTGACCCCTATGAAGACACGGCCGATGCGGGCGCTGCCGGCAAGACGGTCGTCGAGGAGCCAGAGTGGGATCTGATTGAGAGCGAGCTGCGTGCAATTGATGCTGACGGCTTCCGATATTCCTTGCATTGCCAGGGCGATGGCGCCGTTCGTCGCACCGTGGCGCTCTATGCCTCGCTGCCTCGAGACGAGCATGGACGGATGCTTCGCCGCCATGCGATTACCGATCTCGAGAACTCTGACCCGACCGATCTTGTCGAGTTTGGCAAGTTAGGTGGAATTTGCGAGGTCTATCCGCAGATTCTGACGCTGGACCGGCGTGAGGATTGCCTGTCGATGATGCGTCGACAAATTGGCGAGACGCGACTTTTGCACAGCTGGAATCGCCGCGGCATGGAAGATTCCGGATGCACAGTGTGCTGTGGAACGGATTTGCCGCTGCTGATTCCGAGCCTGGGCGAGTCAATCTACAGTGCGTGCGGCGGATACTTCGACGACGGACTGCCCGTGAATGAGGTCAACGCGCTGACGCTTGTCGAGCTCTTGCGCGCTTGGACTGCCGGGGGCGCGTACGACCTGATGCGCGAAGACGAGCTGGGTACGCTCGAGGTCGGCAAGCTTGCCGATATCTGCGTGCTCGATCGGGATGTGTTTGACCTCGATTATCGCGACGCACGCGATCTTGCGGTTGATATGACGATGTCGGACGGACAAATCGTGTTTGATCGAAATAAGGAGGCATAAGATGCCTGAATCCAAACCGACGCTGCGCCGCGAGCAGATTGCGGGCATGAATATCCACTACATCATGTGGTCGCTCGATTACTTCCTTGATGTGCAGCAGCGTTTGGGCTTTGAGTCCATTGAGCTGTGGTGCGCAGAGCCGCATGTGACGCTCGACCATACGGGCTACTTTGAGGCTGAGGTCCTGGCGAAAAAGGCTGCAGACCGTGGGCTTAGGTATCGTACTCTGTGCCCCGAGAATGTTGTCTATCCTTGGCAGTACTGCGCACGCAAGCCGCTGCATGAACAGCGCAGCCTGGCGTACTTTAAGCACGGCATTGAGCTTGCCGAGGTACTTGGGTGCGACCGTATGTCCATCAACTCGGGCTGGGGCGACTGGGACGAGGACCGCGAGGAAGCCTGGAAGCGCAGCCGCGAGCACTTGTCCATTCTGGCGGAGTATGCCGGCGAGCACGGTCTGGTGCTTACGATGGAAAGCCTGCGTCCCGAGGAGAGCAACCTTGTGACGACGGTTTCCGATGCGAAGCGCATGATTGACGAGGTCGCGAGCCCGTACTTACAGCCCATGGTTGATACAACCGCGATGGGCGTTGCAGGCGAGACGCTCGAGGACTGGTTTGCCGCCTTTGGTGATGGGGCAATTCACGAGATGCACTTTATCGACGGTGACCCGTATGGCCATCTGGTGTGGGGCGATGGCAAGCACGATATGGACGCCTTCGTCGCCACACTCAACGCCCATGGTTTTGACGGCATGCTGGGCCAGGAAATCACGGACGGTCGTTACTACGATGACCCGGCCGCGGCAGATGCCAAGAACATGGCCGCATTCGAGAAATATCTGATTGACTAAAACAACTATCGGCTACGCAACCAACGTCATTGATTGCGGGTCAAATAAGAAAGGAACTGGATATGAACGCACACGATCTGATCAAAGAGGCAATTGCCGAGAAGGGCAAGTTCGACAGCGTCTACTGGATTGCTTGCGGTGGCTCCATGATCGATTTGATCCCGGCTCATGAGCTTCTGCAGCGCGAGGCAACCACCTTCACTTCGTATATCTATACCGCACGTGAATTCGACATTATGCGTCCGCGTCGTCTGGGCGAGAAGTCCCTGGTCATCGCTTGCAGCCACAGTGGCAATACCCCGGAGGTCGTCGAGGGCTGCGAGATTGCCCTTGCCGCCGGCGCTACGGTGATCGCCCAGACCGACAACGCTGGATCCAAGATCGACTCCGGCAAGTGGACCACGTGGGTCTACCCATGGGGCGAGGGTGTGCCGCAGGCCGAGGTCCCCGCTGGCATTTCGCTGTCGCTTGCGGCAGAGCTGCTCGATCAGCAGGAGGGCTACGCCGATCTTGCCGATATGTATGCCGGTATCGCCGAGATGGATAAGATTCTTCCCCCGGCACGCGAGAAGGTAAATGCCGAGCTGGGCGATCGCTTTGCCAAGCTTTGCCAGGAGCACGAGTTCTTCTATATTCTGGGCAGCGGTCCCAACTTTAGCCAGACCTACGGTTTTGCTATCTGCTCTCTTATGGAGATGCAGTGGCAGCACTGCAGCTACATCCACTCTGCCGAGTACTTCCATGGCCCCTTCGAGGCTACTCAGGATGGCGTTTTTTACTTCCTGCAGATGGGCTCCAGCGAGTGCCGTGCTATGGACGAGCGCGCCCTGGCGTTCCTTAAGACGCATACCGATACGCTGATGGTGCTCGATGCCAAGGAGTACGGTATGGAAGCCGTGCCGGCGAGCGTCCGTGCCTATCTGGACCCGGTGCTGTTCTACGCCATGAACTGCGAGCTGCGTGCTGCACGCGGCAAGGTGTTTGATCACGATCCCGATTTCCGTCGCTATATGGGTGTTGTCGAGTACTAGAAGGAGCAAAGGCCATGGCATTTAACGTTAACGCGCTCGGATTTGGCGACAACGTCGTCGATCGCTACGAGCATATCCACACCATGTATCCCGGCGGCAATGCGGTGAACTTCGCCGTTTATGCCAAGAAATGCGGTGCCGCACGCTCCGCATACATGGGCATTTTTGGCAATGACGCCGCTGCCGAGCATGTCATTGCAAGCCTCGAGGATGAGGGTATCGAGCTTGACAAGTGCGAGCAGATGATTGGCGAGAACGGAGCGGCTCGCGTCACCGTCGTTGACGGTGACCGTGTCTTCCTCGGCTCCAACGAGGGCGGTATCCGTGGCGATGCGCGCTACGTCCTCGATCGCTTTGACCTTTCGTACATGAAGCAGTTCGATGTGGTTCATTCGGGCAACTATTGCTTTACCGAGCGCGAGCTGCCCAAGTTGAAGGCTGCGGGCGTCACGGTCTCTTTTGACTTTTCGGACGATTCCACCGACGAGTACTACGAGCAGATTGCGCCCTACGTCGATTTTGCTTTCTTTAGTGCGGCGGATGCCGCGAGTGAGGACGAGATTCGCGAGCGTCTGGCATGGGTGAAGGGCCTGGGTCCGCGTTTTGTGTCGGCTACGGCGGGCGCCGAGGGCTGCATTGCTTACGACGGCGAGCGTTATTACCGCCAGCTGGCTAAACCGGTAACGGACATGAAGGACACCATGGGGGCGGGCGACTCGTTCCTCACCTCGTTTTTGATGTGCTATCTCGATTCCGCCAAGCGTGGTGAGGATGGCGCCGAGGCCATCGAGCGCGCGCTCGACTTTGCTGCCGGGTTTGCCTCGACCGTGTGCGGCATGGAAGGCTCTTGGGACCACGGAGCGCCAATCGTCGAATAGCTTAAAAAAGCGTACGGCGGTCTGGCTATGAGGCCTTGGACAGCCGATGCAAAACAATAAGCGAAACGAGAAAAGGGGGCTCGCCATGTGGTGGGTCCCCTTTTGAACATTGGAGAAGACCATGGGCATTAAAGCGTGTGCGGCTGGTTTTTGCTGCGCGGACGTCTATCAAAACATCGGCGTGTTCTATCCAACTGGTAATGGCATTGACTGGGGTATCCATCTTGCGCGAATGGGCGTTTCGGTATCCGCCGTGTCGGTTGTCGGCAAGGACGAGTACGGAGACAAGATGAGAGAGGCGCTGGCCGCTGAGGGGTTCGATATCTCACATCTGCGGGTGGAGGATGGCGACACCTCGGTGATGCTCATGGCATTGAAAGACGGCGTCGATCGCGTGCATCTCGAGGCAATCGATGGCGTAATGGAGACATATCGTCCGAATGAAGATGACCGGGCGTTTATCCTAGAGCACGACATCATTCATACCGACCTGTTTGGCAATTGTTTGGACCTCCTGCCCGAATGGCATGATGCGGGCAAGACGGTGGCTATGGACTTCTCGGTGTTCAGCCAGGATCCCGAATATGCATGCGAGGCTCATTTTCCTTACGTAGACTATGCGTTCATGTCGTTTGAAGAGGACACTCCGGAGCTGCGAGACTGGGTACGCCACGTGCAGGAATTGGGACCACGCGTTGCGGTTGCCACGCTTGGCGAGAAGGGAAGCATTGCCTATGACGGTGAGCGCTTCTATGAGTGCGGGATCGTACCGGCGGAGAAGGTCGTTAATACCGTGGGTGCCGGCGACTCGTATATTGCCGGGTTTACCAAGGGCGTGATCGATGGCCTTGATATTCCGGCGTGTATGAAGGCGGGCGCTGAGCTGTCGTCCCGAGTGATTGGTTCGTTTGAGCCGTACTAGGGTCAAATGCCTGGAAAGGAGTACGAAATGGTTATCGACATGTTGGTCCATCCTATGCTCTACGGCGAGATCTGTACCCCGGGCGATGAGCCTGATGGATTCGGTTTTTGGTCACGAGAATTTGGTATGGGGCATATGGGCCCCATGGATTGGGATGAGCTTCAAGTCGAGATGGACGTCTGCGACGTGCGGAAGAGCGTGCTCATGCCGCTCGATGTAACCACGGCATGCGGAGGGCACTTTGGCACCAATGACCAGATTGCCATGCTGGTTGCCGCGCACCCCGATCGTCTGTGGGGATTTGCGAGCGTAGATCCGCAGGTGAGCGGTGCCGCAGACGAATTGGAGCGCGCCTTTACCGAGTTGGGGGCAAAGGGGCTTTGCCTGCATCCGGCAAAGCAGGGTTTTGCCCCCGATGATGCTGTGGCCGAGCCGCTTTACGAGCTGTGCGAGCGCTATAACAAGCCGGTGGTTTTCCATGCCGGTATGTCTTGGGAGCCGGGCGCAGAGCTTTCGCGCAGTAACCCGCTTGCATTTGAGCACACAATCGCAACGCATCCAAATGTGCGCTTTAGTTTGACCCACTTTGGCTGGCCCTGGGTGCGCGAGACCGTGGCGATGCTGCTCAAGTATCCCAACTGCTACACGGACACCTCTATCACTTACATCGATTCGCCCGAGGAGATGATGCAGCGTCTTTTCACGGTCGATATGGGGCCGCTGTGGTATGAGCGCGCGCTATCGCATCAAGTGATGTTCGCCAGCAATACGCCGCGCTTCCGTGCGTTCAAACTCAAGCGGGCGCTCGATACCGTGTCCATGCGCGATGATGCGCGAGAAAGGCTCTACTGGGGTAATGCCCTGCGTTTTCTTGAAGGGGGTGAGTGAACATGGTGACGCTCGAGACATTGAGCTATCTATCGACTGCTCCGGACCAGTTCATCGATATTACCGAAGACGTGCACGCTGCCATCGAACGCAGCTCGGTGACCAATGGCTTGGCAGCGGTTATTTTGTCGCATACGACCTGTGGAATCGTGGTAAACGAGGGGCTGCCCTGCGTGGAGACGGATCTTATGGAGACGCTTGATCGCATCGCCCCACTCGATGCCCCCTATGCGCATGCACACTTCCTGCCGAGCTATGGAGCCACCGGCAACAACTCCTGTGGGCATATCAAGAGCATGATTTGTGGAAACAGTTGCTTCTTTCCCGTCCAAGATGGCCACATCGTGTGCGGAAGTGCCCAGAACATCTATCTTGCGGAGTTTGACGGTCCGCAGAAGCGAAAAGTGTACGTCGAGGTGCTGGGGGAGTAACGTCCCTGCAATAACCCTATGAAGGAGCACGTTATGTCGTTTCTAACTTCGATGTTCAAGACCGAAAAGCCGGTTATCGGAATGCTGCACCTGCGTCCTCTGCCGGGCGATCCGCTGTATTACCCGGGCGGAAGCGTGTCGCAGGTCGTGGAAGCCGCCAAGCGCGATCTCGAGGCGTTGCAGCGGGGCGGTGTCGATGGCATTTTGATTACCAATGAGCTCTCGATGCCCTATGAGCAGCACGTTTCTCCCTCAACCCTTGCATCGATGGGCTATGTAATCGGGGCTCTGTCCCATGATCTGTCGACTCCTTGGGGAGCTGAGGCTATTTACGATGGTGATGCCACAATCGAGCTGTGCGCTGCCGTCGACGCGCAGTTCACGCGCTGCAATTTTTGCGGTGCCTGGGCCGGTGATCTCGGGCTGATTAACCGAGATTTCGCTCACACCATGCGTCGCAAGGTGGCGCTGCGCCTGGACGACCTCAAGCTTTTTCACTTCATCACGAGCGAGGGGGAGGTTTATCTCAACGACCGCACGACTGCGGACATTGCCGATTCACTTCTCTTTAATTGTCTACCGGATGCGATGGTCATCGGCGGTTCGGCTGCCGGTCGTGGCGCTTCGGGCGAACTTGCCGATGAGGTCCGCGAGCGCGTTGGCCAAGTACCTGTGGTATGTGGCACCGGTTGTCGCGAAAATACCGTGGCTGACGTATTTGCTCACTACGATGGCGCGTTTGTCGGCACGTGCTTAAAGCGCGACGGAAAGCTGGATGCCCCGGTCGATGTTGAGCGGGTGGCTCGTTTTATGGCTGCCGCTCGTACGGCGCGAGGGGAGTAGGCACCTATGGCGCTCTATCTGGGTATTGATATTGGGACAAGCGCCTCTAAAGGCGTTTTAATCGATGATCGATGCAACATCGTTTGCCAAGCCTCTTGTGGACATGAGACGGACAATCCGTGTGACGGATGGTACCAGCATGATGCGGAGGCAGTTTGGTGGGGCGATTTTTGCCGCTTGTCGCGCGAGCTGGTGGCGCGATCGGGGGTTAACGCGGCACAGATCGGATGCGTGGGCCTTTCCGCATTGGGTTGTGACTGTGTGCCGGTCGATACCGAGTGCAACGCGCTGGCGCCCGCGATTTTGTATGGAGTCGATGCGCGTTCGAAGCCGCAGATTGACGAGCTTCTTTCCGAATATGGGTCAGATCGCGCACGCGAGCTTTTCGGGCACGATCCCTGTTCGTCAGATATTGCTCCTAAGATCTTGTGGTTTAAGGAGAATATGCCCGAGGTGCACGAACGTGCCGCGAAGTTCCTGACGGCGTCGTCGTTTCTATGCGCAAAGTTGACGGGGCGTTTTACGGTGGACCGTTATTTGGCGGAGGATTTTCTTCCCCTATACGACCGCTTTACTTGGAAGGTTGATGCTCGGGAATGTGCTCGTTTCTGCCGGCCTGACCAGATGGCGGAGGTAATGTCGGCTACTGATATTGCCGGGGTGATTACGCAGCGTGCGGCTGAGGCGACGGGGCTCGCGGCAGGGACACCTGTCTTAGTGGGAACGGGCGACTCTGGTGCCGAGGCCATTTCGACGGGTGTATTCCGTCCCGGCGATATGATGGTTCAGTTGGGGAGCACGGCGTATTTCATCTACCTAGCTGATCATATGATTGATGATGCCCGCCTGTGGCCGGGGACGTTTATCATTCCCGGAACTTACGGGATCTGCGCGGGGACCAATACGGCGGGTGCGCTCACATCGTGGCTGCGCCAAGAGCTGTATCGCGACGCCGTAGAGGCCGAGGGCCACGGTGGCCCCGATGCATATACGGTTATGGCGCATGATGCCGCCGGTGTGGCGCCGGGTGCCGATGGGCTCCTGTGCCTGCCGTACTTTGCGGGGGAGCGTACTCCGCTCAACGATCCCGAGGCGCGCGGCGTCTTCTTTGGCCTGACCGGAAGGCATACGCGAGCCCATATGGTTCGCGCCGCCTTGGAAGGCGTCGCGTATACCGTTGCATCCCATGTCGACATTATCGAGCGAGAGCATAGACTGCCAATTGGGCGCATTATGCTTGTCGGAGGTGGAACCAAAAATCCAGTTTGGATGCAGGCCATCGCCGACGTATGCGGGCGCGAGGTCTCGGTTGCCAAGGTTACGGTGGGCGCATGCTTCGGTGATGCCATCATGGCAGCTCTCGCAGGTGGCGCCTATGCATCATGGGATGAGCTCGCCCAAGTCCTTGGCGTTGCGCAAACAATCGTGCCCGATATGGCTGCCCACGAGTTATATGCGTCGCGTCGTCATATCTTTGACGAATTGTATGCACGTAACCGTGATCTCATGCACGAATTGGTGTAATGCTGTCGAACTGTACTGCCTTCCAATAGGGACTGCGTTGTGCGATTCGCATGTTCCTTGGCATTTTTGCCCACAGGGGTTAGCGAAGGTCAAATACAGAGCGCGCATTTGCTAAAACTGCCGACTCAATGCGCTTTGCATCGCAGTTTTTGAGCGAGGCAATGCGCATCGAGGTCCTTGTGAGCGATCTGATGAGCGATTGCGCGCTTGTTTCTGTGTTTGGCTCGGCCGGCGCATCGGTCTCGAGCAGTAAACGGTCGGGTGGAATCTGTCGGGCATATTCGCGACCACGTTTAGACGCAAGCATGCGTTCGTTGACGGAAAAAATACAGCCCGCATCACGCGCGCGGGCGAGTTCGTCCGAAGTGCCGCTAAACCAGTGGAAGATGATAACGGGGAAGTCGGAGTTTGGGATGAGTAATCCATGCGATTCGAGGACGTCCAGTACGGTTCCCGCCGAACGAACGGCGTGAATTGATATCACGCGCCCGGTAAGTGGATGCTGCACGAGTGTATCGCAGAGCCGGTCAAATGCCTGTATTTGTAGCGGCTCACTTCCGGCAAAACGAGCGGAAAAGTCGAGCCCGACCTCGCCAACAAAACGCTCCTGCGCGGCAATTCGGCAGAGTAGGTCAATTTCTGCGTTGCCGCATCGCTCGTCGGCGAGCCACCAGGGATGGAGGCCGACGCCCTTGATGACGGTAGGAGGGCGACGGGTTCGCCCATGTGCGTTAGCGAAGTCGCGTGGATCGACGCCGCAATCAAATAGACCCAAGCCCAGTGCCGTTGCCTCATCAGCAACGGCGTCCGGGTGAGCCATTAAATCAAGATGGCAGTGTGCATCAAATAATCGGGGCTCCATCTCGGCGCGCTCCGCTAGTCCAAGCGCTGGCCATCGGCGCGCACGCGCTCGGTACCGCGGCCACTGATCTGGCGGATAACCTCGCCGGCGATCATCTGACCCATGATGGGCGGCATAAAGCTGGCGGTTCCCAGCTCGGTGCGCTCGTGGATGTTGGAAGGATCGCGGGGCTGTGTCTTAACCGATTCCTCGCAGCTAAACAGTACATGCAGGCTCTTGATTCCGCGCTTCTTGCATTCTTTGCGCATAATGCGGCTCATGGGGTCACGCACCGTATCGAAGATGTCGGCAAAGCGGAGGCACTCGGGATGGAGCTTGTTGGCCCCGCCCATGGAGCTAACCAAACGAATGCCGTGGTCCTGAGCGTATTTGGCAATGGTGAGCTTGGCCGAGATGGTGTCGATGGCGTCGACGACGTAGTCGAGCTTGCCGTCCGTCTGCTCCAAAACGCTCGCGAAGAAATCATCGATGTTGTCGCTCAGCAAGTATTCGGTGCGCTTGATGACGGTGGCGGCGGGATTGATGTCGTGGATCATGGCCTCCATCACGTCCACTTTGCGCTTGCCGACGGTGCTGTGAAAGGCGATGGCCTGGCGATTGATATTGCTTGGAGCGATGATGTCCTTGTCAAGAATGACGAAATGACAAATGCCGCCGCGGGCAAGTGCCTCGCAGCAATTGGAGCCCACACCTCCGCAGCCGAGCACCAACACCGTGGCGTTGGCGAGTTTATTAAGTGCCTCGCGGCCCATGATGATCTCGAGCTTGGTGTCGCGTGTCTCGTTGGGAGTTGCGGCTGTGGTTTCAGTCATAGACATCCTCCGATGGGGAAGCGAATCGTGTTTTAGCTATCGCCATTATAGGTATTATCGCGATTCCATTTGAGCCCTAGGGGCTTGTTGAAATGAGGCAGAGATTCGCATAAGATGAAGCAGATGGCACCCGTTGCCGCGGGTTGGCCAACTCCCAAACACGTTTGTAGCGTGAGAAGTGGCCGTCTTCGCATTACGCGGGGGCGGCTATTTCATTCGACCTCCAATGTGGATGCCGAGCTCCACAGCCGCGATTACAAGCAACAACAACGTCAGGACATCGTCAATACTCATAGTCCATCTCCTTCTTGGGTAGAGGGAGCTGGCCCATCTGCTTCAACTTCCATTGTAGCTAAATACGAACGAATGTTCTATAGATGTTACTGTTTTAGATAATTAGACAAACATCTACATATCGAGTATAGTGTGCGCGTCATGAGAGATGATGAGAGGAGGTCTTATGCCGGGAGAGGGTTTTAAGGCGCTGGCCGATCCTACGCGGCGGCGCATTTTGGAACTGCTGCGCGAGGGCAATTGCACGGCCGGGGAGCTTGCCGAGCATTTTGACATCAGCAAGCCGTCATTGAGCCATCACTTGGCGACGCTCAAAAACGCCGGGTTGGTGACCGACGAGCGCCATGGCCAAAACATCGTATACAGCTTAAACAGCACCGTCATGCAGGACTTGATCGGTTGGTTTATGGGCTTTACAAACACGGAAGGTGATAAGGATGAATAACGAAAACAAGGGCATTCACCCCACGGGGGTATCGTCGCGCGTGTGGATTGCGCTGGTCGTTCTGTGCGTCGCCAATGTCGTAGCGCATCTCTGGGTGATGCCGAGCTTGCCGGCGCAGATTCCCACGCACTGGGGAGCGAGCGGCGCCGTCGACGGTTGGGGTCCCAGTTGGATGGCCTCCGCGCTCGGCGCGTTGCCGCTGGTGTTTCTCGCGATGTTCTACGTGGTGCCGCGCGTCGACCCCAAGGGCGAGGCGTATCGAACCTCGGGCAAGTTCTATCAGGGCTACGTAATCGCCTTCACCTTGTTCATGTGCGCCATAAGCTGGCTGGGAGAGCTCACGGTGTGGGGCGTGGTGCCGGCGGTCGGTTCGGTCAACGTGCTGATTTCCGGTGTTGTCGGTTTGCTGTTCATCGGCGTAGGCAACTACTTGCCGCGTGTGAAGCAGAACTATACGCTCGGTATCAAGACGCCCTGGGCGCTTGCCGATCCCGAGAACTGGCGCCGTACGCAGCGCTTTGGCGGTGCCTGCTTTATGGTGCTGGGTGCTGGCCTCATCGTAATGGGCGTGGCAGGTGCGGTGCTTTCGAGTGAAGTCGTCGCCGCGGTGATTGCGGTGCTGGCGTTTGGTTCGGCCGGAGCCGTCTACGTCTACTCGTATCTGCTGTGGCGCAAATCGCAGCGAGCCGCTCGCTAAGGTTGCGGAAAACTAGCGTACGCAGTTCATAGTATGTTCCGGGGGACTTTTCCCAGGTAGTATTAGGGGGTATGGGCAACCATGCCCCTTTTTCGTTAAGTTTCAGAGCTGGTTTCCTCATTTCGTTTCCACTAAAGCGAAACAAGAATAGGGAAACAGCAGGTAGAAAGGATAAAACAGGCAAATGGCAGAGTTTATCTACCAGATGTATCAGGCTCGTAAGGCCCATGGCGACAAGGTAATCCTTGACGACGTGACCCTGAGCTTCTACCCCGGTGCCAAGATCGGTGTTGTGGGTCCCAACGGCATGGGCAAGTCGACCCTGCTCAAGATTATGGCCGGCATCGAGGAGGTCTCCAACGGTGATGCCAAGCTCACCCCCGGCTACACCGTGGGCATCCTGCAGCAGGAGCCGCCGCTCGACGACGACAAGACCGTCATCGAGAACGTGCGCATGGCATTTGGCGACATGATCGCCAAGGTCGATCGCTTCAACAAGATCGGCGAGGAGATGTGCGACCCGGATTGCGACATGGACGCCCTCATGGCCGAGATGGGCAAGCTCCAGGACGAGATTGACGCCGCCGACGGCTGGGATATCGATTCCAAGCTCGGCCAGGCCATGGACGCCCTGCAGCTGCCCGATTCCGACATGCCGGTCAACGTGCTTTCCGGCGGCGAGTGCCGTCGCGTGGCCCTGTGCAAGCTGCTGCTCGAGGCTCCCGACCTGCTGCTGCTCGACGAGCCTACGAACCACCTGGACGCCGAGTCGATCCTGTGGCTCGAGCACTTCCTGCACAACTACCAGGGCGCGGTGCTTGCCGTCACACACGATCGCTACTTCCTGGATAACGTTGCCGAGTGGATCTGCGAGGTCGACCGCGGTCACCTCTATCCCTACAAGGGCAACTACTCCACGTATCTGGAGACCAAGGCCGCGCGTATCGAGGCGCAGGGTAACCGCGACGCCAAGCTCGCCAAGCGCATGGAGGCCGAGCTCGAGTGGGTACGCAGCTCACCCAAGGCTCGCCAGGCAAAGAACAAGGCCCGTCTGGCTCGCTACGAGGAGATGGAGGCCGAGGCCCGCGCAAGCCAGAAGCTCGACTGGACCGACATCCGCATCCCCGTGGGCCCGCGTCTGGGCAACAAGGTGCTCGAGGCCCATCACCTGCACAAGGAGTTCGATGGCCGTGTGCTCATCGATGACCTTTCGTTTACCCTGCCGCGCAACGGCATCGTGGGCGTCATCGGCCCCAACGGCGTGGGCAAGACTACGCTCTTCAAGACCATCGTGGGTCTGGAGCCGCTGACTTCGGGCGAGCTCGAGGTGGGCGAGACCGTCAAGATCTCCTATGTCGACCAGAACCGTTCCGGCATCGACCCCGACAAGAACCTGTGGGAGGTCGTCTCGGATGGCCTGGACCACATGATGGTCGGCGAGACCGAGGTTCCGAGCCGCGCGTACGTGGCGAGCTTTGGCTTTAAGGGCCAGGACCAGCAGAAGCGCGCTGGCGTACTCTCCGGTGGCGAGCGCAACCGTCTGAACCTGGCGCTCACGCTCAAACAGGGCGGCAACCTGCTGCTCCTCGACGAGCCCACGAACGACCTCGACGTCGAGACGCTGTCCTCGCTCGAAGCGGCGCTGCTCGAGTTTCCGGGCTGCTCTGTGGTCATTAGCCACGACCGTATGTTCCTGGACCGCGTCGCCACGCACATTCTGGCGTGGGAGGGCACCGACGAGAATCCGGGCAACTGGTATTGGTTCGAGGGCAACTTCGAGGCCTATCAGGCCAACCGCATCGAGCGCCTGGGCGAGGACGCAGCCCAGCCGCATCGTATTCACCGCAAGCTGACGCGTGACTAATTTGTTACGCGGTTTTACCAAACCGCGTAACTGCTCGACGCTGCGCGGGCCGCAAGCACCCCATCTTGCTGTTCAAACCGTCGCTCGCGTACCCGAAGTACGCGTCGCTCCTCTTTCACGGCAACCTGGGGCACTTGCGGCCCGCTCGCTGTTGGTCACGAAACATCGATGAATGCTAATAAAAGCGGCTCAAATCCTAGTCGGGATTTGAGCCGCTTTTCGCTATTGTTCGGATTCTTCGACTTTGTCGATGGCCCAGGTGGCTCCGAGACCGCCGGTGGTGTTGCGGCGGATGCGCACGGTGACTTCGTGGCGCTCGCCGGCCTGCGTGTAGCGCAGAGGGAAGCTTGCGCGGTTTCGCGCGGCCTCGATGGTACCGCGCTCGCGGGCGATCCAGTAGTACTCGCCGACGATGCCGAGCGTGTCGGCGCCGTAGGGGAGATAGGTCGACAGCTGGTGCAGAAGCGGGCTGGGGCAGAAGACCTCGGTTGCGAAATCGACGGGGAAGTCCTTGGGGATGGCGGGCGCTGCAGGTGCGGGGGCTGGGGCCGCTGCGGGTGCCGAAGCCGGTGCCGGTGCGGGAATTTGGTCGCAAGCAGAGGTGGGCACGGATTCGATGACGGGTGCGGGGTCCGGAGTCGCCTCCGGCTTGTCCGCGGAATCTGCGGGCTTCACGATGGCGGGCGCGTCTGCAGCTGCAGTTTCAACCTCAACCTGCGCCGCGTTCTCGTTTTCGACGCTCGACTTTGCCTCGATGGGCGTGGATGCCATGGTAGTGATGCCGGCGTTGGCGTTCTCGGGGTCATAGACGACCGTGAGCGAGATGGCAGGCTGCGGCGTTTCGGGCTCCGGCGTCGACTCGGTAGCGTCTTGATCGTCGAGCTGATCGTCCTCGGCCTCGTCGCCAAAGACGTCGCCGTTTTGGAACGCAGGCGTCTCGGGTTGGTTGGCGGCTTCTTCGATTGTCGACTTGGGAGCCTCGTTGAGCTCAGCAGTGGCTTCCTGCTCGGATATGACTTTGGGATCGGTCATGGCGGCGATTTCGGTTTCGGCTTCTGCCGTTACCTCAATAGCGACTTTGATCTCCGTCTCGGGCTCGGGCTCCGGAGCGACTTCGGCCACGGGCTCGGCGCGCTTAACATGCTTGGGGCGCACGGCCTTGAGGTCCTTCTCACCGCGCTTTTTCTTTTTGTAGGACTGCTTAGTGCCCTTGGCTGCCTTGGGCTTGTCCTCGCCCTTGGCAAGGGCGGCATCCCAGGCATCGTTGGCGATGACGGTGGCATACAGGCGACCGCCCTTAAAGACGGTCAGCTTAATGCAGTCGTCGAGCTCCTCGAGCAGCTCGCGCGTGGACTCGAAGCCCAGGTCGTAAGCGGCCATGTCACCAGCGGTGAGTGCCTCCTCGACCTGCGTCATAAACGTTTGCTTGCCGCACCCAATCGCGTCGCGCAGCAGGCGATACAGATAGATGTGGTTGCCCAGCGAAAGCGTGGGCCTAACTATTGTCTTGCTCATGGCAAATCTCCTCTTTACACACCAAAGCATCTTACCATCGCGCGGGGCTTGCCATCTCGTCGCCCAAGGCAAACGGGCGCGACCGTTGCCGGTTCGCGCCCGTTATGCAGGTCGGTTATCTATGAGAGGCAAACGTGCTTAGTTGCCCGATGCCGTTCCTTGGCTCGAGCTGTCAGATGCCGTGCCGGACGCGGTTCCGCTCGAGCTGTTGGTGTTGCTGTTGTCGGTAGATTCCGTGCCCGATGTATTGCCGCTCGTCTGGTCGCCCGTGCTCGGTTGAGAGCCGTCAGTCGTTTGGCTTGAGTCGGTCGTGCCGGATTGCGTGCCGCTGTTGTTCGCAGAGGCATCGGCGCCCTGCGATTGATCGGGGGTGTTCGATGACGTGTCGGTGGATGTGGAGTTGCCCTGCGGGTCGTCCTGCTGGCTTTGCGATTGACCGGAGCTATCCGCGTCGTGCTCGGTCGTGTGCGACGAAAGGATTGGCTCGGGACGCTCGCCCAGGCCCTCACCGGCCGTAGTGATAAGGATGGCGCCAGCGCAGGCGATGACCGCGACGATGGCGATGGCGATCGAGAAGACGATGACCTTCTTTTGCGTCTGGCTGCGCTCTGCCGCCGCCTTGGCGCGCAGGCTGTTGGGGGCGACGCGCGCCGTGGTCGCGCGCCCCGCAATTTGGCGCATCTCCTGCGTAGTCGCAGCGCCACCCAGGTGCTCCTCGGCATCAAACTCAACGGGCTCATAGGCGCCGGCGGGGTAGTCGACGGCGGCGTGCGTACCTTTGAGGGCTTCGGCGCTGGCAGAGATAAAGTGGCGGTAGACCTGCGAGGACACAACGGTGATGACCGAGCTCACGGCGGCACCAATTACTGAGCCAGCGATACCGATCTTGGAGGCAAGTGCGACGCTCGTGGCGGCGGCTGCGGCGCCGGCGATGATCTGGGGAATGGAAATGTCGTCGAAAAGGCCCTTTTTGGGCGCGATGGCCATGGTCTGTCCGATGGAATGGTTTTCGTGAACGCCGTTGTTGAGTGCGGCCGGTGTCATGACGCGCGTGCGCGGCGCGTCGGTGTACTTGGTTGTCATACGGGGCCCTCCCGGTGTAAATCTGCTTCGTTTCATTCAGCCATCAGGGTACCCACCAGATGTGAATCGTACGTGACATTTAACAGATACCATCAACTCATCAATAGCTCACCAAGTTGGTGGGATGCGGTTGCACCCGGCGGTTGAACTACAATAGGGCTTGCTAATTGTTGTGAATGGCGTCTACGCACGGGAGCATTCTTATGAATCTTCACCTTTCTCAGTCTGATGGCTTTTTGCGTGTGGCGGCGGCGTCGCCGCGGATTCGCGTTGCCGATGTCGAGGGCAATGCCGAGGTTGCGCTGGCGGCTGTTCGCGAAGCTGCCGAGCGTGGCGTTCGTGCGTTGGTGTTGCCCGAGCTTAATCTGACTGGCTATACCGCGGCCGATCTGTTCCATAACCGTACATTACTGCATGCCTGCGAGACCGCACTGGCACATATTCTCGATGAAACCCGCGAGCTGCCGATTGTCTTTACCATCGGTCTTCCCGTTGCAGTTGCCGAGAATATCTACAACTGCGCCGCCGTGTGCTGCGCGGGCGAGCTATTGGGCCTCACGGCCAAGAAGTATTTGCCCAACTATGGCGAGTTCTATGAGCGCCGTTGGTTTGCTCCGGCGCCTGCGGATCCCGTGTGGGTTGAATTTGCCGGTCAGGGTCCGGTCCCGCTGGGTTCGGGGCTTGTCTACCGTTGCTGTGATGAGGGCGCCGAGGACCTGGTGCTGGGCGTTGAGGTCTGTGAGGATCTGTGGGTGCCGGCACCCCCTTCGACCGAGATGGCGCTTGCCGGCGCGACGGTGATCCTCAACCCGTCGGCCTCGGACGAGATCATCGGCAAGGCGGATTACCGCCGCAGCCTCATCTCCAATCAGAGTGCACGCCTGTACTGCGCCTATGCCTACGCGGACGCGAGCGAGGGTGAGTCCACGACCGACATGGTCTTTGCGGGGGAGAACCTCGTTTACGAAAACGGTTCGAAGCTCGCCGCGACCAAGCTGCTTACCTGCGGCATGGCCATTGCCGACGTTGATCTTGACCGCCTGGTTGCCGAGCGCCGTCGTTCGACGACGTGGACGCGCGCGGACGATGCACCGGAGGCCACGATCGTTGAATTTTCGTTTGAAGGCGTGCTGACAGACGAACCTGTCTTGCGCGATGCACTCGGCATCGACCGAGTCTTCCCCCGTGCGCCCTTTGTGCCGGCCGACCATGGCGACCTGGCCGAGCGTTGCGAGACCATCCTTGACCTGCAGACCGCCGGCCTCAAGACCCGCCTTGCCCATACGGGCACCAAGGCTGCGGTCATCGGTCTTTCGGGCGGCCTGGACTCCACGCTGGCACTGCTTGTGACCGTGCGCGCCTTCGATGCACTGGGGCTGCCGCGCACCGGTATCACGGCCGTGTCCATGCCCGGCTTTGGCACGACGCATCGTACCAAGTCGAATGCCGAGTCGCTTGCCCGCGACCTGGGCGTGAGCTTCCGCGAGGTTTCGATTCACGCGGCTGTGGAGCAGCACTTCAGGGACATTGAGCACGATCCGGCCGTGCAGGACGTGACCTATGAGAACTGCCAAGCCCGCGAGCGTACGCAGATTCTGATGGATCTGGCCAACCAGGCTGGCGGTTTTGTCATCGGCACGGGCGACCTGTCGGAGCTGGCGCTCGGCTGGGCTACCTATAACGGTGACCACATGAGCATGTATGCCGTCAACGCGAGCGTGCCCAAGACGCTTGTGCGCCATTTGGTGCGTTATGCCGCCGATGTCTTTGGTGGGCGTATTGCCGAGGTCTTGCTCGATATCCTCGATACGCCGGTGTCCCCCGAGCTTTTGCCGCCCACGGGCGACGGCGAGATTGCGCAGAAGACCGAGGATTTGGTGGGCCCGTACGAGCTGCACGACTACTTCCTCTACTACCTGCTGCGTTTTGGCTTTGAGCCGGGCAAGATCTACCGCATGGCGCTCAAGAGCTTCGAGGGCGTCTACGACGCCAAGACCGTCCACACGTGGCTGCGTACGTTCTATCGTCGCTTCTTTGCCCAGCAGTTTAAGCGCAGCTGCCTGCCCGATGGTCCCAAGGTGGGTTCGGTGACGCTCAGCCCGCGCGGCGATTGGCGTATGCCGAGTGACGCCAGCTCGCGTCTGTGGCTCGCGCAGATCGACGCGCTCAATGCAATTGACTAAGGTTGGCTAAATTGAACCAATGCGGGGGTTGCAAGCGTTACACTTTTGCAATCTGATGGCCCGTATCGCGCGGCGCTCTTGTCGGAGCGCCGCGTTTTTTATATCGAAAGGTGGCACCATGCAGGCATCGCAGCGTCTCGACCGCTTTGGCGCGGAGGTCTTCGCTTCGCTCAACAACAAGCTTCTCGCGCTGAAGGCTCAGGGCAAGACCATTTACAACATGAGCGTGGGCACGCCCGACTTTAAGCCGTACGACCATGTGGTCGAGGCGCTCACGCAAGCAGCCCAAGATCCCGAGATGTGGAAGTATGCCCTGCGCGACCTACCCGAACTCAAGCAGGCCGTGTGCGATTACTATGAGCGTCGCTTTGGCGTTTCAGACATTACGCCGTCCATGGTGCAGTCGTGCAACGGCACACAGGAAGGCGTGGGCCATTTGGGCCTGGCCCTGCTCGATCCGGGTGACACCATTCTGGTCCCCGATCCGTGCTACCCGGTCTTTGAGGCGGGTGCCAAGATCGCCGATGCCAAGCTCGAGTACTATCCGCTGGTTGCCGAGCACAATTACCTGCCCTATGTGGCGGGCATCGATCCCGAGGTGGCCGATCGCGCCAAGTATATGATCGTGTCACTGCCCGCGAACCCGGTGGGCTCGGTGGGTACGCCCGAGGTCTATGAGGAGATCATCGCTTTCGCCCGCGAGCACGACCTGCTCATCGTCCATGACAACGCATACTCCGACATCGTGTTCGACGGCGAGCCGGGTGGAAGCTTTTTGCAGTATCCCGGCGCGCTCGAGGTGGGCGTGGAGTTTTTCTCGCTCTCCAAGTCGTTTAACGTCACCGGTGCGCGTATCGGCTTTTTGGTCGGCCGCGAGGACGTGGTCTCTGCCTTTGCCAAGCTGCGCGGCCAGATCGACTTTGGTATGTTCTTCCCGATCCAGAAGGCTGCTATCGCCTGCCTGAACGGTCCGCGCGATGAGGTCGAGGCGCAGCGTCTGAAGTACCAGGAGCGCCGCGATGCCCTGTGCGACGGTCTTGAGGGCCTGGGCTGGGAGCGTCCCAACGCGCATGGCTCTATGTTTGTGTGGGCCAAGCTTCCCGGTGGTCGCACCGATTCCATGGCGTTTTGCGAGGAGCTCATGGAGAAGGCCGGCGTTGTGGTGACGCCGGGCGCGAGCTTTGGCCCTTCGGGCGAGGGGCACGTGCGCATGGCGCTGGTCCTGCCGCCCGATCAGATTGCTTTGGCTGTCGAGGCCATTCGCGAGGCGGGCCTGTATTAGAAACCTATTTCGACTCGTCAATAGCTCGAAACCGATTTCGTGCAGTTATTTTACGAATCCTGCAAATAATTTCGGTAAACGGTCGATATTTGGCTGCGAATAGGAGCATAATCAAAGTCCCGATTGGATGTATTGGGATTACGGCAAGCCGCTCGGGTCGTTCCCGGGCGGCTTGTTTGTGGAGAGAGATGGGAGTTTCTAATGGTTAACGAGAAGAAGGTCGCTATTGTCGGCTGTGGTTTCGTCGGTTCGTCTTCGGCGTTCGCGCTGATGCAGAGTGGTCTGTTCTCCGAGATGGTCCTCATCGACGTGGACAAGAACCGTGCCGAGGGTGAGGCCCTGGATATCGCGCACGGCATGACGTTTGCCGAGCCGATGAAGATCTACGCCGGCGATTATTCCGATGTCGCCGACGCCGCCATGATCGTCGTCACCGCTGGCGCCGCCCAGAAGCCCGGCGAGACACGCCTGGACCTGGTCAACAAGAACGTCAACATCTTCAAGTCCATTATTCCCGAGATCAAGAAGTCCGGCTTCGACGGCATTCTGCTGATCGTCTCCAACCCAGTCGACGTCCTGACCTATGCCGCCATCAAGATGTCCGGTCTGCCCGAGGGCCACGTCATCGGTTCCGGCACCGTGCTCGATACCGGTCGCCTGCAGCAGATGCTCGGCGCCCACGTCGAGGTCGACCCGCGCGACGTTCAGGCCTACGTCATGGGTGAGCACGGCGACTCCGAGTTTGTCGCTTGGTCCAGCGCTCAGGTTGCCGGCGTTCCGCTGAACACCTTCTGCGAGCTTCACGGCCACCTGGAGCACGAAGCCGCCGAGAAGCGCATCGCCGAGGACGTCAAGAACTCCGCCTACACCATCATCGAGAAGAAGCACGCCACCTACTACGGCGTCGCCATGGCCGTTAAGCGCATCTGCACCGCTGTCATGCGCGATGAGCAGACCGTTCTGCCCGTTTCCTCGCTCATGGTGGGCGAGTATGGCCTGTCCGATCTTGCCATCTCCATGCCGACCGTTGTTGGTCGCGACGGCGTTGTCTGCCGCGTTCCCGTGCCGCTGGACGATGACGAGCAACATGAGCTCACCGCCTCCGCCAAGGCCCTCAAGGACATCATCGACAGCGTCGACTTCTCCTGCTAAATCAAGCTCGTTAGAGCGAAAAGCTACAATGAAGGCGTCCGAGCCCACACGGCCCGGGCGCCTTTTTGGTGCAAAGTAACCTGACCCCAATGCACCATAGTTGATGGGAGGGCCATGTCGGATTCGCCTAATTTTTTGACCTATGCCCAGACGGCGTTTGATCCGTTTGAGGAGCGGCCGTTCTGCGCGGTGGATAGCCTGGTCTTTGCGTGGTTGTCCTATTTGCGTTTGCCGGGTGATATGGCGGAGCTGACGAACTGGCAGGGCCTAGACGTACGCGAGCTGCTGCGTGCCGAGTGCTACCGGGACATGATTGGCGACCTGTGGGATCCGGAGGGGAGCCGTGCCTTACTGGAGGCTGTGGCGGCAAGCCCTCGCTACCGTGGCGTGCGCGTGTGCGGTTATCGTGCCGTGAACGATGTGGCAACGACGGAGCAGTTTGCGGCCATGACGTTCCGATTCCCGGCAGGATTTTCCTATCTTGCCTTCCGGGGGACCGACAGCACGATCGTGGGCTGGAAAGAGGACTTTAACATGGCTTTCCGGTGTCCTGTGCCGGCCCAGGAATCTGCGGCGCGCTATGTGGACGAGGCGGTGGCCGCGATTGATGGTCCGCTCTTGTGCGGAGGCCATTCCAAGGGCGGAAACTTGGCGGTGTATGGCGCGGCGATGTGCTCTGACGCTGCTGGCGACCGGATCGAACGGGCCTTCTCCCACGATGGCCCCGGCTTTGTCGAGGAGTTCCTGAGCGGTGACGCCTTCGCAGGTCTTTCCGGCCGCATCGACAAGACCCTGCCCCAGTCTTCGATTTTCGGCATGATGTTCGAGACACAGGAAGATTACGCCATTGTCGAGAGCACCGAATTCAGTCTGCTGCAGCACAATCCCTTTAGCTGGGTCGTTGACGGCTACGACTTTGTGTATTGCGAGCGTCTGTCTGCCGGCGCTCGATACGTCGATAGCTCTATTCGCGAGATGCTGCTTGCAGTGGGGCCTGCCGAGCGCGAGCGCTTTGTAGATGCGTTGTTCTCCGTGTTTGAAGCCACAGGGGCCGAACGGTTCGCAGATATCGCAGGGAATTTGCGCGAGAGCCTGCCGGTGATGCTCCAGGCTGCTCAGAGCTTCGACAAAGATACGCGCCGTTTCATCTCGCAGACCGTCGTCGCAATTCTTAAATGCGCCCTGCTGCCCAAGCGTTCCGAGCTCAACGTTCCTGCTGCCGGCAAGAGCCTGGCAGAGCAGCTCGAGGCGTGGCAGTCCGAGCTCCTGCGCTAACGCTGGTGCAAAGGGGCATGTTGGTGCATTGGGGCGGGCACGACCGCTATACTGATTCGTGCTGAAATCGATCTAGAACGGAATGCCGTATATGAAAATCAATCACGCAATCCTGCATATCCTGGACTTTGACTCGGCCGTCAACGTCATGAGCCAGCGCGAGCTCGATATCGAGAGCCGCACCGTGCGCAACTTCGTGACCACGCATCTGCGTCGTGCCCGCACGTCTGCCGATAACAAGCGCGCCACGTTTGCCGAGAACTCCGCATTCGGCGGCGAGCTCAAGGGCTATTTCTTTGGCGAGCGCGAATTCGTGGACCTGTCGCAGCAGATTGCGGAGTTTATCTCCTCGGAGCTTACCAAGGCCGAAAAGGCCGAGTCCACCGATGTCCTCGTTGCCGACTTTGACGATGACGAGGACGCACGCTGGTTTGCCGTCATGCTGTTGGGTTCCAAGCAGGCCTTTATGCACGAGGTAGGCCGCGAGGAGGGCGAGGTGCGCAACGATATCGCACGCCATTACGCTATCCTGCCGAATCCTTCCCAAAAGGTGCCGAGCTACGCCATCGTGCGCGCGAGCACCATGGAGATCGGCTACGTGGACAAAAAGCGCAAGATCGCCGGCGAGGACCGCATGCTTATTCCTGACGGCCTGCTGCAGTGCGATACGGGCGTGTCGGGCAAGGAGATTATCGACACCGTGACGCGCGTGGTCGAGGAGGTTGCCGAGGAGCACGGCGCCAATACGGCCGTGGCGCTCGCCAAGGTCAAAGCCGCTGTTGCCGAGAAGGTCGAAGACGACGAGGAACTGCCGCCTTGGGATATCGTCGACGAGGTCTTTGAGGACGAGCCGGTCATCAAAGAGAGCGTTCGTGCGGCATTGACCGAGGAAAAGGTGCCCGAGCGCGTGCCCGTGGAGCGTAAACAGGTCGAGCGTGCGGCCGTGCGCAATCATAAGATTCGAACCGATACGGGTATCGAGATCAGCTTCCCGGCCGAGATGGGCTCGAACTCCGAGTATATCGAGTTCGTCAACGAGCCCAACGGCCTCATCTCCATCGAACTCAAGAATATCGGGTCAATTGAGAATCGATAAACTGCGCTTGGACGCTGCAAAAATAAAGGCCGAAGCCCCGGATGAGGGCTTCGGCCTTCTTGTTTGGGGATGAATTGCCCCGCAGGTTGAGCATAAGTCAGCGAAAACGCGGTTTGTCAAAACCGCGTAACTATTAAAGTTGACGTAAGCCCTCTTCCAGGCCGGTCTTGCTGTCGGTCTTCTCGTCGCGCATCTTGATGACGCGGGCGGGGACACCGGCCACGACGGCGCCGGCGGGGACGTCCTCGACGCATACGGCGCCGGCGGCCACGACGGCGCCCTTGCCCACGCGCACGCCCTCCAGGACCACGGCGTTGGCGCCAATCATGACATCGTCCTCGATGATGACGGGCGTGGCGCTCGCGGGCTCAACGACGCCCGCCAGCACGGCGCCGGCGCCGATATGGCAGTTCTTGCCCACGGTGGCGCGGCCGCCCAGCACGGCGCCCATATCGATCATGGAACCCTCGCCGATGACGGAGCCGATGTTGATGATGGCGCCCATCATGATGACAGCACGGTCACCGATCTCGACACGGTCGCGGATAATCGCGCCCGGCTCGATGCGGGCGTTGATGCCCTTAAGGTCGAGCATGGGGACGGCGGAGTTGCGGCAGTCATTCTCCACGTCGTAGTAGTCGATGGAGTCGGCGTTGGCGTCGAGGATGGCCTTGAGCTCATCCCAGTCGCCAAAGACGGTCTTGCCGCGACGGCCGCCGTAGACGTGTGCATCGCCCCACTGGACTTTCATGCCGGGCTTCTCGCGCACATACAGCTTGACGGGCGTCTTCTTGGGCGCGGTGGCGATGTAGTTGATAATCTCCTGTGCATCCATCTCGGCTGCGTTGCTCATATCTTGTTTCTCCTTTAGCTGGGACTGGTTAATGATTGGCTAGGCGAACATGACCTGGTCGAAGGTGTAGAAGCCGGGATCACGGACGACGAGCTTCTGAGCGGCGGTCAGGGCGCCGTTGACAAAAATCTGACGGCTCGTGGCGCGGTGCGTGAGCGTGACCTCCTCGTCCTGGCCAAAGAAGCTCACCTCGTGCACGCCGGCGACGGTGCCGCCGCGTAGCGAGTGCATGCCGATCTCCTTGGGGTCGCGCGCGCCGCACATGCCCTCGCGGCCGTAGACGGGGTGATAGCCGGCCTCGGGCTCGGCCTCGACCACGGCGTCGAGCAGTAGCTTGGCGGTGCCGCTGGGGGCATCGACCTTTTGGTTGTGGTGTGTCTCGACGATCTCGCAGTCAAAGCCGGGCAGCTCGCGCGTGGCCTGGGCCACCAGATGGCGCAGAGTGGCGATGCCGATGGAGTAGTTGCCCGAGTGCATGACGCGGGCGTTCTGGCCCAGCTCGCGCAGGCGGTCCATCTGCTCAGGCGTGTAGCCCGTGGTGCCGGAAACGAGTGCGGCGCCCGTACGCTCGACATAGGCAACGACGGCATCAAAGGTCGCGACGTTCGAGAAGTCGATGATCACATCGGCAGCCGGAGCGCTCTCGAGCTCGGTCAGATCAAAGCCGATCTGGGCGACGATATCAAAGACGGGCTGACCGGCGGCATCAACGATGCTCTCGGCGGTGGTGCGGATCAGCGAGCCCATGCGGCCCGTTCCCATAATGACGGTCTTAATCAAGCAGACCAGCTCCTTTCAGAGCATCGGTAAGTGCGGTGCGCGTGTCGTCAGCCATGGGGCACAGCGGCATGCGATAGTTGGCCTCGATCATACCCATCTGGGCGAGCGCTTCCTTAACGGGGATGGGGTTGACTTCGCTAAAGAGGGCGTTGATGAGCGGCTGGCCGGCAATCTGGATCTCGCGGGCGCGCTCCACGTCACCATCCAGGTAGGCGCGGCACATGTCGTGCACGAGTTGCGGCTGAACATCGGCCCACACACTGATGGTGCCCGAGGCGCCCAGGCTCATGAGCGGCACGGTGAGGGCGTCCTCGCCCGAGTACATGCGGAAGTCATCGGACAACAGGTGGGCGATCTTGGCCGCGTAGGCGACGTTGCCCGAGGCTTCCTTAATGCCCATGATGTTGGGGTGCGCGGCCAAGCGCTCGACATTGCGCTCGCTGATGCCGCATCCGCAGCGGCCGGGGATGTTGTACAGGATGCAGGGGATGTCCACGGCGTCGGCCACGGTCTTAAAGTGCTGGTAGATGCCCTCCTCGTTGGACTTGTTGTAGTAGGGGGTAATGAGCAGCAGACCGTCGGCTCCCAAGCCCTGGTAGGTGAGCGACTTGGTGAACATGGTTTGCGTGGAGTTGGAGCCCGAGCCGGCGATGACGGGGACGCGTCCTGCAACATGCTTGACCACGGCGGCGACGACGGAGTTGTCCTCGTCATCGGTCATCGTGGCACTCTCGCCAGTGGTGCCTAGGGTGAGGATGGCGTCGGTGCCATTTTGCAAGTGGAAATCGATAAGGCGCTCGAGCGCGTCAAAGTCGACGCTGCCGTCCTTTTTAAACGGCGTGACGAGGGCGACGATTGAACCCTCGAGATTGCGGATGTCCATGTTCTTCTCCTTCGCTTCCGCGATCTGGATGCGTTTGTTCCACTGAGCGGCGACGGCCAGGCGCTCGTCCTGAGCGCGGTGGCGGGCACTTTCGGCGCGCGACTTGGCCAGCAACTCTCGGCCGCACGGCAGCACGTCGAGCGTGGCAAAGTAATCGACCGGGCGCTCGGCGCGTCGGATGAGGTCGGCCGAGCCATCGGGGCGCAGCAGGACCTCGGCGGAGCGCAGGCGTCCGTTGTAGTTGTAGCCCATGGAGTAGCCATGCGCGCCGGTATCGTGGATCACAAGCAGGTCGCCCATGTCGATATGCGGCAGCTCACGATCGATGGCGAACTTGTCGTTGTTCTCGCACAGATTGCCCGTGATGTCGTAGGTGTCCGTAACGGGCGCTGTGGCCTTGTCGGCGCCGCCCGGCTGACCCATCACCGTAATGTGGTGGTAGGCACCATACATGGCAGGGCGGATCAAATCGACGGCGCTTGCGTCGACACCGATATAGTCCTTGTAGATTTGCTTCTCGTGGATGGCCTTGGTGACCAGACAGCCGTAGGGGCCCATCATAAAGCGGCCCATCTCGGTGTAGATGGCCACATCGCCCATGCCGGCGGGGACCAGGATCTCGTCGTATGCCGCGTGCACTCCCTCGCCGATGGCGTGGATGTCGTTGGCCTGCTGCTCGGGCAGATAGGGGATGCCGACGCCGCCGGATAGATTGATGAAGGCGACGTGTGCGCCGGTCTCGCGCTCCAGGCGCACGGCAAGCTCAAAGAGGATGCGCGCGAGCTTGGGGTAGTAGTCGTTGGTGACGGTGTTGCTGGCAAGGAATGCGTGGATGCCAAAGTTCTCGGCGCCCTTGGCCTTGAGCGTGCGGAAGGCCTCGAAGAGCTGCTCGGTGGTCATGCCGTATTTGGAGTCGCCGGGGTTATCCATGATGCCATTGGAGAGCTGGAACAGGCCGCCTGGATTAAAGCGGCAGCTGACCGTCTTGGGGATGGGGCCCGCAACACGCTCGAAGAACTCGATGTGGCTGATGTCGTCAAAGTTGACGATGGCACCCAGCTTGTCGGCGAGCTCAAAGTCGGCAGCCGGCGTGTCGTTGGACGAGAACATGATGTCGTGTCCGGTGATGCCCAGCGAGCGGGCGATCATGAGCTCGGTATAGCTCGAGCAATCGCAGACGCAGCCGTATTCGTTGAGAATGGAGATGAGCGCCGGGTTGGGGTTGGCCTTCACGGCAAAGTATTCCTTAAAGCCCGGGTTCCATGCAAAGGCGTCGCGCACTTCTTGCATGTTGCGGCGGATGCCCGCCTCGTCGTATAGATGAAACGGCGTGGGGAACTGCTCGACGATATGCTCGAGCGTCTCCTTGTCCACAAACGGCTGCTTGGCCGCATATGCCTCGTTGGGGGTCAATGCCATGTCCCGTAAACCTCGCTATCCAGACGGCGCCATCTGCGCATCGAATCCGCATAGCGTGGACCCAATGTCCGGATAGCGCTCCCGCATTGCTGCAGACAGTCCTGCGGGTGTTTCCCGCAGACCCACCAGGTTGTTCGTGCCCGAAAAACCCAGTTCGGCGGGTTTCGCCTCCCCACGGGGTCAAAGCCTGCCGGCTCGCCCGCGGCTCTTCGTGCCCGCGCCTCTATCAAGTGGTAAAGACCCTACCACGTTGCACTTTACCAAACAAGAGTATTCGTATATAACGTTTAAAAAATGCAGGGATATGCTGGAAACATGTGCGCCACAATCCTGTATCACAATAAGTTGCAACAGATGTGCCTCACGAAGGGATCCTCTATGACCGAGCTCCAAGAACTCCGTCGCTATCGCCGCGATCTCCATCGCATTCCGGAGCTCGATTTCGATCTTCCGCAAACCATTGCCTATATCGAGGGCGTGTTGGCACCGCTCACCTGCGAAGTGACCCATCCGTGCCCCAACTGCGTCTGTGCTTTCTTCGACGCCGGCGTTGATGCCGCGCATGCCACGGCGATTCGCGCCGATATGGATGCGCTGCCCATCGCGGAGGCGACGGGAGCGGCCTTTGCCTCGACCCATCCCGGCAAGATGCACGCTTGCGGACATGACGGACATATGGCCATGGCGCTTGCCGCCGCGACGTATGTCGACCGTACGATTCGCGAACAGCCGGGCGCCATTAGGCGCAACGTTCTCTTTGTGTTCCAGCCGGCCGAGGAAACGACCGGTGGTGCCAAGACGGTATGCGAGAGTGGTGTGTTCGAGCGCTATGGGGCCGACCGCATTTTTGGCTTCCATGTGTGGCCCGATCTGCCTGCCGGCACGTTGGCGAGTTGTTCCGGTCCGCTGCTGGCGCGTTCGAGCGAGACGCATATCCATATTCACGGTACGAGCATCCACATCGCTAAGACCTATGGTGTGCCGGTTGGGGAGTCGCACGATGCCGCGTTGGCGGCAGCGAAGTTTTTGGTTGCCGAGCGCGAGCTGATGGACGAGCTGGGCACCGACGAGCCCTGTATCGGTAAGTTTGGTCTGCTGCAGGCAGGCACCGTCTGCAACGCGGTGGCGGGGGAGGCCCATGTCGCCGGTAGCCTGCGCGTGTTTACGGACGATATGTTCGACCGCGCGCGCGAGGGCGTGCGCCGTGTGCTTGACGAGGCATGCACCGCAACGGGCTGCACGTACGATCTCGACTTTGCCGAGGGTTATCCGCCGGTCGATAACGACCCCGAGCTGTTCGCCCACATTGCTCCGGCCTTGCCCGAGCTGCAGCTTGTGGACGAGCCGCTGTTGATTGCCGAGGACTTCGCCTTCTACCAGCGCCATCTACCGGGTGTGTTCTTCTTGCTGGGCACGGGCGTGCCGGAGGGTCAAGAAAACCCGAGCGATTCGGACGGCTGTTCCGCCTATGCCACAAGCGCCCTGCATACTGATACTATGCTCTTTGACGAGGAAATCCTGCTCAAAGGCCTCGATGTTTACAAACGACTGCTTTTGCTTGCTTAAGTGTCGAAGGATACCTGTTCTAGAAAACACGAACAGATGTACGCTATAATAGAGATGTAAGTCTATAGAAACGTTTGACGTTATTAACGTAAGGCGATACTATGATTGTATCTTATCGGGTCTGCTTTGAGTGGAGACAGGGGATGGCTTGGAATGTCGAAATCGTCGATTACCACAAATGAAGAGGCTGCGACTGATTTGCTGTCGCCGGTGACTCCTGGTGAGCTTCTCAAAGAGGAGTTTCTTGTTCCCATGGGCATTTCTCAATATCGCCTTGCGAAGGAGACCGGGATTCCGGCTCAGCGTATCGGGCAGATTGTCTTGGGAAGACGCCGTGTGACGGCTGACACGGACCTTCGTCTTTGCCGTTACTTTGGTCTGACGGATGGTTATTGGCTTCGCGCGCAGATGGCGTTTGATCTCGAGGCCGAGAAAAGGCGGATTAAACCTGAGCTCGACAAGATTGTTCCTGTCCAGCAGGCCATCGCATTGTAGGGCCCAAAGACGCTGAGAATGGAGTGACGATGAAGCGACGTCGGCAATCTGTTGTATATAGTCCGGGTGGTTGCGGGTGCGGTTTGTTACTGCTCCCGGTTGTTGTGCTGAGCATTGGCATGATGTTTGCACTTGCCGGATTGGCTGCGGCGGCGCTCGTGTTGCTGATTGTCGCCATTGGCGCGACGATCTGGCTCTATCGTTGTCGCGAACAACGCCGCGCCGACGGCAAAACCAATGTGGGATGGATTGTCTTTTTGGCTATCGCATGCCCGCTGAGCGTTAGCTACCTTATGTTCTTTGTCCTGTTGATGATCAGCGCCTTTACCGGGGAATCCGTCACAGTGGGTTGATCCTGCCTGCTGACGGTCGCGTAAAGAGCGTTTGCTCGGCGCTTGGACAACTGCATTGACCGTTTACCGTAGCCTTAGCTCTGAGCTATTGAATTCAAGTTCAATCCTTTCTACGATGTGCTGTGTGCCGGCACGGTAGCCGGATCGTAGGAAGGATGAATAATGAAAAAGCTCGAAAATGAAGTGCTGCTGAGCCGTCGCGCCGCGCTTGGCGCATTCGCGACCGTTGTCCTGGGTGTTTCCGGTCTCCTGACTGGCTGTGGCAATGACAAGGCGACGGTCACCGAGGATGCTGGCGATAGCGATAAGAAGGAAGAGCCGAAAAAAGAAGAGCAGCCCACGACTGACCTGGCTGTTGGCACAACCGTGACCACGGCCGCCGGCCTTTCCGTTGTCGTCGATTCCGTCCAGACAGGTCTTACCAATTATGACGGCTCGACTATGACGGGCATTCACGTCACGTACGTCAACAACGGCGATGAGGGCGCGGATTACAATGTCTACGACTGGAAGGGCGAGGACGCCAACGGTGCTCAGCAGAATCAGGGCTACTACAGCGAAGGCTCTGAAGAGCTGCAGTCGGGCACCCTTGCAGCCGGCGGTACTGTTGCGGGCAATATCTATTTTGACGGCGACATCAAAAAGGCTTTGTACTTTGCCAACATGTTTGATAAGTCTGCCACCGCAAGCTGGGTGTTGGCCTAGTATGTCGCTGCCGTTGCGTCGCATAGGGGGTGAAGCCGTATGCCCGATAAGAAGTTGACGGAGGAACTGCTCAATGAGTTGCTCGATGCGCCGAGTATCGACGGCTATATCAGGGAGCACGACTTTGCCGCCCCGTCGCTTTCGGACTACCTTAAGCAACTGCTGCAGGAAAAGGGCTTGGAGCGCTCGCGCGTGGTGCGTATGGCCGACCTCAACGAAACGTTTGGCTATCAGATCTTTACCGGCACGCGCCATCCGAGCCGAAACAAGGTGCTGCAGATTGCATTTGCGATGGCACTATCGATGAAGGAGACAAACCGCGCACTTGCGGCTGCCGGGGCAAACGTCCTCAACTGCAAGGACCGTCGCGATGCGATTATCATCTTTTGCATCGATCGTGGCTGCAGCCTGCAAAAGGTCAATGAGGAGCTGTATCGCTTTGGCGAGGAGACGGTGAGTTAACGGCTGACTGTTGGTGGCAGGACCGTCCGCTATATTTCAAACGTGCAGGGCACGGGTGCTACAGGGCGTCCGTGCCCTGCGCTATGATGGACGCTATGGATACTCAGAACCCAACATATTCCGATGATGAGCTGACCGCCGCGCTCGCCGAGCACCTGGCGTCGTTTGACCGCGATGACAGCTATCGCGTGGAACGTGTACTGAAGCGCTCGGACGTTGAGGCAACCGAGCTTGTGTGCTTTGAGGGTTCTGGTGGAGGATCGCTCGGCCCCTTTGTCCGTAAACGCATCGATGCTTCTGCCCAGATTGGCGGGGCATATGAGCGCCTATTTTCGGCCCAGCGTGCCGGACGGCGTTTTGAGCACCTGCCTAGGATTGTCGATTGCCGCCGTGCGGGCGACGAACTTGACGTGGTGATGGAATACATTGAAGGCGAGACGCTCGAGGCCTTGGTGGGGCGCTTGGGTGCGACGCCCGATTATGCGCGCGGGTTGTTTCCGGCCCTGTGTGATGCGGTGGCAGAGCTCCATGCTTGATTTGGCGAGGTGGGAAAAGCGCCGGCTCCGATTATCCATCGCGACCTTAAACCTTCGAACATCATCGTGTCGGGTGTGAGATATGCCGCCGATGCCGGCATGACCTTCTCGTCGCTGGTGATTATTGACCTGGGAATCGCGCGCGCTTGGCGCGAAGGCGCCGATGCCGATACCGCCAAGTTTGGCACACGGCCCTACGCGCCGCCCGAGCAGTATGGGTTTGGGCAGACGAGTGTGCGAAGTGATGTGTATGCGCTGGGCGCCCTGCTGTTCTTCTGCTTGACAGGAGTCGATCCAAAACCGGGGATCGACATGCGCGAACAATGCGAGATGCGCGGCATTCCCGCTTCCCTGACCGATGTCATTTGCATGGCGATGGCTCTCGACCCGGCCAAGCGTTTTGCGAGCGCGGGGGCATTGGGACGGGCGACGCGCGCGGCATACGACCTGAGTTGCCCTGTGCGGCCTCCTGCGCCTGTGCCTGTGCCTGTGCCTGACTGTGCCCCGGCGTCAGAGACGGTATTAACGTCTCAAGAGCCCCGGGGTTCCACAGACCTTCCTAAGCTTGCCACCCCTGCTATGCCCGGCCTGCTTTCTCGCATTCCGGAACCTCTGGGGCGCATTTGGAATACGCTTGTCTGCCTCTCGCTGCTTGTATTCTTTGCCGGAAGCCACTTTGCCGTCTTTCACCCCACGGGAGCAAACCAAGGCTACCCGACGTGGCTTCTTATGATCGAGTACTTTTTCTTTGTCGATGGCCTTATGGTGCTTATGCATTTTGCGCTGCTCGATAAGCGCCGTCTTCGTCGGCGATTCGCACTGCTCGACAGCTATCGCGGCAAGAAACTCGCGAAACTCTGGCTCAAGGCATTGGGTGTGCTGCTCCTATGCATGATCGTCATAGTCGCGGTTGCCAATGCGACTGGCGTCGTCGATACCTCCGCTACCTAAAAGAAAAGGACCCCATTGGGGCCCTTTGCAGTTGCGCTTAGATGCGGTTCATCTGAGCGGCGACTTTGTTGTACCAGTCCTGCCACGTGGGCGGGCAGTACTTTTTGGCCGCTGCCGGGGTAAGGGTGGAGCCGTAGTTGGCGCCCAGATAGGCAACGTGAGCGGAGATGCCCTCGCTCCAGCTGCCAAAGCTGCGCCAACCGCCGCCACGGGCACTCCAGCCCCAGGCGTTGTAGGAATTGGCGCAATAAGCACCCTTGGTGCTCTCGATGCAGGCGATGGCGGGGGACCAACGGGGGTCGACACCGGTATTCCAAGCGGCAACGGCAAAGTTATAGCCCTGGCCTGCCATGGGGGACCCGGCAAGATAATTATCGATGCGGCTCGTCCACTCATTAATGAACGAATCGTAATCGGAATTACCGGTATTGGCGTTGTTCACCGTGGTGTCGATGGTGGTGTTGGTGTTGGTGGCCTGACTGCTGGAATTGCTGCCGCTTACGCCCTCGCCCGAGAGCTTCTCGGCGGCAGCGGCCTTATCGGCCTCAAGCTTGGCGAGCTCGGCGGCATTTTCCTGCTCGGCTTTTGCCTGCGCCTCGCTGCGGAGCTGCTGGGCCTGCGCCAGCGAATCCTCGGCGTTTTTCTGTTCTGCCTCAAGCTGGGACTTGGCCTGCTGGAGCTCGGCCTTGTTCTGCTCGAGTTCGGTTTGCATGTTGTTGAGCTCTTCGATCTCATCGACGCTCGAGCTCGTGATCTGGTTGGTGTATTTGCAGGTGGTGATGAACTCACCCAGGCTCTGCGCGTTGACCAGGAAGCTCACGATGGGATTGGTGCCCTTCTGGTACTTGTACAGATCGCGCATGGCGGAGCTTGCCTTGGCCTGCTGCTCGGGAAGCTTGGCCTCGATTTCCTCGATGCTCGCCTCATTGGAGTCGATCTGCTTTTGCAGGTCGTCGAGTTTGGTGCGGGCATCGTTGTAGGCGCTCGTGGCGGCTTCGATTTTTTGCTGCGCGGCGGAAAGCTGATCCTGCGTTGCCTGCGAGGCGGCATATGCCGCAACGGGGGAGAGCATCGGCGTGGCAGTCAGTGCGACAGCGAGTGCGGCGCTCGTGATGATACGAGCTGGCTTCGACGCGATGAGCGCTGCGACGCGATGATTCGAATGCTGCATCCAATCCCTCTGCAATCAATCGTAGGTTATGGTTCGAACGGTATTCTACTACTGCTTTCGACCTCAACTTGAACCTTAAAGGTTCCAAAGGGTCAAGTTAAACTTGAGGCTTTGGCTTTGACCTGCAGTTATAGTGAATTGTTGAGAAACCATAGAGTTCAACTTTAACGTTACGGAACTCGGTCTGATCGCAGATTCACGCCTTAAGGGCTACTCCAACATGGGGTTTTGCACCTATAGGGTTCCCTCGCGGCGAGCCTGCTCAATTTCTTCGAGCGCCTCGGCTGGGGTGAAAGAACATGCGCCGTTGCCGAGCTTGACTGTCTGGATATCGTCTCCGACATGCACCTCTCCGCCTCGAAGCACCACACCGAAAATGCCCTCGTGGGGAAAGATGCAGTCGCCGGCGAGATGGTAGATAGCGCAGCGGGTGTGGCAGACTTTGCCGATCTGGCTGATCTCGACCAGAACGTCGTTGCCGATCTTGAGCTGTGTGCCCAGGGGGAGCGAAAGCAGGTTGATACCTTGTGTGGTGAAGTTCTCCCCAAAGTCGCCTTCGTGCACATCGAGCCCGCGATGCTGGGCAGTCTGGATTGATTCTGCGGCCAAAAACGAGACTTGGCGGTGCCAGTGCCCGGCGTGTGCATCGGAAGCGAGGCCAAACTGCTCAATGACGGTGTCGTGCCCATCGGAGACGGGTGACTTGCGTGTGCCTTTGTGCGCCGACGTGTTAATCGAAACGATGCGGGCGGGTGCTTCGTAGGCGTTGCTGGCGGTGCGTAGGGGAGCGATCGTCTGAGAACGTTCCGCTAGCTCGCGTTTTGCGGCGTCAAGGATGGGGTTGTCGGTCAGATGTTCTTGGGGCACGTGTGCGCCTTTCGCTTATGAGATTGACAATATGTTGAATCCTACAACAACGGTAGGTTCATTGCCCGTTGTCGTACAGCGGTGAGCGCCGTCTTTGCTCGAGTCTGATTCTCCGATTGCCATAGATACGGTGGAACTTTGGGCACTGGCGGTTTGGCACGCTAAAATAAATCGGTTGCACTAAGACCGCCCGTTGCGCGGGCAGTTCATGATAGGAAGTTTCCATGGCATTGCAGTTTACAGAGCGCGAGTTCATTCCCGTGCTGCTCGGCGGCGACATCAACGCCTATTCGGTGGCGCGTGCTTTCTACGAAGAGTATCAGGTCAAGAGTCTGGTCTTTGGCAAGTATCAGACGGGCCCTGCGTATCGAAGCCAGATTATCGACTACACGCCCAATGTCGACATCGATACCATGCCCGTGATGCTCAAGACCGTCAACGGCATCGCTCAGGCGCATGCCGATAAGACGATTGTCCTGATGGGCTGCGGCGATAACTATGTTGCCCTGGTGGCTCAGGCAAAGGATGCCGATGAGCTGGCGGATAACATCGTCGCGCCCTACGCACCCTACAGCATGCTCGAGCAGTGCCAGAAGAAGGAGATCTTCTACGAGCTGTGCGAGAAGCATGGCGTGCCCTATCCGCACACGTTTACCTTTACCAAGGCGATGCTCAATGCCCAGGGTGAGGCGCCTGCCGAAGTGCTCGACCAGATCGATTTTCCTTACCCGATGATTCTGAAGCCTTCTGACGGCATCATGTGGTGGCAGCACGAGTTCGAGGGCCAGAAGAAGGCCTATGAGATTGCCGACCGCGCCGAGCTGGAACAGGTCATTCGCGATTCGTATGCCAGCGGCTACACCGACGATCTGATCTTGCAGGACCGCGTGCCCGGCAACGATGAGTACATGCGCGTGCTCACCAGCTATTCCGACCGCAACGGCAAGGTGCGCATGATGTGCCTGGGCCATGTGCTGCTCGAGGAGCATCAGCCCCACGGTGTCGGCAACCATGCCTGTATCATCACCGAGCCCAACGACGAGCTCATGGGCGGCGTGCGCAAGTTGCTCGAGGACCTTCACTTTGTGGGCTATTCCAACTTTGACGTTAAGTACGACGAGCGCGATGACTCGTTTAAGTTCTTCGACTTCAATACCCGCCAGGGCCGCAGCAACTACTATGTCACCAACAGCGGTTTTAACGTTGCCAAGTATGTGGTGGATGAGTATGTGTTCAACCGCCCGTTTGAGCCGGAGTTTGTGACGGCGCAGGACGAGGCGCTGTGGATGGTCGTCCCCATGGGCGTCGTCGACAAGTACGTTAAGGATCCCGAGTTGCGCGCTAAGGTGCATCGCCTGGATAAGGAAGGCAAGGGCGCCGACCCCTCGTTTATGAAGGGCGACTTTGTCTTTAACCGCTGGCTGCGCATGTGGCACACAAAGTTGCGCCACTTTAAGCTGTTCAAGACGTATTACAAGTAGATGAGTGCGGCGCCCGTCCGGTTTGCATCGGGCGGGCGCGGGTATGATACGCGCAATTGCGCAAGCGTCACCAAGGAGGCGGCGATGGAAAAGCTGGGAGTTATCGGCGGCATGGGCGCCGAGGCCACGTCGTATTACTACGACCAGGTGGTGCGCCATACGGCGGCCACGTGCGACCAGGAGCATATCGATATGGTGGTGCTCTCCAAGTCGACCATGCCCGACCGCACGCTGGCCATCAAGACCGGTGAACATGCCAAGCTGCTGGCGACCATGAAAGAGTGTGCCCAGGCACTCGAGTCGCTGGGCTGTGCGCACATTGCCATTCCCTGCAACACGTCGCACTACTTTTACGACCAGATCCAGTCGTTTACGAAGGTGCCGATTATCCACATGCCGCGTGAGTCGGTGCGCTATGCCCTTGCGGGTGCGGTGATGGGGGAGTGCGAGTTCGACCCCAACCTGAGTATGCCGGCCGAGCCGGTGCGCAAGATTGGCATCATGGGCACCGACGGAACCGTGGGCGCGGGCGTCTACGGCCGCGAATGCGAGGCTGCGGGTGTTGAGGTCGTCTATCCCAGCGAGAAACGTCAGAACGATGTGATGTCGCTTATCTACGATGATGTGAAGGCCGGACGTGAGCCCGATATGGATAAGTTCGACCGCGTGATGTGGGAGTTCGCCCGTAGCGGCTGCGACCGTGTCATTCTGGCCTGCACCGAGCTATCGGTGCTGCAGAAGTATCGAGAGATGCCCGAGATCACCCTCGATGCCATGGATGTCCTGGTGCGCGAATCCATCATCCGCAGCGGCGCCCCCTACCGCCTCTAGCTTCCGACCTGTCAAAAAGGGACAGGTTAATTTTGGTAGGTTTTATCTGGTGAAACAGTAAAGGCCTCGGCTCGTTTGGTGCGAGCCGAGGCCTTTTGCGTTGGGCGGTTGCTGTCGGTGGCGAACTAGAACAGGAAGCCGATGGCGATGAGGGCGATGCTGACGATGAGCACGGCGATGTCCAGGCCCTTGATGGGGTAGCGCTTGTACGAGCTGGCGCGTGTACGCAGATAGAAGCCGCGCTGTTCTGCCGCCAAGGCCGTGGCATCGGTCTTGCCCACGCTCGAGATGAGCAGTGGCACGCACAGCGGCAGCATGAGCTTAAGCTTCTTGATGGGGTTCTTGGTGTCGTACTCGACGCCGCGTGCGGTCTGCGCTTCCATGATGGCGTTCATCTCCTGACCAAACACCGGCACAAAGCGCAGCGCCGTGGTAAAGGTGAAGGCATAGCGATACGGTACGTGCAGCACCTCGACGCAGGCGTTGGCAAGGTCGTTGAGCTTGGTCACCATGAGCATGAGGATGAGCGGTAACGCCACACCCAGCAGGCGCAGACAGGCCTTCGATCCTGTGATGAGGCCCGTGTCGGTGATAAAGCCCCACACAACGTTGCCATCGCGCATAAAGGCCAGCTGGAGCACCAGCATGATAAGCGCGAGCGGAATCAGCAACTTGAGCAGCGAGAACAGACGGTCGACGACACCGGCATAGGCACCCAGCGCAAGGGTGAGTGCCAAAAAGCCCAGCAGCGCCACGTAGGTGTCGGACAAGAAGATGCCGACGATGATGGCGGCGGCGAGGCCCAGTTTGACGACGGGGTTCAGGCGATGCAACAGCGTATCGCCCGGCATGTAGTCGATGACGTTAACCACGGTGGACCATCTCCTTGGTAATTCGAACGACATCGGTGACCTCGCTCACCTGCGCAAAAGCGGGTGAGACGGAAGATGCCAGACGGCGCGAGAGTTCAATAACCTGGGGAGGCTCCACGTAGGCACGCCGCATGAGATCGATGTTCGAGAATAGCTCGTGCGTGCGGCCACGGTCGAGGATGTGACCGTTTGTCATGACGACGATGCGCTCGGCAAAGTCGGAAACAACTTCCATATCGTGGCAGACCATGATAACGGCGCAGCCGCGCTCGGCCATGGTGCGCACCGTTTCCATGACGGTCATGCACTCGCGGTAATCAAGGCCGCTCGTGGGCTCGTCGAGCACGACGATCTTGGGCTCAACCACTACGACGGAGGCAAGCGCCACCATTTGTCGCTGGCCGCGCGAAAGTGAGAAAGGTGCCTCATCGGCAGGCAGGCCAAAGCGGTCGATAACAAGTTGAGCACGGCGCAGAGCCTCGGCACGGTCGATGCCGGCAAGCTCCAGGCCAAAAGCGACCTCGTCGAGTACGGTATCCTTGCAGATCTGGCGGTCGGGGTTTTGGAAGAGCGTTGCAACCTCGCGGGCGATGCGGCTCGTGGGAACGGCTGCGGTATCCAGCCCCGTAACGCGCACGCTGCCCGAGGCGGGCTTAAGCAGGCCCGTGAGCAGCTTGGTGAGCGTGGTCTTGCCGGCACCGTTTTGGCCGACGATGCCCACGAGCTCGCCGGGATAGAGGGTCAGGTTGAGGTCGTGTACGGCGGCGCCGCCATTGGGATAGGCAAACTCAACATGGTCGAAGGTGAGCACGGGCTCGGCGTCCTTGGCGTGCGGGCGCAACGACGGTGCGTGCGGTGAGCCGGCGGGTGCCTGAATGTCGTTGCTTGCGTGTGCGGGGTCGACGATGCCCGAAATCAGGCGCTCGGCCTCATCGACATCCAAGCAAGGGGTACCGCTTACCAGGCCATCGGCCTCGAGGCTATTGAAGATGCGCGTGACGCGAGGGCAGTCGACGCCGATGGCACGGAGTTCGTCGGTATGCGCGAAGACCTCGTGTGGTTCGCCCTGCAGCGCGATTTCGCCATGGTTGAGCACGAGCACGCGGTTGCAGTACTCCGAGAGCAGGGCGACCTTTTGCTCAACGACGACGATGGTGATTCCAAGTGTGCGGTTTGCCTCACGCAGCGTCTCGAAGACCAACGTGGAGCTGGCGGGGTCGAGTGCCGCGGTGGGCTCGTCGAGAACCAAGACGCGCGGACGCATGGCGAGGATGGCGGCGATGGCTACCTTTTGCTTCTGTCCGCCCGAGAGGGTGGCGATCTCGCGGTCGCGCAGGTCGCTGATGCCGACGGTCTCGAGCGTTTCGCTCACGCGCTGCTCGATCTGGTCGTGGGGAACGCCAAAGTTCTCGAGGCCAAAGAGCATCTCGTCCTCGACGACCGAAGCGACCATCTGCGTGTCGATATCCTGCAGCACACTGCCGACGATTTGCGACACGTCGGTGAGCGAGGCTTCGCAGGTGTCGTGGCCGTCAACCATGACGGCCCCAAAGAACGTGCCGGTGTAGTGGTGGGGCACGGCACCCGACAGGCAGGCGGCAAGCGTGGACTTGCCGGCGCCCGAGGGCCCGATGATGCCGATGAAATCTCCCTTGTTCACGCTGAGCGAGATGTGGCTGAGCGCCTGCTCGGTCTGCGTGCCATAGGAGAACGAGACATCGTCGACGTTGATGATCGTTTCCATGGATACCTTTCATAGTCATTGGGGACGTTCTTACATGACTAGTCGTTTAAGAACGTCCCCAAGAGCTAGTTGTCTGGGACAGTCTTTGATGACGGGGCCGTGGAGCTGCGGCCCCGTCCATCATATCAGGCTATTTGTTGAGCACCTTGCGGAGGGGGAAGAAGAAGGCCTGGACCATGACGGCGTTGAAGACGGCAGTGCCGAGCACGATGGGCACCTTGGCGAGCGCCGTGGGCAGCGCGGCACCCATGATGACGGTGCCCAGGACGGCGAAGAGGGCACCCGAGACCAGGGTGGTGAGCAGACCGGCGATGAAGGGATTGACCTTGCTGCTGCCGATGTTTGACTTGACGAACGCTGCCATCGTCAGCGCGCCGGCAAGCTCGGTGACAAAGTTGAGGCCAGGGATTGACGTGGTGATCTGGATAACGGCGGCCGATAAGATGCCAAAGATGGCGGCCTGAGCAAAGCTTGCCTGCGTGAGCGCGATGGCTAGGGCATAGGCGGCAATGATGAACTGCGGCTTAATGCCCGTGACGGCCAGGGCATTGCCGACGGTCATGTTGAGGATAAAGCCGGCGGCAAGCAGGACGGCGAGCAGGACCAACGAGGTGATATCGAGGATGCCCTTGTTTGAGGTGGCGTTGGCTGAGATGGTGCGGGCTTGGGTGTTGGTGGCCATGATGAGTTCCTTTCGGAGGGAGTTTTGATATAGCAGTGCCTATGCCTTCAGATGAAGGCAGTCATCGGGGACGTTCTTGAATGACTTGTCGTTTTTGAATAATGGAGCACAGAGACGACTTTACGAGGGTCCCAGGTTGGCGCGAAAGAGGAGCGAAGCGTACTTGGGTACGCGAGCGACGAATGAACGCCAAGATGGGGTGGCTCGTAAAGCCGAACGGGTTAGTTGAGCCTAAGGGCCTTCTGGATGGGCAGGTAGAGGGCGCCGACCAGAATGGCGTTAAAGACGGCGGTCATGGCGACGACGGGCAACATGGCGGCGGCGAGCTCGCCGACCACGCCGAGCATGGCCATCTTGATGACCATGAAGATGACGCCGGAGACAAAGGTGGTCAGGAAGGTTGCGACAATGGCGATCGCGGGCTTGATCTGACCGTCCTTGCCGGCGGCGTTGACGATGCCGGCCATGAGCATGGCGGCGATGCCCTCGGCGGCAAAATCGACAAACGGCGAAGTGGTGGTGATCTGGATCACGGCAGCCGAGATGAGGCCAATGACGAGCGCCTGGCCGATGTTGGGGCGAACGACCAGGATGGTGAGGCAGAAGGCCGAGATGATGAACTCGGGGCTGATCATGCCGCCCGAGATGCCCGAGATTGCCTTGCCGACGGTGAAGTTGAGGATGAAGCCGGCGGCGAGCAGGATGGCGAGCAGGACGAGAGCACGGACGTCGAGTTTGCCACGGTCGGCGGTCTGGACGGTGCGGGGCTGGGTGGCGGTGGTGTTCTGAGACATGGTGAAAATCCTTTCGAAATGGGAGTGCAAGAGAAAAGCGGAGGCGCGTGATGCGAATGCGATCGGGCTCGAGATAGAAAAAGGCCCCCGGTCGAAACCGGAGGCCTTCCAATCACCTAGAGCGCAAAAACAGGCGTGAGGGACTCACTGTCGACCGATCGTATTCGCATCACGCCACCACCAGTTGTTGAGAGACTTCATCGTGTTCTTCATGTTGGTGGCTCCTTTCGTGATGCCGTGGCGCGGTCGCACCTAGTTGCTGTTGCGCTGCACTATAGCACAGCAAAGTGTGTGCGGGGAAATCTTTTTTGAAAAGATTTCAGGCGGGTTTCCTATCGCTCAAAAGAACGGGCGGGTTGACCTGCGCCATCCCGCCCGCACCAGCGAGGGGCTACTCCTTATTGCGGCGATAGAGGAAGTAGCCGCCTGCGAAGATAACGGCAACACCGGCGACGGCGAATGCAGCCACCATACGGCCATCAAAACGATCACCGGTGGTGGGCAGGCCGCCCTTGGTGTTCGTCTTGTTGGTGGTTACCGTGGTCGTGGTATCCGACTTACCAGGCTTCTCGGGCTTGGTGGCGGGCTGCTCGGGCTTAGTGGGCTGCTCAGGCTGCTCGGGGGTGCTGGGCTGTTCGGGCTTACCGGGCTGCTCGGGAGTGCCGGGCTGATCCGGGGTGACCGGGTCGGTGGCAAGGGCGTCCTTGGCGTAGGTGATGGACTCCTTGAGGCCCTTGGTCTCGGTGTTCAGGTCGCTCGGGGTGAAGCGCTCGTCAAAGTTTCCGGCCTTCTGATAAGCGCGCATCTCCTGGAGCAGGGCCTTGCACTTCTTGTAGGTGTTCTCGGTGGCAGCCTTGCCTGCCTTGTTGGCCAGAGCGGTGCGACCCTCGGTGGTCGTCTCGGCCAGCATAGCGGCGTCAACTTCCTTGTTCTGCTCGATGAGCTCGTTCTGGAGCGCGTCGAGGTAGGTGCGGACACTGGTACCAAGGGTGTCAGGGTTCTCAAAGCAGAGCGAGCTGATGTCCATGAGGACGTAGTTGATGGAGTTCTCGGGCTCCTCGTTGTACACGACGTCTTTCGCGTAGCAGTGATCGTAGGAGACGGTCTGGTCGCTGAAGTACGGGCTAACCTCAGTTATCAGAGCGGAGTACAGCGGGATGGCGACAGAGTACGCGGCACGGGAGAGCATCTCCCACTGGATGGTAGCGACTTCGGGATCATACCCGCGACGAATCTGGAAAAGGTTGATTTCGGTGTTGCGCTCGCTGCCGATGGCGTAGACGCCGTCAATGTTGGCGTTAAGGCCGGGGACGTTTTCGCCGCGGTTGCCGAAGGCGCGAATCAGTTCAAAGGTGCTCCAACCAGACTTGCCAGGCTTGAAGAACAGGGGCTGAATTTCGCTGACCATAGCTCCCTTTTGGACGGGTTTTCCAGCCTTATCGGTGATGGTTTTAATTTCGTAATCCGTGCCTTCGGTCAGCGGACTAGCAAAATATTCGCGGCCTTGCACATAGCGGGACCACTGGTTAACGCCAGAATCGGCGAGGCTTTCGCCATACGTTTGGGCGACATCAAATTTACCGTCAGCGGAGTATTTGGCGAAACCCTTTTCTTCGGGCATGGATTGAATCTTCTCAGAGTGGAGGCAATTCTCGGTGTCATTGAGGTCGACATCGTAGTTGAGGCTACCGATATTGGGGTTGAGCGATGCGACGTCGTCAGCGAGCTTCATGGCGATCCACTGATGGGCGGAAAGCGTGGCGAACAGCCAGGTCTCGTTGTTGTCGGCGATGATGATCTGGTCGTTGGTGCAGACGCCCTTTTCGTCGACCAGGCTGCCGATGAGTTCGACGCCCTCGCGAGCATTTGCACTCTCGCCCAAGATAATGCTGGCGTAGCTATATTCGCCCAGACCCACTCCCTCATCGATGGGGTCTGTTGCTTCGGCATCCTCGTTATAGGAGGTGCTCAGCGTGGCAGAGCATGACACGCCCTTCTCGTTGATTCCGGCCTCGGAGTAGGCGTCGGTACGACCATACCAGTTGGAGGGGTGGTCGCGTACATAGCTGTAGCGATAGGTAGGCTTATTCGAAGTGTATTCAAAAGCAGATTCAATCGAGCTGTACTTAAAGCCAGCTTCGTGGGCAGGCTCGATACCATAGTGCTTGAGGTAACGCGCTCCAAAGTCCTCGGCGCGGCCGTAGTACGTGTTGCCGTCGGCCGTAAGATTTTTACCCATGTAGATCTGCGTGCAGGCGAGCGCAGAGGTCGGCATGGACATGATGGTTGCGGCTCCAAAAGCAAGGCCAATGCCAAGCTTTTTGAGCGCGTTGACGGGGTGAGTTTTCCTCATAATCCCTCCCAGCGTGCGAAAGCCCTCTGTCGCCAGAGGGCTTCAGCCAATAAAGACACTCCATTAGCGTAACGAACTGGAAACAATATTCATCTATGAAAATAACTTACTCGATAAGCGTGATGAAATATGCGATGAGCGGCTAAATATACTCAGTTTGTAGCTTTACTTTAATAAAGACTCCCTGCAATTACTGCATCTCAATAAAGCGTCTGGAAATACCGAAATGAAAAATCCCCCGCTGTTTGGCAAATGCATAAACAGTGGGGGAGACGATAATTGAATGAATATCATACCAATGTGGAATTACTTCTTCCGACGGTGGATCACGTTGATCGCATAGCCTACGAGCATAGCCAAAACAATGACGATAAAGCCGAGCAGGGGATTGTCGTTCATGGGGTCCTCCTATTTACCAAGCGGTGAAAATTCGTCGACGATGAGGTCGAGACATTGCGGAAGCGCGCGGGCGCCAAAGACACCGGAGTTGCTGGAGATAATCTCGCCATCGAACTGCATGCCCAGCGACGGCGTACAGGTAATTTTGGCTTCCTTGGTCTGGATGATCTTAAACTGCGGGCGGCCGAGCACCTTGCCGGCGGGGTCGAGCGCGGCGGTGATCACGGTGGGCAGCAGCTGCACGGTGCGCACGGGCTCGATGACCGCGATGTCGACCATGCCGTCGTTCATGCGGCAATCGGGGAACAGGTTGATGTCGTTTTGGATGACCGAGGTGTTGCCAGCCATGCAGCAGATACCGTCGAGCTCCTCGACAATGCCGTCATGCTCAATTGTAAAGTGCGCGACCGTGGGATTGGGCGTGGCGAGTGCGGACAGGAAGTAGGCGATCTCGCCGATGTCGTTTTTGGTGGGAGCGGCCTTCATCATGATCTCGGCGTCGTAGCCCGAGCCGGCGATGATGATAAAGCCGTGGCGCTTCTCGTTGCCGTTCTCGTCGAGCCAAAAGAGCTCGCCCATGTCCGCCTTGACGGTGCGGCCGGCGCGGCAGGCCTTGGCGAGTGCCGCCGCTTCGGGGGCATTGCCGATGTTGTTGAAGAACAGGCAGGCCGTGCCAGAGGGGAAGACGAGTGTGGGGACGCCGCATCCGCGCATCTGGTCGAGCACGTTGGAGACGGTGCCGTCGCCGCCCGAGACAACCACGCGATCAAACTCGCGCACGTCCGCCACGGCGTCCTCGGGCTCCATGCCATCGCCGATAAAGCGCATCACGACCTCGTCGCCGCCCTGCGCGAGGGCGTGCGTGAATGCGTAGATTTCATCTGAGCTGGGGCCCGATGCCGGGTTGTGGATGATAAGGCAGCGCATACTTACGTTCCCGTTCTGTGACTAACCGAGTATAGTTGTAAGGCAATGCCGATATCCTACCCGTGTTTTTCGGGCCTAACCTTATTCGATGGGTTGATATGTACATTTCCACACATCAGGCTCTACTCGACTTTTGCCAGCGCGCCCGCGAGTTCGACGCGATTGCCGTCGATACCGAGTTTTTGCGCGAGCGCACGTTCCATCCGCGTCTGTGCCTGGTCCAGATTGCCACCCCTGCCGAGAGCGTCGCGGTCGATCCCCTGGTGATCGACGACCTGTCGCCGCTCGCCGAGCTTATGGCCGACGAGAGCGTGACCAAGGTGTTCCACGCTTGCTCGCAGGATATGGAGGTCATGCTCCATACTGTGGGCGTGCTGCCGCGTCCTATTTTTGATACGCAGGTGGCCGCCGCCTTTTTGGGCGAGCGCCAGCAGATTTCCTACGGCGCGCTCGTGCAGACGTTTTGCGGCGTCTCGCTGCCCAAGACTGAGTCGCTGACCGATTGGTCGCGCCGCCCGCTGACCGACAAACAAATTGAGTACGCGATCGATGACGTCAAGTACTTAATCGTGGCTTATACCGAGATGATGAGCCGTCTGCGTGAGCTGGGCCGCGTGGACTGGGTGCTCGACGAGCTACGCCCGCTGGCCGACGAGTCGCACTATCGCGCCGACCGTCACGAGGCATTCCGTAAGGTCAAGCGCATCAACTCCTGCAGCCGCCATCAGCTGGGCATCGCGCGCGAGCTCGCCGCCTGGCGCGAGGACCGCGCCGAGCGCCGCAACATCCCGCGCAAGTGGGTCATGTCCGACGATACGCTGCTGGCGCTCGTCAAGCGCAATCCCGTGCGTGTCGAGGAGTTCCGCAGTATCCGCGGTACCGACCAGCTGGGGGAGCGCGACGTGGACGGCGCACTCATGGCCATCAAGCGCGGCGCGAGCTGCCCTCACGATCGCCTGCCGCTCATGGTGCGCGGGCATCGCCAAATCTCGCCGGAGCTGGAGAGCGTGACGGACCTGATGTATGCGCTCATTCGCCTGGTTGCCGAGCGCTCGGGCGTGGCAACCTCAGTCATTGCCTCGCGCGATGACCTTGCCGACTATATTGAGCATCCCGAGCAGAGCCCCCTGCGCGAAGGCTGGCGCTTTGAGCTCGTGGGCTCGCGCCTGGACGATCTGCTCTCGGGCAACATGGGACTCACCGTGAAGGACGGCAAAATCGAGCTACTGTAGGGAAGCCTAACCGCCTGAGTGGGTAGAATGCCTCCAACGTGTAACTCGATTCGGAGGAATTCGCATGCCTTATTACTATGGATATGGCTTTGGTATCGATCCGCTGTACCTGCTGGTTGTTCTTGTCTGTACGGTGCTTGGTCTTGCCGCACAGAGCTATATCAACTCGACGTACAAGACGTGGTCCAAGGTACGATCGGACGGCGACACGGGCGCTACGGTCGCTCGCCGCATGCTCGACGCCAACGGCTGCAACGCCGTGGGTATCAAGGGCGTTGCCGGCGAGCTCACCGACCATTACAACCCGCAGGATAACAACCTGTATCTCTCGGATGCCAACCGTTCGGGCGGGTCGGTCGCAAGCGTCGCCGTCGCCTGCCACGAGGCGGGCCATGCCGCCCAGCGCCAAAGCGGCTATGCCATGATGAAGGTGCGCACCGCTCTCGTGCCGGTCGTCAACTTTACTCAGAATACCTGGACGATCGTGCTGCTCATGGGCCTGTTCATGAACATTGCGGGACTCACGACCCTCGCGCTGATCTTCTTTTCGTTTAGCGTGCTGTTCCAGCTGGTTACGCTGCCGGTCGAGATCGATGCCAGCCGCCGCGCTGTGGCCTACATTGAGCAGTCGGGCATGAGCTCCAAGCAGGTCAACGGTGCCAAGAAGGTGCTGACGGCGGCCGCTCTTACCTACGTGGCGGCGGCGCTCACCTCGATTATTCAGCTGCTCTACCTTATGGCTCGCTACAACAGAAACTCCAACCGATAAGAACTTGGGCTGACAGGCGCCGCGGGGATTTGTGTCCCCGCGGCGCTGTACTATGTGTGGGACTTGAATTTGCACAGGGCTGGAGCCCGTGTGCACGATGACGAAAGGAGGCTGCGTGGCAGGCTGGAATCTAACCGGCAATAGCGTTTCTGCCGAGTTCGACGGTTCGGACGAGCAGGAACGCAAAGAGCTCAGCGTGAGCCAGGCGGTGGAGATCGCCGCTGGCGCGCTCGATGCGATTCCGCAGCTGAGCGTCCTGGGCGAGGTCACCGGCTTTCGTGGCCCCAATGCCCGAAGCGGCCACTGCTACTTCCAGATCAAGGACGACTCGGCTGCCGTCGATTGCATCATCTGGAAGGGTGCCTATCTTAAGCGCACCTTCGACTTGCGCGACGGTATGCAGGTGAGCTTTAAGGGCAGCTTCAATCTCTATAAGCCCACGGGCCGTATGAGCTTTGTCGCCCGTTCGTTCTCGCTGGCGGGGGAGGGCCTGCTGCGTCAGCAGGTGGCACAACTGGCCGAAAAGCTGCGTCGCGAGGGCCTGATGGACGAGGCGCGCAAACGTCGCATTCCGGTGTTTTGCTCACGCGTGGCGGTCGTCACCTCGCTTTCGGGCGCCGTGATCGACGACGTCAAGCGTACGCTGCGCCGTCGCAACCCACTTGTCGAGCTCGTTTGCGTGGGTGCCAAGGTCCAAGGCGAGGGCGCGCCGGCGGAGCTTATTGATGATCTGCGCCGCGCCGCTGCCATTACGCCGGCGCCCGATTGCATTTTGCTCGTGCGTGGCGGCGGTTCCTTCGAGGATCTTATGACCTTTAACGACGAAGAGCTTGCTCGCGCGGTGGCGGCCTGTCCCGTGCCTGTGGTGACCGGTATTGGCCATGAGCCCGATACCTCGATCTGCGATATGGTGAGCGACCGTCGTGCCTCCACGCCCACGGCAGCGGCAGAATCCGTGGCACCGGCTATGACAGAGCTGGCGGATGTGCTCGAGACGCGCCGTCAGCGCCTAGGTGCTGCGATGGCTTCGATGATCGGGTCGGATCAGGTCGATCTGGAGATGCTCGATCAGCGTGGTCGGCGTGCCTGGGATACCTATACGGCGCGCTTGGGCGATGCGCTCGATGCGGCCGCGTGCCGCCCGTGCCTGAACGATCCAACGTTTATGGTCGAGCGTCGCGAGTCGGAGCTTGCCCTGACCGCTGACCGCCTGTCGGGCGCCATTGCGCGCTCGGTCGGGGTGTTCCGTTCGAACTATGAGCGCCTGCCCGAGCGCTTGGTCGCAAGCACCTCGGGGCTCGATGGCAAGCGCCATGCGCTCACGCTCGCGAGTTCCCGTCTGGAGCATCAGGGACGCACGATGTTGAGCAAGCCTGCGTCTGACTTAGGCCGTGCAGCGGCCTCGCTCGACGCCCTGTCGCCGCTCAAGGTGCTCGCCCGCGGTTACTCCATCGCGTACAGCGATGACGGCGTGGCTACGAGCGCCAAGACGTTTAAGCCTGGTGACGCTATCCGCGTGCGCATGGCGGACGGCAACGTGGCGGCAACCGTCGATACGGTCGAGTAGACCGCGTTTCATTGTGATAGACCTTTAGGAAAGGAAACAGATATGGCAGAGAAGACCCCGGTCGAGCAGCTTACGTACAAGCAGGCCTCGCAGGAGCTGGAACTCATTATCCGCAGCTTGGAGTCGGGCGACATGGAGCTCGAGGAATCGCTCGAGAGCTACACCCGCGGCGTCGAGCTCCTCAAGAGCCTGCGTACCCGACTGGCCGATGCCGAGCAGAAGGTCTCGGTGCTCCTTAAGGATGTCGACGGCAACGACGTGCTCGCCGACGGCGAAGCCGCCAACACCGACGACAACCTCTCGTTCTAACCATCCCGACCAAATATAATTACTCTGGTCTGTTAGAAAGGAACCAACCATGTGTGATTGCATCTTCTGCAAAATCGCCAACCACGAGATCCCCTCGACCGTTGTCTATGAGGACGACCAGGTCATTGCGTTCGACGACCTTAATCCCCAGGCGCCGGTCCACACGCTCGTGATTCCCAAGAAGCACTACAGCGACATCGTCGACAACGTGCCCGCCGAGACCATGGGCGCCATGGCCCATGCCATCCAGGAGGTTGCTAAGGCCAAGGGCCTGGAGGACGGTTTCCGCGTCATCTCCAACAAGGGCGTTAACGCCGGCCAGACCGTCATGCACTTCCACATGCACGTCCTCGGCGGCAAGAACCTAGGCGAGAACCTCATCTGAGGACGCGCAGTCCGTCGCCTTGGCTGCCTTTGGAGTAATCTATGCAGCTTTCTCAACTCGAATACCTTCAAGCAGTAGCGAGCTATGGCGGCGTGCGCAAGGCTGCTCGCGCCGTCCATGTGAGTCCACAGGCCGTTTCGTCAGCAATTAAGAAGTTGGAATCTGAGTATCAGATTGCTTTGCTCAATCGATCGACGGGGGAGGCTGCTTTGTCTCCTGCGGGCCGGGAGTTTGCGCGTCGTGCACGCATGGTCTTGGCACAAGTCGATGATCTTAAAAGTACGCTCAATCGATGGGCGACGGCGTTTCGCCCGACGGCCATTTTCGTCTCTACGCTCCCTGCCTTCACGGACGGGGGCTCCTTTTTTCCGAAAACTGGTACGACTCGTTTGAAAGCTTGCATCCTCAGATTCACCTCGATGTGTGGCATCAGCCAACGGCTACATGCTTTGAGTCGCTCATGCTTGGAATTTCGGATGCAGCCATCTCATTTGAGGAACCACGGGACAGCGCCCTTTCTTCGAAATACCTGGGTGAAAAGGAGCTCAAGGTTCTTTCGTGTCCGGTTGGCCATCGTGTCAGGGGCACCATCACCATTCGTGAACTATTGAGCGGTAGGCTTGCTGTCCCCATCAACTTGTCGCCCTGTCTCAATGCAATCAACCAGTGCCCTGAGGCCCAACTCGTTAATTTCCGCTTTCGTGATGTCGAATATGGAAGCGAGAGACAGATTGAGTTTCTTCAAGGCGGGGGATTGATATTGAGCTTTTCTGGCTCCTCTCTTGCATCAGATGGATCCAACGTGAGCGAATGCTCCATTGAGGGCTCGCGCGACGTAACCTTGCCTATCTATTTTTGCTACCGGCAAAACGCCTGGACGGATCGGCATCAGACGGTATTTCTTCACCTGTTGCGCCATCTCGCTTCTTGAGGTTGCTTGGCTTCGTGCCGTCAAATGAATATTGACGATTTGTAACGTATGGCTGACGGTTTTGCCTTCATGCTTTTTGAGACCTCGGCTTGGATTATCGGCCTTTGGAGGAGGAGTATGAAAAACCGTACGGTTTGGCTGTATATGGCGTTTGTTTTCCTATCGAACTTCAGCACCATCTTGTATTTTCTGACGGTTTACCTTGAGTTCGTCGGATTCTCGATGGTCGCGATTTCTGGCATGATGATTGCGTACCAGGTAAGCAAATTTGCTCTCGAGATTCCTACCGGCTATATCGCCGATAGATTTGGGCGAAAGATAAGTGGCCTGGTGGGTATCGCGGGAATGCTCGGATATTACGCTGCCCTGCTCCTCATACGATCTCCTCTGCTTTTGATAGGTGCGTTTGCCCTCAAGGGTTTTGCCGTCGCATGCGTGAGCGGTTCTATTGAGGCAATCTATATCGATTCCGTCTCCCAAGATCAGCTCGTTAGGCTTAATGTGGTTGAGCGATTCGTCTTTTACGCATCTTATGCTCTTTCCGCGTGTGTGGGCGGCTTCATCTCGTCAGAAGGTGCATATTTCATCGGTCTTTCGGCCGATATCTTTGCGATGGTATTGACGTTACTTGTCGTTGCCTGCATTCCCGAAACGAAAGGGAAAGGTAGCGCTGCGGCTTCTATGAGCCAAATTAGCCCGAGGATGATTTGGACTGCCATTGCGGGCAATGGCACGCTTCGCTCGGCGTTCGTCATGGACTGTTCTCAGGCATTTGCTTTTGTCGCTCTGGAAGACTTTTTCTCGCTGCTGCTTGCAGACCGCGGAATGAACGCCGTTGCTTCGGGCGTGACCATTGCGGGTCAGCTCCTTGTTTCCGCCTCCATAGGGTTTATCGTGCCCAGCGTGATTGCCCGTGTCGATAAGGGTCGTTTTGCGCGCATTTGCGGCATAGTTCGCCTTTTCTTAACTGCTTTGTTTTTGATTCCCTTTACTCCGACTTTTTTGCTGCCCGTGTTTTATGTGCTGCAGACGGTTGCTTACTCGTTATTTGCTCCGATCAAATACTCGGTTTTCCAAAATAATGCCGATTCTTCGATGCGGTGCTCGCTCATTTCGGTTCAAAGCCAAATGGTGGCGGTGGGCGCTGTTCTTTTCTATCTGTTCAATGCTGTGTTGAGTAGCGTTGTGGGTATTCGGGTTGTGCTGCTTGTTGCGCTCGGGATTTCTTCTCTGGCGTATATTCCCGCGCTATTTCGTCTTACAAGTCAAAGACCATGAGCACTCATGCATCGATAACTTATATATCAACGCAATAAACCCGAGCGCGAGGGCGTTTGGGTTTATTATTGAAGCGTATGTAACCTGGCGGCGCCACACCGCCTGTTAGTAGGGAGACACATGAACGTTCTGGTCGTCAACGCAGGATCTTCGACCCTTAAGTATCAGGTCATCGATACCAAGTCCCACAAGGTGTCCGCAAAGGGCTCCTGCGAGCGCGTCTGCTTTACCGGCGGTACCTTCACGCATGCTGCCAACGGCTCCAAGAAGGTGACCGAGAACATCGAGTTCCCCGACCACAAGGTCGCCATCGAGGCTGTCCTGAAGGACCTCGAGGCCAACGGCGTCAAGATCGAGGGCATCGGCCACCGCATCGTTCAGGGCGGTTGGTACTTTGGCGATTCCTCCCTCGTCGACGAGGGCGTTCTCGCCAAGATTCGCGAGGTCGCCCCGCTTGCCCCGCTGCACAACAACCCCGAGGCCAACGTTATCGAGTACTGCCTGGAGCAGTATCCCGACCTGCCCAACGTCACGGTCTACGACACCGCTTTCCACTTCAACATGCCCGAGGTCGCCAAGACCTACGCCCTGCCCAAGGACGTCTGCGACAAGCTGCACATCCGTAAGTACGGCGCTCACGGCACCAGCTATCGCTACATCTCCAAGAAGGTTGCCGAGATGACCAACGGCGAGGCTCGCAAGGTCGTCGTGTGCCACATTGGCTCCGGCGCTTCCCTGTGCGCCATCGAGGACGGCAAGTGCATGGACACCACCATGGGCCTTACCCCGCTCGACGGCGTCATGATGGGCACTCGTTGCGGTTCCATCGACCCGGCTACCGTGTGCTATCTGCAGCGCGAGGGCGGCTACACCTTCGACGAGGTCGATGAGATGATGAACAAGAAGTCCGGCCTCATGGCTGTGACCGGCGGCAAGACCAACGACTGCCGCAACGTCGAGGAGCTCGCCGCCGCTGGTGACCCCGAGGCTCAGCTCGCTTTCGACATGTTCGTCTACAAGATTGCCGCCAAGGCCGCCGAGATGGCCACCTCTATGTGCGGCATGGACACGCTCGTCTTTACCGCTGGCATCGGCGAGCACGCTCCGGCCGTCCGCGCTGGTGTGGCCGACCGTCTGGCCTTTATGGGCGTCAAGATGGACCACGCTCGCAACGCCTTGCGCGGCGACGGCGCTTGGTGCCTGTCCGCTAAGGATTCCAAGGTCAAGATCTTCGTCATCCCCACGGACGAGGAGTTCATGATCGCTTCCGACGTCGAGCGCATCGTCAACGGCAAGTAATTGATGCAAGGGGAGGGGACTGGATGGCCTTGTGCCGCTCAGCCCCCTTTTATGCGCTTTGAGCGAAGAGTTTAATAGAGAATTATTGAACTCTGATAACTTCTTATTAAGGATACGGCCGCCTTATAGGTTTGCCGACCGTACTGTAATCACGAAGGAGTCTCATGAACGTACTTGTTGTCAACGCCGGCAGCTCGAGCCTTAAATATCAGCTTTTGGACACCGATACCCGCGAGGTTTTCGCTAAAGGCAACTGCGAGCGTATCGGCTCGGAGATGGGCATCTTTGGCCATTCCGAGAACGGTGGCGCCAAGCAGACCGAGGAGATTCCTTTCCCCGACCACCGCTCGGCTATCGCGCGCGTGCTCGAGGAGCTCGAGAAGACCGACTTTACGATCGATGGCATCGGCCACCGCATCGTTCAGGGCGGCTGGTACTTCGATGATTCCGCGGTCGTCGACGATGAGGTCATGGCCAAGATCCTCGAGGTGGCGCCGCTCGCTCCGCTGCACAACTACGGCGAGGCCGCAGCGATTGAGTATTGCCGCGAGAAGTATCCGGAGCTGCCCAACGTGGCCGTCTTCGATACGTCGTTCCACATGACCATGCCCGAGGTCGCCTATACCTACGCACTGCCCAAGGACGTGTGCGACAAGTATCACGTGCGCAAGTACGGCGCCCACGGCACGAGCCACCGTTACGAGTGGATGATGGCCAAGGAGATTCTGGGCACGCGCTGCCACCGTCTGCTGTCGTGCCACTTGGGCAACGGTGCCTCGCTCGCCGCTATCGAGGACGGCGTGTGCCGCGATACCACCATGGGCCTCACCCCGCTCGACGGCCTGATGATGGGTACCCGTTGCGGTTCCATCGACCCGGCCACCGTGTGCTACCTGCAGCGCGAGGGTGGCTACAGCTATCAGGAAGTCGACGACATGATGAACAAGCAGTCCGGTCTGCTTGCCATCTCGGGCATCTCCAACGACGCCCGCGACATTCGCACGCGCGCTTCCGAGGGCGACGAGCGTTGCCTGCTCGCCTTCGACATGTTCGCCTACAAGGCCATGCAGCAGGCCGGTTCCATGATCGCCTCCATGGCGGGCGTGGATACCATCACCTTTACCGCCGGCATCGGCGAGAACGACTGGTCGATCCGCAAGGCCTTCTGCGACTGCTTTGAGTGGCTGGGCGTGCGCATCGACAACAACAAGAACCGCGAAGCCGTGGGCAACGGCCCGCAGGTCATCAGCGCCGCCGGTTCCGCCGTCACGGTCATGGTCATCCCCACCGACGAGGAATACATGATCGCCCACGACGTCGAGCGCCTGACTGGTAATAACTAACGAATTCGTTTGCAATTGAGAGAAAGGCCTCCAGAGCAACAGCTCCGGAGGCCTTTTTACTAGCAGGCGGAAATTCCAGTCCCAAAGTGATCATCATCAGCAATGCCTGTGCTCCCAGCAACGGCACCCGATCATTCAGATCTTCAGCTCCAGCTCGTAGCCAAGCCGCCGTCCACCCCAGATACCCTGATTGCTACGTGGCGGTAGAAGGCCGTACGGGCTAACCCCTGAAAACAATCCGCAGACCAGAAACGCCCCCGTTCGTAGCTCCGGAGGAGCAGAACGGGGGCGTTTCATTGGTCGAGGACGTTTTCAGGGGTTAGCCCGTACGGCCTTCGGGCGAGTGCGTGCGCTACTCAGCCATCTGAGCCTGGACGGCGGTGATGGCCACGACACCCACGATGTCGTCGGCAGAACAGCCGCGCGAAAGGTCGTTAACCGGCTTGGCGATGCCCTGCAGGATGGGGCCGTAGGCGTCAGCACCGGCGAAGCGCTGGACCAGCTTGTAGCCGATGTTGCCGGCCTCGAGGTCGGGGAACACGAGCACGTTGGCCTTACCGGCGACGGAGGAGCCGGGAGCCTTGAGCTGGGCGACGGTGGGGACGATAGCGGCGTCGAGCTGCAGGTCACCATCGATGGCGAGCTCGGGAGCCTTCTCCTTGCAGAACTTCACAGCCTCCTGGACCTTCTTGGCGACCTCGCCGCCAGCGGAGCCCATGGTGGAGTAGGAGAGCATGGCCACGTGCGGCTCAACGTTGCCCATGAAGGTGGACCAGGAGTGAGCGGAGGCGATGGCGATCTCGGAGAGCTCGTCGGAGGACGGGTTGATGTTGAGGCCGCAGTCGGCGAAGATCAGCGTGCCGTCGGTGCCGAACTGCGGGGTATCGGTGCACATCACGAAGAAGGCCGAGACCAGCTTGGTGCCCGGGGCGGTCTTGAGGATCTGAAGCGCAGGGCGCAGAGTGTCGGCAGTGGAGTGGCAGGCGCCGGAGACCAGGCCGTCGGCATCGCCCATCTTGACCATCATGGTGCCAAAGTAGGTAGCGTCCATCACCTGGGCGCGAGCCTGCTCGATGGTAACGCCCTTCTTGGCGCGGAGCTCGGCAAACTTCTGTGCGTACTCCTCGTGCTTCTCGGCGTTGCGCGGATCGATGACGGTGGCGCCGGGGACGTTGATCTCGTTGGGATCGCCCAGGATGACGATGTTGGCCAGGCCTTCCTCGATGATCTTGTTGGCCGCGACGATGGTGCGCGGATCCTCGCCCTCGGGCAGGACGATGGTCTTAAGGTCGGCCTTGGCGGCAGACTTCATACGGTTTAGGAAATCGCTCATGTTACTCCTTACAAGCGTTTCGCTAAGCTCCAGGCGCCCGTCTGTACACGAATAAACCCGCTGCTAGCGGGTTTACCTTTCAATTATGTACGCCGCGGTGCTTGAGCTTTCCTTGTGTGGCAAGCTCATTATAGGACGCATTAGCGCTATAATCGCTCTGATAAATATGTCTCGACGTATGTTCGAGAAAAAGCCCAGTTAAAAAGCGTGTGGCTTTTGACAAGGAGTATCGATGCAGATTACCTCAGGCCTGCCTGAAGGCTTTAATGCCGGTGCGTACGACATGATCGTTGTCGGCGCCGGTTATGCCGGTGCCGTTTGCGCCCGCCGTCTCGCCGAGACCATCGGCTATCGCGTTGCCGTTCTGGAGCGCCGTAGCCACATTGCGGGTAACGCCTACGACTGCACTGACGAGGCGGGAATCCTGGTCCACGAGTATGGTCCGCACATCTACCATACCTTTAACGAGCGCGTGCATAACTTCCTGTCGCGCTTTACCAAGTGGACGGACTACCAGCACAAGGTGCTCGCCAACATCAACGGCACCCTTATGCCTGTGCCCTTTAACCATGCGAGCCTCAAGCTCGCCTTTGGCGATGAGCGCGGCGAGGAGCTGTATCAGAAGCTCGTGGAGACCTTTGGCAAGGACGTCAAGGTGCCCATCATGGAGCTGCGCAAGAAGAACGACCCGGATCTTGCCGAGGTCGCCGATTACGTCTACGAGAACGTCTTTTTGCATTACACCATGAAGCAGTGGGGCCAGACGCCCGATCAGATCGACCCCTCGATTACCGGCCGCGTTCCCGTCTTTGTGGGCGATGATGACCGCTACTTCCCGCAGGCTCCCTTCCAGGGCATGCCGCAGGACGGCTATACCGCGCTGTTCGAGCATATGCTCGATCACGATCTGATTGATGTGTTCTGCGACGTGGACGCCCGCGACCTCTTCGAGATCGACGAGACCACCGTCAAGATCGACGGCAAGGTCTATGGTGGCGAGATCGTCTACACCGGTCCGCTCGACGAGCTGTTCAACCTCGACCTGGGCGCGCTGCCGTACCGCACGCTCGATATGAAGTTCGAGACGCTCGATATGGACCAGTTCCAGCCTGTGGGCACCGTCAACTACACCACGAGCGAGGACTATACGCGCATCACCGAGTTCAAGAACATGACCGGTCAGGTCTTGCCCGGCAGGACCACCATCATGAAGGAGTACTCCAAGGCCTATACGCCCGGCTCGGGCGAGACGCCGTACTACGCTATCCTGGAGCCCGAGAACCGTGAGCTCTACGAGCGCTATCTTGAGCGCGTCCAGAACCTGACGAACTTCCACCCGGTGGGTCGTCTGGCCGAGTATCGTTACTACGATATGGACGCCGTGACCAATTCCGCCCTCGATCTTTCGGATGAGATTATCGCCTGCCATGCATAAAGTCATAACATTCGGTATTCCCTCGTATAACGCCGCCAAGGACATGGACCATTGCATCACCTCCATCTTGGAGGGGAGCAATTACGCCACCGATATCGAGATTATCGTGGTGGACGACGGCTCCAAGGACGAGACGGCCGCCAAGGCCGACGAGTGGGAGGCACGTTATCCCGGTATCATCCGCGCGGTACACCAGGAGAACGGCGGCCACGGTATTGCCGTCCTTTCGGGTCTGCGCGAGGCGCAGGGCACCTACTACAAGGTCGTTGACTCGGACGACTGGCTCGACGGTGCGGCGCTTTCGACCATGCTGTCGATTCTGCGTGGCTTTGAGGAGCGCGACCAGCGCGTCGACCTGTTTATCTCGAACTACGTGTACGAGAAGGTTTACGAGGGCACGCACACCGCGATTGGCTACAAGTTTGCCCTGCCGCGCAAAAAGATTTTCTCTTGGGACCAGATCGGACACTTCCGTCCCGATCAGAATCTGCTCATGCACAGCCTGTGCTATCGCACCGATGTGCTGCGCGAGTCCAATCTGCCTATGCCGGCACACACGTTCTACGTGGATAATATCTACGCATACGTGCCGCTGCCGCGCTGCAAGACCATGTACTACGCCGACATCGACCTCTATCGCTACTTTATCGGTCGCGAGGGCCAGAGCGTCAATGAGGCCACGATGGTCAAGCGCCTGGGTCAGCAGTTCCGCGTAACGCGCATCATGATGGAATCGTTCCACCTGTACCAGGACGTTGAGTCCTCGCGTCTGCGTTCGTACATGATGGGCTACTTCACCATGATGATGGCGATTTGCTCGGTGCTCACCAAGCTTTCCGAGGAAGATTGTGCCGATGAGCGTCTGAAGACGCTGTGGAAGGACCTGAAGGAGTACGACGAGCGCATGTATCGTCGCGCTCGCTACGGCGTGGTCGGATTCTTTACCAACCTGCGTGGACGGGCCGGAGACAAAACCACACTCGGCCTATACCATCTTGCCTCAAAGATCTTCAAATTCAACTAGCACAAAAAACGCTAGGGTAACGGGGACCCCTGGTCCTTAACTTGCTACTTCGAACAGTCCTGCGCAAGACGGAGGCGCCACTGGCGCCTCCTTTGCGTGCGGAACTCGTATCAAGTTAAGGACCAGGGGTCCTCTGCTATGTCTCGCTTTATGTTAGATAGTTGAATTTGAAGATCTTAGACGCGCGGTACACAGGGGCCTGGGCTGAAAGGGATCTTGTTGAGTAGGTTGCCCGGTGGGGCTTGGTTATGTTTGTCGCGAGTTCCGCACGAGCCGAAGAGCACTTAATGTGCTCTTCGTGCGAGCCAGGACTGTAGAGCAGCAAACATAACCAAGCCCCACCGGGCAACCGGTCAGGTTAGGTTACTTTGCGGCGCCGGGGATGCCGTGGGAGGTTTTGGCGGTTTTGGCTCCGTTTACGATGGCGGTTTCCAGGGCCCTTACGGCGAGCATGCCCAGCAGGTCTAGGGGTACGGCGGCGCTTGCCTGAGCGTCTAGTTTGCCGCTGGCGAGGGTGTAGATGGTGTCGCCGTCGTTGGTGGTGTGTGTGGGGCGGATGGCGTGCGCATAGGCGTCTGCGGCCATCTGGGAGACCTTGGTGGCCTGAGCCTTGGTGAGCTCAACATTGGTGACGATGCAGCTGATGGTGGTGTTGGTGCGGTCGAGCGGCATCTGCATAGAGCCGGCGGCGGCAAAGGCAGCGAGCTCCATGTCGACGATCTGGTCGCTGTCGGCCGCGGCGCGCATGCCAGCGACCCATTCACCGGTGAAGGGGTCGACGACATTGCCGCAGGCGTTGACCGAGACCACGGCACCCACCTTAACAGGGCCGAGTGCCACGGCGGCAGCGCCTAGGCCGGCCTTCATGCAGGTGGCGGGGCCCATGAGCTTGCCCACGGTGGCACCGGTGCCGGCACCTACATTGCCCTGCTCGAGCATGGTGGGGGTGTTGTCGAGCGCCTCGCGCACGGCGGAGATGCCAGCCTCAATGTCGGGGCGTACGGTGGGGTCGCCAAACGCGAGGTCGAAGATGCAGCTAGAGCACACGATGGGCACCTGAGTGGGGCCGACGGGAAGGCCGATGCCGCGGCTCTCGAGCTCGCGGGCGACGCCGCTTGCGGCCTCCAGACCAAAGGCCGATCCACCCGAAAGGCAGACGGCGTGGACCTTGTCCACGGTGTTCTCGGGACGCAGCAGGTCGGTCTCGCGCGATGCCGGTGCACCGCCGCGAACGTCAACACCGCCGGTGGCGCCCTCGGGTGCCACGATTACGGTGCAACCGGTGCCGGCCTCCTCGTCCGTATAGTTGCCAAAGCAAAAGCCATCGACATCGCAAACGTCAATGGCCTCAAGCAGTGTATCCATGTTTTACTCCTATCGGTTTTCCGCCGGGCCTTATGCCCGGTCGGGATCCGTACGGTACGCCGAAATTGTAGGCGCTGGGGGATACCCAGCGCCAGATGCAATTACGATAGTTTTTGAATTGCGCGCGCGACGCGTGCGATGGGCAGGCCCACCACGTTGTAGAAGTCGCCCGAAATATCATGCACGAGCATGCGCCCGCCGACGCCCTGGATGCCGTAGGCGCCGGCTTTGTCCATGGGCTCGCCTGAGGCGACGTAGCGCTCAATCTGCTCGTCGGTGAGCTCATAGAACGTCACGTCGGTCACATCGACAAACGACAGGCTCTCGGCGGCGTGCGGGGCTGTGACGTCTCCGGCCCTAACGATGCAGACGCCGGTTGCGACCTGGTGCGTGCGCCCCGAGAGCTCATGGAGCATGGTGCGGGCTTCGTCCTCGTTTGCCGGCTTGCCCAAAAGCTTGCCATCGAAGGTGACGATGGTGTCGGCCGCGATAGTCAGCTCATTGGGCTCGGCGTGCTCGGCGGCAATGGCGGCGGCCTTAGCGCGTGCTAAGCGCTCGACAAGCGTAAGCGGGGTCTCGTCATCAAAAGGAGTCTCGTCGATGTCAGCGGGAATGACGCGGATGTCGTAGCCCGCTTCGCGCATCAACTCGATGCGGCGCGGTGATTGCGAAGCCAAAATCATAGCTGAATGCCCTCGGCAACCTTCTCGACAGCCTTGTCGCCGGCGAGCGTACGCAGCAGCTCAAGCGCAAAGGGGAGCGACTGAGCCATACCGCTGGCGGTGATGATGTTGCCGTCGTGCGTGACCTTGTCGCCGGTATAGGCGCCCTCGGGGAAGCTCTTCTCAAAGCCGGGGAAGCACGTGGCGTGGCGTCCCTCGAGTAGGTCAAGCTCGCCCAGGATAAACGGGGCGGCGCAGATGGCGGCAACATGCTTGGTCGTGGCGAACTCGCAGACTACGTCGCAGACGCGCTGGTCGGCGCGCAGGTTGGTGGCGCCGGGCAGACCGCCGGGCAGCACGACGCAGTCGTACTCGTCAAAGTTAATCTCGTCAAAGAGCGCATCGCAGGTTACGGGAATCTGCAGCGAGCTCACGACCTCGCGCGTGGGCATGACCGAGACGAGCGTGGCGCGCACGCCGCCGCGACGCATGACGTCGACCATGGTCAGGCATTCAATCGTTTCAAAGCCATCGGCGGCGAGAACGGCAACGCTGGGCATAAGGGTTCCTTTCATAGGGCGGCATACAATTAGCCGTCTTATACCCCGAAGACATACGCTTGCCACGCCCCATTCCCCAATGATTTTGATCCTCGCCCAGAAAATCATGCAGGGTGGATGGGTGTTGCGCACTAGGAGGGGCTTGCGGCGCGGCGATAAAATCTCGGCATCCGTCATCTTTCGCTACATGAGGAGCTGATTTGCGATGATAGGCCTTAGTGTATTCGATCTTCTCGTTTTGCTAGTTGTATTTGGTGGTGTTGCGGCTGTCGCCTTTGCTGTTATCTTGAACAAGGAATCGTCGAATAAGCCTCAGTCTCCGCAGTCCAATCCGTACCAGCAAATGCCTCCGGCGCAGCAGGTTTCGCAGGTACAGCAGGCGTCGATCGCAGTCGATGATGCTCAGCCAGTTGAGTCCGCTCATTTTTGCGCTCAGTGTGGCTCAATGGTGGAAGCAAATGCCTCCTTCTGCCAAAACTGCGGCGCTCCGGTCAGCCATCAGTAATGAAATAGGGCGGGCTTCAGCAATGATTCACCACTCGATGATTGCTGAAGCCCGCCCCCTAAAACAGATTAGTTTAGTTGCGCTTGAGGTGGACGACGGTTTCGCAGTGGAAGGTTTGCGGGAATAGGTCGACCGGCGTGATCTTGACGGGGGAGAAGGCGCCCTCCTCGACAAAGCGCTTGAGGTCGCGGGCCAGAGTTGCCGGGTCGCAGCTCACGTAGGCGACATCGCGGGCACTCGTGCTCGCGATGAGGTCGATCGCCTCGGGCGCCAAGCCTGCGCGCGGCGGATCGACTACCAGGACATCGGCATCCTGATCGGGGAACTCGCGCACGGCATCGCCGCCGATGACGTCGACGTTATCGAGCTTGTTGATCTCCAGGTTGCGGCGTAGATCGCGCACGGCCGGGCCGTAGGCCTCGACGGCGGCGACAAAATCGCAGCGGCGGGCGAGCGGCAGGGTAAAAGTGCCGGCACCGCAGTACAGGTCCACGGCCGGCTCGTCTTCCTGCGGGTCGAGGGCGTCCATAACGAGCTCAATCAAAATCTCGGCACCCTTGGTGTTGACCTGGAAAAACGACGGGGCGGACAGGCGCATCTGGCCTTCGGCGATGTTCTCGGTCCACGAGCCCTCGCCGGCGAGCATCTCGACCTTAGAGACACGGCGGGCTTTCTTTTCACCCTTGCTCATCACGCGCACGATGCTCGTGGGATGAGCGGCATCTGCCAGCACGCGGGAGACCTGCGAGCGCGGGAAGGAGCCCGTGGGCGTCCAGAGTGCGACCTCGAGCGCCTTGGTGCGACGCGAGGCGCGAATGCCCACGCGCTCCAGGCCCAAGTCGTGGCTGCCGCTCAGATAGTTGAGTGCACCGACGACCGACTTGAGCGCCTTGGGGAAGCGCTTGTCGAACAGAGGGCACGCATCGACGGTCACGATCTTGCTGGGATCGACGCCGTGCATGCCAAGGCGTACGCGACCGTTAACGACGGTCGGCTCGAGCTCGATTTTATTGCGGTAGCCCCAGTCGTCCTTGGTGTGGCGGATGGGCTGTACCAACTCATCGACCTGCTCAGGGGTGAACTTGCCGATGCGCTCGAGCGTGGAGCGCAGGTTTTGCTCCTTGGCGGCAAGCTGCGCGGTGCGCGAGAGATTGCCCCACGAGCAGCCGCCGCAGATGCCCACGAAGGGGCAGGGAGGCTGGATGCGATCGGGGCTCGGCTCCAGAATCTCGGTGGTGCGGGCGCGCATAAACGACTTGCCGTCCTGCACGATCTCGGCCTCGACGGTGTCGCCCGCCACGGCGCCCTGCACAAAGACGGCCTTGCCGTTGTCGGCGTGCGCCAACCCGTCGGCGCCGTACGTCATCGATTCTATGGTGAGCTTCATATCCCTGCCTGTCGTTCGCGTTGTTGTCCGCACCATGGTAGCAGGGAAAAGCGCCCCGCATCCGAGGCTTTCCTCAAATGCGGGGCGCTTCTACAAACCGCTTCTACAAACGACTATTTCGTCTTGCCGGTAATGAGCGTCTTAAGTCCCAGACCGATCAGACCCAGACCCATGCGCACGCGACCGGGGCGATGGCGCTCGATGGCCTTGGTCTTGCCAGCGGGCTTCTCGCGACGGGCATTCGTCTCGGGCGCGGGCTTAGCGGCCTGCGGCTCGGGCTGGGGCGCAGGATCGGGCTCAATGACGGTCGCCTGGACCTTCTGGACCTCGGGCGCTGCCGGCTCGGGCTCGGGGGCGGGAGCGGGGGCGGTGACGGGCTCCGTCTCAACGACGGGCTCGGGTGCGGCCTCGACGACAGCCTCCGACTCGGCAACAGGCTCGACAGTCGCTTCGCGCTCAAGCTCAGCCTGAATAGACTCCTCGGCCACACGTTCCTTCTCCTGTGCGCGCTGCTGCGCGGCGGCCTCGGCGTTGCGATAGGCACGCTCCAACAGGGCTTCCTGCGAGTTAAAGGGCCTCTCGCCTTCATGGCGCTCCACGGGGACCCAGGTGCCGTCGCTCGTGAGACTGCGGGCCTTCACGTTGTCGCGCAGCTGCATGCCCATGTACTCGTGAACCAGTGCGCGGCAGGTGGGGTCGAGCACGGGGAAGGCGATCTCCACGCGGTGCTCGGTGTTGCGCGTCATCATGTCGGCCGAGCTCAGATAGATCATGTCCGAGTCCACGCCAAAGGCGTAAACGCGCGCATGCTCCAAAAAGCGTCCGACGATAGAACGGACATACACGTTCTCGGTCTTGCCCGGAACGCCCGGCTTGAGGCACGAGATGCCGCGGATGATCATGTCCACGCGGACTCCTGCGCACGATGCCTCGGCGATCTTGTCGATGACCTCGCGGTCGGTGAGCGAGTTGAGCTTAAAGAACACACGGGCGGGCTCGCCAGCGAGGGCGCGCTGGATCTCGCGGTCCAGGCCGCGCATGATGAGCGGCTTCAGGCCGACCGGCGCCACGCCCAGGAAGCGGTAATCTCCGCGCAGGTTGCCCAGCGACAGGTTGCGGAAGAACAGGTTGGCGTCCTCGCCGATGCCGGGATGGGCGGTCATGAGCATAAAGTCGCTGTAGAGCTTGGCCGTCTTCTCGTTAAAGTTGCCGGTGCCCAACAGCGTCAGGCGTGTAAGCGCCATGCCCTCGCGATAGGTGAGCTGGCAGATCTTGGAGTGGCACTTAAAGCCTTCGGAGCCGTAGATGACGGTGCAGCCTGCCTCTTCCAGACGCTCGGCCCACTCGATGTTGTTCTGCTCGTCGAAGCGGGCGCGGAGCTCCATGAGCACCGTGACCTCTTTGCCGTTCTCGGCGGCATCGATCAGCGACTCGCACAGGCGGCTCTGCTTGGCCACACGGTAGAGCGTGATGCGCAGTGAGATGCACTCGGGGTCGTAGGCGGCCTCGTGCACCAGATCCAGGAAGGGGTTCATGGCCTCGTAAGGGTAAAAGAGCAGCTTGTCGTGCTGCAGCACCTGCTCGCGGATGGAGCGGGTCATATCGATGGTGGGGTTGGGCTGCGGCTTAAACGGCGTAAAGAGCAGCTCGTTGCGCAGGTGCTCGGGAATCTTGCCCTCAATGCCAAAGACATAGCCCAGGTTGAGCGGGATATCGCAGGTAAAGACCGAGCGACGCGAGAGCTCGAGCGCCTTGCGGATAGTCTTGAGCGTTGGCTTTTCGAGTGAGCCCGAGACGGCGAGCACTACCGGCTGCAGGCGCAGGCGCTTCTTGAGGATGCGCTTCATATGCTGGCGGTAGTCCTCTTCCTCCTCGACGCCCTCGCCGTCCGGATCGATGTCGGCGTTGCGGGTGACGCGGATGAGCGCGCGGTCGAGCGGCTTATAGGAGCCAAAGCAGCTGTCCAGGCAGGCGAGGATGACGTCCTCGAGCAGAATGTAGGAGTAGGTGCCGGTGGGCGAGGGGATCTCGACCACGCGGTTCATCGAGGCGGGAATCTCGATCAGGCCCAGCAGGCTCTCCTCGTCGGTGACGCCGTCCAGGCCACAGGCCAGGTAGAGTGCGCCGTTGCGCAGGTTGGGGAAGGGGTGGCGCGGGTCGATTACCAACGGTGAGATGACCGGAGACACGTAGGCTTGGAAGTAGCGGGTGACAAAGGTGCGCTCCTCGGGCGTAAGCGAATCGACGCGCGCGCGGTGAACGCCCAGGGCGTCGAGCTTGCCCTCGATGCTCTTAAAGATGGACTCCCAGCGGTCGAGGAGCTCGGGCAGCTCTGCCATGACGGCATCGACCTGCTCCGAGGCGGTCATATTGCTCTTGTTGTCGACAGGTTGTTTTTTGAGCTCGGCAAGGTCGGACAGGCCACCCACGCGCACCATAAGGAACTCATCGAGGTTTGACTCGAAGATCGAGACGAACTTAAGGCGCTCGAACAGCGGCACGGACTCATCAAAAGCCTCGTCGAGCACACGGTTGTCAAAGCGTAGCCAGCTGAGCTCTCGGTTCTGCGTGTACGAGAAGTCGCGCGGCGGTTTGCGCAGCTTTGCGGCGGCTTGCTTTTTTTCGATTTTGCTCGGCATATGCATCTGTCCGTTCAGTCCCCGCAGGGGACGGTAGCCTAACACTATTCACTATTGTCTCAATTTAGTCGACTTGTGGCACGGACGTATTGTGCGAACGGTATCTTAACCTACTTCTTACGCTGTCAAGGCATGCAACTAACTGCCCGACTCGTTTTGAAAACAATCTATATCCATACTCAACTGGTGAGGATGTATGAATAAGAATGATTGCGAGCTGAATATAATCGAATCCAAATCGAATCGTGGACAAACGACATATATATGCAGAAAACCGTTTTAGCTATGCAATTCCTAAACATGTAAATATTTGTGCAATCTGGCTTAATTCCTTAGAAAAAGAACGTTTACCTTTGAAAATATGCTTTAGAGAACTGAAGTGCATCATGGGGGAATCATATGCGATATACCGTTCATCGCACTTTGCTGACCGTTCGCGGGCGAGGTGGAATTGCGGGTGGTTTTTGGATATAACTAGAGCTGTCAGCAAGCAGCGTCCCATACGGAGGGGCGCTGATACATTCGGCCAGTAAGGCCCGAAAGAAAGGTAGGAGGCCATGACGAAAGGTCTGCACGTGCCTTCCGAGATCGGCAAGCTCAGGAAGGTCTGCCTGCACCGTCCCGGCGACGAGCTCCTCAACCTGCCGCCCGACGAGCTCGAGCGACTCCTGTTCGACGACGTCCCGTTCCTGGAGGTCGCGCAGCAGGAGCACGACACCTTCGCCCAGATCCTGAGGGACCAGGGCGTGGAGGTCCTCTACCTCGAGAACCTCGTCGCCGAGGTGTTCGACCAGGTCCCCGGCGCCCGCGCCGAGTTCACCGACCAGTACATCGCCGAGGCCGGCATCCGCGGCCAGCACATGCCGCAGATCGTCCGCGAGAAGCTGGACTCCATCGAGGACAACCTCGAGTTCGTCAAGAAGACCATGGCCGGCATGACCAAGTCCGAGATCGACATGCCCCTCACGGCGTCCACGACCCTCGACTCCCTGGTCAACTCCGAGTCCGAGTCCGACCTGATCATCGACCCGATGCCCAACCTCTACTTCACCCGCGACCCGTTCGCGGTCGTCGGCGAGGGCGTCAACCTCAACCGCATGTACTCGGTCACCCGCAACCGCGAGACCCTGTACGGCAAGTACGTCTTCAAGTACCACCCCGACTACAAGGACGTCTCGCTGTACTTCCGCCGCGACTGCCAGTTCCACACCGAGGGCGGCGACGTGCTGAACATCAACGAGAAGACCCTCGCCGTCGGCATCTCCCAGCGCACCCAGGCCGCGGCCATCGACGTCATGGCCCAGAACATCTTCTGGAACTCCGACTCCAAGGTCGAGCGCATCCTGGCCTTCGACATCCCGGTCTCGCGCGCCTTCATGCACCTCGACACGGTCTTCACCCAGATCGACGTCGATAAGTTCACGATCCACCCCGCCATCATGGGCACCCTGCGCGTCTACGAGCTGACCGCCGGCAAGAACCCGGGCGACGTGAACATCCGCCTGATCGAGGACACCCTCGAGCACGTCCTGGAGGACGCCACCGGCGTCGACCAGGTCAAGCTGATCCCCTGCGGCGGCGGCGACCCGATCGCGGCCTCCCGCGAGCAGTGGAACGACGGCTCCAACACCCTGTGCGTCGAGCCCGGCAAGATCTGCGTCTACGCCCGCAACACCGTCACCAACGACGTGCTGTACAAGGAGGGCCTGGACCTTCTCGTCGTGCCCTCCGCCGAGCTCTCCCGCGGCCGCGGCGGCCCGCGCTGCATGAGCATGCCCTTCTGGCGCGAGGACCTCTAAG
>CABUDI010000005.1 GCA_902490305.1 uncultured Collinsella sp.
GGGAGACGGCGAGTTAGCCGGCAGGTCGGCATGTCAATCCTGGTCTAACAGAGCCTTATCTTTTACCTGGGCACGGGCTTTTTCGTGGTGTTCTTCACCGCGAAGTTCGCCGCGATTTCGATGTATGCGCGCTGGTCGTATCTGTGGCCGTGCATGGGCCGCGTCATCAACAACATTTGCTCAATGCTTGTGACGGCTCCGGCGGTGGCGATCATCTCGAGCCAAAACGTGCTGATGGCGGTGGGTGTCGTACTCGTGCTGTTTGTCGGCATTGCGATCTCGCTGTTGGGGCAGTTTGGACAAGGCGTTGAGGACGAAGCGGGTCACAGGGGGCTGGCGTTTGCCACCGACGATCTTGGCGTGAGCCGTGCGCCCGATCAGGTCGACACGGTGTCCCTGGAGACACCGGAGCTTTCGTTTGACGATCGACTCGACGGTTTTGTAGCCGCCTTTGGACTTACCAAGCGCGAGCGCGATGTACTGGAGGCGCTGGTCGTATCGGACGACAGCGTGCAGGACGTTGCGGCAGCGCTCTTCCTTTCGCGTTCTACGCTCTACCGCCATATCGCCTCGATCAACAAAAAGACCGGTGCCGCCTCGCGCGTGGCCCTCATCAATTTCTTCTGGTCCTGGACACCCCAAGACTAGCCAAAACCACCACGAAGGGGACAGGCACCTTTGTGGTGGTTTTACCTGCAAAAATATGAATATGAGACATTTGTCACCTGCCGTTTTGGCGCTCAAAGGCATATGAATGTGATGTTGAGCGGAGCAGAACGGAAGGGGTGGGCCTATGGCGTCTCGTGGTTGCTCGTCTAATAAAATTGCGGGCGCGCTTATCGCCGTGGTGGTCCTTGCTGCGGCGGTGACGCTTGTGCGGGCATACGGCTTTGGTGCCCGTGCCGACCAGGGAAAGAACGCCGCGCAAGCGTTGCTGAACGATTGTGCTGCCGATCCGGTGGCAGTCAAGCTTATCGAGGACGGCGAGGCGCGGACGATCTATGAGACCGACGATGCCGAGCTGGTCGCATCGACTTTTGCCGCGCTCGACGATTGCACCGTGGGAGGTGCGGTGGATGAGCGGATGAGCGATGCCGGTCGCACGCTCGTCTTTGTCTATGAAGACGGCTCGGAGCAATCGGTGGAGTTCGAGGGCGGGAATATCGTGCTCGACAAGACGGCATATCGCCTTGACGGTGCCGATGAACTGTGGCGACAGCTAGCCGCCATCAAGAACAGCCAATGAAATGTGGGGTGTACGGGATGAGTGATTTGAGATTCTGCCCGGCGTGCGGGATGCAGCTGCCGCGGGTCGCCGGCGTGCCGGTGCGATTTTGCCCGGGCTGCGGTGTTCGGCTTGAGAGCGTTGAGGATGACCCGGGTGTCGCGGAACACGCAAATGGGGCGGCTGCCGATGATGGCGCGGGCGAAGGTTGTGAGCCGAGCGCGAACGCGCCGGTCGATGTGCCGATGCAGGATGCCGACGCCGCGTCGCCGGTCCGCGACGTGGCCGCAGCGGATGCTCCCCGCGTCGGCGACCTTGAGCTCCACACCGCATGCGATGCCTCTGGCGGCCAAGCGCTCGCGCAAGTGGCGCTGCCGCGGGGTTGGCGTATCGAAGAGGCGCATCTTGAGCGCAGCAGTAGTTTCGACTGCCCGATTTCAGTTGGCGTGACGGCGGCAGGCCCGGCGGGCGAACGCATCATGTATCGCTCCGAGCTCTGCTACGTGGACGCGGGCGCCGTTGCCAAGCGTATCCCCACGCAAACCGAGCGCAAGGCGTTTGTGCACGTGGAGGCGGCGTGCGACGAGTTAGCTCAAGCCTGCGCGGCGCAATTGGGCGCACGGGCGGAGGTTGTGGCCGAGCAACCCTATCCGTCGAGCGCGGCAGGCGATATTGAACATGAGCGTGCTCGCGTAAAGCGCGAGGCTGCAAACGACTTTGCGATTCAGGGCTTTTCGATGGAACCGAGCGATGTGGTCTATGAGTGCCGCATGCGTCGATATCGGCTCGCGGGCGTCCCGGCGCCTACCGAGCTTGCAGTGGCGGCAAAGGTCGAGGGCTATGTAGTCTCGATCGGTGGAGTCGCGGGTTCTGTGGGTAAAGGCGTTGCCGCCGGGGCCGAGGCGCTGCTGGGCGCGGGCCTTTCGAGCGGACTGATCGGTGGCGTTCTGGGTAAGCGCCTGCGCGAGCGCCAGGCGGCTGCGGCGGCGGGTCAGCGCGCCGCGAAAGATCAGGCTCCGGATCAGGGCGATTGCCCAGACGGGGCGCCGTTCAAGCTGGGCGCGGCAGACCTGTTGCAGTGGCGTATCAGGGACAGCTTCTGCCTGGTTGCGCCGGAAGGCCGTCTGGACGAGGCGGCCTCCACGGCGCTTGCCTCAATGGCGTCGACTCTGCGGCTCAACCCGTCGATTGCGCGCGAAGCGTGCGCTCAAAAGCAGCAGATGGTGCTCGAGCAGCGTCAGCGCACGCAGATGAACATCGCCCAGCAGCAACAGCAGTTCGCGGCCTGGCAGCAGATGCATGCCTCGCAGCAGGAGGCGTTCGACAGCTACCAGCAGGCTTGGTTTGAGCGCAGCGATCGTCAACACGCCGCGAATATGGCCGCCAGCGCGGCCAATTTCTCCAGCACAGGTGTGGGAACGGGCGCGGCGTCGTATTCCGATGCCATCCGCGGGGTCAACCATTACACCAGGCCCGACGGTACCGATGTCGAGGTTTCGGTGATGGCGGATCAAGCTTGGGTGAACGGCTCGGGCGACGTGATCGGCACGCGCGATGGCTTTGAGCCCGGTTTTGGCTGGACGGAGCTGCCCCGTCAATAGCGTGAGTGGGCTACGGGAGGATCGGTGTCGAGGCGTTGCTCGGCGCTGTGATAAGAAACGGGAAAGGAACAACGATGAGGGAGACGGTTATTTCGCGCACGGCGTTTGTCGCGGCGGCGGGAACGGCGTTGCTGACGCTTGCGGGATGCGGCGGACAGCAGGCGCAGGACACGACGGGTTTTAACGACGATCGCCCGGTAAAGGACAAGATGGATGCGGGCTCGTCATCGGGTGATTCCGGTGATGCGGGCGGCGGTGCGGACACAGACAGCGGCTCGGCGGACGCGTTCGATACGTGGTCGGATGACTGCTGGGATGCGCACCGCAACATCAGCATCGCAGCGTTGCTCGAGCTTAAGGGCTGGCAGTTGCAGGAGTTTGCGTCGCAACAGGGTTATACCTGGCAAGATGCGCTCGAGATGTACGAGAACGAGGCAGGTCGCGTGCTCAGCGTCTGCAATATCAGCAAGGATGGCGCAACCGAATGGCTCGGCGAGGATGAAATCGGAAAGCTCGACAAGGGCGGCACCGGGAGTACCGTGATGTTTACGCTGCAGCTTGCGGGCTATTCGAGCTGCGAGGATGTTATCGCGGGCTTTTCCGTTCCGGTTGAGGACCGCGCGCAGATTACCTCGGGCTCGTGGATTGCGTGCGTCTACGGTTCCAACATGGCGCGTCACGTTGCCATGGTGAGCCAAATGGAAAACGGCGACTACCGCCTGGACCTCATTACCGAGGAGGCCATCAAAACCGGTACGTTTACCCAAGGCGGCGGTGCCCCCCACGATTAACGAATTTTGGCAGGAGAAGACCGGGCGCGCGCTCGGCTAAGTGCGATGCGGCCAATAGCATAGCGAGGGACGAACATGATGAACGAGATGACGATGAGCCGTGCGGTCTTTGTGGCGGGCGCGGGCGCGGCGGCTTGCGCGCTGGCTGGCTGCTCGGGCACAACGGGCGGCGCCAAAGCAGCGAGCACGGCGGACGCCGCCTGCGTGGACGACAATGCTAACGTGACGGTCTATGCCGCGATCAACTTGGCTGGTGCCGATATGGTGCGCCTGCTCAAACATCAAAATTATGAGTGGCAAGGCGAGAACGTGGGCTACGGCGCCGTCGATGACGCGGGATTTTTCGCTTTTACCTTTTCCAAGGTTTCGGACGATGTGGACGAACTTGCGAACAGCGCGATACCGCTTTCGGAGTCCGAGTACGAGGAGCTTGAACCGGGCGGCGGAGACGAAAACGTCGCGATTCTACTCTCGGTGGGCGGCTATACGAAGGGCGAGTGGGCGCTCATCGGCGCGATTGGCGATGCGGCGATGGTGCAGGAGAAATGCACGATCGATGATACCCAGTATTGGCTGGTCAAGGCGCTTGACGGCCACCGCTACGTGATTATGGCCAACGACACCGAAGACGATGGCGATAGCGCTCATGACATCTATATCTACAATGAGGCTTTTATTCGAACCGGCTACTTGAGCGGCGGCGACCAGATCGATATCGATGAGCTCTGGAGCCGCCTGACCAACGCCTCGTAACGCTCCAAAACCACCACGAAGGGGATAGGCACCTTTGTGGTGGTTCAATAAGTTGCGGTGGAATAGTTCCTGAATAAGGCTTGGGGGTCTTAAAACAGGAACTATTTCACCGCAACTGCTGAGGGGACGGGTTGTGGAAACGGCTGCCGTGGTGGACTCGGGCTGTCTGTTACAGCAGCTCACCGTGACGGGCGATGTAGTGGCGCTTGGCCAGCTGGGTCAGCGCAATGTAGGCGGCGACGATGCCGATGAGCAGCGTAAAGAAGCTCGCCGGCAGCGGCATGAGGCCCAGAGCCTCGGCGATGGGGCTTGCCGGCAGCCAAGTGACGAGCGTCAGGCCCAGTACGGTGAGCACGCACAGCGCGGGCGCGGCGTGGTCGCGCGGGCTCGGCAGGTGCGGGGAGCGCAGCATGTGGATTACGAGCGTCTGCGACCACATAGACTCAACGAACCAACCGCTCTGGAAAATCGCCGCAAAGGTTGCCATGCCGGCAACATTGCCCGCGTCGGCAAGCTCGGCCCAGCTCGCGCCCACGGTGGCGGGGCACACCGCAAAGAAGAGCGCGGCGAAGGTCACGATGTCAAACAGCGAGCTCACGGGGCCCAGCTCGAGCATAAAGCCCTTGATGGACGCAGCGTCCCAGGCGCGCGGGCGGGCAGTCCAGGCATCGTCGACGGTGTCCCACGGCAGCGCGATGCACACGATCTCGTAGACCAGCGACAGCAGCACCAGCTGCAGGGCGCTCATGGGCAAAAACGGCAGGAACAGGCTCGCGACGGTCACGGACAGCACGTTGCCAAAGTTGGAGCTCACCGTGGTCTTGAGGTACTTGAGTAGGTTGCCGTAGGTGCGACGGCCTTCGATGATGCCGCGCTCGATCACGCCCAGGTCCTTCTGGAGCAAGATGATGTCGGCGGATTCTTTGGCGATGTCAACGGCCGAATCGACCGAGATGCCGCAGTCGCTCGCACGCATGGCGGCGGCGTCGTTGATGCCATCACCCATAAAGCCCACGGTATGGCCGAGCAGTTCACGCATGACGCGCACCAAGCGCGCCTTCTGCAGCGGCGAGAGCTTGGCAAAGAGATGGGTCTGCTCGGCGCGCTCCGCCAGCTCGGCGTCGTCGAGCGCATCGATCTCGGAGCCCAGCAAAACGTTGCTTGCGTCGATGCCAATCTGCTCGCAGACGGTGGCGGCGACGCGGTCGTTGTCGCCGGTCAGGACTTTTACCGCCACGCCCTTGGCCTCGAGGGTGGCGACGGCGCCTGCGGCGCTCGCTTTGGGCGGATCGAGGAAGGCCAAAAAGCCCATCAGCACCATGTCGCACTCGTCGGCGATGCCAAACTCGCCCACGGTGCGCGGGTTGGTCTTCTGCGCCACGGCGATCACGCGCAGGCCCTCGGCATTGAGTCCTGCCACCTGCTTGCGAATCTGGGCAAGCTTTTCTTCGGTGAGCGGCTGGGCGGCACCATCGACCTCGACAAAGGAGCAGATCTCGAGCATTTCCTCGGCAGCTCCCTTGGTGACCATCTGGGTTTTGCCCTGGGCGTCGGCGACAACTACGCTCAGGCGACGGCGCGAGAAATCGAAGGGCACCTCGTCGACCTTGGTATAGCGGTCGCGCAGGCTCTGGCCCAGCATGGAATCGGGTGCTGCGGCCGAGGGCGTCACATCGGCGCGGTCGATGACGGCCAGGTCGATAAGGTTCTTGAGGCCGGTCTGGAAGAAGCTGTTCAAAAACGCATGGCGCAGCACGCGCGCATCCTCGTTGCCGTCGGTGTTGAGGTAGCGCTCGAGCACGATGCGGTCTTCGGTGAGGGTGCCGGTCTTGTCGCAGCACAGGACGTCCATCGCGCCGAGGTTTTGGATCGCCGGCAGCTCCTTGACGATAACCTGGCGGCGGGCGAGGTCCTTGGCGCCCTGCGACAGGCTCGTGGTCACGATGACGGGAAGCATCTGCGGCGTGATGCCCACGGCCACGCTCGTGGCGAACAACAGCGCATCGATGACGTTGCCCTTGGTGGCGGCGTTGATGGCAAAGACCGCCGGCGCCATAACGAGCATGAGGCGCACGAGCAGCATGGAGACGCTCGAGACGCCGCGGTCAAACGCGCTCTTCTCGCCGCGCCCGTTGAGCATCTTGGCGATGCCGCCCAGGTAGGTGTCCGAGCCGGTGGCAACGACAAGCGCCATGGCGGTGCCGTTTTGCACGGAGGTGCCGGTAAAGACGATGTTCTTGCAGGCAGAGAGTGGTAGCGCGGAGCCGTCGGCACCCTCGACGACGGTGATGGCAGCGGTCTTCTCGACGGCCTCGCTCTCGCCGGTGAGTGCGGACTCGATCACAAACAGGTCGCGCGCGGTGATGATGCGGGCATCTGCCGGCACCATGTCGCCGGCAGAGAGGCGGATTACATCGCCGGGGACGAGCTCGTCGAAGGGGATCTCGACGCGCTCGCCGTCGCGCAGGGCACAGCAGGTGTTGGAGACCAGGTCCTTAAGGGCCTCGGCCGCATTGCCGCTGCGGGCTTCCTGGATAAACTTCATGCCGCCCGATACCAGCAGCATGATGCCGATGACGATGACCGTGGAGGGGTCACGCTGCAGCTCGGGCACGGCGAGCACGTCGATGTAGAGCGAGGCCAGTGCGAGGGCGGCGAGGATGCCAGCGAAGGGATCGACGAACGCGTCGGCGATGCGGCGGGCGAGCGTCTTGGTCGGCGCTTCGATGGTGTTGGGGCCGACGGCGCTCAGGCGCTCGGCGGCGTGCTCGGCGGTGAGGCCGTCGGCTGTGGCGTCGAGCAGCACGAGGGCATCCTCGGCGCTATGGGTGGCGGCGAATATGGTGTTCTTGGACATGCCGGTATGAGCGGCGGGGCGCGCCGTGCGGCGGCGCTTGGAGATGGCTTCGAGTACCGTGGCGGTTTTGAGCATCAGCATAGGGTCCTCCTTGTTGAAGGGAGTTAGCGTACGTGTCGTATGTGCTTCAAAAAACCTAGATGTCGCTCACGTCATGCTTTCGAACCACCACGAAGGGACAGGCACCTTTGTGGTGGTTTTGACGATCGGCTGTTGGCGCTTATGCGTGCGTGGAATCCTCGCGGCGTGCCGAGGGCGACATGCAGGTTTTTCGACTATGACTGCCTTCCATGGCACACCTCCTTAAGGCCGGGCGCGGCGCGCTTTGGGTATCTCGTACCCGTTACAATCCGCCCGTATTCTTGATGAGGGGGTTTGCCGTGTCAACCCCAATGTTTGGAAAACCATTGCCCCTGACAAAGCCTTTACAGAATGCCGAGGCCCCAAAGCGCGCCCGCAACGCGCCCTGCCTGCGCTAAACTGGAAGGCACGTACGCGATTACGAGAGGAGCCCGCATGGAGGCTTACAAGCAAGAGTTCATCAAGTTCATGGTTGAGTCCGACGTTCTTAAATTCGGCAGCTTTACGCTCAAGAGCGGCCGTCAGTCCCCGTTCTTTATGAACGCCGGCGCCTATGTGACGGGCTATCAGCTCAAGAAGCTGGGCGAGTATTACGCCCAGGCCATCCACGATAACTTTGGCGACGACTTTGACGTGCTGTTTGGACCGGCCTACAAGGGTATTCCGCTGGCCGTCGTGACCGCAATTGCCTACCACGAGCTGTACGGCAAGGAGGTCAAGTACTGCTGCGATCGCAAGGAGGCCAAGGACCACGGCGCCGACAAGGGCAACCTGCTGGGCTACGAGCCCCAGGACGGCGACCGCGTGGTCATGGTCGAGGACGTCACCACCAGCGGTAAGTCCATCGACGAGACCTATCCCAAGGTCAAGGCTGCTGCCGATGTCGAGATCAAGGGCCTCATCGTGTCCCTCAACCGCATGGAGGTCGGCAAGGGTGGCGTGACCACCGCGCAGAAGGAGATCGAGGCCAAGTACGGTTTCCCCGTCGCGAGCATCGTCTCCATGGCCGAGGTCGTCGAGACCCTCTACAACCACGAGATCGACGGCAAGGTCGTCATCGACGATGAGCTCAAGACCGCCATCGACGCCTACTACGAGCAGTACGGAGTCCGGGAGTAGTTACGCGGTTTTCCAAACCGCGTAACGGCTCGACGCTGCGCGCCGCCCAGAGCGACAATTTGTCATTCAAAAAGGCAAGGCATGACCAGAAGGTCTATGCCTTGCCTTTTTCATGCCAACTTGTTCGCTCTGGACGTCGCTCGCTGTCCGTCCTCTACCTGCGGCGTTGTCTTGCCCCGGATGCGGCAGTAGTCATTGGGGACGTTCTTGTTTGACTAGTCGTTTAAGAACGTCCCCAATGACTAGTCAGAGATGAGCGTGGGTAATCTCCCGGTTTTGGCCTGTGTGGGGGCTCAAAGTGGGAGATTATCCACGCTCGTGATTTGAGTGTCCGAAAATCCACGCTCGTTTGGTCGGTGCATGTCTACGCAGCGTAGGTTGTCGAGCCTGGCCTTCAAATGGATACTGACTGTCGAACCGGTTCACTCCATTTCTTCAATTTGATTGGACAGCCCATGAACCAGACACGGCAAACCAATGCCTCCCATACTTTTTTGGCAGCGCATGCCATCAAGCAGCTGCGCGAAGAGCGCGGCCTCACCCAGCGCGCCCTGGCGGAAAGCCTTGGCGTGACCGATAAAGCCGTCAGCAAGTGGGAATCCGGCCGCGGCCTTCCCGACATTTCCCTCGTTGAGCCTTTGGCCCAGAGACTCGGCATAAGCGTGGCTGAGCTTTTGGCTGGTGACATTCGGGCCAACGCCAACCGTGCAGGCAATATGCTCAAAGGCGTCTTTTACGTTTGCCCTATCTGCGGAAACGTTGTGCACGCGCTCGGAGAAGGCAGCTTTAGCTGCTGTGGCTCCACGATGTTTCCCCAGGAGGCCGAAGAGCCGGACGCGGACCACGCCTTTTCCATCGAGCGCATCGAGGACGATTGGTACGTCACGCTCGATCATCCCATGACCAAGGATCACTACATTAGCTTTGTGGCATATGCGACTATGGACGGCATCTGCTTTAAGAAGCTCTATCCAGAGCAATCGGTGCAGCCGCGCTTCCATATTACCGGGCGCGGCAGAATGTACCTCTACTGTAACCAGCACGGACTCTTTGTTTTGCCGACGCCTCGCAAGTAAAAGCCCGCTGTCCGCCCGATGCCCCTGCGCCAACGAGTTGCGGTGGAATAGTTCCTGAAAGTGCTGGTTTAGAGCCTAAACAGGAGCTATTTCACCGCAACTTAGGAGGGCGATTGGAGGCGCGGTGGGGCCGGATTGTTATTTGAGGCCGGGGAGGCGGGTGTAGGGGAATGAGCGCTCTAGGAACTCGGCGCAGCGGGCGTAGTCTTTGGCGAAGTAGCTGCTGTAGAGCGAATCGAGCACGTATTGCACGGCGATGTGGCTGGCGAACTGCGTGATGCGGTGCGTCATGCTCTCGTGGTCGCTCACCGTGAGGTAGGCGGCAAAGCCGGGGTGCAGGCGCGCACAATAAGGTGTGCCGATGACAATGACGGGAACATGTCGGCTGCTGAGGATCGGCAAGATTTCCTTGAGGTTGGGCGCAAGGCCGCTGTAGGAGATTACGATCGCCACATTGCCGGAATCCGAGGCGAGCGCCGTGCGCACCTGGGCCTCGGTGCTGCTGTAGCATGTGGCGCTCTTGCCGGACGAAAGCAAGCGGTCGCGGAACATCCCCGCTGGATAGAGGTTGTGCGAGCCGGTGTAGATGTCGACCTGCCGTGCCTTCGCGATCAGTTTGGCGGCGTGGTCGAGCTGTGCGGGGTCGAGCAGCTCCTGCGTCTCGGCCAGCGTGGTCTGGTAGAGCCCTTCCATGCGCTCCATAACCTGCGCAGGCGTGGACGTGGCATCGAAGGGAAAGTTGATATCTACGTCGCGGCGGTTGCCTGCTTCGGTCGCCAGACGGATGAGCTCGACCTTGAGATCCTTAAAGCCCTCGAGGCCGAGCTTTTTGCAAAAACGGTGCACGCTTGCGACCGAAACATTGGCGCGGGCGGCAAACTCCTTAATGGAGAGTCCGCGGATGTCTTCGCCCATGGCGAGGGCCGAGATGCCGAGCTGCTGCTCGGTAGGGGTTAGGCCCTGTGCCTCGGTAATCTTGCGTTTGATATCCATTCGAACTCCCGCACTCGCCAAACCTGCCAAAAAGGGACGGGTTTATTTTGGCAGGTTTTGCCCGAGAAGGGTAACGGGGCCGAGGACACCGCTGGGCGCGACGGGCTCGGTGAGGGCGAAGATGTCGGGAATCGCATGGTCGAGTGTGTTGATGACATCGATGGTGAGCTCGTGCGTGCCGGCGGCATGCGCGCCTGTCGCAAAGCGATAGGGCGGGCAGATGCGCGTGCCGAGCGTTTGTCCGTCGAGCGTGAGTGTTGCGACTTCGTAGACATCCCCCAGGTCAATGGCGGTGTGGGCGAGGTCGTCGGTCAGCTCGAACGACGTGCGATAGTGGAACGTGCCGCAGATGCCGGCGAACTGCTCGGCCGTGAGGTCGCACAGTTGCTCGAGCTTTTGCGGCTCGCCAAAGGTTCCATCGCTGCCGGCAGGGGAGAGGGCAACGGTCCACGGTCCGTCGATGCTAAGGCAAACCGCATCATCCGCATTCGTGTTCGCCCCGTCATCGAGTCCGACCTCGTCGCCCGTTCCCAGAGCAACAACGCAGCTCTCGAAGGGCGCCAGCTCCAACGCGCCATCAAACGCAACGGGTTCGGTGCCGTTCAGCAGGTCGAGGCGCGTGCCGCAAAGGTGCTCGCCTCGAGCAAGCGCAACCGTACAGCAAATACTTTCACGCGGATGCTCGTTGACTAGCATCACATAGGTCTCGCCCGCACGCTTGTAGCGAAGTGCGCGCAGCCAGGGCTGTGGCCTATCGGTCACAACGGTCTGCAGCCCCGCGTCTGCCAGCGCGTCCGCCACATCGGCAAGTGGCGTTGCCGTAAGCCCGTCCAGATCGGCTGCGCCATCCGCGTCATAAAGAGCGCCGGGCACTTCGTCAGCAGCGAGCACCGTGACACCCGCGGCCATCATGCGCCTCACCTCTTCCGCTGTAGCCGCGCCAATAAACGAGGCGCCGGGCAGAACAAACGCCTGATAGCGGCAGCCGTTAACGGCAAACGTCCCATCGGCAATCGAAACCTCGTAACGCTCCTCATTCTCAAAAGCCTCTGCCGGCACAAAATCAAAGTCGATCTGCGCGCGCGTGAGTTCGGCCGCCACGCGCTCGACGGGCATGGCGTTGCCGGCCCATTCGGCGTCGGCATGGTACAGAATGGCGACGGGGCGAGCGGCAGCGCCTTCCGAAAGGAGCGTCGCCGTGCGATTCATATAGCGCATGAGCTGGCCAAAGTGCGGCCATTGCGGGTTGTTGCCGTGCGCGTAAAAGTGCGGCGGGCAGTCCCAATCGGGGAAGGGCGCCATGCTAAACGCGTGCGGCGTAAACCAGTTAATACCGCGGACGAGCATATGGTCGGCGATCCACTTCATCTCGCGCAGGCCCTCGTGCCAGCCAAAGGCGCCAAAGACCTCGGCCATGCAGCGCCCCTGCTTTTTGGGGTCGAGGCGCGCTGCCGAAGATCCCAACTTGGCGAGCGCGTACGTAAAGAACTCCATGTTCCATGCGCCGTGGAAGTAGCTGTAGCGCCCGCGGTCAATTCCGGGGGCAAGCTGGTTGATGACCACATCCACGCCAGCCATGTCCTGCCCCGCGACCGCGCGGAAGTAATGTCCGGCGCCCTGGCCCAGGCGCGTGTGGCAACTCTTGTCCTCGATCACGTGGCCAATGTGCATAATGCCGTGCGCGCGGCACCAATCGCCAATCTGCTCGTCAAAGCAGCTGCGGTAGAGCTGCGTAGCAAGGTCCATATAGGCGTGGCGAACCTGGGCGCCGTTTGCCTCGCGCGTCCAAAGGCCGTGCAACTTGGTAAGCCAATTCTCGCCAAGCGCATCATGTAGGCGGCGGGCAAGCTCGTCCGACCACGGCAGCGCCAAGTCGTTTCGCCCGATAAAGCTGCTGGTAGAGGCATCGTCGAGCGTGGTGCCCTTCTCGTTCATAAAGCCGGGCTCGTCGGTAAAGAAGCCCAAGATCGTTTTGCCAAACTCGTCGCCCAGATGCTCAAACGTGGGCTCGTAGACGGCGTCGATGAGCACGTGGCACGAGGCGGCGTCGACCATGTTGATGTACTCATCGCGAAAGCCGGTCTTTTGGCTGGTGATGTAGAGTTCGATCGTGGTGACGCCGGCGGGGGCGTCAAAACGCAGGCGGGCGGGTGCGCCATCGTCACCATGCTCAACAGCAAGCGCAAGATCGAGTGGCGCACCGGCGGCATCAAAAGCCGCTGCGCCCACAAAGCGCTCGGTGGGGTCCATGAGATTACCGAGCTTGATAGTCGTGGACGGCTGGGGACCAACGACCGTAATCGTGCGATGCTTGAGCACGGTTTTCTTGAGCGCGGGGTCGACGTCATCGCCCGCAAGCGCGCCGTTGGCATAGCCTGTGGGGAAGTGGGCGTCGTCGAGCAGCCAGATCTTTAACCCCAGGCGCTTGCACTCGCCGATGATAAAGCGCAGGTCAGACCACCAGCCGTCGCGACAGAAATCGGGATGCGTGCGCGATTCCAGGCAGACCTCGCGGATGTCCGCCCCAGCGATCTGCTCCAGATACTCGGTGATCGTCTCGCGCGCCTCGCCCTTGAGCCACAAGAACGGAAGCACGTGGTTGTCGTAGATGCCGCCAAGCACCTGCTCAAAATACGCCGCCATATACGCTCCTCCAAAACAGCCTTTCAAATTCATTGAAGTCAGAGTACGCCGAGCGCGCAGCCCTGCTAATATCAAAACCACGGCAGAATATGACCGAATCAACGATGGTGATGTAATGGATATCGCACGGCTGGACAACCTTCTGCTCGAGCTGACCAACAGTGAGCGAGCCTATCGCGCGGGCGCCCATTACGACTGGAGCGATGCACTCGGTCAAGGTAATCAAGCAGATGTCGATGGTCGGCATATCCGTAAAATCGGCAACCCAGCGCTCGCCCTACGACAAGAAGGCATGCCCGATGGTCTATCGATTGTTCGCAACTCGCGCTTCAATCCCGTGCCGGAACATGTCCACGATTATGTCGAAATCAGCTATATCTATCGAGGACGAGCGCCGCAGATCGTCAACGGCGCGCCGCTCATGCTCGCTCAAAACGAGGTCCTCCTGCTCGATGTCGCCTGCCCGCATGCCGTAGGCGAGCTCGGCGAACACGACATTATGCTGAGCGTCATCATTTCGCGGCCGATGCTCGGCCGCAGCCTGGAGCAAAGCCTTTCGCCCGCAAGCGCGGTCTCGCGGTTCCTGCTCAACGCCCTCACGGACGAAACCGACCACCGCGGACACGTGCATTTCCATACGGGCGGCAGCCGTCGCGTGCGCCGCTACATGCAGGAGATGCTGTGCGAGCGTCTGGACCCCACGCCAGCGAGCCCCCAGATTGTCTCGAGGCTGTTCGAGCTGCTGCTGGTTGAGCTCATGCAAAGTTACGAGGCCGCGCTGCTGCAAACGGACGAGCCCGCACTGCCATCGGCGCAGGTCGCGGCTGCCATGGGCTTCATCGAGCGCAACGCCTGCGACTGCACCCTCGATGACCTCGCCCGCCACCTGCACCTGAGCCCCAACTACGCAAGCGCCCTGCTCAAGCGTCAGACGGGCCGCACATTCATGCAGCTGGTGCAGGAGAGCCGCTTGGCACGCGCAGCGACACTGCTCGACGCCGGCGCCACCGCGGAGGTCGCAGCGCACGAGGCGGGTTATGCCAACATGAGCTTCTTCTACAAAAAGTTTGCCGAGCGCTATGGCTGCACGCCGGCTGCCTATCGTCAGCGTTTTCCCAGATAAAACCGGCCAAAATAAACCTGTCCCTTTTTGGCAGGTGTCAGGAAGTGTCAGGGGCGGGCAGGCGGCGGGGTGCCGCTGCGAAAAGAAGTATCGGGTTTGGCGCCCCCGCCTCCGCATGTCTCCCGCGTGGGCGATACTCGGCTTATCGACCCACGATGCAAAGGAGATGCTCATGGCAAACATCAAGTTCCCCGAGGGTTTCTATTGGGGCGGCGCCACTGCCGCCAACCAGTTTGAGGGCGCTTGGAACGTGGACGGCCGCGGCGCTTCCGTCGACGACCACTTCCTGGGCGGCAGCTACAAGGAGCCGCGTCAGATCACGATCGACATCGACCCCAACCGCTTCTACCCCAACCATGACGGCATCGATTTCTACCATCACTACGAGGAGGATATCGCGCTGTTCGCCGAGATGGGCTTCAACATGTTCCGCATGTCCATCTCCTGGAGCCGCATCTTCCCCAACGGCGACGATGCGCACCCCAACGAGGCCGGCCTCGCCTTCTACGATCGCGTTTTCGACTGCCTGCGCGCTCACAATATTGAGCCGCTCGTGACCCTCTCGCACTACGAGATGCCCTATCACCTGGTCGAGAAGTACAACGGCTGGGCAAGCCGCGAGCTCATCGGTTTCTTTGAGAAGTACTGCCAGACCGTCTTCGACCGCTACCAGGACAAGGTCAAGTTCTGGCTGACCTTCAACGAGATCAACTGCGGCACCATGGACATGGGCGCCATGATGGAGACCGGTCTGATCCAGGGCTTCGAGGGCCCGGCGAGCGCCATCAAGACCACCGCTCAGCAGCGCTACCAGGCCCTGCACCATCAGTTTGTGGCCAGCGGCCGCGTCGTGCGCTACGCTCACGAGCACTACCCGCAGTTCAAGATGGGCAACATGGACTGCTTCATCCTCTCCTACGCCGCTACGTGCGATCCGGTCGACGTGTTCGCCACGCAGCAGCAGATGAACTCCATGAACTGGTACTGCTCCGACGTGCAGGTGCGCGGCAAGTATCCGTTCTATGCCAAGCGCTTCTGGGCCGAGAACGACGTCGAGCTCGCAATGGAGGACGGCGACCTGCAGGATATCGCCGACGGCAAGGTCGACTTCTACACCTTTAGCTACTACATGTCCGGCACCGTGGGCACCCACAAGGACCACGAGATGACCGAGGGCAACATGACCTTTGGCGGCAAGAACCCCTATCTGGAGTCCACCGACTGGGGTTGGCAGATCGACCCGCTGGGCCTGCGTATCGCCCTCAACGAGATCTACGCCCGCTACGAGATTCCGCTGATGGTGGTCGAGAACGGCATGGGCGCCTACGACGAGGTCGAGGGGGACGGCTCCATTCACGATCCGTACCGCATCGCCTATCTGCAGAGCCATATCAAGGCAATGGGCGAGGCCGTCGCCGATGGCGTCGACCTGATCGCCTACACCTGGTGGGGCCCCATCGACCTGGTGTCCGCCGGCACCGGCGAGATGCGCAAGCGCTACGGCTTCATCCATGTCGATAAGTACGACGACGGCACCGGCGCCTACGAGCGCCGCCGCAAGGACAGCTTTTTCGCATACCAGAAGATCATCAAGTCCAACGGCGCTGAGGGCTTGGAGTAATTGAGTTCCGGCGATTGAGTTCCGGCGTTCTGACGAACGCCGGACCGGCGGCCGATTTCGTGACCACGAATGTCGACGACGACGGCATCTGGAACGCCCTCGTGCGCCTGGGGCTCATCGAGGGTTAATCAACAAAACGGGTGCCGATGGACAAAGACGTCGGCAGAGTTTTCGATTCGACTCCCCACCTTAGTTTTGGTCCAATTGGCACTATAATCACCATAGGCATGCGCACTACGTTGCGCTTAATCAAGAGGAGAAAACGTATGGGTCTGTTTGACATGTTCAAGAAGAAGGCTGAGCCCGCTGCTGCCGCTGCTCCCGCCTCCATCTCTGCTTCTGCCGGCGCCGACGTGCTGTGCTCGCCCGTCAAGGGCAAGGTCATCAAGATGGCCGACGTGCCCGATCCCGTCTTTGGTGGCGAGGTTCTGGGCAAGGGCTGCGCCGTGTGGCCCGAGGACGATCTGGTCTACGCCCCCTGCGACGGCAAGGTGACCGTCACCATGGGTCATGCCGTGGGCCTGCAGTCCGATAGCGGCATCGAGGTCCTGGTGCACGTTGGCGTCGATACCGTCAACATGAACGGCGACGGCTTCGAGGGCTTCGTCAAGGCTGACGACATCGTCAAGGCCGGCCAGCCCATGCTCAAGATCGACCGCGCCAAGATCGCCGCTGCCGGTTACAAGGACTGCGTCGTCGTGGCCGTGTCCAACACCGCCGAGTTTGCCGATGTCGAGCTCGCCGTCGAGGCCGACTCCGCTGTCGCCGCCGGTGACGCCATCGTCAAGGTCGTCCGCAAGTAAATCGCGGCATCATATGATGTCTAAGGGTGGTCGGATTGTCCGGCCACCCTTTTTTATTGCACCGCGGGGAAACGTTTTATTGTACGTTGGGCGGGCTTGCAAACCGTTCGGACGCTAAAACGAACCGACCGCGCCTTCGTGCTGCCGAGGGTGTTCATAAGTGGATAGTATGTGCTTACTTATTACAACGTGCGCCGTGTCTGGGAAGCGCGGTGCCGCTCATTGGGAGGAACAACATGAAAAAGAAGCTGCTGCTTGCGCCCCTCATGGCCGTTTTGGTTGCATGCGTGGTCGTGCTTTCCGGCTGCGGAGGCCCTTCGATCGAAGAACTCATCACCGAGGACCTTACGACTCAGTTCGATGAGGTCAAGAACGGTGGCGACGACTTCCTCTCTGGCCTGGAGGAGGCTTCGGGCGACGAGTTCGAGCAGCTGGGCATCGATCCCAAGGAGTATGCCAAGACCTACCTCGAGGGCTTTGACTACGAGATCGGCGACGTGACGGTCGACGAGGACAAGGGCGTTGCAACCGCCGAGGTCTCCATCACCTGCAAGTCCATGAACAAGATCGTCGAGGACTTCTCCACCCAGTATCAGGAGAAGGTCGCTGCACTCGACACGGTTCCTTCCGATGACGAGCTGTACAAGATGGCCGGCCAGGTGATGGTCGATGTGACCAAGGCCACCGAGCCCAGGAAGACCACGGTTATCTTCAAGTACACCTGCAACGATGACGGCGAGTGGTCTGCCGACGACTCCGTCAACTCCGAGATGATGGATGCAATGCTGAGCTAGGGGAGTTACGCGGTTCTACGAACCGCGTAACCAGTTGACGCTGCGCGCCGCCCAAGCCGACAATTTGTCATTCAAAAGGCGAGGCATGACCAGAAGGTCTATGCCTCGCCTTTTTCATGCCAACTTGTTCGGCTTGGACGTCGCTCGCTGTCCGTCCTCTACCTGTGGTGTCGCCATTGTTGAGGGGTAGCTAATTTGGGACGGGGCTCTTTTAGCTACCCCGTGCCCATCTAAGTTGCGGTGAAATAGGGACTGTTTGGGGGCAGTAGGCCGGTAATCAGTCCCTATTTCACCGCAACTTATTGGTGGGCGGCTCGCTACTCGCCCAAGATCAGCGCAGCGAGTTCGTTCTGGGTGTCCACCACGTAGTCGGCGCCGGCGGCTTCCAGCTCTGCGCGGCCGCGGAAGCCCCAGCTGACGCCCACGCTCTTAAGGCCGGCGTTGTGGCCGGTCAGAACATCGACATTCGAATCGCCCACATAGAGTGTGGTTGCCGGATCGGCGCCCAGCTCCTCCATCACATGCAGCGTGACGGGTGCTTCGGGTTTGGGCGGAAACGCATCGACACGGCCCTGTACCAGCGCAAAGCGCTCGGGGCCAAAGTATTTCTCGATAAGCGGGGCTGCCGAGATGTGGTCCTTGTTGGTGAGCACGGCAAGCCGCACGCCCGCGGCGCGCAGACGGTCGAGCATCTCGATCGTGCCGGCATAGGGGGCAGTGTGGTCCTCCTTGTGATCGCCGTAATAAGCCCTAAACTCGGCAAGCGCCTGCTCAAACATACGGCCGTCGCCCGCATACTCGGCAGGCATAAAGCGCTCAACCAGCTTGAGCATGCCGTTTCCCACCTTGTAGCGGTACTCGTCAACGGCAAACGTGGGCCAGCCGTGTGCCTCGCAGGTATGGTTGCCGGCGGCCGCCAGGTCCTCGAGCGTGTTGAGGATGGTGCCGTCCAGGTCAAAGATCACATGGGAAAAAGCTGCTGCCATGGGTGCTCCTGCCGCTTGAGTTGTAAAACGCACCCCATGATACTGGGCATGCGTGCCGGGCATGTTTGGAATCTGAACATCTTTAACGGCATCGGGGCGCATCGCGCCAGCGCAAGCCTTTGCCGCTAGCAGATCCTGGGCAGCTGCTCTCCCACGAGCATGTCGAGGATGCGGGTCGAGCCCCAGCCGGTGCGCACGCGCACGGCGGGGCGGGTGCCCTCGGCAAGCGGCAGTACGCGGCCGATAATCGCGGCGTTCTCGCCGTAGCGGGCGGCGCGCATGGCCGCCAGCGCGGCATCGGCCTGCTCGGCCGGCACCACGGCGACCATCTTGCCCTCGTTTGCCACCTGCAGAACGTCGTAGCCGAGCATCTCGCATGCCGCCTGCACGTCGGGGCGCACGGGCACGGCATCCTCGTCAATCTCCATGGCAACGCCGCTGGCCTGGGCAAACTCGTTGAGCGTGGATGCCAGGCCGCCGCGCGTGGGGTCGCGGAAGCAGCGGGTGTCGGGGGCGGCGGCGAGCACGTCGGCAATCAGATGATTGAGCGGCGCAGCGTCGCTTTCGATGTTGCTCGAAAACGCCAAGCCCTCGCGCTGGCTCATGATGGCGATGCCGTGGTCGCCTAGCGTGCCCGATACCAGGATGACATCGCCAGGCTGGCAGTTTGCGCCGCTGAGCGCTACGCCCTCGGGCACTTCGCCCACGCCGGCGGTGTTGATGTAGACGCCGTCGGCACCGCCACGCTCGACCACCTTGGTGTCGCCGGTGATAATCTTCACACCTGCCTCATGTGCCGTTTCGGCCATGGTCTGCACAATCTGGCGAAGCTTGTCCATGGGATAGCCCTCTTCGAGGATAAAGCCGCATGAGAGGTAGCGCACGTTGGCGCCCGAGGTCGCGACGTCGTTAACGGTTCCGCATACGGCGAGGCGGCCGATATTGCCGCCGGGGAAGAACTGCGGCGTTACCACAAAGCTGTCGGTCGACATGGCGATTCGCCCGCTTGCGGGTAGCGCGGCGACACCGGCATCGTTGCCCGCAAGCAGCTCGGGCGACCCAAAGGCATCTAGAAAGACCTCATCGATAATGCGCTTCATCATCTGGCCGCCGGAGCCGTGGCCCAGCAGGACAGTGCTATCGGTGGCAGTACGGGACATATCGAAAACTCCAATCGTGGGTGGAATTATATGGGTGAGGCGCAGCGTCGACCGGCCCGCCGTTCGTTAGAACGGCGGAACCTAATAGTCGCGGTAGCGGTAGTACGCCGCGCAGCTGCCTTCGGAGCTCACCATGCAGGGGCCGACGGGGTGTTCGGGCGTACATGCGTGGCCGAACAACGGGCAGTCGCTCGGCGTGATGGCACCGCGCAGCACGTCGCCGCAGCGGCACCCGCGTGGCTCAACCGTCGGTTCAATGGGCACGTCAAAGCGGGCGCCGGCATCAAAGCGCGCGAATTCGGGTCGGATGGAAAGACCCGAGTTGGCAATCGGTCCCAGCCCGCGCCACGTGGTGTCGCACGGCTCAAATACCTGCTCGACCAGCTGGCGCGCTACGAGATTGCCGTCTGCATTGACGCCACGGCGGTAGGCGTTGCCAATCGCGGACCTGTCCTCGACAACCATCTGGACCAGCATGCAGATGCCCTGCAGGATATCGACCGGCTCAAATCCCGTGACCACGCCCGGGGTCTTAAACTCGTCGACCAAAAAGCTAAAGGGTGCCAGGCCTGTGATGGTAGCGACGTGACCAGGCAGGATAAAGCCGTCGATGGTCGTCTCGGGGTCGTTGGAGATCGCACGCAGAGCCGGCGGCGTGGTCTTGTGAGCACAGTAGACCGAGAAGTTCCGGAGCCCGCGCGCGTCGGCCTCCAGGATAGCGGCGGCAATGGTGGGCGTTGTGGTCTCAAAGCCGACGCCCATAAAGATGACCGGGCGTTCGGGATTTTGCTCGGCAATGTCGAGTGCGTCGAGCGGGGAGTAGACGATGCGGATGTCGCGCCCCGCTGCCTTTTGCGCGGCAAGCGAGGTGGACGATCCGGGCACGCGCATCATGTCGCCAAAGGTGGTGATAATGGCGCCGTCCATGTTGGAAAGCGCGATTGCGTGATCGATGTCGCGGTTGGCGGTAACGCAAACGGGGCATCCCGGGCCGCTTAGCAGTTTGAGTCCCGTCGGCATAATGGAGCGAAAGCCATAGCGGCCAATGCTCACGGTATGCGTACCGCAGACTTCCATAAGGTTGATGCTGCGGTTGCCGACAAGCTCATGAATACGATCGATGAGCTCGCGAGCCAGCTTGGGGTCGCGAAATGCCGAAAAGTCGATACCGGAGCGAACCGGCTGCGCCGCCGCCACTAGTATGCCTCGGCCGGGTTGGTGGCGAGCTGGTCCTCTTCGGCCAGCTCGGTCATGGTATTGACGAGCTCGAGTGTCTCTTGGGCTTCCTGCTCGTCGACAATCTGAATGCCAAAGCCGGCGTGTACGAGAATATAGTCGCCGACCTGCGCCGTCGGCACGAGGCGCAGCGAAACGGGGCGCTCGATGCCCATCATGTTGACGGTCGCCTTAAGGTCGTCGTCGCGTTTGACCACTTTACCGGGAACGGCAAGGCACATAATGTTCCCCTTTTATACGTTTTGCGCTGGATAGGCACTGAATAATCCATCGTTTGATGGTAGCGCTCGCGGGGTTCGCGGGCAAACGCGTTACGCCTGTGAGACGGCGGCGTATGGGCTGGCCAGACAGCCTACTGCGGTATGACCTGCGCAAGCCGAGCGCGGGCGACCGCCGCCTGGCCGTAGGAAATACAGCCATCGTTGACGGGCACGGTGTGGGGAACCAAGACGGCAAGACCGGCGTCTTTGAGCTCGCACGCGAGGAGCCGAAGCAAAAGTCGGTTCATGAACACGCCGCCCGAGAGTGCGACGGTGTCGATGCCCTCGCGGGCGCAAATCTCGCTTGCGATACGTGCCGATGCGCGTGCAATGGCGATATGGAAGCCGAGCGCGAGCTTGCCGGCGGGCACGCCGGTCCTGATTCCCTCCAAAAGCGCCTCAAAAAGCGGTCTGGAGTTCAGAACATGGCAGTCGTCCGGACGGGATGATTCGGTTACGGAAAAGCTGGCCATATTGCCGGTGGGGCAGGCACTTTCACTGCTGAGCGCGCGCCAGGCGGCGGCTTCGAATTCTATGGCGGGTTCGCCCTCGTAGGTTGTCTTGTCGCAGATGCCCAGAATTGCTGCCGCGGCATCAAAGAGACGCCCCATGCTGCTGGTACGCGGGCTGTTGATGCCGCGCTCGATCATGGTGGCTGTCACGCTGCGCGTTTGCTCGTCGAGGCTGTCCAAAAGCCGAGCGGCGCCTGGGTGCTCGAGCAGGCCGAGCTCACTGAGCAGGGCAAAGGCGTTGCGGCGGGCGTCGCGCACGGAGGCCGCCCCGCCGGGGAGCGCCCAGGTGCGCAAATGCGCGGCGCGCTCAAAGCCGCCAAGGCTGGCAACAAGAAACTCGCCGCCCCAAATGGTCCCATCGGTACCGGCGCCGGTGCCGTCAAAGGCGATGCCAAGGACGCGCGCGTCGGTTGTAAGCTGGCCCGCGGCGATAGCCTCGGCCATTACGCTCGCGATATGCGCATGATGGTGCTGCACCTCGACGAGCGGCAGATTGCATTTTCGCGCCTGCTCGCGCGCCCACTGGCTCGATAGATAGCTGGGATGTACATCGCAGGCTAAGGCGGCGGGCGCCAAGTCAAAGAGATCTTCCAAGCGCGTGCGCGCGGCGTTCCAGGCATCGAAGGTCCCGCCGTTTTCAACATCGCCGATATGCTGCGACACAAAACAGGTTGCCTCGCCGTTCGTCCCTTCACGCGTGAGCGCAATCGTGGCCTTTTGTTGTGACCCGCAGGCGAGCACGCAGGACGGAGCGCCGTCGAGCGCCGGCAGCGGCAGCGGCTGGGGTGCATATCCGCGAGCGCGGCGCACGGGCATAACGGCGCCGTCGACCACGCGCACTACAGAGTCGTCGTAGCGCGAGAGGATCGCGCGGTCGTTACCGAGCAACGCGTCGGCGATGCCGGCGGTAACGAGGTGTTCCCAGGCAAGATCGTCGTCGGTCTCGATGGGCTCTTCGCTCAGGTTTCCGCTGGTCATGACGAGCGCGTGCATACCGCGGGCTTCTGCCGCGGCAAGCAGCAGATGCTGAAGCGGGGTGTAGGGGAGCATAACGCCGAGCTCGGGCAGGTCGCGCGCGACGGACGGTGCGAGCGCGAGGGCGTCGGGAGAATCACCGCTCTCGCAAACAGCACGTCGGCGCAGCAGCACAATGGGGCGAATGCTGCCGGCCAGCAAGCCGCGCTCAACGTCGCTGATATGGCACAGGCGTTCAGCGTCGGCAAGGCTGCGCACCATAACGGCAAGTGGCTTGTTGCTGCGGCGTTTACGGCGGCGAAGCTCGGCTACCGCCTGCTCGTTGGAGGCGTCACAGGATAGATGGAATCCGCCCAGGCCCTTGATGGCGACGATGCCACCAAGGGCCAGCAGCTCAACGCAGCGGTCGATAATGGCGTCGCTGGTCTCGCGCGTGGTGCCGACGGCCAGCGGCGCGGCGGCTTCGCCCGGCTCATCGCCCACGCTCGCTTCGCGCCACATGATATGCGGCCCGCAATTAAAGCAGGCATCGGGCTGCGCGTGAAAGCGACGGTCGAGCGGATTGGTATACTCCGCGGCACACTCAGGGCACATGGGAAAACGGTCCATCGAGGTAGCCGCTCGGTCATAAGGCAGCGATCGGATGATGGTAAAGCGTGGGCCGCAGTTAGTGCAGTTGATAAAGGGGTAGTGATAGCGTCGGTCGGCGGGATCGAACAGCTCGCGCAGGCAATCGTCGCAGGTGGCGATATCGGGCGAGACGAGCGTCGTGTGCGCGGTCTGGTCCTGCGATGCTACGATGCGAAAACCCTCTTCATTGGCGGCATCCCAACCGTTGGCTGCCAGGTCCACAACCTCGACATGCTCTACGCGGGCTGCCGCAGGCGCATGCTCAGAAAGCGCGGCAACAAAAGCATCGAGCGCACCGGCCAGAGCATGCGCTTCGATATGCACGCCGTCGCCCGCGTTGAGCACCCATCCGCAAATGCCATGCGCCATGGCCTCGCGATACACAAACGGCCGCATGCCAACGCCCTGCACAATGCCCGTTACATGAATATGCACATGCCGCATGCGACACCCCTCATCAAAACCGACCAAATAGGGACAGGTGCGCTACAGCCCCAGGCTCTGCTTGGTGGCGGCGCACGTGAGCTCGCCGTGCTTAACGCCGCGCAGGCCCAGCAGACGGTCGGCTAGTTCGTAGACGCGCTCGCCGCGACCCTTGAGCGCCAGAATCTCCAAGCAGTTGTGGTGATCCAGATGCACGTGCATGGTCGATACGATCTCGTCGGTGTAGTCGTGCTGCACTTCGTCCAGACGGCGCGTCAGGTCGCCGGTATGGTGGTCGTAGATCATGGTGAGCGACCCGATAACATGCTCATCGGGCGTGCGCATCTGCTCCTTGGCGATCGAGGCGCGAATCAGGTCGCGCACGGCCTCGGAGCGGTTGGCCACGTCGCCGCGGCGCGCGATCTGTTCGTCAAAACGGCGCAGCAGGTCGTCCGGTGCGGTAACCGAAAAACGGACCAGCTCGGAGCCGGAACCACTACAGTGGCAGCCCGCGTCACCGTCCGCCCCGTGCGGATGCTCGTGCTCGTACCCGCAGCCGTGCTCGTGTTCGGCCACGTTACACCAGCTTCACGGAGCCGACGGAGTTGTGGTCGGCCTCGATGGCTTCCTCGTAGCCCTCGAGCGCGTCATGCGCCTCGTGGAGCGCGGCCATGGCGGCCTCGAGCTTGGCGCCGATGCGCTCCATGTCAAAATTCTCGGTCGCATGCAGCAGCTGATGGCTCCACTCGTGAGCGAGCTCGATGGTGTCGTCGACCTGCTTGACGCTCATGGCAAGCTGGCTCATGTTCATTCCAACATCATGCATGGGAAATCTCCTTTTGTATGGGGCAGTTCAGTGGTTCAGATTTTACTACGCCCGCTCTGCGCGCAGCTGCATAAGAAAACGGGTACGAGTCTGTGCGACCCGCACCCGTTCACTGGGGGCTGTTTGTGACTACCATACTATCCGTGGTTGCACTCGGTGCATTCAGAAGTCCGGCGAGCGGCGTAAAAGCGCTCATGGACGGCAGGCAGACGGCAACATGTAACAAGCGTATTACAGATGCTTCTCCAGCAGCGCCTGCAGCCTCGCCTTGGGCAGAGCGCCAACCGAGCGGTCAATCTCCTCGCCGTTCTTAAACACAATCAGCGTGGGGATGCTCATGACGCCATACTTCATGGCCAGGTCCTGGTTGTCGTCGACGTTGCATTTGGCAACGGCAAGCTTGCCCGCCAGCTCATCGGCAACCTCGTCAACGATGGGCGAGAGCGAACGACACGGGCCGCACCACGGGGCCCAAAAATCAACCAGTACGGGCAGGCTATCGTTGACGACGGCGTCGAAGTTCTCGGGGGTGATCTGCTTAATGTCAGCCATGGTGACCTCCATAATGCGACGCGGCTTGGCCGCGTAAAACTCAGTACGACCGTGCTTATACCCAGCGGCTCGCAAAGCAACCACTCGCGGGCGGCTCTTTTATATAATGGTGGGCACGCAAACGATTGGAGAGCGCATGCCCACGTCACAAAGCCAGAAAAAAGAAGCCATCGCCCAGGCGGCCGAGCAGGAGCTTGCGTCGCTTACAGGTCGCGGCGTGCGCATCGCGGGCAACGCGTGCTCGCCAATTGTGCTGGTAAAAGGCGATTTGGATGAGGCTGAGCGTGCAGGCGGCGAGCTGGCTGCCGGTCCGGATGGCGCCGCGCTGCGTAAGGCGCTCGGGGCTATCGGATACGCGCCCGAGGATTTTTGCGTGCTGGCAAGCGTCGCCGGCGCGGGCGATGGAACGGTTGCGACAGGCGATGGCCTGCCGTGCGAGCTGTTCCGCGAAGCGCTCGAGGCCTTGGATCCCGAGGCCGTGCTGCTGCTCGACGATCGCGCGGCCGATACCATGCGCGAGACCTATGCCGATATGCTCGTGGCAATCGACGATTTCGATACCGCCATGCTCAAGCCTGGTCTGGTCGCCCATGTACAGGGCCGTCGCGTGCTTGCGCTCGACGGTTTTGAGGCGGCGCTCACCGATAAGGCCGCCAAGCAACGCATGTGGGCCTACATCAAGCAGCTGACCCCGGCCGCCGCGCCGCTGTAGCGGACTGGCGCCGACAAAGCGGCTCAAACGGACTGGTCGTGGCGCCAGCTTTTCGCGCCGCTACATCACGGCACGCAGCTCAAATCGATCGCCGTTGATGCGGAACTGGCAGTTGCCGTTCATGCGTTCGACGGCAAGCTTGATGCTCTTGGTTCCAAAGCCATGACCGGCATGCTGGGCTATGGGCATGCCGTCGACCATATGCGGCGGACGGTCAAACGTGTTGGAGACCAAAAGCAGCAGCTGCCCGTCCTCGTAGCGCAGGTCCAGATTGACGAACCGCTTGCCCTGGGGAGCGGCGCTTGCGGCGACGATGGCGTTGTCCAGGGCATTCGAGAGCACGCTGAACAGGTCGGCGTCGGCTACATGGACGCTCTCGGGCACGGCGGCGCGCAGATCGGCGGTGATGTCGTGTTGATTGATATCCGAGATAAATGACGAAAGTGCGATGTTGACCGTGTCGTTGGCGCAGTAGCGGCGCACGGCGGTGCGGTCGTTCGTCTCGCAGAGATCGTCGATGCGCTTGAGCGCCTCGTCAATGTGACCCTCTTCGATCAAAACCGCAAGGCCGCGCAGGAAGTGCCGCATGTCATGGCGCAGAACCGAAAGCTCGCGTCCGGATTGGCGCCAGGCCTCGAGCTCTTTGATGGCTGCGTTGTCGCGGGTCGCGAGCATCCAGCGCTCGCGCTCGGCGGTTTCCTTTGCCTCGTATTCGCGCAGATACACAGCAAGAAACATAAGGTAGAACGCGCAAAGCGCAAACGCCAAAAACTCAACCGTTACCACGGAGCCAGAGTGGAAGAGCGTGGTGTAGACGTTGGTGGCGTAGTCAAAGATGTAATAGACGAGCGGCAGGATGAGCAGAATCTCGAGCTCGGTGCGGCTTTTGACCGCCAGGCGCGGACCGATGTCGCCGGCCCAATGCAAAAGGACGGCAAAGACACCGGCCGTGGTGATAATACGCGCCACGTAGTATGCGATTTGCGAACCAGTGGCGGCGAGCGCGGCGATGCCCATCCAATTGCTGAACTGGCAGCTCAGGTAGGCACTGGTGACGCCCAGCATGGCTAGTAGCGGGCTCACGCGATAACGCACGCATAGGTAGATAATGAGCGGTAGATGCACGATGAGCGGATATGCCTGGCGGGCGAAAAGTTCGCCGCCGACGGCGTTAGCGAGACCAAATGCGGTTCCAGTTATGGCGCCGACCGCGACCAGCTCGAGTGAATGGCGGCGGTTAATCTCGATGCCGCAGAGCGCCGCCGAGGCAAAAACGCCAAAGAGCAGGGTCGTTGTGTGGTGGATTGCCCAAAGCACCATTTCGACCGTGGGGAGCATTAGCGCCTCCCGCTCTCGAACCGTGCCGCAAAGTAGGCATCCTGGAATCCCTGCTTGCAGCTGCGGGCCAACGGGATGCACGCGCCCGAGCGCATGACGATCTCCGTGCGGTTGAAGTGGTCGATGTTGCGCAGGTTGACCTGGTAGCTGCGGTGGCATTTAAAGAAGGTCGCGTGTTGGGCCAGCTGGTCCTCGATACTGCGAAACGGTTCGAGCGCCTCGATATCGCGCCCGTCGCGCAGGTGGAACACCACGTGCTTGTTGCGCGCCTCGGCATATTCGATGTCGGATAGGCGCAGGGCGTGGTAGCCAAAAGACGTTTTGATGACGAGCTCGTCGGTCGCCGCGGGTCGCATGCTCGAAAGCTCATCGAGCAGCTGCGCCAGGCGTTCGTAGGTTACGGGCTTGAGCAGGTAGTCGAAGGCGCGGACCTCGTAGGACTCCAGCGCAAACTCGGGCGACGAGGTCAAAAACACCAGGCGTACAGCGGTGTCGGATTGACGCAGCTCGCGCGCGGTGCCCATGCCGTTGACGAGCGGCATGATCATGTCGAGCAGGATGATATCGGCGCGCGATGCGGTATGGCGGGCCAGCAGGTCCTCGCCGCGCGTGACGAGCGCAACGTCGACCGCCGTGCCCGTCTCGGCCGACCAGCGGTCGATCATCTGGTGCAGTCTATCTAGAAAAGCGACATCGTCGTCGCAAGCGATAATTTTGAGCATATCGGGCCCCCTTAGTACCTCGATTTTGCCATACCGGACGCTTGCCGCTCACGGAGGTGCACCCCATTTGCGCCCCACGGTGCGCAACTCGCGCCGAGCGATATTGCGGTGCCGAAAGATGCCCCCTGCGCTATCGAGCGCTCGACTATCCTGAGCTTGCCAGTCCGAAAATGGACTCGCCGCATGATTGAATCTTTATTTCAACTTTACACCTGGCTTTACAGCTGTCTTGTCAGCTGTAAAGCCAGGTGTCATACTAAAGCCCCAAGATTCGCCAATAGAGAGGGGCCTTGATGGCACAGAGCGCGAACATGGATGCGTCGGAGCTTGCACGCGATATTGCGGCCGGCCTAGCATCGGCAACGACGGCAACGGAGCGCGCGGCACTGGTGCCCGCAGAGCTCGTCGAGGCCATTCAGCAACTAAAAACCCAACGTGACGCGGTGATCCTGGCGCACTATTACGTGGCGCCCGAGGTTCAGGCTGTGGCCGATTACGTCGGCGACAGCTTCTACCTGGCAAAGCTCGCCAAGAGCCTGCCGCAGCAGACCATCGTGCTATGCGGCGTGGAGTTTATGGGCGAGAGCGCCAAGCTGCTCAACCCCACCAAGACCGTGCTGCTGCCCGAGCCGGGCGCGGACTGCCCCATGGCGCACATGGTCAAGCGCGAGACGGTCGACGCGGCGCGCGCCGAGTACGGCGACGACCTCGCCGTAGTCTGCTACGTCAACTCGACGGTCGAGATCAAAAGCTGGAGCGACGTGTGCGTCACCAGCTCCAATGCCGTCAAGATCGTCTCCGAGCTGCCGCAGCAGCACATCCTGTTCATTCCCGACCAAAACCTTGGTCGCTTTGTAGCCGAGCAGGTTCCGCAGAAGCACGTCATCCTTAACAACGGCTACTGCCCGCGTCACCACATCATCACCGTCGAGCAAATCGTCGACGCGCAGGAGGCGCATCCCAATGCGCTCGTGCTGGCGCACCCCGAGTGCAAGGCCGACGTCCTTGCCGAGGCCGACTACATCGGCTCCACCGCCGGCATCATCAAGTATGCCGAGGAGTCGGACGCGAGCGAGTTCATCATTGTGACGGTCCGCGGCGTGCTCTACGAGCTCGAGCGCCGCTGCCAGGGCACCGGCAAGAAGTTCTACTTCCCGGCGGTGCAGCCCACCTGCGTCAACATGGATCTCATCACGCTCGAAAAGCTCGTGCGCTGCCTAGAGACGGGCGAGGGCGAGGTGCAGATCGGCGTGTCGGATGAGGCTGCCGACCAGGCCAAGCTCACGCTCGACCGCATGCTCGAGTACGCAGCGCGCTAAAACGATGTGACAAAGGGACGGTTCCTTTGTCACATTCAAGGGAGAGGATTCCTGTGGAAACCAAGCAATACCCCGATATGGAGTGCGACGTCGTCATTGCCGGTTGCGGCGTGGCGGGTCTGTACGCGGCCCTCAATCTGCCGACGAGCACGCGCGTGATCATGCTCTCCAAGGGCGCCGTCGACGAGTGCGATTCGATGCTCGCTCAGGGCGGTATCTGCGTGCTGCCCGAGGGCTCGGACTACGACGCCTTCTTTGAGGACACCATGCACGCCGGCCACTACGAGAACCGCCGCGAGAGCGTCGACATCATGATCCGCTCGAGCCGCTCGGTCATCAACGACCTGTTGGCCATGGGCGTGGATTTTGAGCGCAAGGCCGATGGCAGCCTCGACTTTACCCGCGAGGGCGCGCACAGCCGCCCGCGCATCGCCTTCCATGCCGACATCACGGGCAAGGAAATCACGACCAAGTTGCTCCAGGCCGTGCGCAAGCTGGATAACGTGCAAATTCTTGAGCACGTGGCCATGACCGACATCCTGACCGACGAGCGTGATGGCGCCACGGTGTGTACCGGCGTCGTCGCTGTTTCCGTGGACGAGGACGACTCGGTTCGTCCCGCCGATGAGCTGGCAAACGCCGCCGAGGGCGTGCGCGCGGGCGAGCCGTTTAAGATCCATGCCCGCCATACGCTGTGGGCGACGGGCGGCATCGGTGGCGTATACGACCACTCGACCAACTACCCACAGCTCACCGGTGACGCCTGCTACATCGCCCAGGAGCACGGCATTACGATGGAGCACCTGGACTACGTTCAGATTCACCCCACTGGATTGTTCTCGCCGCAGCCGGGCCGCACCTTCCTGATCAGCGAGAGCTGCCGCGGCGAGGGCGCGATTCTGCTCAATGCCGCCGGCGAGCGCTTTACTGACGAGCTGCAACCGCGAGACGTAGTCGCCGCCGCCATCCGTGAGCAGATGAAGCGGGACGGCACCGAGCATGAGTGGCTGAGCTTTGCCCCCGTCGAGCGCGACGTGGTGACCGGGCACTTTGCCAACATCCGCGCGCGCTGCCTGGAGGACGGTCGCGACATCTTGGACGAGCCCATCCCCGTCACGCCCACGCAGCACTACTTTATGGGCGGCGTGTGGGTTGACAAGGACGGCCGCACCTCGATGCCCGAGCTCTACGCCGCCGGCGAGACGGCTTGCAACGGCGTGCACGGCAAGAACCGCCTGGCCTCCAACAGCCTGCTTGAGTCCCTCGTCTGGGGTCGTCGCGCCGCTTGGCGTATGCGCACCGGCGAGTCGCTTGCCGTGGAGCAGGCGGGCGAGCCCGCGCTCGACGGACGTCACCGCGCCCTGAGCGCCGACACCCTTGCAATCGATGATTTGGCCCGTGCCGCCGGCACGCAGGCCGTGGAGGAGTAGACCATGAATCCCATTACCATGAAGCTCGTCGTCGATGATCTGATTTTGCAGGCCCTGCGCGAGGACATCACCTTTGAGGACGTGAGCACGGCGAGCGTGTGCCCCACGGCGCGCCCCGCCACCGTTGAGCTCATCGCCAAGGCAGATGGCATCATCGCCGGCCTGGACGTGTTCGCCCGCACCTTTGAGCTGCTGGATCTGCAAAGCTCCGTGCTGTTTGATGTCGCGGATGGCGACGAGGTGCACGCCGGCGACCATGTGGGCCAGGTGCGCGGCGACGCGCGCGTGCTGCTTTCGGGCGAGCGCGTGGCACTCAACTACCTGCAGCGCATGAGCGGCATCGCCACCTATACGCACCAGATGGCCGCGGCGCTCGAGGGCACCAAGACCGCGCTCGTCGACACGCGCAAGACCACGCCGGGCATGCGCGTCTTCGAGAAGGCGGCAGTCGAGATCGGCGGCGGCAGCAACCACCGCTACAACCTGTCGACTGCTGTCATGCTCAAGGACAACCATATCGACGCCGCCGGTGGCGTGACGCGTGCGATCGAGATGGCACGCGCCCATGCGTCGTTTACCACGACGGTCGAGATTGAGTGCGAGAACCTCGAAATGGTGCGCGAGGCCGTGGAGGCCGGCGCTGACATCATCATGCTCGACAACATGACGCACGACGACATGGCCGCTGCGATTGAGCTTATCGCCGGTCGCGCCAAGACCGAGTGCTCGGGCAACGTGGACGCCAACAATATTCGCGCCCTGACCGACCTGGGCGTCGACTTTATTAGCTCGGGAGCGTTGACGCACTCTGCGCCGATCCTCGATCTTTCGCTTAAGCACCTGCGTCTGCTGGACGGTAAATAATGAACGCCCGCGAGCGTCGCCGTGCCATCATGGGCGTGCTCGAGGGAGCCAAAGGCCCGGTCTCGGGCAGCGCGCTTGCTCGCGAGGTGGGTGTGAGCCGCCAGGTTGTGGTGCAGGACATCGCCCTGCTGCGTGCCGATGGGCACGACATCGTGGCCACCAATCGCGGCTATGTACTGCAGGAGGCCGAGAGCAGCCCGGCTGTTCCCACGCGCCTGGTCAAGGTGCACCATAGCGTGGAACAGGCGGGTGACGAGCTCACGAGTATCGTCGACGCGGGCGGTGCCGTGCTCAACGTGATCGTCAACCATCGCGTGTACGGCAAGATCACGGCCGACCTGGACATTCGCAACCGTCGCGATATCGAGCGCTATCTGGAGGGCATTGCCAGCGGCAAAAGCTTTCCGCTGCTGACGGTAACGAGTGGCTATCACTTCCATCGCATCGCGGCGGAGGACGAGCAGGCCCTCGACGAGATTGAGACCATGCTCAAGGAGAAAGGCTACCTTGCCGATTTAATGCCCTACGAGGATGATCTGTCCTAGTAGCGAATGCAAAAAGGAGGCCTCCGCGGCGATGCGGAGGCCTCTTTTTTGTGCACGGTGTACTTTTGAGTGTGCAGGTGGGGGAGTGGTTACTCCTCGACGATCTCGGTGATCGCGCCAGCGGGGCAAGCGTCCTGGCAAGCGCCACAGGCGACGCAGGAGTCCTCGTCAGCGACGGTAGCGACGTCCTGGAGCTCCAGAACGCCAGCGGGGCAGGAGTCGACGCAAACGCCACAAGCGATGCACTCGTCGGCATCAATTACGGGATGAGCCATGGTAGTTTCCTCTCTGTTGACCGACGCTACAGGCGATGCGCGCCGGTTTGATTCGGGCAAAAACATACCACGGGAGCGACCGTTTGCAATACCCTCTGACCGGCATCTTCATACCGTTCGCCGAGTATGCCAAGGTTTACTAAAAAACGCGCAGGTGGGGCCGTTGAGCTGCGCAAATGTTAGCTAAAGGTGACTTGAAATATTGAGCTATTGCGCGCGCCTGCGGAAAGGGCATCCCGTTATTTGGCCGAAAAACGGGTCGCAGCTTCCGGTTGGACCGCCCGGCGGAAACTGTGTCCCAGAATTCGCGCTCAGACCGGGATACCCTTTCCGCAAGGCAGCCCTAGGCACCTTCGGACCCAAACCTCAGTCAACTCTACATAGATCTCAATAGATTTGCCGAGAACTCAATCAGCGCATCTACCTGCGTATTTGCGAACCTAAACTCTCGGCAACAAGAAATCTTATATGAATTGACTTAGATTTTGTATATTCCGACCCATAAGGGGATACACTACATCCTGAAAGACAAGCCGAAGCGCCGCGCGACAGATCATCGAGGCGGCGCGAACGCACAAGAGAGAGGGAATTTCTAATGAGTAAGATTCTTGGTATCGACCTTGGTACTACTAACTCCGCTATGGCCGTTCTCGAGGGCGGTTCTCCGACCATTATCGTGAACGCCGAGGGCGACCGCACCACCCCGTCCGTTGTCGGCTTCCGTGCTGACGGCGACCGCGTTGTGGGCAAGGCCGCTAAGAACCAGGCTGTCACCAACCCCAAGAACACCGTGTTTTCCATCAAGCGCTTCATGGGCCGCAAGTACTCCGAGTGCACCTCCGAGATCAAGACCGTGCCGTACGAGGTCAAGGAGGGCCAGGGCGGCCGTGCCGTCGTCGACATCGAGGGCAAGGATTACACCGCTGAGCAGGTGAGCGCCATGACGCTCGCGAAGATGAAGGCCGACGCCGAGAAGTATCTGGGCGAGACCGTCACCGACGCCGTCATCACCGTCCCGGCCTACTTCAACGACGCCCAGCGTCAGGCCACCAAGGACGCCGGTAAGATCGCCGGCCTCAACGTCAAGCGTATCGTCAACGAGCCGACCGCTGCTGCTTTGGCCTATGGCTTGGACAAGCAGGGCACCGACCAGCGCATCCTGGTCTTCGACCTGGGTGGCGGCACCTTCGACGTCTCCATCCTCGACCTCGCCGACGGCGTGTTTGAGGTTCTGTCCACCTCGGGCGACAACCACCTGGGCGGCGACGACTGGGATCAGCGCGTCATCGACTGGATGGCCGACAAGTTCCAGCAGGAGAACGGCGTCGATCTGCGTCAGGACCCCATGGCCCTGCAGCGTCTGAAGGAAGCTGCCGAGAACGCCAAGAAGGAGCTCTCCGCGGCGCAGCAGTCCACCATTAACCTGCCGTTCATTACCATGAACCAGTCCGGCCCGCTGCACCTCAACTACACACTGACCCGCGCCGAGTTCGAGAAGATCACCCGCGACCTGCTCGAGCGCTGCAAGCAGCCTGTCACCAACGCCCTGCGCGACGCTAAGCTCAAGCTCTCCGATCTGACCGAGGTCATCCTCGTCGGCGGCTCCACCCGTATGCCCGCTGTCCAGGATCTGGTCAAGACCATGACCGGCAAGCAGCCCAACATGTCCGTGAACCCCGACGAGGTCGTTGCCGACGGTGCTGCCGTCCAGGGCGGCGTGCTCACCGGTGACGTCGAGGGCATCCTGCTGCTCGACGTTACCCCGCTGTCGCTGGGCGTTGAGACCATGGGCGGCATCATGACCAAGATGATCGACCGCAACACCACGATCCCGACCTCCAAGACCGAGGTCTACTCCACTGCTGCCGACAACCAGACCAGCGTCGAGATTAACGTGCTCCAGGGCGAGCGCGAGCTTGCCCGCGACAACAAGTCGCTCGGTAAGTTCCAGCTGACCGGTATCCCGGCTGCCCGCCGCGGCGTGCCGCAGATCGAGGTCACCTTCGACATCGACGCCAACGGCATCGTCAAGGTCTCCGCTAAGGACAAGGGCACCGGCAAGGAGCAGCAGATCACTATCTCCGGCTCCACCGCTCTGTCTGACGACGAGGTCGATCGTATGGTCAAGGATGCCGAGGCTCATGCCGAGGAGGACAAGAAGCAGAAGGAAGAGGTCGAGGTTCGCAACCAGACCGACAGCCTGTGCTACTCCACCGAGCAGACCCTCAACGAGCTGGGCGACAAGGTTTCCGCTGACGTGAAGTCCAAGGCCGAGGCCGCTATCGCCGACGCCAAGAAGGCGCTCGAGGGCTCTGACGTCGAGGCCATCAAGGCCGCTGGCGAGTCCCTGCAGTCCGTGGCCTACGAGCTGGCTCAGGTTGTCTACGCCGACGCTCAGCAGCAGACTGACGGCGCCGCCGGTGCCCAGCCTGCCGACGATGACGTTGTCGACGCCGACTACGAGGTTGTGGACGACGAGGACAAGTAATCATGTCCGCCCGTAAAGCTCGCACGGAGGCGGCTGCCGCTGGCGCCGCCCCCGTTGACTCTGAGGAGAAGGACGTGAAGATTCCCGTAGAGGCCGTCGACGATACCGAGGTCAATGAGACCGAGGCCGTCGAGGCTGCCGAGAACCAGGTAGAGGATTCCAACAAGGAGGCGACGATGACCGAGGACGAGATGGTGGAAGCTGCTATCCGCGCCGGTGAGGAAGCCGCCGACAACGACTTTAAGCTCAAGTTCGAGCAGGCCCAAAAGGAGCTTGCCGACGTGCGCAGCGAGCTCGATGCTGCGGCAGAGGCTCAGAAGGCCGCCGAGGACAAGGCAAAGGACGCCACCGAGCGCACCGCCCGTCTGCAGGCCGACTGGGAGAACTTCCGTCGCCGCACCGCCAACGAGCGCATCGCCGAGCGCGAGCGCGCGACCGAGAAGCTCGTCACTGCGCTGCTGCCGGTGGTTGACGATATCGAGCGTGCAATTGACCATGCCCGTGGCCAGGAGCTTTCCGACGATTTTAAGCAGTTCGTCGATGGCGTTGACGCGGTGCATGCCAAGCTGCTCGATGTGTTTGCGCACGAGGGCGTTGAGCCCATAGACCCCAAGGGCGAGGCGTTCGATCCGCTCGAGCACCAGGCTGTGGGGCGTGTCGAGGACGCATCGCAGTACGACGAGACCGTCAACGATGTGTACCAGAAGGGCTACCGCATGGCGGATCGCATCCTGCGTTCCGCCATGGTGACGGTGACCTACGGTGGCGAGAAGCGCCCCGCACCGGAGCCCGAAGCGGCGCCCGAGGATGCTACGGCCGATACGGCCGAGAGCACCGAGGAGTAATTGAGAAGGGCCCCGGGGCAACACCCGGGGCCCTTTCTGGCCAAGTGCCATGTGACAGCATGAGCCGCCGTCCGCAGGGACGGCGGATGTAACAGGAGAGGAGCTACGATGGCTGCAGGCAAAACCTTCTATGACATCCTGGGCGTATCCAAGAGCGCCTCCGACAAAGAGATCAAGAGCGCGTTTCGCAAGCTCGCGCAAAAATATCACCCCGATGCCGGCGGCGACGAGGCCAAGTTCAAGGAGATCAGCGAGGCCTACGAGACGCTTTCGGACGAGAAGAAGCGCAAAGAGTACGACCAGATGCTCATGTTCGGCGGCATGCCGGGCGCGGGCGGCGCGTATAGCGGTGGCTACGGCGCCGGTGCCGGCGCGAGCGGTTGGGGCGATATCTTCGACAGCATCTTCAGCGGCAACGGCGCCTGGGGCAGCGACTGGGGCTCGGGCTTTGCCGGTGCCGCGGGTGCTGCCGGTGCGGGCGCGGGCCGCAACCGCGCACGCAAGGGCGGCGACCTGTCGCTGACCGTCGATGTGACGGCCGAGGACGCGTTTCGCGGCGTGACGCACAAGGTTACCTACCGCATTCCCTCGACGGGCGAGCAGCAGACCATTACGGTCTCGGTGCCTGCGGGTGCGGTCGACGGCGGCAAACTGCGCTACAAGCGTCGTGGCGAGTACGGCGTTGCCGGCGGCGAGCGCGGCGACCTGGTCGTGACCACGCACGTGGAGGAGCATCCGCTGTTTAAGCGCAAGGGTGCCGACGTGACCATGGAGGTGCCGATCTCGGTCTACGAGGCGGCGCTCGGCTGCACGGTTGATGTGCCCACGCCCGGCGGCGCGACGGTTCGTCTGAAGGTGCCCGCTGGCACCCAGACGGGCAAGAAGTTCCGCTTTAAGGAAATGGGGGCGCCCGACGTTAAGCACCGTGGCCGCACGGGTGCGCTGCTCGTCGAGATCAAGGTGCAGGTTCCCTCGAACCTGTCCGACGATGAGCGCGATGCCATGACCAAGCTGCGCGAGGCCGACACGCGCGATTATCGCGAGAAGGTCAACCGTTACAAGGCGACGTTCTAGGGCGGTCGTGGCGCACGCCCGCGCCCGCGGGCTTATGATGGACGATAACGAGACGGAAAGGGGTCAGGTAGCATGGCCGAGGACAATAGGAACAAACCGCTGTACATGATCAGCGTGGCGGCCGAGCTGACCGGCATGCATCCGCAGACTCTGCGCGTCTACGAGTCCAAGGGCCTGGTGAACCCCCAGCGCTCGGGCGGCAACACACGCCTGTATTCGCGTGCCGATATCGAGCGCCTGGAGCTCATCAACCAACTGACCGACGAGGGCATCAACCTCGCCGGCGTGGTGCGCATCCTCGATATGAAGGAGCGTGCCGAGGAACGTGAGCGCGAGAACGAAAAGCTCCGCGCCCGCGTGCGCCAGCTCGAGGACGAGCTGCACGAGTACAAGATGCAGAAGAAGATCACCGCCCTGGCCCCGCGCGACGGCTCAGTCAACCCCGAGCAAGTCATGCGCAAGCTGCTAGGCGCGGGGACCGATTTGTAGTTACGCGGGCCGCATTCGGACAATCTGGCATTCAACTTCATGATCCCTTGGGGACGGAGGAAAACGGATCACTGGGTCAGGCCGACCCCCTCAGTGATCCGTTTTCCTCCGTCCCCAAGGGATCATTTTGCCGGCTCACACTGGGCTCGTCCTTTACTTTACCGAGATAAAGTGAATGCGCAGATTCGTAACCCACTCGCAACCGTTCTATGGCACGATATTGAACGAATGTATGCTATGCGCCCAAATCTTTTGGGCAGAGTGGGAGACAGTATGGTCAAGCTGTACGAGGACGGCATCTACCTGCGCGGTGGCAGCGAGGTTGTGCCTGCGGCCGAGGCTGCCGAGCGCGGTATTACGCAGACGCCTGAGGATGCCAAGCGCGGCACCATCGCGTATTCGATCCTCCGGGCACACAATACGTCCGGAGATCCCGAGGCGCTCAAGATTCGCTTCGATGCCATGGCGAGCCACGACATCACCTTCGTCGGCATCATCCAGACGGCGCGCGCCTCGGGCATGGAGCAGTTCCCGCTGCCCTACGTGCTCACCAACTGCCACAACTCGCTGTGCGCCGTGGGCGGCACCATCAACGAGGACGACCACGTCTTTGGCCTTTCCGCGGCCAAGAAGTACGGCGGCATCTTCGTTCCGCCGCACATTGCCGTCATCCACTCCTTTATGCGTGAGAACTTCGCCGGCTGCGGCAAGATGATCCTGGGCTCCGACTCGCACACCCGCTACGGCGCCCTGGGCACCATGGCCGTGGGCGAGGGCGGCGGCGAGCTGGCAAAGCAGCTGCTGCGTGACACCTACGACGTTGCCTATCCCGGTGTCGTCGCCATTTACCTCACGGGCGCCCCGCGCCCCGGCGTCGGCCCGCACGATGTGGCGCTCGCCATCATCCGCGCCGTCTTTGCCAAGGGCTACGTCAAGAACAAGGTCATGGAGTTTGTGGGCCCGGGCATCGCGAGCATGACGACCGATTACCGCAACGGCGTCGATGTCATGACCACCGAGACCACCTGCCTGTCGAGCATCTGGGCCACCGACGAGGACACACACGCGTTTTTGACCATGCACGGCCGCGGCGACGACTACCGCGAGCTCAAGCCCGCCGATGTCGCCTACTATGACGGCTGCGTCGAGGTCGACCTGTCGAGCATCAAGCCCATGATCGCGCTGCCGTTCCATCCTTCCAACGGCTTTGAGATCGACGAGCTCAACGAGAACCTCGAGGACATCCTGCATGAGGTGGAGCTCGAGGCCGCCAAGATCGGCGAGGGCAAGACGCACTTTAGCCTGCTCGACAAGATTGTCGACGGCAAACTGCGCGTGCAGCAGGGCGTTATCGCCGGCTGCTCGGGCGGCAACTACGACTCCGTGGTTCAGGCTGCCCGCGTGCTCAAGGGCGCCAACACCGGCTGCGGCGAGTTCTCGCTGTCGGTCTATCCCACGAGCCAGCCCGTGGCGCTCGAACTTACGCGCCGTGGCTATATCTACGACCTCATGGAGGCCGGCGCGATCGTGCGCACGGCGTTCTGCGGCCCGTGCTTTGGCGCCGGCGACACGCCTGCCAACAACGGCCTATCCATCCGCCACACCACGCGCAATTTCCCCAACCGTGAGGGTTCCAAGCCGGGTAATGGCCAGCTGAGTGCCGTGGCCCTGATGGACGCCCGCTCCATTGCGGCGACGGCTGCCAACGGCGGCGTCCTGACGCCGGCGACCGACCTGCCCGAGGAGACTTGGGACGAGGCCTGCGAGTACACCTTTGACGACGCTCCTTACAAGAAGCGCGTGTACTGGGGCTTTGGCAAGGCGGAGCCTGCCGACGAGCTGGTCGAAGGCCCCAACATCAAGCCGTGGCCCGCGATGGAGCCCCTCGGCGACGACATCCTGCTCAAGGTGTGCTCCAAGATCATGGACCCGGTCACCACGACTGACGAGCTCATTCCTTCGGGCGAGACGAGCTCCTTCCGCTCCAACCCGCTGGGCCTGGCCGAGTTTACGCTCAGCCGCCGTGACCCGGCTTACGTGGGCCGTTCCAAGGAGGTCGACGCCGTGGAGAAGCGCCGCGTTGCCGGCGAGGCAGCGGGCGACCTGGTGGCACTCGATGCCGAGCTTGCCAGCGTGTTTGAGGCGCTGACCGGCGCGGGTGTCGCGGCCGATGCCAAGGCGACTGAGTACGGCTCCATGCTCTATGCCAAGAAGCCCGGTGACGGTTCTGCCCGCGAGCAGGCCGCGAGCTGCCAGCGCGTAATTGGCGGCCTGGCCAACATCGTCCACGAGTACGCCACCAAGCGCTATCGCTCCAACGTGATGAACTGGGGCATGGTGCCCTTCCAGATGGAGGCCGAGCCCAGCTTTGAGGTGGGCGACTACGTCTTTGTGCCGGGTATCCGCGCCGCGCTCGATGGCGACCTGAAGGGCATCGCCGCCTACGTAGTGCGCGCCGATGGTGCGGTCGAGCAGATTGAGCTTTACATTGCCGATATGACGGCAGAGGAGCGTGCCATCGTCAAGGCCGGCTGCCTGATCAACTACAACAAGTTCAAGGCCGCTGCCGAGTAACGTTGCTGTACGCCCCGGCCAAACCTTCCCCTCGTGCTCACGCGCTTCGCGAGGGTCGCCCGAGGGGAAGGTTTGGCCGGGGCTACCGCGACGTTCTCGTTGGGTCTTGAGGGGCGCTAATAATTGACCGGGACCACCACAAAGTTGCCTGCCCGGCGGGACCTTATTTCGATGGGGTCCAGGTTATTTCATCGTCAAATAGCCAAGTGCGTGACGAGCCACTGTTGCGCGCTGTCTGCGGATCGGGCTCGCAAGTTTGTTCGTAGGCATCTTCGGTACACCGATCCATAAAATCGACGACTGCCGTCTGGTCGCCCTCCATGACGTAGATTACGTCGCCATCCGAGATATAGACCCCCGGTCCTTCATTGTCCACGTAGCCGGGGTCGTATGAGACGTTGCACAATCTGCTCCCGTTTGCCGCATCGAGCTCAAGGGTCGAATAATACCCGCCAACCATTTGGCCATTCTTGGCTCGATATATTGCGGCGCCGTACCATCGCTTAAACGTCTTGCCTTTGAGTAAACTGGTTGCCTTGCCGATAAGCTGCTCATCTTGGGTATAGCGCGTGGCTCCAAGTTCGATTCGGGGATAGTTACTGACCCCAAGCGCTGCGGGCGTACCGTCGAAATCGACGGTGATTGAATCGGGTTTGATGATATCGGTGAGGATTTCGATGGGGTAGCTTACGGTTTCAACCGCCGCCTGCGTTGCCGAGGCAGGGAGAAATGCGAGATAGATAATGCCCACGCCGACTGCGGTAATTGCAAACGCTAAGACGAGCAGGCCGATATAGGTGGAGCGTTTCACGGCGGGTACCTCGCAAACAGTATGCATTCATTAAGATAAGTGATACCAGCTTACGACAATATTCAAAAGAAAGCGATCGGTCGAAATGACGGGGCGAAAAGGCCCTATTGGGCTTCGATTTGACCTCTAATAGAAGTATTTGCCCCACTCATTCTGGGCGTGAGGTCAATAATTGAGTCCACGAGTTTTGAGCGATACTCTTCTCACTAAACTCACTATTTTCACTATAAGCACTATAAATACGATAGGGGGACGACGAGAACAATGTGACGTGCGATAGCTAAGCCGTTTAAGCCGGACTTTGACCTTGAATCTCTGCCTCTATCTGTGCGAACGGGCTATTGTCGGTTCTCGATTCCATCGCTGCGTTCTCGTTGGGTCTTGAGGGACGCTAAGAAATGGACTTGCTTGATGCCGCCTCTGTTATCGGGGCGGCTTCTTTTTGTCGAAAACCGCCACAAAGGGGACAGGCGCCTTTGTAGCGGCTCGATTTGTCTTAATCTGTAACACCTTGGCCGCTAAAAGTGGGCCTGGTGTTACAGATTTAGGTTTTCGATTCGGGTGTCTTCTGTTCGTCTCGATTTGTAACAGATAGAGCTCTATTTGCCGAGTAGATGTTACAGATTGAGACAAACGGGTGCCGCTGAACAATTCGTCTCGATTTGTAACATCTGGAGCCAGAAACGGTCGATAGATGTTACAGATTGAGACGGTAGCGCACCTGTGCGGCGGCGGGCCGACATCTTTACCCCTATCTTTCAATCACTCAGAAAATCTTATATATAGAGACTTAGATTTGTGTATAAGATCGTACAAAGCTGGCAACAATACTTCTCGAACAACGTGAAGCCGCCCCGTAGGGCGGCCGCCCCAAGAGAGGTGATTCCATGAGAATCGATAAGCTAGCAATGACGTCGCGCGAGGCGCTGCAGACCGCCATGAGCACGGCCGCTGACGCGCAGGCCGGCGCGGTGGAGCCGATTCACCTGCTGTCTGCCCTGCTCGGTGCCGGCGAGCGCAATATCTCCGTGATCATCGAGCGCATCGGTGCCGACCCGGCACAGCTTGCGCGTTCCACGCAAGACGCCATCGACCACGCGCCCAAGGTTTCGGGCGAGGGTCAGCAGATGGGCCTTTCCAATGAGCTCGTCCGCGTCATCGAGAAGGCCGAGAAGAAGGCCACCAAGATGGGCGACAGCTTTGTGGTGACCGAGCATTTGCTGATGGCGCTTGCCGAGGACAAGGGCGAGGCGGGCCGCGTGCTGCGCGACGCCGGCGTGACCAAGGAGCGCATCGAGCAGGTCTACGAGGAGTTGCGTGGCGATGACCGCGTGACGTCTGCCGAGGACAAGACTCAGTTTGAGGCACTGGAGCAGTACGGTCGCAACATCTGCGATCTGGCCCGCGCCGGCAAGCTCGACCCGGTCATCGGCCGTACCGATGAGATTCGCCGCACCATCCAGGTCCTGTCCCGTCGCACCAAGAACAACCCCGTGCTCATCGGTGAGCCGGGCGTCGGCAAGACGGCCATCGTCGAGGGCATCGCCCAGCGTATCGTGGCCGGCGACGTGCCGAGCACCCTGCGCGACCGCGACCTTATCGAGCTCGACATGAGCGCGCTGGTCGCCGGTGCCAAGTACCGCGGCGAGTTCGAGGACCGCTTGAAGGCCGTGCTCAAGGAAGTGCAAAAGTCCGAGGGTAAGGTCATCCTGTTCATCGATGAGCTCCACACCATCGTGGGCGCGGGTGCCACTGAGGGCTCCATGGACGCCGGTAACATCCTCAAGCCGGCGCTCGCCCGTGGCGACCTGCATGCGATTGGCGCGACCACGCTCGACGAATACCGCAAGTACATCGAGAAGGACGCGGCGCTCGCACGTCGTTTCCAGACCGTGATGGTGAGCGAGCCTACCGTCGAGGACACCATCTCGATCCTGCGTGGCCTCAAGGAGAAATACGAGATCTTCCACGGTGTGCATATCACCGATAGCGCGCTCGTGGCAGCTGCCGACCTCTCCGATCGCTACATCGCCGACCGCTTCCTGCCCGACAAGGCCATCGATTTGGTCGATGAGGCGGCAAGCCGCCTGCGCATGGAACTCGACAGCATGCCGGTCGAGATCGACGCCACCACGCGTCAGCTCACTCAGCTGCAGATCGAGGAACAGGCGCTCATGAAAGAGACCGATGACGCCTCCAAGGAGCGTCTGGAGGCCCTGCGCCAGGAGATTGCCGAGGTCCAGGAAAAGCTTAACGTGCAAAAGGCCGGCTGGCTCAACCAGAAGAACGCCATCGACCACGTGCAAGAGCTCAAGGGGCAGCTCGACGAGGCCAAGAGCGAAGAGGAGCGCGCGACGCGCAATGGCGATTTGGGTCGTGCGTCCGAGCTGCGCTACTCCGTGATTCCGGGCCTGCAGCAGCAGATTCAGGATTCCGAGGCCGCGCTCGAGGCGCAAAAGCAGCAGGACGGCGAGGGCCTCAACGAACAGGTGACCTCCGATGAGATCGCCGAGGTCGTGAGCGCCTGGACCGGCGTGCCCGTGTCCAAGATGATGCAGGGCGAACTCGACAAGCTCAAGGGCTTGGAGGGCGAGCTGCATAAGCGCGTCATCGGCCAGGACGAGGCCGTCTCCGCCGTCGCCGCAGCTGTGCGCCGCAGCCGTGCGGGCCTCTCCGATCCGGACAAGCCCATCGGAAGCTTCTTCTTCCTGGGTCCCACCGGCGTGGGCAAGACCGAGCTCGCCAAGGCGCTGGCCGAGTGCCTGTTCGATGACGAGCGCGCGCTCGTGCGTATCGACATGTCCGAATACATGGAGAAGTTCAGCGTCCAGCGTCTGATCGGTGCGCCCCCGGGATACGTGGGCTACGACGAGGGCGGCCAGCTCACCGAGGCCGTGCGCCGTCGCCCGTACTCCGTAATCTTGCTCGACGAGATGGAGAAGGCTCATCCTGATGTCTTCAACGTGCTGTTGCAGGTGCTCGACGACGGCCGTCTGACCGATGGCCAGGGTCGCCAGGTGTCCTTCAAGAACACGATCATTATCATGACGTCTAATGTGGGCTCCAAGGCTATCGCCGAGCTTTCCGGCAAGGACGAGGAGGAGATGCGCCATCAGGTCGACGCGGCCATGGCTCAGACCTTCCGCCCCGAGTTCCTCAACCGTATCGACGATATCGTGGTGTTCCATCCGCTCGGCATGGCGCAGATCGAGAAGATCGTCGACATCCAGCTCGCCGACGTCCGCGCGCGTCTGGCCAAGGAGCGCATGACGCTTGCCATCACCCCGGCGGCCAAGCAGATGCTCGCCGTGGGCGGCTTGGATCCCGTGTTCGGTGCCCGTCCGCTCAAGCGTCTGGTTCAGCGCGAGGTCGTGGATGCCATCGCGGCCGCCATCATCGACGGTACGGTGCGCGAGGGCGATCAGGTGACGGTCGATGTCGACAAGGACGGCGGCTTTACCGTCGTGTGCGACAACACGCCGGCGGCCACCTACGAGGTCCCCGACGCCGAGTAGATTTTGGGCCATGCCTTAAAAACTACTAGCCGTCTCTAAACGCCAAGGGCGGCGGATCCAATTGGGTCCGCCGCCCTTTTTCGTGCGACAATCGATGGTGTTGAACACAATTGCACGGCAAGGAGATATGCAGATGAAAGACGAGAACAAGACGAACGCACCGGCGACTGAGGCGGCGCCCGCCGCACCCGCCGCACCCAAGCCTGCGCCTAAGCCGGCACCCAAGCCGCGCGACCCCTATATCCGCGCCGAGAACGAGGACGATGACGGCTACGATCCCTACAGTGATCGCCGCCCCGAGCGCGAGCCACTGTTCGAAGCCGATCCGTGGCGCTGAGTGCCATCCAAAAGGCCACCAATAAGTTGCGGTGAAATAGGGACTGTTTTGCGGTTTGACCAGCAAAAACAGTCCCTATTTCACCGCAACTGCGTTAGGGATGTGGGTGTTGGGCGGCTGTCTTCGGGCCGGCTAGTCCTGGGCCTTGATGCTCGGCATCAGGATCTGGGCGAGGTAGTCGGTCTCGAGTTTGATGGCAGCGTCGGCCTTGCCGTCTTTGCCGACCAGCACGTTCTTGATCTGGCTATAGGTATAGCGGTTGCCGGTCGTAAGCTCGACAAGCTCAATGGCCGTGTCCATGGGGTAGGTCGACACGGGGTCTTGCGTGCGCCCGTTGATGGTCTGGGGCACCACATACGGATAGACAGGACCGCTAGCATAGACGGTGTAACCGTTGCCTAGATTGGCCGCACCCAAAACCGTATCGCCTTCATCGGGCGTAAAGCTCTCGCTCTCGCGCACCGCGACGAGCGTCACGATCGGCGTATCGCTGTCGCCGGCAAGATAGATGCATAGTGTGCTGCCATTCTGCCAAGTCTCGACCTTGCCGTACCACTCGACGGGGATATCGAGCTGGTAAAGGTCGGTTGCCTTGTGACGGGCGTCGGCATCACGGGCCGCCTGTGCCTTTTGCGCGCTCACGGCATTGACGGCGGCGTCGCGCCGCGCGGTTGCCGCCTGCTGGAGTACCTTGGCGGTGGCGGCGGAGCTCGCACCGCCCTCCTCGGCATACTTGGCGGCGGCATCGATCTGGTCGTCGGTTACCGTGTCGGCCGAAGGCACCTTGAGCTTAAAGGTAGCCTGGGCACTTAAATCCTGTTCATCGCTCTTAACGGTGACCTGCGTCTTGGTGGTCGGGACGGTATAGATGGTGCCGTCGGCCGCGATGGGGGAGGCGGCGATGGAGAGCGTGTAATCGCCGGGCAGCAGTTTGATGCCGCGGCCGTGCTCGTCAACATAGAGCGTTTCGCTCACGGAGGAGCCGTCAGAATCCTGACCGCTCACCTGTACGGGAATCTTGGAGCCAGTGGAACAGTCGAGGCCCGCGGCATGCACGCCAATCTGCACTGACATCATCGTGTGGGCATTGGCGGCGACAGTGGCAGCCTGCTCTTGCTGATATCCGTTCCAGGCAGCATAGCCTGCACCGCCGGCGACGAGCGCGACGGCCACGACACCGGCGACCATCAGATTGCGGCGCTTGGGCGACATCTTGCGATGGCGAACCTCGGCCTCGCGTGCCGAGGGAACGGACGGCAGGGGAATATCGCCCATGGCGATGGTTTCGTCCACGGCTGGTGCGGAACCCAGGCCAGGAAGCTCGCGGGTCAGCGAATCCTCGGCCGGCAAGCTGCCGAGCAAGATGGTTTCCTCGCTCGTGTCGGATTCGGGCTGGTCGTCGGCCTCGGATTCGGATTCCTCGTGCCCCGCCTCGTCTTCGGTGGGCGCGGCGCCATCGTCTTTTGCATCCTGATCATCGGGCTGCGCCTCGATTTCCGGCTCATCCCGCACATCAACGCTCGAATCGTCAAACGCAATCTCGGTCAGCGCGATCTGGTCTAGGCTCTCCAGGGCCTCGGCACACGCTTCTGCATCTTGGGCCGCATCCTCTTGGCCTATCGTCTCATCTTTCATATATCCCCCAAGCTCAATATCGGGACAACACTGTACCCAAAAATGGAGCCATATAAAGCGCGTGCGAAATATAAGAACCGATTTAACTCGAGCGTATCGTTCGGCCGCATCCTCGCGGCAGCAAAAGGCCCCCGGAACGCGAACGAATCACATTCCGGGGGCTCTACAATGCGTTGAGTTGCGCGGAGCCGGCTATGCTGCTTCGTGCTCAAGCGATGTCTGCGCCAGGCGCGTTACTCGGCGTGCGCGTAATCCACCTTGGCGCGGCGAGCGGTAGCCTTCTCCCAATCGCTGGTGCCCTCAAAGACATCCTGCTTGTAGGGATTGCGGCCGAGCTTCTTGGCGCGGTAGGCGATGTAGATGATCGCGGCGACGTTGGCGACCAGAGCGGCGATCGAGACCGCGGTAGCGGCGCCGGGGTCGAGCGTGGAGTGGGTCACAAAGATGGACTCCTCCTGGAAGTACGGGAACACCTGGGCAAACATGCACCAAATGGCCAGCGTAAAGGCACGGTTCTGGATCCAGCCGCCCTTGTTCCAGATAAAGGCGGCGACGGTGGGCGCCAGAAGCAGCGCAAAGCCGCAGAACCAGGAGTGGGTGGGCAGGCAGTTGTAGGTGTAGCAGAAGTTCCAGATATCGTAGGCGATGATGTAGACCCAGGTCATATCGGGCCACAGCATGTCGGTCTGATCCTCGGAGGCGTAGACGCTCCACCAACCGGTCATGCAGAAGATGTTGATAATACCGGCGATGCCGTTGAACACGTTGTTCCAGCCGGCCAGCTGCGTAGCACCTTCGGAGGTGACCCAGGTGGACTCGCCCAGGACAAAGAAGTGATAGGCGCTCTCAAAGTCGGACACGACGGCGATCATGATGTTGATGGCGACGATCACAAACGGCCATGCGCGGAACCAATGCGCCTTGCCAATCTTGCCCCACTGGTACTTAATGGCAATGAAGCCCCAGCAACCGGCCAGCGCCGCGTATACCTTGGCGTAGTGGAACCAGCTGTTCTGGTACACATGGGTGGGGTTGGTGAGCGCCCACTCGGCACCCTGCGAGACGCCGATGGCGATGGCGACGCAGTAGATGGTCATGGCCAGCGGAGCCACGCCAAAGATGATTGCCGCGCCCAGCTTGGTGCGGCGGCCGACCTCGTTGAGCACGATCAGGCCAATAAAGACCATGGCCCAGCCGGCCCAGTGGATAAGGGTATCGCTACCCCAAACATCGAACAGCATGCTGCTCTCCTTTCACACGCCCGCGGCCCCTCTTCTGATCGCGGGCAGTTTGGCCAAATGTCGTCAGTTCTGGGGCTTGCGCTCCGGATACTTGGCGGTATAGCCCTCGATGTGGAGTGTCGAGGCGATGATTTCCTTGACCGTCTCGTCGGGCACATCGGGGTGCGTGCGGATATACATCAACAACCCCATGATGAGGGTGTAGAACGTCTCGTAGACATGGTCGATGCGTAGCTCATGATGGGCGGCAAAATCCACCACGGTGGTGTCGCAGATATACTGCGCCACACGCTGGACCACGTTGTGCAAAAAGCCGCCGTAGAGCGCGCCGCTGCTTGAGGTGAGCGTACTCGGCAGCTCGTGGCCGCTGACGACCAGGCGCTTAAAGAGCGGGGCGACGGTGTCGAGTGCGCCCTCGATATCACCGACGGTGCGGTTGGCATTCCACTGCTCGAGCTCGGAGATAAAACCGTCGATCGCCTCGTCCATGACGGCGGTGACAGCGGCGTCCATGTCGGCAAAGTAGTGGTAGAACAATGAGCGCGTGCAGCCGGCTCGCTTGGTCACGGCCGAGACGGATAGATGCGACACGCCTAGCTCAGAGCTCACGGTGCGCACGGCGGCGAGGATCTCGCGACGGCGTTCGTCGCCCGTCAAGCGCTTTGCCGCGCTATCGGATGCGGGGACGGCATCGACCACAGAGGTATCTGCTGTGTTGTTGCTCATGTTTTGCCGCCTTTCATCCTCTTTTGCCTGACCGTTCGCCTAACAGTCTTGAATATTGTTGACGGTTCGTCAATACTATTTTTGACACAATGTCAACTAATGGCGGGTGAACGGCATGGGGGCATGCCCGGCCTGCAAAAAAGAGGGGTGCCGCGGTCTCGCCGGGCTGTGGCAAGAGAAGGGACAACCATGATTCTCAACGGACCGGGGATTAGCTACACCGAGCCCGACATCGGTTCGGAGTTCGTGCCGCCGCTGCCGGAGCATCCGCGCGAGGCCATCGTCAAGCTGTGCGAGCACTGCACCAACCGTCTGCTGCATCGCGATGAGCTGCTGGGCTACGAGTACTGGTCGTTTGCCGAGGCCGCGACTGACGAGCAGGCCGAAGTGCTCTGCAAGATGAAGATGCGCCGTCCCTATACGCTGCCCGAGATGGTCAAGCTCACCGGCATGCCCGAAGCCGATATCGAGAAGATGCTCGACGATATGAGCTACACGGGCCTGCTCGAGTACAACTGGGAAAACCCCGAGCGCGCCAAGCAGTGGGTGCTGCCCATGCTGGTGCCGGGTTCCGCTGAGTTTCTCAACATGCGCGTGAGCCAGCTCGAGGAGCACCCGGTCTATGCCAAGTTCTTTGAGCAGGCGTCCAAGGGACCGCTGTCCAAGGCCACGCCGATGGTGCCGCCCGGTGGTGCCGGCATCGGCATGCATGTCATTCCGGTCGAGAAGGCTATCGATGCCGCGAGCACGTCGGTGCCGATCGAGCATATCGAGCATTGGCTCGACAAATACGATGGCAAATATGCCGCTAGCACCTGCAGCTGCCGCGCGAGCCGTCGCGTGATGGGTGAGGGCTGCGCCGACGACCCGGCCGATTGGTGCATCGCCGTGGGCGATATGGCCGACTACGTGGTCGAGACCGACCGCGGCCATTACGTGACGCGCGACGAGGTTTACGACATCCTGCGCCAGGCCGAGGACAACGGCTTTGTGCACCAGATCACCAACATCGACGGCGAGAACAAGATCTTCGCCATCTGCAACTGCAACGTCAACGTGTGCTATGCCCTGCGCACCTCGCAGCTGTTCAACACGCCCAACCTGTCGCGCTCGGCCTATGTCGCCAAGGTCGAGAAGGACAAGTGCGTGGCCTGCGGTCGCTGCGTTGAGGTGTGCCCGGCCGGTGCCGCCAAGCTCGGCCAGAAGCTCTGCAGCAAAAAGGCCGGCGGACAGGTGCCCGAGTATCCGCGCCAGGAGCTGCCCGATGCCACCAAGTGGGACCACACCAAGTGGTCGCCCAACTACCGCAACGATAACCGTATCGAGACGCACGAGTCCGGCACCGCGCCCTGCAAGACGGCTTGCCCCGCGCACGTTGCCGTCCAGGGCTACTTAAAGCTCGCGGCGCAGGGCCGCTATGACGAGGCGCTGGCGCTCATCAAGCGCGAGAACCCGCTGCCCGCTATCTGCGGCCGTGTGTGCAACCGCCGCTGTGAGGATGCCTGCACCCGTGGCCGTGTGGACGCCGCCGTGGCTATCGACGAGGTCAAGAAGTTTATCGCCCAGCGCGATCTTGATGCCGCGACCCGCTATGCCCCACCCGTGGTGACGCCGACGCGCGCCGGCGGCTTCGATCAGAAGATCGCCATCATCGGTGCCGGCCCGGCCGGTCTGTCCTGTGCCTTCTATCTGGCCGAGAAGGGCTACAAGCCCGTCGTGTTCGAGAAGAACGAGCGCCCGGGCGGCATGCTCACCTATGGCATTCCCAGCTTTAAGCTGGAGAAGGACGTTATCGAGGCCGAGGTCGAAGTTATTCGCCTGATGGGTGCCGAGTTCCGCTATGGCGTGGAGGTCGGTCGCGATGTGACGCTCGACGAGCTGCGCGCGCAGGGCTTTAAGGCCTTCTACGTTGCCATTGGCTGCCAGGGCGGCCGCCTTGCGGGCATTCCGGGCGAGGGTGCCGAGGACGTGACCGTGGCCGTCGACTTCCTTCGCGAGGTTAACAGCGGCAAGATCGATTCCCTGTCCGGCCGCACCATTGTGGTGGGCGGCGGCAACGTGGCTATCGATGTCGCGCGCAACGCCTGCCGTCTGGGTTCCGAGCACGTTGAGATGTTCTGCCTGGAGAGCGATGCCCAGATGCCTGCCAGCGAGGAGGAGCGTCGCGAGGCCATTGAGGATGGCGCGCACATCAGCTGCGGATGGGGCCCCAAGGAGATTCACCTGGACGAGGCCGGTCGCGTGTGCGGCATCACCTTCAAGCGCTGCACGCGTGTCTTTGACGACGAGGGCCGTTTTGCGCCCGAGTACGACGAGAACGATCTGCGCCGTGTCGATGCCGACCGTGTCGTCATGTCGATTGGCCAGTCCATTGTGTGGGGCGACCTGCTGGCTGGCTCCAAGGTGGAGCTCGGCCGCGGCCAGGGCGCCCTGGCCGATCCCCAGACTTACCAGACCGCCGAACCCGACATCTTTGTGGGCGGCGACGTCTACACCGGCCCCAGCTTTGCCATCGATGCCATTGCCGCCGGCCACGAGGCTGCCGTGTCCATCCATCGCTTTGTGCAGCCGGGCTCCACGCTCACCATCGGCCGCAACCAGCGCCGCTACACCGCGCTCGACCGCGACGATGTCGTGATCGAGAGCTACGACAACGCGAGCCGCGAGGTTGCGCATGTGGACCGCGAACGCGAGAAGGCTGCGCCGTTTAGCGAGTATGTTGAGACCTTTACCGAGGAGCAGGTGCGCGCCGAGACCGCCCGCTGCCTGGGCTGCGGCGCCTCGATCGTCGACCCCAACAAGTGCATCGGCTGCGGCCTGTGCACCACCAAGTGCGCGTTCGACGCCATCCATCTGGATCGCGACCGCCCCGAGTGCTCCACGATGGTCAAATACGAGCAAAAGCTTCCAAGCCTGGGCAAGTACGCGCTCAAGCGCGCCATCAAGATTAAATTCGGGAAGAAGTAAGAAACGCAACAAGCAGGAGAACGGCGCAGAGAGCGGTTGGACAGCGAGCGAGTCCCAGGCGTGGCGAGGTGCCTTGAAAGAGGAGGGCATAGGGCTTTTGCCCATGCCCGACGATTGAAAGGCAGATCGCCCGTCTGGGGCTCGCGCAGCGTCAAGCCGACCGCCGTTCGGTAGAACGGCGGAAGGAATTAAAAGTGCACGAGCTCGGAATCGTCTATCACATCATTCGCGATGTTGAGAATGTGGCGCGCGCTCATGGCGTGCGTCGCGTTTCGAGCGTCACGCTGCTGCTGGGCGAGGTCTCGGGCGTCGTCCCCGATCTACTACTCGACGCTTGGCGCTGGGCGGCGGATAAAAAGCCTATCACGCAGGGCGCGGAGCTTATCGTGGAGCCTGTCGAGGCCGTGACGCATTGCGAGGCGTGCGGCCGCGACTACGCGACGGTCGAGCACGGCAAGACTTGCCCCCATTGCGGCAGCGGTGAAACATACCTGCTGCAGGGCCAGGAGGTCATGATCAAACAGATCGAGACCCCCGACGAGGACCCGGCAGACGCTGCTCCTGACGGCCTCTCCGACGCCCCCGATGCCGTCGACGCCGCCAACCCTCTCCACATCGCCTAACATCTAATGTCTACATGGGCTAGAGTTCTAAACATATTTGCTTCGGTTAGTCAAGTCATGTCTGTTTAAACAAAATGGTGGCACGCAGACGCATTGGGATTCACCTAAAAGCGGTCTTAACGAACGGTGCACCGTTATATGTCTTTGAAAACAATCAGCAAATCACGTTTTAGCAGGCAATGAGCTATAAGCCAGCAATGTAATCAATTTGTAACAAACTTAGACGTTTAAACAAATAATCCAACCATTTGCGAATTTAGCTATAATTCCACAATCCAAACAGGTATACTCCTTTCATGTCGTGTAGGAAATACGTAGACAAAAAGGAGGTTATGTGATGGTAAGTATTGTTCTTGCTAGCCACGGGGACTTGGCAGCTGGAATCAAGCAGACGGGCTCGATGGTCTTTGGCGATCAGCCGTCTGTTGCCGTGGTCTCGCTCGAGCCGAGCATGGGCCCCGACGATTTCCGTGCCAAGGTCGAGGAAGCAGTCGCTTCCTTCGATGACCAGGAGCAGGTGCTCTTCCTCGTTGATCTGTGGGGCGGCACGCCGTTCAACCAGATCAGCGGGCTCATCGAGGGCCACGATTCCTGGGCTATCGTCACCGGTGTCAACCTGCCTATGCTCATCGAGGCATATTCGCAGCGCTTTGACGCAAAGAACACTGCACATGCGATCGCAAAACATCTCGTGACTGAGGCTAAGGCTGGCGTGCGCGTCAAGCCCGAGTCTCTGGAGCCCGAGGAGAAGAAGCCGGCTGCGGCCGCCGCTGCTCCTGCAGGCGCCATCCCTCCGGGAACGGTCATCGGCGACGGGCACATCAAGATTGCCCACGTCCGTATCGACACCCGTCTGCTGCATGGTCAGGTGGCCACCACGTGGACCAAGCAGATCAACCCCAACCGCATCATCGTGGTTTCCGACGGCGTTGCTCACGACGAGCTCCGCAAGACCATGATCGAGCAGGCTGCCCCTCCGGGAGTCCATGCCAACGTCGTTCCCATCAAGAAGATGGCCGAGGTCGTCAAGGACACGCGCTTTGGTGACACCAAGGCCATGCTGCTCTTCGAGAACCCGCAGGATCTGCTCAAGGCCATCGAGGCCGGCGTCGACATCAAGGAAGTCAACATCGGTTCCATGGCTCACTCCAAGGGCAAGGTCGTCGTCACCAACGCCGTCGCTATGGGCGATGACGACGTTAAGACTCTCGAGGCTCTCAAGGCCAAGGGCGTCAAGTTCGAGGTTCGCAAGGTTCCTTCGGATTCCTCCGAGGATCTCGACGCCATGTTGAAGAAAGCTAAGGCCGAACTGGCCGCTCAAGCATAGTAAAGGAGGGTCCGATACATGTCTGCAATCACTATTCTGCTTGTTGCGATTGTCGCGTTGCTTGCCGGTATGGAAGGCATTCTGGATGAGTTCCAGTTCCATCAGCCGCTCGTGGCATGCACGCTTATCGGTCTCGTAACCGGTCACCTTCAGGAGGGCATCCTCCTGGGCGGTTCGCTCCAGATGATGGCCCTTGGCTGGGCTAACGTTGGCGCCGCCGTCGCGCCTGATGCCGCTCTGGCTTCGGTCGCTTCTTCGATCATCATGGTGCTCGCCCTCAACGGCGGCGCCACCGATTCGGCCAAGGCCGTTACCGCCGCCATCGCCGTCGCCGTCCCGCTGTCGGTCGCTGGTCTGTTCCTGACCATGATCTGCCGTACCCTGGCTACCGCTATCGCTCACGCCATGGACGGTTGCGCCGAGAAGGGCGACTTCTCCGGCATCGAGCGCTGGCAGTACGCTGCCATCCTCATGCAGGGCCTTCGTATCGCCATCCCGGCAGTACTTCTGTGCATCATCCCGGCCGAGGCTGTTACCAACGCGCTTAACGCTATGCCCGACTGGCTGTCCGGCGGCATGGCTGTCGGCGGCGGCATGGTCGCTTCCGTCGGTTACGCCATGGTCATCAACATGATGGCCACCAAGGAGACCTGGCCGTTCTTCATCCTCGGCTTTGTCCTTGCTGCCATCCCTCAGCTCACGCTGATCGCCCTTGGCCTCATCGGCATCTCCCTTGCCCTCATCTACCTTGGCCTTAAGGATCTGGCCAAGCAGGGTGGCGGCATGGGCGGTGGCTCCGGCGACCCGCTCGGCGACATTCTGAACGATTACGAGTAGGAGGGGAGTGATACATATGGCAGAGAACAAGATTCAGCTCACCAAGGCTGACCGCAAGAAGGTTTGCTTCCGTCATCAGTTCCTTCAGGGCTCGTGGAACTACGAGCGTATGCAGAACGGCGGCTGGTGCTTCGCAATGATCCCTGCGATCAAGAAGCTCTACACCAGCAAGGATGACCAGATTGCCGCTCTTAAGCGCCACCTGGAGTTCTATAACACCCACCCCTATGTTTCCGCCCCCGTCATTGGCGTTACCCTCGCTCTCGAGGAGGAACGCGCCAACGGTGCTCCGATTGACGACGTCGCCATTCAGGGCGTCAAGGTCGGTATGATGGGCCCGCTCGCCGGCGTCGGCGACCCCGCCTTCTGGTTCACCCTTCGCCCGATTCTGGGCGCTCTGGGCGCTTCCCTGGCCCTGTCCGGCAGCATCGCCGGTCCGCTGCTGTTCTTCTTCGCGTGGAACATCATTCGTTACGCCTTCCTGTGGTACACGCAGGAGTTTGGCTACAAGGTCGGCTCCTCCATCGCCAAGGACCTCTCCGGCGGTCTGATGGGCAAGGTCACCGAGGGTGCATCCATCCTGGGTATGTTCATCATCGGCGCCCTGGTCGAGCGCTGGGTGTCCATCTCCTTCACCCCGGTCGTCTCCAAGGTCACGCAGTCTGCTGGCGCCTTTATCGACTGGGCTAACCTGCCCTCCGGTTCTGAGGGTGTCAAGGAAGCACTGACGATGTATAACTCCATCGGTGCTAACGCCCTTGATCAGGTGAAGGTCACCACGCTTCAGGCCAACCTCGATCAGCTCATCCCCGGCCTTGCCGCCGTGTGCCTGACCCTGCTGGTCTGCAAGCTCCTCAAGAAGAAGGTCAGCCCGATCGTCATCATCCTGGCTCTCTTCGCCATCGGCATCATCGGTCGCGTCTGCGGCTTCATGTAAGCACGTTTCGGCTTAAGACCGAGAATTGCTAGGCAAGGGCTTTTGAGCCATTGAAACGGACCGCACCCGGTGGGTACACTGGATGCGGTCCGATTGTTTTATTTGGAGGGCGAGGCGCGCATGGCGCAATCTCAGAACAGCACGGTCGATCTGGCAACGCCGGCAACCTGCCTGATGGGGCTTACCAGCCACGGTAACGTGATGGTGGGCAATAAGGCGTTCGAGTACTATAACGAGCGCAATCCCGAGGATTATATTCAAATCCCGTGGGACGAGGTCGACTATATTGCCGCCGAGGTTTTGCGCGGCACCAAGAAGATTACGCGTTTTGCCATCTTCACCAAGGACAACGGTCACTTTACGTTTTCGACGCGCGACGACAAAGAGACGCTTCGCGCGGTCCGCAAGTACGTCGACGAGGATAAGCTCGTGCGTTCGCCCGACTTTATCGATGTGACCGCCAAGGGCGCCAAGAGCATCCCCTCCGTCATCAAAAGCCTCTTCCACAAAGGCAACTAGTTGCCTGCGACGTTCTTGAACGACTAGTCATTAAAGAACGTCTGCAATGACTACCCGTGACGATAGTGTAAATCTGCTACACTAGTACAACATGCCTCCGTAGCTCAGGGGATAGAGCACCGCTCTCCTAAAGCGGGTGTCGACGGTTCGAATCCGCCCGGGGGCACCATTTAAAATCGCAGGTCAGAGGTATTATTCCTCTGACCTATTTTTATATTCATCCTTCATCCTCCATCTCAAAAGGGGTGAAATTGGGGTGAAAGATAATTCTATGGAGAAAAATCCATCAAGTTTCGCAGGCTGGTAGCGTGGTTTTCAACGCTTTCCACGCCCGTAGACTTTACTGCCGGCCGAAGGGTGTGGGAAGGGTTGAAGGCCGTTCAGGGTGTCATCTGGCTTAAAATTGATGACAATCATCTTTATGGAGGTCTTCATGGCTGGCACCAAATCTGACGCAAAGGAATTCGTTCGACGTTGGCGGTCGATTCTCGACCTGGTACCCGAAGGGAAGAACAACGAGCAGCAGGACACCGCCAAGTTCTGGCAGGACCTGCTCGTGAACGTCCTCGGCGTGCCATCGAGCACCATGGCCACGTTCATCGACTTCGAGCGCAAGGTGCGCGGCCGTCGCATCGACGTGTTCGTGAGCGACCACCATTTCCTGTGCGAGCAGAAGACGGTCGGCATCGACCTCGACAGGCCCGAGCCTCGCCAGAACCGCATGGAGACGCCGCTCCAGCAGGCGCTGTGGTACGCGCGCCACCTGCCGTACTCCGAGCGCCCGCGCTGGCTCATGACGTGCAACTTCGAGACGTTTCGGCTCTACGACCTCGACGACGAGGCCTACGAGCGCACCGTGCAGGAGTTCACTCTCGACGAGCTTCCCGACCAGCTCCACCTGCTGTCGTTCCTCACATCGAACGAAACGAGCCGCTTGCACCGCGAGCAGCAACTCTCCGTGGAGGCTGGCGCCTACGTCTCGCGCCTCTACGACGCGCTTGCCAAGCAGTACCGGCATATCGACGGAGCCGACGAGCAGGCCCGTGAGGAGCAGCGCTCGCTCAACGTCCTCGTCACCCGCATCATCTTCATGCTCTACGCCGAGGACGCCGACCTCCTGCAAGGGCACGCGGCGTTCGGCTCGTACTGCCGCTGCGATGCGCGCAAGCTGCGCGGCCGGCTCCTCAACCTCTTCGAGGTCATCGACACGCCGGCGGACGAGCGCGATGAGTACCTCGATGACGAGCTGGCGGCTTTCCCCTACGTGAACGGCGGCCTCTTCTCCGACTCCTCCATCGTCGTCCCGCAGATGACCGACGAGATAGCCGAGGCCATCGTGAGCGCCTCGGAGGACTTCAACTGGCGCGACATCTCCGGCGTCATCTTCGGCGGCGTCTTCGAGGGCACGCTCAACCCCGAGACCCGCCACGCCGGCGGCATGCACTACACGAGCGTGGAGAACATCGAACGGTGCCTGAGGCCGCTCTTCCTCGATGGGCTCTGGGACGAGCTGCATCGCGCCGAGGGCGAGCGCTCCAACGTCAAGCGCCAACAGATGTTCGAAGCGCTCCACGACAAGCTCGCATCCGTCAAGGTCGGCGACCCGGCATGCGGCTCGGGAAACTTCCTCACCGAGGCGTACCGGCAGCTCCGCACCATCGAGAACCGCATCATCGAGGACGAGATGGGCGATCAGACCGCGCTCTTTGTCGGGAACCCCATCCGCGTCACACTCGACCAGTTCTACGGCATCGAGATAAACGACTTCGCCGTCTCGGTGGCGAAGACCGCGCTCTGGATCACCGAGGAGCAGATGCTGCGCAAGACGCAGGAGATATTCCCCGGCTACGACTACGACTTCCTACCGCTGAAAAGTCTGTCGAACATCCGCGAGGCCAACGCCCTCGCGACGGACTGGGCGGACGTGTTCCCTGCAGACCTTGACTACATCGTGGGAAACCCGCCGTTTCTCGGGGCGCGGAACCAGTCAAAGGAGCAGAAGGCGGAGCTCCTCGCCGTGTTCGACGGCGCGAAGAACGCCGGCAACATCGACTATTGCGGCGCGTGGTATATGAAGGCGGCCCGCTTCGCGCAGGGCAAGCGCACGCGCTGTGCGCTCGTGTCGACGAATTCCATATGCCAGGGTGAGCAGGTCGCGAACATCTGGAAGCCGTTGCATGACCTCGGCGTCCACATCGACTTTGCGCATACGACGTTCCGCTGGGACAACGAGGCAGCCGACAAGGCGCACGTGTTCTGCATCATCGTCGGCTTCTCGCGCGCGAATGTTGAGAAGCGTCTGTACGTGCATGACACGCCCGACTTGCCTGAGCGCCTCGTGCGTCCATCGAACATCAACGCGTATCTCTCCGACGCGCCGGATGCGTTCGTGTGGAACCGCAGCACCCCGCTCTGCGACGTTCCGAAGATCGGCATCGGCTCCCAGCCCATCGACGATGGAAACTACCTCTTCACCGACGAGGAGATGGCAGCGTTCATCAAGGACGAGCCTGGGGCGGAAAGGTTCTTCCGCAAGTGGCTGGGCTCTCGAGAGTTCCTTCACAATGCGCCGCGCTGGGTCCTATGGCTCGGGGAGGCGACCTTCTCCGATCTCAAGAGGCTTCCGAGGTGCCGAGAGAGAATCGAGGCCGTCCGCGAGTACAGGCTCTCGAGCAAGAGGTCGCAGACCAAGAGGGCGGCTGACAGGCCCCAGCATTTCGGCACCGAGATAATTCCCCAGGACACATCCATCATTGTGCCCAAGGTCTCCTCGGAACGCCGACGCTACATCCCCATGGGCTTCATCGGTCCTGAGACGTTCTGCAGCGACCTCGTGTTCCTCGTCCCAGACGCCACCCTCTACCACTTCGGTGTTCTGCACTCACAGTTCCATAACGCATGGATGCGCACGGTGGCAGGTCGCCTCAAGAGCGATTACCGCTACTCGGGCGGCGTGGTCTACAACAACTTCGTCTGGCCCGAGCCGACCGATGCCCAGAGGGCCGAGATCGAGCGATGCGCTCAGGCGGTGCTCGACGCGCGTGCCGCCCAGGATGGAGCCACGTTGGCCGACATGTACGACCCGGATAACGAGACGTTCTTCCCCGACCTCATGGCGGCCCACCGCGCGCTCGATGCCGCGGTCGAGGTTGCCTACGGTGTCGACTTCGGCGGCGACGAGGAGAAGATCGTCGCCCATCTGTTCAAGCTCTACGCGGAGAAAACGGGAGCGTAGCCCTATGGCGAATTCGATTTACAGCCCCATCACCCTTGAGGTCGGCAACATCCTCAAGGACGTCCTCACGGGAAAAATCGGCCTACCCGACCTTCAGAGGCCGTTCGTGTGGAAGAACGACAAGGTGAGGGACCTCCTCGACTCCATGCTGAGGGGATACCCCATCGGCTACGTGATGCTGTGGGAGTCCCCTTCCGACGACACATCGAAGAAGGCCCAGATAGGCGAGAACGAGAAAGCGTATGCGGCTCCGAAGGAGCTCGTCATCGACGGCCAGCAGCGCCTCACGGCCCTGCTCGCCGCCTTCTACGGCGTCGAGGTGAGGGACAAGGCGTTCAACTCGCGGGCCATCAGGATCGCCTACAACCCGATCACCGGCGAGTTCAAAGTCGCCGACGCCTCCACCGACAGGGACCCGAGGTTCGTCTCGTGCGTGTCCGACGTGTTCAGGGCGAATCGGGAGAACGGGCTCAGCGGTTACAGGCGTGCGTTCATCAGGGCCCTCAACGAGTCTAATCGGAAGAAGGGGGAGCCCGAGCTCGACGACCCCGCCGAGGACGCCATCGAGAGGGGCCTCGCCGCGCTCCTCGGCCTCGAAAGGTACTACCTGCCGGTCCTCAGCATCACCGACGACGCCGACGAGGAGACCGTTTCCGACATCTTCGTCCGGGTGAACTCGCAGGGCCAGGCACTGAAGCAGGACGACTTCATCATGACGCTCCTGTCGGTGTACGAGCCCGCCATGAGGGAGCGGATCGAGCGCTTCTGTGCAGACAGCCACGTGCCGAAGGGCGGTACATCTTACAACCAGCTCGCTACCGTCTCCCCGACGAGCATCATCAGGACCGCTGTCGCCGTCGGTTTCAAGCGAGGCAGGCTCCGCTACGCCTACCAGATCCTGAGGGGCAAGGACCTCAAGACCAAGGAGACGAGTGCCCAGACCCGCGCCGACAACTTCGAGTGCTTCGGGGCGGCGCTCGACCAGGTGCTCGACTTGAACAACTGGCACGCGTTCATCAACCTGCTGGGGGAGGCGGGCTATGTCGCCCCAAGCCAGATAAGCTCGGCGAACGCCCTGTTCTTCACCTACGCCTTCTACCTCATCGGCAAGCGTGAGTTCGGTTTGAAGCATACAGACCTCAGCCGTCTCGTGAGAAGGTGGTTCTTCGCCTGTTCCATCACCTCGTATTACGTCGGAGGCTTCGAGACCGCGTTCGAGCGCCAGCTGACCGACATATCCCAGATGACCGTCGCGTCCGATTTCAGCGAGTATTTTGAGCGTTCGGTCGCATCGCTCCTCACGGACGACTACTTCGGCATCACCCTGCCGAACGACCTCGACGCGAACGATGCCGTCGGCCCCACCTGGAACGGCTTCGTCGCGGCTCAGGTCATCCTCGGCTGCAAGTCGCTGTTCGGCACGACCCCGCTCTCCCAGCTTCTGCTGCCGAGCGCGTCGGGCACGAAGAAGGCGCTCGACAAGCACCACCTATTCCCGGACAATTACCTCAAGTCCATCGGACAGAAAGAGAAGCGCAGCGCCCGTGCGAACTTCGCTCTCGTGGACTACGGCACCAACATCGAGATCTCAGATGACTCCCCGCTCGACTACGTGCCGAGGTTCAAGCAGAAGCTCGGATACGAGGCCTACGAGCGAACCTGCGAGGAGCACGCCCTCCCTGTCGAGTTCGAGGGGCTTGACTACGAACGCTTCCTCTACAGGAGGCGCATCCTCATGGCAAAGTTGATAAGGAGGGGTTTCGAGAGGCTTTAGCGCCTCTTCGAGCGCGCCGTGCCTCCTTTGGGTTTCCCGACGAACCAGCGTCCTGACGCCATATCGTTGTTGCCGAGCGCCGCCCGCCCGTGCGCCACGTGGCGGGCGGCGGACTTTATGGGCCGGCTCCTACCGTCGGGCCATATGAGCCTCTTGGGTACATCGACATCGTCGTCGAGGCCCCTCGGCGGATACTCGGTTCCCACGTACACCCAGTCGCATTCGCGCGGCATCCCGCAGGTGCCCGGCAGGTTCCGCCCGCCGGCGCCATGTTTACGCTCTACGGCCTTCCTCATGTCTGGGCCTGCAATATCACTCGACTGTTCATGTGGGTTTCCAGCATGTGCCGCTGTGCGCCTGGAAAACCTGCGAGTCGATGACCTGCGGTTTCTTTTGGCCCCGCTGGCTCCGTACTCGAGGAGCCGCCTCGAAACCGCGGCAAACAGCCAAGTTCTGGAGTCCAACCCCCTTAGATTGTATGACTGCATCTCCATTAGTCATTTCGCGTCATTCGAATCGGCGCTGGGAATTCAGCGCTTTTCCTCATGCAAGCCTCTTCCATCTTGTGTCATCGTCAGCCGTGAACGGTCGATTTTCACCGATAAACGGCAAATTAGTTCAGATAAAATCAAATAATTTCAAGAATGGTCAAACTTGATTAACAGCAAAACCACAAGGTAGATGGCTTGATACGGTGAAAAACTCTGACACAATGAGAAATAGAATGAAAAATACTGATTGAAAATGAACTTACGTGGCAGTAATCTACATGGCATAGGGTAGGCCCCGTCGCGCAGGCGGCGGCCCTTATCGAATTACGGATATAGATCAGGTGCTCGAACGGGCAGAAACGATCAAGGACGAAGGTAAAGGACGTAGAAGCATGAAGCTTGCAACTCGTATCAACTCCTATTTTCGCGATGGCGACAAGAATCTTGATCGCGTGTTCGCGGAGTTCCAGAGCGTGGGCCTCACGCACGTCGACCTCAACTACCCCGAGCACTGCACAGGTGTCACGGCGGAGGACATGGCCGCCAAGCTCGCAGCTCACGACCTGCAGCTGAACGGCTGCGCGCTGCGCTTCCGCAACGCCTTCCTCAACGGTGACCTGGGCAATGCCGATGATGCCCTTGCCGCGGAAGCCCTTGAGCTCTGCTACGAGGCGTGCGACTACTGCCGCACTGCCGGTGGCAACACGGTGACCATCTGGCTCGGCCACGACGGTTTCGACTACAGCTTCCAGATCGCCTACGCTCGCGTCTTCGACCAGCTCGTAGCCGCATTCCAGAAGGTTTGCGACTACGCGCCCGACCTCAAGATCTCGATTGAGTACAAACCCTACGAGGAGCGCGCGTACGCGTTCATCGACTCCATGGGTATGACCGGCATGATTCTCAACGCTGCAGACCGCCCGAACCTGGGCGTCACGCTGGATTACTGCCACATGCTCATGAAGCACGAGAACCCTGCCATGGCCGCCGACCTGTTCGGCCGCGAGGGCAAGCTCTACGGCATTCACCTAAACGACGGCAACGGTCGCTTCGACGATGGCCTTATGATTGGTACGTCCACGCCGGTGAAGACCCTCGAGTTCCTCTACTACGTGAAGAAGCACGGTTACGACAGCGCAATCTACTTCGACACGTTCCCGGTCATCGAGCCCGCTGCCGGCGAGGCTGCACAGAACGACCAGATGATCCATCTGCTCAACGACGCCATCGAGACCGTAAGCATGGAGAAGATCCAATCCGTTATCGATGCAAACGACGCGATTAAGGCAGCCGAGCTTGTCCGCGAGCTCTTCTGCGCAATGGGGAGGTAACCAATGAAACGCGACTGGAACGCGATGGCTCAGGGGATTCTGGACGCCGTCGGTGGTCCCGAGAACATCTCGGGCATGACGCACTGCGCAACGCGCCTGCGCCTCAATCTCAAGGACGACGCTGCTTGCGACGACGCTGCGGTCAAGGAAGTCGAGGGCGTGGTGAACACGCTGAACAAGGCCGGTCAGTACCAGGTTCTCATCGGCACTGAGGTTCCGAAGCTGTACGAGAAGTTCGAACCGCTGGTCAAGGGTTCGGGCGTGGAGATCTCCTCTGCTACCAAGGACGAGGGCGAGAGCGTCATCAGCCAGATCTTCTCCGCGATTTCCGGCATCTTTGCCCCGCTGTTGCCCGCCATGGCCGGCTCTGGTATCCTGCGCGGCTTTGTCATCCTTGCCGCCCAGCTCGGCATCATCGCCGAGGGCACGGGTACCTACACTATCCTGTACACCCTGGCCATGAGCGTGTTCTACTTCCTGCCCGTGCTGCTCGGCTTCTCCGCCGGCAAGCGCTTCGGCGCGAGCCCGTACCTGTCGGCGCTGCTCGGCGCGTGCCTGCTCTACCCGGACTTCATCGCCCTCATGGGCGACGCGGGCAACGGCGCCATGACGGACTTCTTCGGCATCCCCGTGGTTCTCATGAACTACAACTCCACGGTTATCCCTGCCATCTTGTCTGTCTGGGTCTACTCGTACCTGTACAAGTGGCTCGATGAGCACGTTTCCGAGATGCTCAAGCTCGTCGTGCTGCCCGCCATCTCCCTGATCGTTATGGTTCCGCTCACCATGCTCGTCATCGGTCCCCTGGGCGTCTACGCTGGTGAGGCCATCGCCTTCGTGGTCAACTGGCTGATCGAGCGCAGCTCCGTGTTCGCCGGCGTGCTGGTTGGCGGCGGCTGGTCCGTGCTGGTGTCCATGGGCATCCACTGGGCCGTGAACCCCATCATGATCAACAACATCGCTCAGAACGGCTTCGACTACATCTGCCCCTTCACCTTCGCCTGCAACTTCGCCGTTATCGGCTGCGCCTTCGGCGTGTTCCTCAAGGCCCGCGACCAGAAGCTCAAGAGCTTCGCGATGACCGGTGTCGTATCGATCGCCCTGTCCGCCATCATCGAGCCCACGCTGTTCGGTATGCTCGTGAAGAACAAGAAGGTCTGGCTTGCGCAGATCATCGGCGGTGCCGTCGGCGGCGCGTTCCTCGGTATCATGAAGGTCGTCACCACTGCGTTCACCTTCGGTTCCGTCACTACGTTCCCGGCTTTCGTGAGTTCCGACCCCATGAACTTCGCTTGGGCTATGGTCGGCATGCTCATTTCCGCCGTCGTGGCCGGTGTTCTTGCCTTCGCCTTCACCGGCAAGGAGGATCAGCTCGCCTAAGAGCTTGAGGTGCGCCGCCTCTGGGATGCTATTTCACTCGACGCGCGCTGCCTCGCCTGGGGCTCGTTATCCTCGCTCGAGGAGCCCCGCCCTTGCGTGAGGCGCCTCACCTTCGTTCGAATTGTGAACGAGAGGGTTGGTCAATCGATTAAAGCGGTCGTCATCGCAACAGGTGGCGGCCACTTTTCTGCGCATGCGTTACACTTTTCGAAAAGAAATGAACGAGCGTGAAGCAGAGCGGTTTGGAGAGGTTCCCAATATGATCCCGTATGAGCGCCAGGAGCGAATTGTAGAGTGCCTGCAGAAGTCGGACCTCGTGAGGATTTCCGAGCTGCAGGAGGAGCTGCCGGGCGTCTCTATTTCGACGCTACGCCGCGACCTCAAGGAGCTGGAGGCGCTTGGCAAGGTTGAGCATCTTTCGGGCGGCGCGGTGAAGCTCGTCTCGACTGTCCACGAGGTGAGCATCTCGACGCGTTCGGGCCTACACGGAAGTGAGAAGGACCAGATCGCCCAGGTCGCCCTACGTCTTGTTGAGGACGGGGACACGCTCTACCTAGACTCGGGTTCCACCTGCACGGCGCTGCTGCGCCTGCTGGTCGACCGCGACGTGACAATTTACACGACGGATGCCTCGGCGTGCCTGATTAAGAGCGAGACGCGCGCCCAGCTCATCGTGGTGGGTGGCGAGTTCAACTATGTGAACTCCTCGTTCTGCGGTTCTATGACCGAATCGATCCTGCGCGACCTGTACTTCGATAAAGCGTTTATCGGGACCAACGCGATTGACGAGGATCGCGGCGTCATGACGCCCTCCTACGTTGAGGCGGCGAAGAAGCGCATCGTGCGTGAAAACTCGAATAAGGCGTACGTGCTGTGCGACAGCTCGAAGTTCCATCAGTTCTCGAATGTTCGCGCGTTTGGGTTTGACGGTGTGGCGATTATCGCGGAGTCCTATGACGAAAAGATCGCCCAGCGCGCGCGCCTGATCACGCCTGGAGTGTAGGGGGTCCGGGCTCAGGTCTGCGCGATTGCGGCCCCCTGGCTGCTGCTGTCCGCGTAGCGGGATTTCTTCCTAGGGAATACGATAGCGTTTCGTGGTGCGGGCTCCTGCATGATGCCAGCTAGATAGGCAAATATGGCAACGTTGTGAATCTGGAAAAGACTACAGGTTAACAACGTGGTTAAACGATTAATCAGCCAGACTGTAGATAAAGGTTAAACGATTAATTACCAACGAGTAGATAACCACCGAGCAGATAAGGAGTTCACCATGCTGCTCTGCCCCAGTCTCATGTGCGCCGACTACGGCAATCTGCGTGCGACCGTCGAGGACCTCGACGCCGCCGGCATCGACATCTTCCATTGCGACGTGATGGACGGCAGCTTCGTTCCCAATTTCGCCATGGGTCTCGAAGACATCAAGGCCGTGCGAGCTGCCACCAACAAGCTCGTCGACGTGCACCTTATGGTCGAGAATCCCTCCAGCAAGGTTGAACTTTTCGCCTCCGCCGGCGCGGACATCATCTACATCCATCCGGAGTCCGAGCGTTACGTGGTCAAGACACTCGCCGCGATTAAGTCCCTCGGCAAGAGCGCCGGTATCGCCGTGAACCCCGACACCTCTATCTCCGAGATCGAGGAGATGCTGAACCTCTGCGATTACGTGATGGTCATGACGGTGAATCCGGGTTTTGCCGGTCAGAGCTTTATAGAGTTCACGAACGACAAGGTGCGTCGCCTTGCCGCGCTGAAGGAGCGCTTCGGCTTCAAGCTCATGATCGACGGCGCTTGCTCGCCCGAGCGCGTGCGCGACCTGTCCGCCATCGGCGCGGACGGATTTATCCTGGGCACCAGTGCGCTGTTTGGCAAGGACGCTGGTTACGAGGAGTGCCTGCGCCGTCTGCGCGCCGGCGAGGTGTATTAGAAGCGGAAGGGCGAATTAGGGCGGATTGAGCGCGCGGCATGCGCGAATGGTTCTTATGGAAAGGGGTCTCTTGTGAAGATCGGTATTGGAAACGACCACGTCGCAGTCGAGTATAAGGAGGCCATCACGGCGTATATCCAGGAGAAGTACGGCTACGAAGTCGTGAACTTCGGCACGGACAGCACCGAGCGCTTTGACTATCCCATCGCGGGTGAGGCCGTGGCGGACGCTGTCATGTCCGGCGAGGTTGATCGCGGTATCGTTATCTGCGGTACGGGTGTGGGCATCTCGCTCGCCGCCAACAAGGTGCGCGGTATCCGTTGCTGCACCTGCTCTGAGCCGTATTCCGCTCGTCTGTCACGCGAGCACAACAACACCAACATGCTCGCATTTGGTGCTCGTGTGGTGGGCATCGAGCTGGCCAAGATGATCGTCGACGCCTGGCTCACCGGCGAGTTCGAGGGCGGCCGTCACCAGCGCCGCATCGATATGATTCGCCAGATCGAGGCTCGTCAGCTCGTGCGTGCGGAGGAAGCACGCGGCTGGTAGTGGAAAAGCCCGTCACCCATGTGGTGGCGGGCTTTTTGCATGTCGCGCGTGGGATAGAACACATGCGAGAGAAAAACGCGGCTATTCGCTGCCCGCTGTCTAGCTGCTCGCGCGTTGCACGAGCTTAACGGGGACGAGCGTCTCCATCTCGGGCTCTTCGCCGCGCAGCAGGGCGAGCAGGGCCTGACATCCCTCGTGCGCGAGGCGCTCGGGGAAGCGGCGGACAGTGCTGATTTGCGGCGTCGGAAGCTGCGCATAGACGGAATCGTCGAAGCCGATGAGACGGACGTCCTCGGGTACGCGCTTGCCGGCGGCAACGAGCGCACGCAGCGCGCCCACGGCTGCGTGGTCGCTATGGGCGAAGATGCCGTCGACGGGGTAGCCCGTGGAGAGGAAGTCGGTCACGAGCTCTTCGGACTCGATGATGCTCGGCTGCTTACCCGAGACAAACAGCTGGTAGTCGCGGCGTAGCGGCATTCCGTGCGCGGCGAGCGCCCGCTCGTAGCCCATCTGGCGCTCGTTGCCGGGGTAGTTGGCGGTAAAACTCGAGATGCTCAGGATGTCCTTGCAGCCGCGCTCGATGAGGTGCTCGGTCGCCATGTAGCCACCGCCGATGTTGTCGGAGCCCACGTGTGGGAAACCGAGGTCGTTTTCGGGCGCACGGTCGATGCAGACCACGGGGATTCCGTGGGGGACGAACTCGCCGTCGAGCCTGCGCAGGCCGGAGATACAGATGATGCCGTCGGCCTGCTTGCTTGCCAGCGTGCGGAAGTAGTCGCGCTCGCGGGCAGGGTCATTGGCGCTGTTGCAAACAAAGACCGAGTAGTCCTCGGTTGCCAGCTCGCGCTCCACATGCAGGGCGATCTTGGAAAAGAAGTCGTTGGAGATGTCCGGCACGATCATGCCGATGGTCCGGGACTGGGCCATACGGAGGCTCTTCGCCGCCATGTTCGTGACGTAGCCGTATTCCTTGAGGGCGGCTTCCACGCGCTTGCGGGTGTCTTCGGAAAAACGGCCGCTGCCGTTGATGACGTGGGAGACCGTGGCGACGGATACGCCGGCCGCGACGGCAATCTGGCGCATGGATGGGCGCTTGCCTGGTGTGGGCATGGGGCCTCCTGCTGCTTTCGGGTGGTTAACAGATTAACCGAGATTGTAGCGCATGCGCGATGCCGTAATGGGTCGCTTCGAAGTCGTTTTGTCGCGCTCGGTCTGCACCTTGGATAAGAAGGAGTTCGTCGAGCACTCCGATCCGGAGCACACGCGCGCCAACATCCCGCTGTTCCAGCAGGGCATCATGATACAGCAGCTCAACTCCGAGAAGCTCGTGGTCCAGATCATGGTGAAGTTCTGCGGCCAGTAATTACTGCATCACATATTCTGTTGTCACCTGGGAGGCTCGCTTTTGCGGGCCTCTTTGCGTTGCTATGGAGCCCTGGTCTGTCGATAAACAAAGCGCCCGCTTGCTGGGGGAGCAAGCGGGCGCCTGTGAGCGAATATGTTTGCGGCGAAAGCCGCGATGAGCGGTGGGGTGGCGACTAGTTGGTCGTACCGGAATCGTCGCCCGTGCTCGTGCCCGAGCCCGAGCCCGAACCAGAAAGTGCGACCGTCAGCGTAATCGTGCTGTCGGTGGACTGCTTTCCAGTGGGGGAGACGCCCGTAACGGTGGCATCCTCGTTACCGCTTACGGGATTGCCGTTCTGGTCACAGAAGCCAATGTTATAGAAACCGGCGTTGTTGAGCGCGGTAACGGCGGCGGAAATGCTCTTGCCGTACAGGTTGCCCGGGACGGTGGCCTTGCCGGACTTCTTGGCGATGACGACGGTAATCGTGGCGCCGGGCTTCTGCTTGCCGCTGGGGTTCCAGCTGATCACGGTGCCCTCGGTAACCGAGTCGTTCTCCTGGTAGCTCACGTCGACACCAAAGCCTGCCATATCGAGGGCGTTGCGCGCCTGGGCCTCGGTCATGTCGGTCAGGTCGGGGACGGACGTGGTATCCGGGCCGCTCGAGACCTTGTACGAGATGGTCGTGCCCTTCGCGACTTCCTTACCGGCTTCGGTGCCCTGCTCAAAGACCTGGCCCTCATCAGCCTCGTTGGCCTCCTCGGAGGCGTTGCCCTTCAGGCCAACGCTTGCCAGCGCGGCTTCTGCCTGGTCCTTGGTCAGGCCGAGAAGCTGGGGAACCTCAACCTTCTCGGAGGGTTTGGGGCCCTTGGAGATTACCAGGTTCACCTTGGTGCCCTTGGCTTTCTTGGTGTTGCCGTTGGGCGTCTGCTCGGCGACCTTGCCCTCGTCGACATCGTCGTTGTAGCTTTGGTCGATGGTGCCGACCTCGAGGCCGGCTTCCTTGATCAGCTCGACGGCTGTCTGCTGGTCCTTGCCCAGTACATCGGGCACGGTGACCTGCTCGCCGCCAAAGAGTCCTGTGGCAAAGGCCACCACGATGCCGATGACAGCAGCGGCTGCCACCACGGCGGCGATGATCTTGTTCTTGTTGGATTTGGGCTTTTCGACCTCGTAGGAGCCGGTGGAGCCCGAAACCGAGCTACGGGCGGTGTTCTGGCCGCTCACGCCCGAGACGGGACGCACCATGGCGCGCGTCTGGTCGGAAAGCTCGCGGGTCTTGGTGGCGCCCAGCTCGCCGGGGGCACCGATGATGCGCGTGGGCTCCGAAATGTTGACGGCACGACCGGACAGGTAGCTGTTGAGCACCTGACGCAGCTCGTCGGCGGTCTGGAAGCGGTTTGCCGGGTCCTTCTCCATACACTTGAGGATGATGCGCTCAAGGTCGGCGTCGACACCGGAGTTGATCTGGCTCGGCGGAATAGGCAGCTCGTTGACCTGCTTGAGTGCGACCGAGATAGCGTCGTCACCGTCAAAGGGAACGCGGCCGGTGGCGCACTCGTACATCACGACGCCCAGCGAGTAGATATCCGAGGTGGGGCCGAGGTCCTGACCACGGGTCTGCTCGGGGCTGACGTAGTGGGCGGTTCCCAGCACGTTGTTGTCTTGCGTGAGGTGGCTGTTCTTGGCGCGCGCGATGCCAAAGTCCATCACCTTGATGTTGCCGTCGGGCAGCACCATGATGTTCTGCGGCTTAATGTCGCGGTGGATGATCTCGTGCTTGTGGGCGACCGAAAGCGCGGAGCTGATCTGCGAGCCGATCTGGGCGACCTTCTTGGGGTCGAGGGCGCCGTGGCTCTTGATGCCGCTCTTAAGGTCGGTGCCGCGCAGGTACTCCATGACGATGTAATAGGTGTCGCCGTCCTTGCCCCAATCGTAGACGCCCACGATATAGGGGGAGGAGAGACCGGCTGCTGCCTGGGCCTCCTGCTTAAAGCGTGCGGCGAAGGTTGCGTCGCCAGCATACTGCGGCAGCATGATCTTGACAGCAACCGTGCGGTCGAGGACCTGGTCCTGTGCACGGTAGACGGTCGCCATGCCGCCTGTCCCCACCTTATCCTTGAGGAGGTATCTTCCCCCGAGGACCCTCTGTTCCATTCCTGCTCCTAACATAACTATTCGCTCAACGATGTGTAGTACCTATGATGTGGCCGCTGGGGCCGTGTGGCGCGTTGCCGCTAACCCTTAGGCCGCGGCGCGCCTCGGGTGTCCGATTCGATCATGGGCATCACGCTCCCTGTGCGGCAAGCGCCGCAGTCAGGACGATACCGGCGATCTTGGCGGCCTTGACGTCATGCTTGTCGTAATCCTCCAAGGCCACCGAGATGGCGACCGTGGGTGAATCGTAAGGCGCAAAGCCAACGAACATCGAGTTGACGTTGGTGCCGCCAGTCTCGGCCGAGCCGGTCTTGCCGGCGACCTTGACGCCGGGGATTTGGGCATCGGTGCCGGTGCCGGACTGGACGACGGCAAGCATGGCCTGCTTGACCTGGTCGGCCGTGGCGGAGCTGACGGCCTGACCAAGCGAGCGGGACTGCGTGGTCTTGACCACGGTTCCGTCCGGGGCGAGTACCTGGGCTACAAAGTACGGGTCCATGACCACGCCGCTGTTAGCGATGGCGGCGGCAATCACGGCGTTTTGCATGACGGTGGTCTGCGGGCCGGGCGTATGGTCCATGCCGACAGGCTGGCCGGCGCCGGCCCAGGCGGTCTCCCACTCGGTCATGAGCGACGGGTCGGCCATGATGGAGGCCGCGGAGGTCAGGTCCTGGCCGAGCTTTTGGCCGTAGCCAAAGGCGTTGGCAAACTGCACGAGCGTGTTTGCGCCAACTTCGTTTGCCACCTGGCCAAAGACGACGTTGGAGGACACGGCAAAGGCCTGCTGCAGGCTGATGGTGCCGTAGCTCTCGTTGGCATCGTTGGTGACCGGTGCGTTGCCGATGTCCATGGAGCCGGGCGCCTGGTAGGTGCTGGTAAGGCTGGCGGTACCGGTCTCGAGTGCCGCGGAAAGCGTAACGACCTTAAAGGTGGAACCCGGGGTGTACAGCGCGTCCATGGCGCGGTCGTACATGGAGCCGTCCTCGCCGCCGCCCGTCTGCAGCAGCGCGTCGATGTTGGTGTTGTCGTAGGTGGGCGAGCTGGCGCACGCGAGGACTGCGCCGGTGCGCGGATCCAAGACCACCACGGCGCCCTTAAAGCCCTTGAGCGCCTGCTCGGCGGCCGTCTGGATGCGCGAGTCGATGGTGAGCTTGGCGGTGTTGCCCGGCTGGGTTTGGCCTGCAAGCGACGCGATGGCGTTGTTCCAGCTGGAGTAATCCTTGGAGCCGGTGAGCGTGTCGTTCATGACGGCCTCGATGCCGGCGGTGCCGTACTGCTGACTTACGTAGCCCACCACGTGCGCGGCCATGTTGCCGTTGGGGTAGGAGCGGGCGTAGGTGCCGTCCTCCTGCTGCAGAGACTCGGCCAGCGTCACGCCATCGGACGTGATGATGGAGCCGCGCTGGATGTACTTGGAGCGGGCGATGGTGTGGTTGTTGGTTGGCATGTCCTGATAGTCCTTGGCCTTGATGACCTGGACATAGGTGAGGTTGCCGATAAGGATGGCGAACAGCGCCGTAAAGGCGAGCACGGCGCGGGTCAGGCGGTTGGCGAGTGCCACGCGGCCGAGCACGCCGGATTCGGGCGTGTCGAGCAGGCGGCGGCGCATGCGCGAGCCGGCAGAGTGGCTGCCGCGGCCATACGAAGACGAGGCGGCAAAGCGCGTACCGGTCGGGGCTGCGGCGGATGCGACCTGGTCGTCGGTGATGGCCGCCATGGTGCCGGTGCCGGTGAGTTCGGCCTCGCGTCCGGTTGCCTCGTCACCGGCGCGCAACAGCAGTGCGACGATGATAAAGCTCGCCAGCAGCGAGGAGCCGCCCTGGCTCATAAAGGGCAGGGTAACGCCGGTCAGCGGGATCAGACGGGTCACGCCGCCAACGATCAAGAAAGCCTGGAAGCTGATGGCGGCCGTAAGGCCCGTGGCGCTAAAAGCGGCAAGGTCGGACTTGGCGCGGGCGGCTGTGGTCAGGCCGCGAACGGCAAAGAGCATAAACAGGATGAGCACGGCGCCGCCGCCCAAAAGGCCCATCTCCTCGCCGATGGCCGAGAAGATAAAGTCGGACTCGACGACGGGGATGTTGTTGGCCATGCCGTTGCCGATACCAACGCCGACCAGGCCGCCGTCGGCGAGTGAGAAGAGCGACTGGACGATCTGGTAGCCCTGCCCCTGGGCGTCCTTAAACGGATCGACCCAAACCTGGAAACGCACTTGAACGTGCGACAGGAACTTGTAGGCGCCCACGGCTCCCACGGCCAAAAGTGCGAGGCCGATGATGACGTACGAAAAACGTCCCGTGGCAACGTAGAGCATCAGCAAGAAGATGGTATAGAACAGCACTGCCGAGCCCAGATCGCGTTCGAAGACGACGACGAGCAGGCATACGCCCCATACCGCAAAGAGCGGAAGCAGCAGGCGCAGGCGCGGAACTTTAAAGCCCAGGATCTTTCGGTTGGAAATGGAGAGCAGCTCGCGGTTCTCGGCCAGGTAGCCGGCCAGGAACAGCACGATAAAGACCTTGGCGAACTCGCCGGGCTGGATGGTAAAGCCGGCGATGCGAATCCACAGCTTGGAGCCCGAGATCGTGGTACCGATAAAGATCGGCAGCATCAGCAAAATGATGCCGATGATGCCAAAGGTGTATTTGTAGCGCATGACCACGTCGAGGTTTTTGACCAGCGCGAGCGTTCCCACCATCAACGCTACCGAGATAAACAGGATGACGAGCTGTGAGATGGCGAGGTCGGGCGCCAGGCGCGTCACAAACGTGATGCCGATGCCCGACAGAACAAAGACGATGGGCAGGATTGCCGGATCGGCGCCGGGCGCCAAGATGCGCACGGCAATGTGGGCCGCGGCAAAGGCGGCAAAGAGGCCGATCGGTACGGCGAGCGTCTCAAAGGAGATGACAGCGCCCGCGGTGAGCACGTACATCGCATACAGCAGGATGACGGGGAACGCCGAGGCGATGAGCAAGAGCAGCTCGGTGTTGCGGCGACTCATAAGCGGCACTCCCTTTCTAGTTCTTGTCGGAGGCTTCGGCCTCGGCGGACTGTTCGGCGGTTTTCTCGGAATCTGATTCGGAGGTCGATCCCTGGTCGGTGTTGTCGCGGATCGTTTGTGCGTCAATCACCTGGCGGGTCTGCTCCTCGTCAATCTGATGACGGTATTTGGAAATGGTGTCCTGCGCATCGTCGACACTTGTTTGCGGAATGCCCGCTTTGAGGCGGTTTTGCGTGTCTTCGGGCAGGTCGGACAGCTTGATGCTCGTTTCGCTCTCGAGCCAGTGGAGCTTAAGGCCGAGTGGCTTGCCGGGCACGCCGCGCCAAACTGCGACATTGCCCTGGTAGGTTCCCAGGTAGTACGAGCCGGTGATGCCCGCGTAGGCCCAAATTGCCGCTGCCAGCACAAAGACGATGCCCAGGACCACGCCGATGGTGATATTGCGGCGACGCACGCGTTGCGCCTCGCGCATGACGCCATCGTCGACCAGGTCGACTACTACTACGGTCACGTTGTCGTGGCCACCGGCGGCAAGCGCGGCGTCCACCAGGTTGTCGACGCAGATCTGCGCGGTCGAGGACTGCGTGGCAATGTTCTCGATATCGCTATCGGGAATCATGCTCGAAAGGCCGTCGGAGCACAGGATCAGGCGGTCGCCTTCCTCGATATGCAGGGTAAAGTGGTCGGCGTACATGGCAGGGTCCGAGCCCAGCGCGCGGGTGATGACCGAGCGGTTGGGATGGACGCGGGCCTCGTCGGCCGTAATCTCGCCGGCGTCCACGAGCTCTTCCACATAGGAGTGGTCGCGGGTCACGCGAATCAGCGTGCCCTCGTGGAGCAGGTAGGCGCGCGAGTCGCCCACGTGGGCGATGGCGAGCGTGTCGTTTTCGATATAGGCGCAGGTGGCCGTGCAACCCATGCCGGGCTTGCCCAGGCCATTCAAGGCGGCCTCGATCACAGCGGCGTTGGCGGCCTCGACAGCTGCAGCCAGGCGTGCCGCATCGGCAGACTGCGGGGCTGTCTTGGCGATGGTCTCGACGGCGATGGAGGATGCCACCTCACCGGCGGCGTGGCCGCCCATGCCATCGCACACGCAAAAGAGCGGCGACTGCACCAGGTAGGAATCCTCATTGTGCGGGCGCACGCAGCCAACGTCGGAGCGGGCGCCCCACATGAGCTGCGTGGTGGTGCCGGCATCATAGGTCGAGTCGGTTTCGATGCGCTCCTCGGCCAGGGGCTCAAAGCTCATGGTCGAGCCGGGGTCTTTGAGTTTGGCTTCTACGGCGGCAACGTCGATTTCTGCCGTGTCACCGGGGGAGACGGTATCGGCCTCGGCACTTGGGGCGGCGTCGTTGTCGTCCGGGGAGTCGAGCTCCTCGGACGTGTGGACGGCCGGTTGGTCGTCTTGCGGTTCGAGAATCATGGGCTCGGGCGTCGCAAAGTGCGACGGAGCGGGCGTGCTTTGGGGCTGAGCAGCGGGTTCGGCAGCGACGATGGGCTCGCTTGCGGGTGCAGACTGCGGGGCCTCGGGTGCGGGGGCGTCCTCGGGGGAGGGCACTGCCTCGGGCGCCGGCGTGGATGCGGGCACGACCTCGGACGCCGAGGCTACGGGAAACACCGGAGCGGCGGGCTCGGGCGTCTCAAACACTGCGGCGCTCTCGTTGATTGCCGTGGCGACAGGCTCGGCAAAGTGGGCCGGCGCCGACGTTGTCTCGGGTGCTGCGGACTGCTCGGCGGCATGCGCACCGATGGGTGCTGCCGCGGCATCCTCTGCGCCCTCGTCATCGGCGAGGGCCGAATAATCATGCGTTACATGCGAAAGAGGCAGGGAGAACACGGTGTCCTCGGGCTCCACGGGCGCGGAGTCCGCCGGAGCGGCGTGGGCCGGTGCAGCCGCGGCGGCAGCCGGTGCCTCGGTCATGGTTGCGGACTTGTTCTCCTCGTCGATCATCGACGGTTCACCTTCATGACCACATCGCCAATCTGAACCTCGTCGCCCTCGCGCAGCGTCGCGGGCTCCACGAGCTGGCGGCCGTTGACGAGCGTGCCGTTAAGCGAGTTGAGGTCCTCGATGATGAGTGCAGGGCCCTGCAGCGAAAAGCGTGCGTGCGAGGCCGAGACAAACGGTTCGTTGATGCAGATGTCCGAAGACGGCGAGCGGCCGACGATGACGGGGCCGAGCATATCCACGTGGATGCCGCGGATGCCGCGCGGACCCTTGTCCACATCGATCGTCCAGATAGCCGAGTCGCGGCGCTGGCCGCGCACGAGGCCCACGCCGGTCTTCATGACGGCGAACAGGAAGATATAGAGCAGGGCGACCAGGACGATGCGGCCTGCAAAAAGGACGATATCGATGTTCATAAGCGACTATCCCCTAAATTCAAAGGTGCTCAGGCCAAACGTCAGCAGATCGCCGTTGCGCAGCGGGCAGCGCGTGATGCGGCGGTTGTTGACGAGCGTGCCGTTGGTGGAATTGAGGTCCTCGATCGACCAGTCCGAGCCGGTAAAGGTGAGCTGGGCGTGACGGCGCGACACGTTGGGGTCGCGCAGGGCGATATCGGAAACCGAACGCTCGCGGCCGATGGTCACCTGCGCGGAGGTGATGCTGTGGCTCTCGCCGCTCACGACGTCGACGAGTTGGGCGAGCGGGCGCTGCGGGGCACGGGTGCTCGCCATGTTGGAGGCGATGCCGGCCGCGGCGCCAAGGCCAACGGCGGCACCGGTCGCGGCGGCTCCGCCCATGCCGGCAAGCGCGTCGCGCGAGACGGTCTGCGGCACCGGAATAGGAGCGGCGGCGGGGTCGGGGACGCTGGGCGCAAAGGGGTCGGCCACGGCGAGCGGGTCGGGAGCGGCGGCACGGGGCGTCGGCTGCTGGGGCATGGCGGCGGGGTGCTGTTGCTGCGGAGCGGCGAATTGCTGCTTGCCGGCGCGGGGAGCGCTGGCGGCGCGGCTTGCGGCCGAGTTGTTCTGGCCCAGGCCATTCTGGTAGGCGCGCTCTTCCTCGTACAGACGACCGAGCGTGGGGGCGTCGACATTCTCGGCGAAGACCGAGAACTTGCCGGCGCGCAGCTGCGGGTCGATCATAAAGCGCACGAGGGGCTCGCCGACAAAGACGTAGCGGCGCTTTTCGGCCTGCGCCTTCACGAACTCGCGGACTTCGCGCGAAAGCTCGGGGTAGAACGGGGCGAGCATGGGATCGTCGTCGGCGGCGATCAGGATGGTATAGAGTGCCGGCGCCGTGTTGACGCCGTTAATCACCAGAGTCTGATCCTCCATGTCGCGAGCGGCCTGCTTGGCAAGCTTCTTAAAGGAGAACGGGGCACGGGTGGCACCGAAGATGCCGGCCACGTGGTCCTCGAAGATGTTCAGGAAGTTCACGAAAGATCACTCTCCGTATAGGTTCTTTGGTATCCGAGCAAATATAGGCATATCCCAACGATTATAGAGGATAGGGTTCCCGCAACTGCCGCCTTGGCGGCGACCGCGGCTGCAAGGCTGGCAATTTCCATATGGTGTGCAAGACAGGATGCCGCTGCGCAGCCGATGCCGGTGACAGCGATGGCGGCGATTGCGGCAAGGTTTGAGCCCTGATCGGCACGCTTGGCATGGGCATTGAGCAGTGCAGATGACGCCGCGGCAGTTGTCGCGACCAGCACAAAGGCAGCCCAAAGGAGCGGGTCTTCCAGCGCTGCGGCAACGTTACCGAGCCCCAGCACGCCTCCGGCTGAAAGCGCGACCGTGGCCAGACGGGCAAAAAGCACGCCCATGCCCGTTGCCGCGGCGGCGCTTGCCGGGCCGAGCCAAAATGACGCGACGCCGGCGGCGACCCCAGCTGCCAGGAAGGTATTGCCAGTCAGACAGCCAAGCGCGAGTGCACAGGTGAGCGCGGCGCTCGCGGCAGCCTCGGTGCGACCCCAGGCGATCCACCAACCGGACATGGCAGCGGCAAAGATCACCGCGACGGGCAACATCGACAGGATGCCCTGCGCCTGCATGGTGGCGTTTGCCATGAGCACCAAAAAGCCTACGGCCGAGATGGCCGAGCCAATCTGCGGTGCCAAGCCGGCTGCCGCGCCAATAGCGATAGCCGCGACGACCAACCCGGGAAGCGCCGCGACCCCGGCCGTTTGCATCAGCAAAAAGCTAAAGGTGCCGCACGCTAGCGCCGAGATGGCGCGCATGGTGTGGTCGCGCGCATGGCTCCAGCGCGTGCCCGCCCAGCCGAGTGCGGGGTCGATCTCGATGGCGTCGTCCTCGTAGTGCGACGGCTCGATATCGTCGAGCTCCTGCTCGTCATCCGAAAGCTCGCCAACCATTTGTTCCAGGCTGCGACGGCCCTCGCGTACGCTGCCCAGACCGGCAAGGAGCTGGTCGCAAAATGCCTCGATGCTGTTGGGGCGGTCCTGCGGCATGGGGGAGAGCGCGCTCATGAGCGCGGCCTCGGCTCCCGGGGGGAAGTGTGGTATCAGCTCGCTGGGATAGGTGGCGCCGCCGATGATGCGGTCGAGCGAGTCGGCGGGCGTGGCCGCCATAAAGGGGGCGCTGCCGCACAGGCCCTCGTAGACCACACAGGCGAGGGCAAAGACATCGGCGCGCTCATCGACCGTGCCGGTCTCGATATCGAGCTGCTCGGGCGGCATGTAGCCGATGGTGCCGCCGCGCGAGCCGCCAAAGCCACCGGCGGACGACAGTCGCGCCATGCCAAAGTCGGTGAGCTTTACATTGCCCGAGTGGTCGATGAGCACGTTGGCGGGCTTAATGTCCAGGTGGAGTACGCCATTACTATGGGCGAAGGTGAGCGCCTGGCCCAGGGCATCGGCAATGGCCGCGGCCTCGTCAAAGGTAAGTGAGTGACCGTCCACGCGGTGCAAAAACTCGGCAAGCGACATTCCATCGACATACTCCATAACCAGGTAGGCATAGGCTGTGTCGTGCGTAAAGTCGATGACCTGCACGATATTGGGATGTTGAAGCATGGCGGCAGTGTGCGCCTCGCGCAGGACATCCATGATGTCGCTGGCGGGCATGCCGGCACCGTTGATAAGGGGGATGCGCTTAATGGCGACGCGGCGGCGCAGGTGCGTGTCGCGGCAGATCTCGATGGAGCCAAAACCGCCGGTCGCAAGTGTCTCGAGCGGCTGGTACCGCTTGAGCAGCTCGCGAGAGCTGGTGCCCTCCAAAGGAACGTCCGGCGAGAACCGGGCGGTATGTTGCGAGAAAAGCGGCATGGCCAACCCTCGTGCGTTTAAAGTTCGTTTGCGAGCGGTAGGCGCGGGGCCGGTCCGTTCGCGGTGGCATAGATGCTGCTAGTGTAGCACGCGCAGATGGATGGGGAGGATAACGGGATGCGAGGCTGCCTGCCTGGCTTGGCCTTAGCGCTTCTTCCTGTTCTTCTTCTGCTTGCGCTGCTTGCCTTTGGTCTCCTGGGGCTTGTCGCCCTGCTTGGCCTCGGCGGCGGCCTTCTCGGCCTTCATTTTCTTCTTCTTGGTCTCGATGCGGAGTTTTTTGTTGATGCGCGCCTTAAGGAAGGGACCGAACTGCTCGGCATCACCGCGGACAAAGGTGTCCTTAGGGATCGTCACGCCCTGGTCGGCGAACATGGCCACAAAGATGCGCTCGCCGTCGAGCACGTGGTCGAGCTTTTCAAACGGGAAGAACTGCGACTTGCCGCTCTTGCCCCATACCATCAGGCCGTCTTCGTTGGCAGCGACGCGGCGATAGCGGCCGCCCATGGACTCGTCGGCCTCGACGGCATCGATAAAGTCGCGGGCAAGCGTGTGGTGGAGGTTTTTGCTCCACCAGGCCAAAAAGGCGCCGAATACGATCAAGACGACGCCAAACTTGATCCAGCTGCCGCCGGCCACCAGCATGCCGATGCCGATGAGCGCGGCAATCGCAGCGGCGACATACAGCGAGCCGCGACGCCTGGGCGAGGCAACCAGGCGGGCGAAGTCGGTGACGAGGTCGTTTTCGTACTGGTACTCGTTGAGGTACAGGATGCCGTCGTCGGCCGCGGCCTGCTCCTCGAGCGCGACCTCGACCTGGTCGGCTGCTTCGAAGGGAACGAGGTTGCTCTCTGCGTCTGCCATGCTCTTTGGACTCCTATCGCGGCGGGCTCGCCGTACGGGTTATTATGAATGCAGTATGCCGTGCGACCGCATGGCCGTCGCGGCAACAAGACTCAGTATACCCGGGGGAGCACCCATGGAATCGTTGTACCGAAAGTATCGCCCGCTCACCTTTGACTCCGTGGTGGGCCAGCAGCATATCGTCTCGACGCTCGAGCACGCCATCACCGAGGGGCGCCTGTCCCACGCCTACCTGTTCTGCGGACCGCGCGGCACGGGCAAGACCACCATGGCGCGCATTCTGGCCAAGGCGCTGCTGTGCCGCAATGCCGAGGCGGCGCGCGCCGAGGGTGCAAGCGGCTGCATGCCCGACGGTACTTGCGAGGAGTGCGAGCTCATTGCCGAGGGTAACCACCCCGATGTTTACGAGCTCGATGCCGCCTCCCGCACGGGCGTGGACAATGTGCGCGAGGAAATTATCAACTCCGTCAACTTTGCCCCGGTGCGCGGCAAGTACAAGATTTATATCATCGACGAGGTCCACATGCTCACGACGGCGGCGTTCAACGCGCTGCTCAAGACGCTTGAGGAGCCGCCGGCGCACGTGATCTTTGTGCTGTGCACCACCGACCCGCAAAAGATTCTGGAGACCATCCTCTCGCGCTGCCAGCGTTTCGATTTCCATCGCATCGGCAACGAGGATATTGAGCATCGCCTGGCATACGTGTGCGAGCAGGAGGGCTTCGATTACGACGACGAGGCGCTGGCTATCGTGGCGCGCCATGCCAAGGGCGGCATGCGCGACGCGCTCTCCACGCTGGAGCAGCTGAGCGTCTTCGGCAACGGCACCGTGCATGCGGACGATGCCCGCTCTCTTTTGGGCGAAGTTTCGGACCAGATCCTGGGCGAGTTTGCCCGCGCCATTGCCGATCGCGATGTTGCCGAGCTCTATGGACTGATCCGTGCGCAGGTCGAGGAAGGAAACGACCTGCTGGAGCTGACGCGCGACCTGGTGGCGCACGTGCGCGACGTGTATGTTGCCTGCGTTGCCGGCGCCCGTGCCGAGTTGTTTGAGGGCGGTGCTGAGCAGGCCGAGGCGCTTGCTGCCGAGGCCGCTGCCTTTGGCGAGCATCCTGCCGACCGCCTGGCCCGTGTGCTGACGGTGCTCGACGATGCCGCACTGGAGATGAGGGGCGCGAGCGACGTGCGCCTGGTGCTCGAGATCGCCTGCACGCGCCTGGCACGTCCCGAGGCCGATTTAACGATTGAGGCATTGGCCGAGCGCGTGGCTCGCTTGGAGGCCATGGTTGCCAACGGCGCCGTGCCGGCGAGCGTGGCTGCTGCTCAGGCCGCCGCGCCTGCAGCATCCGTACCCGCTGCTGCCCAACAGCCGACGCTAATTTCGGGCGCTCGTGCTGCCGCTCCGGCGGCATCCGCTGCCCCCGCTGCTACGTCCGCGCGCCAGGGCGGTATGCCTTGGGACCGTGGTGCTGCCGTTCCGGCTGCCCAGCCTGCGCCCCGTTCTGCGTCCGTGTCAGCTTCCAAGCCTGCGGCGTCCGCGCCCCAGCCCGCCGCTGCCCCGGCTCCCGCGCCTGCCACCGCTCCGGCACCTAAGCCCCAGTCCAACAATGCCGCCCAGGTTGCCGCCGCCGGTGCTGCCGAGACGCCCGCGGTCGAGGATGCCGGAGAACTGCAGCGCAAATGGGCCGAGGTTGTCGAGCGTGTCAAGGCGCGTCAGGCTTCCTACGCAGGCCTGCTACTCAACGCCCGCGCCACGGCCGACGACGGCTCCAAGCTCACCGTCTCGTTCCCTGCGGGCTCGACCTTTGCCATCAAGATGCTCGGTCGCGCCGATACGCAGTCGGTGGTCCTGCCGACGGTCTGCGCGGTCTTCGGTCGTCGCACCGTCGCCTACGTCCTGGATGGAGGTGGCACGCCGGCTCCTCAACATGAGGAGCATTCTCCATCTGCACGGGCTGCGGCATCTGCGGACCCGCAACCCGTGTCCTCGGCGGCCCCTGCATCCTCGAGCGTCAGCGCGACGCAGCCAAAAGCGGCGCCGGTAGCGGCACCGACCCCGTCGGCGCCTGAACCCGCTGCGCCCAAACCGGCTGCTCCGATCCCCGCGCCCAAGTCCGCTGCCGCGCCTGCGCCCAAGTCATCCGACCTGGCCAAGGCCCCTTGGCTGCGCTCCGACAACCCTGCCGGTGCTCCTGCCACGGGCAAGCTCCCGACCGAGCCCGCGCCCCGAGCGCCCGAGCGCGCGTCCGTCCCCATGGCTCAGCCGCCTGCGCAGGCTGCACCGTGGGAATCCGAGCGGGTGCCCTACGACGATGCCATGGTCGCCGGTTTTGCCGCCGATGCGGGCGGGGACGATCTGCCTCCGTTCGACGTGCCGGGTGCGACGCCCGCGCCCAAGCCCGCTGCAGCTGCCCCCAAAGAGGAGAGCGCTCCTGCAGCTCCCTGGGAGTCCAACCCCGGTGCGGGCAGCCCCTTCGGCCATCAGGGCGCAGTCCCGAGCATCCCGCAGACCGAGGACGAGGCCAAAGACCTCATCCGCAGCGTCTTCGGTCAGGCCACCATCTTCAAACCGGTGGAGTAGCTGCGCAGGCGGGTATACTGCTCAAGAAGAGGTCTCTTTGTCCGGGCGCATCTGTATTTCGGACATGTGCAACGTGGTGCCGCGTATATCGCATTCGAGCAGACAAGTGCGTGACGGTCGGCCTAGGGTCCTGAGGTCGACACGATACGTCGCGCGGCTGTCCGTGTACTCGACTTGCTCGGCGTCGAGGGTTGCTCCGATTGTCAAGAAAGCGCCTGGTTCGGCACCGACAATCTTGGAGTCCTTTATCTTGACCTTGAACTCTTGGTAGAGGGACGGGCTGTTGTAGTAAATGGTTCGGGTTCCATCGGTGCACTCATCGGTCGCTTCCCATTTGACGGTGGGCTGGTCCGAGCTGGCTATCAGCAGCTCTGCTCCAAAGGCTATAGCATGGGTGATGATAACCAGCAATGCCCAGCCGACAAAGAGATAGAGAACCACATATGCAACGGGGTGTTTTGAGCGGATGTTTTGGAGCGCGTTGGGGGCATTCATGGGGCACCTCCAAATTACTATCTATGGCAATCAAATTATACCCTGCCGCCATGTGCGCCGCCTCGAGCAGCGGTTCGGCATTTAGCTATTTAGTGGCACACATGAAATGCCGGATTCGGCTCTACTAGATTGAGTGTGCGATATTATGCAGCCTTGCATAATTCGACCTTGCATAATCTTTGCGTGCGGTTTGTATTGGAGGACATGTATATCGACTGAGGTGGCGTGTCCGCCCCGCTCTCTGGCTTCGCGCCGTGGTACGATTTTTGAGTTTGAAAGTCCCGCCGTGCTCCGGCTGCCCTTGCAGCTCGGCGTGCGGCCGCACGTAAAGGAGCCATCATGGCCGGTATGAACATGCAGCAGATGATGAAGCAGGCTCGCAAGATGCAGGAGCAGCTTGCCGCCGCGCAGGAGAACCTCAAGTCCCAGACCGTCGACGCCTCTGCCGGCGGCGGCATGGTCAAGGTGACCGTTAACGGCGAGATGGAGCTCGTCAACCTCACCATCGATCCCGATGCGCTCGATCCCGAGGACGTCGATATGCTGCAGGACATGATTATGGCTGCCGTCAACGAGGCCGTTCGCGGCGTCAACGAGCTCGCCAACAAGCAGATGGGCGCCATCACCGGCGGTCTCAACATCCCGGGCATGCCGTTCTAAGACGCGCATATATATGAGTGCCAACCATAGCCTGCAAAAATTGCTCGATGAGCTGGGCCGTCTGCCGGGCATTGGTCCCAAGTCGGCTCAGCGCATCGCCTATTACCTGTTGGAGGCTGACGCCGAGGAGGCGCGCCGCCTGGCCGAGGCCATCCTGGAGGTTAAGCAGGAGGTTCACTTTTGCAGCCGTTGCTTTAACTACGCCACGGCCGACGAGTGCTCCATCTGCCAGGATTCGATGCGCGACACCACTCGCATTTGCGTGGTGGGCGAGCCGCGCGATGTCCAGGCGATCGAGCGCACGGGCAGCTACCACGGTCTCTACCACGTATTGGGCGGCGTGATCAGCCCCATGGACAAGATTGGTCCCGAGCAGTTGCACATCCGCGAGCTGCTGGCGCGTTTGGGCCACGAGGATATCCATGAGGTCATCATCGCCACCAACCCCAATATTGAGGGCGAGACCACGGCGAGCTACCTGGCCCGCACTATCAAGCCGCTGGGCGTTGAGGTATCGCGTCTGGCGAGCGGCCTGCCCGTGGGCGGCGACCTGGAGTATGCCGACGAGCTTACGCTTGGGCGCGCTATCGAGGCCCGTCGCACGATTTAGGTGGCGAGCCTGCTCCTGCCGTATGTTTTCCTCGCGACGCACGGGGTAGTCATAATTTCCCCGTGCGACTGTAAGTTTGTTGTGCAACAAAGATGCTTTGTATCCGCTTATCGCATGGATGCTTCCGCTCACATCCTTAATTTGCCCATTCGTTGCGCAACCTTTTGGGTTCGCTGATACACTCAAATATGGATTCGAATGAATGCGCCGCTCCCGAGCGGCGTGTTTTTGTTGGAGGAGAACGCATGCGGCCCGGTGGCACTCAGACAAAGCGCGGCACCGCGGTGCGCATGCGACGCCGACTGGGCTTGGCGCCGCGGGCGTACGCACTGCTATCGTGCTCGCTGGTGCTGGTCATAGCTGGCGTTTCTGCCTATGGCATGACCGTGCCGTCCATGATGCAGGCGCATACCGCACGCGAACCGCGCGTGGGGCATGAGGTCAAAAGTGATCTGGGTACCACGACTGGATATGCTTGGGCAAGTGTGGTCGCGCATATTGTGTTTGGCACCGACGATGCGGACGGCGCCGAGGCTCCGGACAACGAAGTCACGCTTGCCAATGGCAAAACCATCGTGCTCACCAACACCAAGATCATCGATCGGTTGTCCAACAATAGCGTGGCGGCAACGGTGAATAAGGTCGAGCAGCAAAAGGAGCAGGACGCCCAGCAGTCCGGAAAGCCCGGTAGCTCGGATACTTCTGGCTCCGGCTCGGATTCATCGAGTTCGGGCGGCGGCTCTGGGTCGGGTTCCTCTACCGGAGGGTCTGGAAACGGCGGCTCGACGGGCGGCAACACTGACAACGATACAAACTCCGGTGGCGTTTCCGCTGCTGAGGAAGAGAGCATTCACAGTTGGCTTCTGACCAAGTACAACATGCTCGACGGCTATGTTTCTCGTGCCAATGACGTGGTCTCGACCTATAACTCTACGGGAGATCCCAGGCCGTGCGACAGCCTGGTCGGGGAGATGTTTGTCATTCGAGCCGAGTTCGGTCGTCAGACATTCTCGCCCCGGTCAAAGTGGTATCAGCAGTATGCCAATCTGTGGGGCTGTTACACCAACCTATGTCAATGGGTCGGCCATTACGGCGATGATGACGTCGCGCTCGGTAACTTCAACAATAACGTGGCGGCGCTTGCCCTATGATGACCGATCTTGCATCCACCACACCACAATCGCTCGGTCGCGATCCCATGGTCGGCCTGCGCCTGGCGCGTGTCGACGGGTTTGAGCCGGCCATTGCGCTCGGTCAGGACGAACTGCCTGCCTATCTGCGTCGTTTTACGATGCTGTTTGCCGACGATGCCACCATGCGCCGTGGCGGTATCGGCCGCGTGACGCGTGCCGTCAACGCCCAAGGCGAGGCCGTGGCACTCAAGCAGCTCATCTTGCCGGCGCGCGATGAGTTCGACGACGATACCGCTCACGAGGCGCTGGTCGCCAAGTTCAAGGCGGCGTTTCGCGAGGAATACGAATGCCATCGCGCCCTTTCGGGCCTTAAGGGCTTTCCCCGCCTCTATGGCTGGGGCGAGGTCGACGGTGTGCCTGCAATTGTCATGGAATGGGTCGAGGGCGAGACGCTTGCCCGCTTGCGTTCGCGACTCGCCGTGGACGATGCCGGACGCCTGTCGCCGCTTGTGGCGGCGCGTCTGGGTCGCGACCTGTTCGATCTGCTCTGCCGTATGAGCCTGGTGGGCGAGGGCTTTGTCCATCGCGATATCTCGCCCGCTAATATTATGGTGCGCACGGCGCGTCTACCGCTTGACCGGCAGCTTGCCGAGGGCACCTTTGACCTGTGCCTGATCGACTTTGGCTCGTCGCTGGCGCTTGAGCCTGCGTCGGCCGTGGCCGGTACCGGCGGCAAGGCGTCGTTTACGGAGCGTTATGCCACGCTGCGTCGCGCGACGGTTGCCTATGCCCCGCCCGAGATGCTCACCGACGATATTCCCGACCTGCGCGCTTTGCGTATGTCGCCGGCGATCGACGTCTATGCCGCGGCAAGCACGGTTTACGAGCTCATTGCCGGCGTCGCGCCATACGAAGCCGCGCCGGGCACTTCGGGCACCTCGGGTTCGCGCAAAAAGACGCGCGACATCGCCAGCCCCTATCGTCTCAAGATGGACACGCGGCCCGACTATCCCATTGGTGCCCATGTGCCCGGTTGCGATTTGACTCAGCTGCTTCGTCGTGAGCCCGATGTGGCGCTCGCCGCGGCCGAGCAGGCCCAGCAGCTAGGGCTTGAGCCAGATTCCGAAGAGCTACGCGATGCGCTGGCGTTTGTCGATGCCCAGCTGTTCGACGTGGTGATGGCCTGTCTGTCCAGCCATCAAAAAGATCGTCCCGAGCCGGCGGCGGTCGAGGCGGCGCTCTCGGCGTTTTGTGACCACTATGCGCAAAATGTCGGTCGTTCGCTCCGCGGCGAGCCGCTCACGCCGTGCCCCATGGATGCGTCTGGCCGCGCGGTTCGTCGCGCGCTGATGGTCGGCGCGACGGTCGTCTGTGGCGTGGTTTGGGCTGTGATCGTGGTTTCGGCCGCGCTGCTGGCGTCGGGCGCTCGCGTGACGGCGACTTTGGGATCGCTCGTGTGGTCTGGGTCGCTACCGGGTATTATTGCCGCACTGGCGTTGGCGCTGCCAGGCATAGCCGGCGTTGCCGTGGGGGCGCTTGCGCGCGATCGGCGCTCGGGCTTCCTGCAGGGTGTGCTTGCGCTTTCTGCCTGCGAGGTTCCGGTGCTGGTTGTGGCTGCATGTAGCGTATTTTCCCAACGCGCCGTGATGGGCGGCCTTGTTGCCGCTCTGGTTGCAACCTATACGCTTACGTGGTTTTTGCTTGCGATGGGCTTTGCCTTTGAACTTCCCGTTTCGGCACCACGACGCACAAAAGCCCAGATGGCGACTCCGCTTGCCGGTGGAGCCGCAGCTGCCCGTACTTTTGGCGGACCTGTCGAAGTATCGTCCGATTCTATTTCTACGACTAAGGAGGCCTAGGTCATGGCATCTCAAGTTGAGCTCACCCCATGCGGGGCCATGTTTGACATCTTTAAGCGCGCGGCGCATCTGAGCCATATCGAGCTGTGCGGCTTGGTGCTTTCGTCCCGTCCGCTCGCCGACGGCCGCAGCCCGCAGAGCCGAGCCGCCGATCGCTCTTGGGTTTCCCGCTTTATCGTTCGCGCGCCGGTCGGCACGCTTCAGCAGCGCTACTTTGCCGAATACGGTACCTCGGCTGCGCGCATTATGTCGCAACTGGCCCTGCGCCAGCGAAATCCCATGGACTCCACGGCTGTGATCAATATGGTGTGCGGTCCTGCAGGTGAACCGATGGTACGCGCGCTCGAAGAGTGCCACCAGGACACGAATCTCTATCGCAACGCGCTCGATCGCCTGTCCCAGGCGGCGGAACTCATGCCCGCCGAGCGCGCCGAGGCCGTGCTGGTGCTGTTTGTCGCTGTCGGTTGTTCGGCGGATGTGCGGTCCTCGGTGAACTATGCCATCGACTACGCGCACGCGACCTGTGGCGGAGGCACCTCCACGCCGCGTTCGCTTGGCATGTCGATGACCGCGGGCGAACGCGAACCCGCCCCGGCGCACCCCTTGGGCTTGCTGCGCGTACAAAACAGTTTTGTCGTGAGCGCCCCGCGCTGGATTCAGCCGAGTGAGCAGGGTGTTGAGATTGGCGCGCTGGCCACTGGTGAGGGCGATATTACCGACGTCGGCGACGATGTCTCGGCCCGCCATGCCCATATCTGGTGCGATGCTCAAAATATCTGGCACGTCGAGGACTTGTCGTCCACCAACGGAACCGTGGTGGTAAACGGGGCCACGCGCGTCTGCATTCAGGTCGAGCCCGGCCGTTCCGCCCAACTCAATCCCGGCGACGAGCTCAAGCTCGGCGAATCCACTACCTACGCCATTCTCTTCGGTGCTCTCTAGCCGGCAGATAGGGACGTTTCTTTTCTGCCGGCACTTGGGGACACTCCTCGGCGCGCCAGAGCCAGTCGCCCGGGGATGGAGGGGCCATTTTGGCCCTTGGCGGTCAGTCGGGGCGAAACTAGAAGATCTTTCCGATTCGCGGCTGTTCATGCTTGTAGAGCATCTAAAACAATAGGATGTTATTCTGGAATATGCCGGGTGCGTGAACTTGCCTGTCTTAGCCTTAATAAGGTATAGGGGAGTTTGGCTCAGGGGTTCCGTCTTGTTCTTCAGCGCAGTATTGTGGGACAGATTTGCTGAGATTGGCGCCTTACACCGCAGAGCGCACGGAAGGCTCTCGATTTGTGTTCTGGCCCCAGAATACAGGGCCTGATACTTACCAACTGTGGCATGGATGTAACATCTGTAGAAATCAACCCTTTTGTTGTCGACCTTTGTAAGAAAAACACCGCCATCAACTCTTTGGATGACGAAACTAGGGTGCTTGAGGGGAGCCTTTACTCCCCTCTGAGAGATGACTCATGTTTTTCGCTTGTCGTTGTGAATCCTCCGTTACTGCCGATTCCGGATGAGATTCCTTATCCCTTCGTTTGAGATGGAGGACAATCGGGTCTGGATAAAACACTTCGTATTCTTAAGGGTGGCGATACGCATTTAGAGAAAAACGGTAAATACTGCTAATAGGGGTGACGACGATGGTGCAGGGGCGACCCGCGATGCTCTCATCAATACGTCGGATACTTGGGAAATCAGGTCTAGATGCATGTATGATGATGCTGTGTGGCTATTCAATTAATCCGCGTTCCGAATGGGTGCAGGGTATAGCTGCGACATCGTATGCTTTTGACCCGGCGCGATACTCAGATATTTCTGAGGCGGTTGACGAAGTTTATACGCACTATGCCGCGCAAGGCGTTTCGGAAGTTTGCACATCTACGTTACGGGCTTAGGTTTCTTCAAGCGAGTAGGCCGGTTGCGTTATTTCGAGCGATTTTTCTAGTCTAGACGACAAAAGGCAAAGGATTTGATGGGTATAAAACGCGGACGTTTGTGGGCGGATGCTCAAATCTATTGTGGCAATCGGGCGGTTGAAAAAGATATTTCAACCGCCCGATTGCCAGGTTCGTCGGAGGAGATGTCCGATTCCGACTCTCTTGTAGGAAGAGCTTGAGATCGTATTGGCCCAAGGCAATCTTAAAGCAGTCTCATTGGCAAATCTTCGCTCCTGTTGTGTTGAGGTGTAAGGTATCAGTGATTGATGTTTTGTGGCGGGTAGATTGGGGCCTTCCTTGATTCGATGCGTTCTCTCGAGGTTCATCAGAGCAAAAGGGGCTTTCGTCTTCATTGCTATCACGGTGATTGGAACCGCTCTCTCCTATGCCATGCCATACGTGAACGGGAAATTCTTAGATTTTCTTCTCGGTAACCGCAGCGAAAGAGACGCCGTACTCTTCGCGCTCCTGGTTGCGTCAATAGGAGTTTTCTCCACCCTCTTTACTTATTTTGCAGGAACACTTTCCATTCGCATAACCACGAGACTTTCCTTTGATCTTCTCAGGGAGGCCGTCTTGCGTTTTGAAAGAGACGATTACTTGGTGAGTCGGACCATCGATCCAGCCTATACAACGCAACGGATTATTTCCGACTCCAGCGTGGTCTCATCCTTCGTTTTGGCGAATTTTATCAGTGCGCCGCTGTCCATTGTAGCCATTCCCATCGTATTGCTTATCATATGGTCAATTGATTCAACTCTCGCGGTGTTTTCCATCATTCTCCTCATCGTGTATTTCTGTGTAATTACTGGGTTGAGGAAACTTTTGTATAGGGTCACGTATGAGAAGAAAGAGGCGGACAGCGCCTTTTACGCCGCAATTGCATCGCAGCTTAATCAGATTCTCAACATTCAACTGACATCTTCGTACGGCAAGAGCGAACAAGCGCTCGACGCTGGGTTTAAGAGCTATTTTCCCAAAGTTTTGCGCTCCGGAAAGCTATCATATTCTCTGACATCGCTCGATGGTCTTTTCGCAGCGTTGTTTCAAGCGGTGATACTTGTTGTTTCCGGAGTACGAATCATTAACGGAACTATGTCAATAGGCGAGTACACTATCATCGGTACATACTTCGCGGTTCTCTTTAAGACTTTGAAAAGTATGATGTCATTGTTCAAATCCTATCAAGATGCCAAAGCATCATGGGATAGGACGGCTATCGCGACGAGAGAAAAGGAGAGATCGGGGTGGAATCGGACCGATTTAGCTAAACTCGATGAAATAAATGACATTTCGGTATCTGATTTGGAATTCTCGGTTGCCCTTCCAGACGGATCTGTCCGAGAGGTCCTCGGCGGGTTTTCTTTCAAGTTTTCCGGTCCTGGTACATATTGCATAGTTGGGGAAAACGGAAGAGGCAAGACGTCACTTCTTTACTTGATGCTCGGGCTATACTCATCGAAAGGCAAAGTAAAATACAACGGCGTGCCAATCGAAGAATGCGACTTGGATTACATACGTGCGAGAGAGATATCGTGCTGCCCACAGTCGTGCTTCGCGCCGGACGAAACGGTGAAAGAGCTGTTAGAGTATTTCGACACGCCCTTTTCTTCCTATCACCGGGGTGTAGATGGCCTACTTTCGCTGGAAAACAGCGTGAAGGAGTTGCTCGGGAAACGTTGCTCCGCGCTTTCGGGCGGTGAGCTGCGCCGAGTGTACTTATGGTCGGCGATTTCACGCAAGTCGTCAGTTTTGGTACTCGACGAGCCCACGACTGGGTTAGACGCTGTAAGCCGCGCCGAGCTTGCGGCCTATGTTAAGCGCAACAAGCAAAGCCAGCTGATCATCGTTGTCTCTCACGATGACGAGATGGTCGGCGCGGTAGAAGGGGTAGTGGATTTAGGCAGCATGTACCAGGGTAAATGATGACAAGTGTAGTGCTACCCAACTGGCAGAGATAACAAAAAGGCGATGCAGATGCACGTAGCATTCAGGCGGTTCGGACTCGGTGCCTTCACGCCATCGCAACGCTTTCAGATATAGTTCTCGTTCTCTTACTAAAGGAAACTTTAGTCTACGTCATCTTGTCGAGACAGAGGTGAAGCGAAGTGTTGTCGCGACGTATCTTATTCCAGGTGGCTCAGTATCAGCGTGAGAATCGCACCAAAGTGTACTTACGATTCTCGTGTCCCACGGACAACATGAGCTGAGCATTGAGGTTCCACCCTTTGCTGCAACTACACGGGGTTGGACGGCAATGAATATGCCGGGCCGCATACCACGCGCAGCGGGGGTCCATGTCCCAGTATGTTGCCTACAGCAGCCTCGATGTCCACGCACACATCATCTCTGCCTTCGCGTTCAATCCATTTGCCGGAGAGTGCGAGGGTTGCCAGGCCGTAGAATTCGAGCCGAACAAATGAAATGCGGTATCAGCGCATAGGATTAAACTGACGATTGCTTTGCACTGAGAATACGCTTGGAAAGCCGCTATGGGTGGCGGCCCGGGTTAAATAGAGAAGCCCGTCCGATCACTTTCATGTGGCGAACGGTCGGGCTTCTTATTCCACTTGCCAATGCTCGGCTCATATTGGAAGAAAGCTACGCTAATGTTTGCGTGACACTCCTATTTTCTCCGAAGAAAGAGTCGGATAATGAAGAATAGAATTAAAAAAGGTGCCAGATATAACGCAAGTATAAAGGCTAATCCAACGAGACCTTGCAATAATGGCATAACTCCTCCCAGACACGAGATTTTGGTATTTGTTCCCATCTTATTCTGAATTGGACCAAATAGTTCCTAGCCACAAAACTACTCGTCAACTGGATCGCACCAATCTGCTGGCAAAACACAGCTTGATTCTTTATCGACATAGCACCAATCCGCAACAGGGCACTCGGCGATGTCGTAAAAATTGCATATATCAACTCCAAGACAACAAGGCTCAACGGGAGGATGTTCATTTGAACCAACAGGATGGATATGCTTCATAACAGCTCCTCACCTTAATCCAATTAGAGACTACGTTTAATCAATGCCACAGTGATCTACAACGCAGATGCTGCCGCCATCCATGTCATAGTCGCAGTAATCGTATGCACCACAGCCATCTGCTTTATCATAAACAGTACAGATGTCAGTAATGCCCAAGAGGCAGTCAAAAGACATCGGCTTCACGCCTGCCTCGTCGCCACTTCCTGGATTAATCGGATGAATATGCTTCACGACTACCTCCCTTTGAGTGCAGAAAAACCTCAATATTGTGTATAACAAACCAAGATGTCTAGTTCACCATATTTCTAGAATGGTTTCGGCGAATGTAGCAATAAGCTTCGCAGACGGTAATCAGAAGAACGAACACCTCCACAATGGTGACAGCAATGCGCTGAACCGCTTATTCCGATACAGTAGCTTCTCGTTGATTTTTCTCCTGCGAAGATGAGTGGCGGGAAATAAGGTCAAAAGCCATCTCGTAGCACATTTTTCTATATTCACATGATGCAGGGTGTAGACTCTTGGGCAAGAGGCCGTGCTCGTCTGCAGCCTCCCAGCTACAGCCCCCACCACAGAAAGACCGAGCCCAACAGTCCGTACAGTCAATTCTTTTTTCGACACCCTGACTCCAGTTTTCAATATACCTAGTTTCGTCAATTCCGGTGACGATGTTGCCCATTTTGAATCGCATCATCCCGACAAACCTGTGACAGGGGTATACGTCCCCTTCGGGAGTCACGGAAATAAAACGCCTGCCAGCCCCGCATCCGACAAAGGCGATCCTGTTGCTCATAATCAAATCAACTGCAGTTTTCAATGTTCTAAACAAGGGCTTTTCCCCTTGATCAATCTGTTTGAGATATTGATCCGCCAAATCTATTAGGCCCGCCCTGATTTTGTTTAATGAGTGTTCGTCGAGTTTGATATTCTCATCGAATGAGCTCACGGGCGAGAAGTAAATCCTTCTGAAGCCCATCTCTTTAAACTGAAGATAGTCTTCAACAAGGTTACAGTTATTATTTGTTAAGGTCGCTCTTGCGCCGAAGGGGAACGACTCGGAAAAACGACGAACGTTTTTGTCGATATCGGAGAAAGAGCCGCCTCCCGTCTTGTACGGGCGCGATGCATCGTGCTTGCATCCTGTACCATCGAGACTAATCAGAACAGAAAACCCGTGCTCCTTGAAAGAATTCACAGCAGTGTCATTCAAAAGCGTTCCGTTGGTCGTAATAGAATAGGTAAAGTTTCTATTGGGGTATATTCTTTTTGAATAGTCGACCGTTTTCCATATCAGCGGCTCGTTAATCATGGGTTCCCCACCAAAAAAGACGATCGCAAGCGTTTCGTTTTCCGATGAACTTGCGACGAGGTAGTCGACCGCCTTGAAGGCTATCTCGTCTGTCATCAGCAGAGGAGACGTTCCATAATCTCCTTTACCGGCAAAACAGTAACTACAACCAAGGTTGCATGCATGTGAAACGTGGAGTTCGATGGATCTAAGTTTTCGAGGCGTGTCTTTTGTTAAGAAAGTCCGCTCAGACAATCGTTGATACTCATCAATGTCGTCTTCAAGTTCTGCTATGGTCGTTTGGTCGTAGCCTTTCGCAGCAAGTGACTTTGTTAGCAACTTCGAGTTGACCGTTCTTCCCGATGCTTCAAATATGCGAAGCGCATCTTCTGATGCTTGGTCAACCTGAAAGCAATTGCGAGTGACCTCATCGAAGCAGTAACGACGATCACTTACTGAGAAAAAATGCATACGTTCCTCAATTTCATGCTGGACTGGCACTAACCTTGTTTATTGTTGCGCAGCTATAAAAAACCACCAGCGGGGATTCGGTGTGCGGCCCAATCGGACTCCCAAAAGGTTCTATTTGAGACTGGCAAGCTTTGTGTTGTTGGCACTTCGACAGCGCTCTTTATTCCAACATGGAGCCTCGCAGTTTGAGTCGACTTGCCTCTGGAAGGTCCGATCTTAACTTGATTTAGGATGAAAACAGATTACAGGCGCGCTCCTCTAGAAAGAAAGGAAACCAATCGCCGCCTTTCACCAGGAAAGTTTTTATAGCCCACCTCGAGCAAAATGAAAGATGCGAGAGCGATTGGGGAACAACGCGAATCTCCCCTTTTGGGTGGAAGCGAGCCTTCAGCCACCGGCGAACGACTCGCCCTGGTCAGAATCTGGAAGTGGTGCCGGGCCGCTTGGGCCTCCCCGGTGACTTCGTGGGGCTTACCTGCCTGACGTCGAGGAGTACATCCGCAAGATTCGTTCCCTATGCCGTTTGCTCTCACGCCCGCCTTGGTTCCAAGTCGGGCGAGCACGAGGTCGCGCCGGCGCATCCGCTGGGACTGCTGCGCGTGCAAAACGGCTACGCGGTGAGCGTCCCGCGCTGGATTCAGCCGAGTGAGGAAGGCGTCGAGATCGGCGCGCTGGCAACGGGGGAGGGCGGCATCACCGATGTGGGCGATGACGTTTCGGCTCGCCATGCCCACGTGTGGTGCGATGACCAAAATGTCTGGTACGTTGAGGACCTGTCGTCCACCAACGGAACCGTGGTGGTAAACGGCGCGACGAACGTCTGCACCCAGGTCGAGCCCGGCCGCTCCGCCCAGCTCAACCCCGGTGACGAGCTCAAGCTCGGAGAATCCACAACCTACGCCATCCTCCTCGGCGCCCTCTGACTCATCTCCTAAATAAGTTGCGGTGAAATAGGGGCTGTTTAAGGCTACGGCCGGCAAAAACAGTTCCTATTTCACCGCAGCTGCCATTTGGTCCCTCGGTGACGGAAGGATCAATTTTGCCCTTGATGGTCACTCGAGGTAAACCTTTACCGCCCGCCTATATTTGTCGAAATTACACTTGACGGCGGGGTACAATAAACCCGCATGCGGATTTCCGTTGCGGGCGCCTCCCATCGCCGGGGCGTGCCCGGGAGCATCCGGCATGCGGCCTTTGCGGCGCTCGGTCATGTGCAAGACGGGCAGCTGGGCCTGTGGAGTGCGTGCAGCCCTCCTCGCCTCGGCATGCCTTCTCTCCACGCCATGTACCTGCTGCTCAGCCTGCCTGCCAGATGATGGAAGCAACAGCGAAAATCCCATCACGCCAACATCCCGGCGATCGCCGGGGCCTGTATACCTATATGAGAGGAGAGGGGTATATGGCGCGTAAGTTTAAGTCTATGGACGGCAACGAGGCGGCCGCATATGTTTCGTATGCGTACACCGAGGTAGCGGGAATCTATCCCATTACGCCGTCCAGCCCGATGGCCGACCATGTCGACCAGTGGGCGGCCCAGGGTCGCAAGAACATCTTCGGCACCCCGGTCAAGGTCGTCGAGATGGAGTCCGAGGCTGGTGCAGCCGGTACCGTTCACGGTTCGCTGGGCGCCGGTGCTCTGACCACCACCTACACGGCTTCTCAGGGCCTGCTCCTGATGATCCCGAACATGTACAAGATCGCGGGCGAGCAGCTCCCGGGCGTCTTCCACGTCTCCGCGCGTTGCGTCGCTTCCCACGCCCTGAACATCTTTGGCGATCACTCCGACGTCATGGCCTGCCGTCAGACCGGCTTCGCCATGCTCGCCGAGGGCAACGTCCAGGAGGTCATGGACCTCTCGCCGGTGGCTCACCTTGCCGCCATCGAGGGCAAGACTCCGTTCCTTAACTTCTTCGACGGCTTCCGCACCAGCCACGAGATCCAGAAGGTCGCCATGTGGGACTACAAGGATCTGGCCGAGATGTGCGACATGGACGCCGTCCAGGCTTTCCGCGATCACGCGCTCAACCCTGAGCACCCGCACACCCGCGGTAGCCACGAGAACGGCGATATCTTCTTCCAGAACCGTGAGGCCTGCAACAAGGTCTACGACGAGCTTCCCGCCGTCGTCGAGGGCTACATGAAGAAGATCAACGAGAAGCTCGGCACCGATTACGGCCTGTTCAACTACTACGGCGCTCCCGATGCCGATCGCGTCGTCGTGTGCATGGGCTCCTTCTGCGACGTGCTCGAGGAAGTCATCGACTACCTCAACGCTCACGGCGAGAAGGTCGGCCTGGTCAAAGTTCGCCTGTTCCGTCCGTTCTCCATCAAGCACTTTGTCGACGTTCTCCCCGAGACCGTCCAGAAGATCGCCGTCATGGACCGCACCAAGGAGCCGGGTTCCATCGGCGAGCCGCTCTACCAGGACGTCGTCTCCGCTCTCTACGAGGCCGGCAAGACGGGCATCAAGGTCGTCGGCGGCCGTTACGGCCTGGGCAGCAAGGACACGCCTCCCGCGTCCGCGTTCGCTGTCTTCGAGGAGCTTAAGAAGGACGAGCCCAAGCGCGAGTTCACCATCGGCATTGTCGATGACGTGACCAACCTGAGCCTGCCCGAGGCCGAGGATGCGCCCAACACCGCAGCCCCCGGCACCATCGAGTGCAAGTTCTGGGGCCTGGGTGGCGACGGTACCGTCGGCGCCAACAAGAACTCGATCAAGATCATCGGCGACCACACCGACAAGTACGTCCAGGCCTACTTCCAGTACGACTCCAAGAAGACCGGCGGCGTCACCGTCTCGCACCTGCGCTTTGGTGATTCCCCGATTCGCTCGCCGTACTACGTGACCAAGGCCGACTTTGTCGCCTGCCATAACCCCAGCTACATCGTTAAGGGCTTCAAGATGGTCCGCGACGTCAAGCCGGGCGGCACCTTCCTGGTCAACTGCCAGTGGAGCGACGAGGAGTTCGCCGAGCACATGCCCGCCGTGGCCAAGCGCTACATCGCGAACAACAACGTCAACGTTTACCTGATTGACGCTATCGACCTGGCCGCCAAGGTCGGCATGGGCAAGCGCACCAACACGGTGCTCCAGTCCGCCTTCTTCGCGCTGGCCAAGGTCCTGCCCGCCGAGGACGCCCTGCAGTACATGAAGGACGCGGCTACCAAGTCCTACATGAAGAAGGGCCAGGCCATCGTCGACGCCAATCACAAGGCCATCGATGCCGGCGCTACCGCTTTCCGTAAGTTCGAGGTTCCGGCCGACTGGGCTACCGCCGAGGATGCCGCTCCCGTCGAGCTCTCCGAGGAGACCAAGTCCGCTATCGCCCAGCAGGTCAAGAACCTGCTCGAGCCCATCGATCGCATGGACGGCGACAGCCTGCCCGTTTCCGCCTTTGTCGATTGCGCCGACGGCCAGTTTGAGCTGGGCGCCTCCGCATACGAGAAGCGCGGCGTCGCCGTGGTCGTTCCTCACTGGGACGAGACCAAGTGCATCCAGTGCAACCAGTGCGCCTACGTGTGCCCGCATGCCACCATCCGTCCGTTCGCGATGACCGAGGACGAGGCTGCCGCCGCGCCCGAGGCTACCCGCACGCTCGACGCCATGGGCCCCAAGGCCAAGGGCATGAAGTTCACCATGGCTGTGTCCCCGCTCGACTGCATGGGTTGCACCAACTGCGTCAAGGTTTGCCCCAAGGGCGCCCTCGAGATGGTTCCCACCGAGCAGGAGATGGACCAGCAGCCCGTTTGGGACTACATGGTCGAGAACGTCTCCGAGAAGAAGGAGCTCATCGCGGCCAACGTCAAGGGCAGCCAGTTTAAGCAGCCCTACCTGGAGTTCTCCGGCTCCTGCGCCGGCTGCGCCGAGACCGCCTATGCACGTCTGGTGACCCAGGTCGCCGGCGACCGCATGTTCATTTCCAACGCCACCGGCTGCTCCTCCATTTGGGGCAACCCCGCTGCCACCGCTCCTTACTGCAAGGACAAGGACGGTCACGGCCCGGCGTGGAACAACTCCCTGTTCGAGGACAATGCCGAGCACGGTCTGGGCATGGCCGTTGGCTACGAGGCCGTTCAGAAGAAGCTGATCGCTGCTACGCAGGAGATCATCGCCGCTGACGGTCCGTCCGACGAGCTCAAGGCCGCCGGTCAGGCTTGGATCGACTCCGTCAACGACGCCGAGGCCTCTAAGACCGCTGCCGCCGCCTACGTTGCCGAGCTCGAGAAGTGCGGCTGCGACGCCTCCAAGGCGATCCTCGCCGACAAGGCTTACCTCACCAAGAAGTCCTTCTGGATCTTCGGCGGCGACGGCTGGGCCTACGACATCGGCTTCGGTGGCCTGGACCACGTCCTGGCTTCCGGCCACAACGTCAACGTCTTCGTCTTCGACACCGAGGTCTACTCCAACACCGGCGGTCAGGCCTCCAAGGCCTCGAACCTGGGTCAGGTCGCTCAGTTCGCCGCTGCCGGTAAGGTGACCAAGAAGAAGTCCCTGGCCGAGATCGCCATGAGCTACGGCTACGTCTACGTGGCGCAGGTCGCCATGGGCGCCAACCCGGCTCAGACCCTCAAGGCCATCCACGAGGCCGAGGCCTACGACGGTCCGTCCCTCATCATCGGCTACAGCCCCTGCGAGATGCACTCCATCAAGAAGGGTGGCATGCAGAACTGCCAGGCCGAGATGAAGAAGGCTGTCGAGTGCGGTTACTGGAACCTCTTCCGCTTCAACCCCGAGGCTGCTGCCGGCAAGAAGTTCTCGCTCGATTCCAAGGAGCCCGCGGGCGGTTATCAGGAGTTCCTGATGAACGAGGCCCGTTACGCTTCGCTGACGCGTTCCTTCCCCGAGCGCGCCGAGGAGCTCTTCAAGGAGAACGAGCAGGCCGCTATGGACCGCTACGCTCACCTGCTGAAGCTCAAGACGGTGTACAACGAGGCCTAGGTCTCCCACCGCAGGATCTGAGGGCTGACCTTCGCGGACGTCCTCGGACATGAAAGAACCCCCGCTGCGCACTACGTGCGGCGGGGGTTCTTTCGTCCTGCGGAGTGTCCGCGAAGGTTAGCCCTCAGATCCTGCTACGACTACGTCCTCGGATTGTGGGGCTGAATGAAGGACGTGGTTGGTGGGGCCTTTTGTCCCGGTCGCTGTTTCGCGGCAACGCCGCGAAAGGCGCGCCTCTTTGGGCATGGAGGGGGACTTGGTCGTTGCCGCCTTCTGTCCCTTGGCTTTTTCGCGGCTTTGCCGCGAAACGCGCGGCGCGGACCTCCTGGCTATTCCTTTTGATGGATGAAAAGCCGCTTGTTTTTGCAGGGGTGCATACTCGTCTTATAAGTGCATAGAATCTCGTATAGTGCGAGTAAGATTTTGCGCTGTCCGTTTTGTGTTTAGCAAAGATATAGTTTGCATAATCCGGTCTAATCCCTGCTCTATTTAAATAAAGTTGCACGTAAATGGCGTAGATATGCGTGAGCTGGGGTTCTTTACGCTGAGCGGGTAAAAACGACCGTTCACCGTTCCGCTATTTTCAAAATGAATAAAATGAGCGATAAAGAGAATATAAACCTTAATAAACTCGCGTATCGCACGGACGCGGGTTATTAATGGGTTGTAGGCCTTTTACAGAAAGGATTCCAGCAATGTCTAAGCCTCTTGGCAAGCCCGATCGCATCGTCGTCGCCCTCGGCGGCAACGCCCTCGGCAACAACCCCGTCGAGCAGATCGAGGCCGTGAGCAACACCGCCCACGCTCTCCTCGGTCTCATCGAGCAGGGCAACGAGATCATCATCACCCACGGCAACGGCCCGCAGGTCGGCATGATCCAGAACGCCTTCGCCGCCGCCCACGACGCCATCGGCACCCCCGAGATGCCGCTGCCCGAGTGCGGCGCCATGTCCCAGGGCTACATTGGTTATCACCTGCAGCAGGGCATCGGCCGCGAGATGCACAAGCGCTATAAGCGTTGGCACGCCGCTACCGTCGTCACCCAGATCGAGTGCGATCCCGACGATCCCGCGTTCAAGAACCCGACCAAGCCGATCGGCCCCTTCTACACCGAGGAGCAGGCCAAGGAGTTCATGGCCGAGGATCCTTCCAAGGTCTTCGTCGAGGATTCCGGCCGCGGCTGGCGTCGCGTCGTCGCTTCCCCCGATCCCAAGAAGATCGTCGAGGCTGACTCCATCCTCAACCTGCTCGACAACGAGTTCATCGTCATCGCCTGCGGTGGCGGCGGCATCCCCGTCGTCCGCGACTACGAGAACAAGGGCTGCTACAAGGGCGTTCCCGCCGTCATCGACAAGGACCTGGGCGGCGAGCTGCTGGCCGAGGACTGCGACGCCGACGTCCTGTTCCTGCTGACCGCCGTTGAGCATGTCGCCATCAACTTTGGCAAGCCCAACCAGGAGGAGCTCGAGGACATCACCGCCGACGAGGCCGAGCGCCTGGCCGACGAGGGTCAGTTCGGCAAGGGTTCCATGGAGCCCAAGGTTCGCGCTGCCATCAAGTTCGCGCGTTCCCGCAAGGGCCGCACCTGCATCATCGGCGCCCTGGACAAGGCCGCCGAGACCATGGCTGGCCTCTCCGGTACCCGCATTCACGAGTAGTCTCTACTCTGTTGCCTCTCTCGTGGGCGCCAGGCAAAGCGCCCACAAACTAGCCTCTCTTCATGAGCTCCGCAGTCCGCTCCGACTGCGGGGCTTTTGCTATTGAGGTAGCTGTTCATGAAACCCGGCACTTGGGGACGTTCCCTTTCTGCCGGCAGCTTGGGACAGTCCTTAAAGGTAGCTCCTGACAGCTGGGAATGGGCCTATTCGTCCGCCCATGAGCGGCATCCGCAAGGGCTGTCCACAGTGGCTGGTCATTTATGTCTGTCCCCAATGACCACTCATTTTTGCTGTTCACCTAGTCATTGGGGACGTTCTTAAATGACTAGTAGTAGGCCCACATGGCTTCGATTTCATTGAGGACTTCTACGACGCCCCAGCGGCGGGCGCTGCGGCTTTGCGAGTTGGGGTCGTAGACTCCCACTTGATCGGCATCGTCGATGCCCCAGAGCACGATATAGTGTCCAACGCTGGTAAAGGTGCCGGGACGAACCGATGCGATGATGGGTGCGCCCGAGCGCAGCGCCTGGGTGATGGAGCTGCGATCGATATGGAGCTCAGTTCCGTTAAGGCCCAGCTGCCATGCGCCGCTCGTCATAAACGACCACTCGGTGGCGCCGGTGGGGGCATAGTTGCCCGCCTCGGAAAGAGCGCACATATCGACCGGCGTCATATCGGTGTGGCCGGTCTTATAGATGTAGACCATGGTAAGACAGGTAGGGCCGCAGGCATTTTGGCGGATGGTACCGCCGGCGTAGGGCAGCTCCGACCATGCCGGGTCAATCTGATAGATGTGGGGCATGGTGCCGGCTTGCCACTGCGAACGCGGGGTCGAAAACGCAAACGAATAGCCGGGCGCGACCGGGGCCTTGAGCAGCTTATCCTCGGCGGTTGGATCGAGGCCGGCCGAGCCGTGGGAGATACAGGAGCTCATAAGCACAAAGACCAGACAGGTGAGGATAGAGCACAGTGCGAGGCGAAGTCGACGAGCTGACAGGGCGGGGGCATTCACGTACGATGTCGAGCGGTAAGGCTTGCCGTCGCGTCCGCCTTGGGGATGCGAAAAGAAGCGGTTGATATGGATGCCGGGCTGACGTGCGCCGTTGCGGCGCAGTTGCGGAACCTCGGCCTGACGCTGTCGAGTGCGCGCGCCCAAGCGGCTATCTTGCTGCGCGCTTGTGGCCGTACTCGGACGGCCGCTCTGCCGTGCTCTGCTTGTCTGCTGCCGAGACGAAGGTCTGGGTTGCTCTTGAGGGCGTTGCGGATTGCTGCTCGTGGCCCTTCTGGGCGTCGGCGTGGTACGGCCAGCAAGGCGAACACTTTGTCGCCGTTGATCACCGTCGTTGTATCCGTATGCCATTCGTACCGCCTTGTCTCATGTATAACCTGTCTATCCTACAAAAAAGATGTGCAACAAAGGGGTCTGCGCGTCAAAAGCTCGGTAAACGGTACGAAAGGCGCAAAACACACGGCCTCAAAAACATCTCTATATGCGTCCGATGAGCGTACGCCCGTCGGGCGGGCGGCAACAATGGGCTGCAAACTGTGCCGTTCGTCCCAAAAATGGCGCCGCTCGTTTTGCAGTTCTGCCATCGGTCGAGCTACAAGCGGCGCTGCTGTGCCAAGGCCGTATCTTAAAGCCACGGAATAAAAGCGCGCGGCAAAACGGACCGCGCAAGGGGTGACGCCAAGGGCGTCAAAAAGGAAAGGAGGGGAACAATGGCGGACAAGAACGCAGAAGTTGCAGTCGAGGATAACGGCGGCATGAAGAAAACGCTTTCGCTCTGGAACTTCTTCACCATCGGCTTCGGTGCCATCATCGGTACCGGTTGGGTTCTGCAGGTCGGCGACTGGATGGTCGTGGGCGGCGGTCCCGTTCCCGCTATGATCGCATTCCTCTTGGGTGCAATCTTCCTCGTGCCCGTCGGAGCTGTTTTCGGTGAGCTCACGGCTGCTATCCCCATCTCGGGCGGTATCGTCGAGTATGTCGATCGTAGCTTTGGCCGTACGCTGAGCTACATCACCGGATGGCTTTTGGCCCTGGGCAACGGCATCCTGTGCCCGTGGGAGGCCATCGCCATTTCGACCCTCGTGTCCGAGATGTTCGGCAGCCTGCCCGGCCTTGAGTGGCTGCGCGCCGTCAAGCTCTACACCATCCTGGGGGCCGACGTTTACCTGTTCCCGACGCTGATCGCGCTCGGCTTTGCAGTCTACGTCATCTTTCTCAACTTCCGCGGTGCCAGCTCGGCTGCCAAGCTTCAGGCCTTCCTGACCAAGGCCCTGCTCTGCGGCATGCTGCTCGCCATGGGCGTCTCGCTGTTCACCGGCTCGCCGGACAATGCCATGCCCGTGTTCTCCCAGGTCACCGGCGCTGGCGGCGGCAAGGCCGCTACCGAGAGCTCCAGCCTGTTTGCCGGCATCGTGTCGGTCCTGGTTCTGACCCCGTTCTTCTACGCTGGCTTCGACACCATTCCTCAGCAGGCTGAGGAAGCAGCCGAGGGCCTCAACTGGAACAAGTTCGGCAAGATCATCTCCCTGGCACTGCTGGCCGCCGGCGGCTTCTACATGGTCTGTATCTACTCGTTCGGCACCATCCTCGACTGGCATGAGTTTGTTAAGAGCCCGGTTCCCGCGCTCGCCTGCCTCAAGGGCATCAACATGCTCCTGTACCTGGCCATGCTCGTCATCGCCACGCTTGGACCCATGGGCCCGATGAACTCCTTCTACGGCGCCACGAGCCGCATCATGCTCGCCATGGGCCGTAAGGGCCAGCTGCCCGAGAAGTTCGCCGAGGTCGACCCCAAGTCCGGCGCTCCCAAGCTCGCCTGCGTCGTTCTGGGCGTTATCACCGTCATTGGTCCGTTCCTGGGCAAGAACATGCTCATCCCTCTGACCAACGTGTCGGCTCTCGCCTTCATCTTCTCCTGCGGTATGGTCGCCCTCGCCTGCCTGCGCATGCGCTTCACCGAGCCCGACCTGCCTCGTCCCTACGAGGTGCCCGGCGGCAAGTTTGGCATCGGTCTCGCTATCGCTGCCTGCGCCATCATCATCGGCCTGCTCGTGATTCCGTTCTCTCCCGCCTCCCTCAACATGGTGGAGTGGAGCATCGTGATCGGCTGGTTGGCTATTGGCCTGGCCCTCATGGCTTTCACCAATTCCCGCAAAAAGTAACGCCTAGTCGGGGCGGATCGGGTGCGCGGGGCCCTCTCTCCCGCGCACCGAACCCGGCACCACTTGGGTAGCTTTGTGAGGCCTTAACCCAACACGGCCTCGCCCACTATATGGATCCATAAGGAGGAACCATGTCCACTAAGTATGCAATCGTTGGCGGCAAGCTCATCGACGGTACCGGTGCCGAGCCGGTCGAGAACTCCCTCGTTCTCGTCGACGACAACGGCAAGATCGAGTACGCCGGCACTATGCAGGACCTTCCCGAGGGCGTTGAGGTCATCGACGCCGCCGGCAAGACCGTCCTTCCCGGCCTGATCGACACCCACCTGCACTTCTCGGGCAACCTGACCGACGATGACACCGATTGGGTCATGCAGCCGCTCCTCGAGAAGCAGGCCGTCGCCGTCAAGCAGGCCTACGACTGCCTCACCCACGGCCTCACCACCGTCTGCGAGATCGGCCGCTTTGGTATCCAGATCCGTGACTGCATCGACAAGGGCGTCTTTAAGGGCCCGCGCGTTCTGGCCACCGGCCTCGGTTTCTGCCGTGTTGCCGGCCACGGTGACTCTCACCACTGCACCCAGGAGCTCAACAAGGAATCCCATCCCTGGGGCGACCAGGTCGACGGTCCTTGGGATCTGCGCAAGGCCGTCCGTCGTCGCCTGCGCGAGAACCCCGATGCCATCAAGATCTGGGCTACCGGTGGCGGCATCTGGCGCTGGGACTCCGGTCGCGACCAGCACTACTGCTCCGAGGAGATCCAGGCCGTGGTCGACGAGGCAAAGATGGTCGGCATCCCCGTGTGGAGCCACTGCTACAACAACCACGCCGCTGCCTACGATTCCGTTCGCTTTGGCTGCGAGCAGCTGATTCACGGTTTCGATATCGATGAGCGCACCATGGACCTCATGGCCGAGCAGGGCACCTTCTTCACCCCGACGATCGCCTTCCTGCCCACCTGGTACGCCACCTATCCGCCCGTCTACGTCCCCGAGCTGCACGACAAGTACGAGGGCACCCTGGTCGAGAAGGAGCTGCAGCGCAACTACGACTGCCTGCGCGAGGCCAAGAAGCGCGGCGTCGTCATGACGATCGGCTCCGACTCCTTCTCCTTCGTCACCCCGTACGGCACCTGCTCCATCGAGGAGATGTACGAGTTCGTCGACAAAATCGGCTTCACTCCGGTCGAGACCATCACCTGCGCCACCCTCAACGGTGCCAAGATGTGCCACATCGAGGACGAGACCGGTTCCATCGAGGCCGGCAAGTGCGCCGACCTGCTGGTCGTCAACGGTGACGTCGCCGCCGACATCCACGTGCTCAACACCGACAACATGGACGTCATCATGAAGGACGGCTGGATCGTCGAGGCTGGCACCTTTGGCGAGGCCAACAAATACAGCGCCTAAACTACCGTTCATCGACGACTGGATGTAAAACACAGTATTTGATTGCATAATGCAATGGAGAGGGTCGCTTGCGGCCCTCTTTATTGCTATGGGTGCGATAGATAAAAGGGGATGACGGTGGATTTAAACAGGCTGATTCTGGGCAAGAGCTACAACTCTACCAAGGTCTTTCGTACAGCCCAGCATGTGGTCCAGGCCATCCTGCTCGGTGTTGTCGTTCCGGCGCTTATCCTGCTGCTTATCTGGGATTTAACCGATAATCCCAATCCCGTTCCGGGCGTTGTCGTTATTGCCGGCATGGTCATGCTGTGCTTCTTTTTCTCATATGTCTTTGTGGTCCCCGACGACCTCACATCGAGCGCAACCGACCGTACGCTCGCCATCGCATCAAAAATATTCGCCTACACGTCGCGCGGCCTTACGCCCGAAGCGGCCCTGGGCGCCTCTAAAATTATCCTGTCCGAGACCATCGCCTCTGCCATCTGCTTTACCGACGGCAAGCAGGTGTTGGCAAGCTGGGGCGAGGACTCGGCAAAGTGCCCCGCCGGCACCCCGGTCGTGCTCAAGACCACGCTCAGTGTGATTGAGACGGGCGAGCAGAGCGTGTTTTCGCGTGACACCTCCAATGAGACGGGCGGCTATTTTCCCCGCCTGCGCGCCGGCATCGTCGCGCCGCTTACCGTGCGCGGGCATTGCGTGGGCACACTCGAGCTGTATTACCCTCGCCTGAGCAGCATCGATATGCGCCAGACGGCCCTTGCCTCGGGTTTTGCCGACCTAATTTCCACGCAGCTCGCCAGCTTTGAGCTCGAGCGCCAGGACGAGCTCACAGCCCGCGTTGAGCTTCGCGCCCTGCAGTCGCAGGTCGACCCGCATTTTCTATTCAATACCATTAGCACGATCGTGTCGCTCGTTCGAACCGAGCCCGACAAGGCGCGATCGCTGCTGATCGACTTTTCCAACTACTATCGTCAGACGCTTTCTGACTCCGATACGCTCACCACGCTCGAGCACGAGGTGGAACAGGGCACTCGTTATATCAATCTTATGCAGGCCCGGTATGGCGACGGCCGTCTGCGCGTTTCGGTCGACATCGACTTTGAGGTGCGCGACAGCCTGGTACCGCCGTTTATCTTGCAGCCGCTGCTCGAAAACTGCATCAAGCATGCGCAGCGCGAGATCGAGCCGCTTTCTATTCGTGTTAGGGCTTTCGAGACCGATGACGGCTTGGAGATCATCGTCGAAGATGACGGCATCGGGATGAGCGAAGAAGTCTGCGCGCATCTGTTTGAGCTGCATCGCCGAGAGGAGCCCGAGAGCATTACCGCCGACGGCTCCGTCAAGCGAGGTTGCGGCCTGGCGCTCTTCAACGTGCTTCAGCGCATCCATTTCTTTTACGGAGAAGATTCTGGCATGCGCGTGAAGTCCCAGGAGGGCGTGGGAACGCAGGTCATCGTTGAGTTGAACGGCGAGCCGCATGAGCCGGCGCCGTTGACGGTGTAGCACGCGGTTGGATTGAGAGAAAAAGAGGGGAAGCGCATATGTCCGAAGGCTGGAACATCCTGGTGGTTGATGACGAGCCCCCAATTAGGGCTGAGCTACGCTATCTGTTGGAAAAGGATACGCGTGTGGGTCAGATTGCCGAGGCGGGCAATGTCACCGAAGCCGTGGAGTCGATTCTGTCGAACAAGCCCGACGTGCTGTTTTTGGACATTACCATGCCCGGTCGCTCGGGAATTGAGCTTGCCGAGACGCTGCAGAACCTAAAGACGCCACCGGTCGTGGTGTTTGTGACGGCATTTGCCGAGTATGCGGCCGATGCCTATAACCTCGATGCTGTCGATTACATCGTCAAGCCGGTCGAGGATGCCCGCTTGTCAAAGGCGCTCGACAAGATCGAGACTGCCCTGGGCGCTCGCCGTGTCGTCCATGCTCCGCGCCAGCCTTTGCGCCTGACGGTGGATCGCGGGGGCAAAAAGGTGTTCATTCCCGTGGCGGATGTCTGCTACTTTGAGGCGCGCGCCGATTTCTGCAACGCCGTCTGCGCCGAGGGGACATACCTGATCAATGAGTCGATTTCCTCGCTCGAGCGTCGCCTGGCCTCCGAGGGCTTTATCCGCGTCCACCGCAGCTATCTGGTTAATTTGGAAGACGTACATAATGTCGAGATCGGCTCCACGGGCCTGATGGAGCTCAGGCTCGATCGCGTAACCTCGACGGTGCCCGTGTCCCGCCGTCGCGCTGCCGAGGTCAAATCGCACTTGGGGCTTGCGTAAGGGTCGGTGTGCCATCGTTTGCCGTTGCAGGTTTGGCATGACTGTGCGGTGGGCATAATGGATTGCATCGAATGAAATCGAAAGGATTATTATGCCCGCGCTCATTACGCATCATCTGTTTGGCGAGGAAAGCATCGACCGTCTTCCGCAGGGCGTTATCACGTCCGACGAGGAGCGCATCGCCTTTATCCTGGGCAACCAGGGTCCCGACCCGTTTTTCTTCCACATGCTCACGCCGCGCATTTCCGACTGTATGTCGCTTGCTCAGGTCATGCACCGCTCGCGCATGTCGCGCCAGTTCTCGTGTCTGCGCGACGGCGTGTCGCACCTACAGCCGCGCGATGCCAATCTGGGTCGCGCCTTTGCGCTGGGCCTGCTGTCGCACTATGTGCTCGATCGCAATGCCCACCCCTTTGTCTACGAGCAGCAGTTTGGCATTGTTGAGTCCGACCCCGAGCTCGAGGCTTCGGGCAGTCAAGTCCACGCCGTGCTCGAAAGCGACCTGGACGTGCTGATGCTGCAACTCAAACGTGACGGGGCCACGGTCGAGGATTATCCACCGGCGGGCGAGATCGTCACTACCGACCGCATCAATCGCGTTGCCGGCGTGCTGATGAGCTACGTCGCCGGACGCGTGTACGGTATCGACATCCCGGCGGGGGAGTACGCCGGCGCCGTCTCGGACATGCAGATGCTCTACCGCACTATCGAGCCGGCCGGTTCGGCCAAGACGCGCGCGATTGCCCTGCTCGAGGGCTTGGTGCACGATTATTCGCTGCTCGACGGCCTTGCGCACCGCGTGACGATCGAGCTGCCCGAGCGTACCGGCAACCTGGGCCACTTGGCATGGAAGAACCCCTTTACCGATGAAGTCTCGACCGAGAGCTTCCCCGAGGTCTTTGACCGCGCGCTGCTCGATTACGAGTGCACGGTTGCCCGCTTTATCGAGACCGGCGATATGGAAGCCGTGACCAACCACGTCAATTACAGCGGTCGCGTGCTCGGCGCCGACGAAGAGTTCGACCGCGAGGAGTAGGGCTCGTGCGTGCCCCTTTGCCGAATCCTTACCGGCGCCTCTGGGCAATTGGGGTACGATGAACTAACTGCATATCGGGCGAATACGAAGGGGCCCTGTCCATGAAATACACCAAGCTCGAGCGTAACTGGGTTATGTACGATGTGGGCAACTCGGCCCTCGTGCTGCTCAATACCTCGGTGGTGCCCATCTACTTTAACGCCATCAATACCGGTGCTTCCTCGGCAGACCTGGTGGTCGCTTGGGGCAACGCGCAGACGATTGCCTCGCTGGTCATTGCCATGCTCATGCCCATTCTGGGCGCGCTTGCCGATTACGCCGGCAACAAGATCAAGTTCTTCTTGGGCTTCTTCCTCACGGGCCTGGTTCTTTGCCTGGCGCAGGCTATCCCAATGTCCGCCATGGCATTTTTGACCGTGTACGTGCTGTGCACCATCGGCCTTAACTCTTCTATGACGTTCTACGACGCCATGCTGCCCGACATTACCACCGACGAGCGCATGGACGCCGTGTCCAGCTCGGGCTATGCCTGGGGCTACATCGGTTCTACCGTGCCGTTCGTCATCTGCCTGGCGCTCATCATGGGTGGCCCCGCTCTTGGCGTCCCCACCATGCTGGCAACGCGTCTGTCTTTTATCATCACTGGTGCCTGGTGGCTCATCTTTACCCTGCCGCTCATTCACACCTATAAGCAAAAGTATGGTCGCGAGCGCGGTCCCGAGGACACCATCGGCCACATCGTTGGCGGTGTGTTCTCCGAGGTCGGACACACCATGCGCGAGATCGCCCACAACAAGACCGTGCTGGTCTACATGATTGCGTTCTTCTTCTATATCGATGGCGTCCACACGGTCATTTCCATGGCTACCAGCTACGGCTCGGCTTTGGGCATCGATTCGACCCAGCTGGTACTGGCGCTGCTCGTTACGCAGTTCGTGGCCTTTCCGTCCGCCATCATCTACGGCAAGCTCGCCGGACGCGTGGGCACGCTCAACATGATCCTGGTGGCGGTCGCCGCCTACATGGGCATTGTGCTGTTCGCCGCGTTCTTCCTAAAGACCGCCTTTGAGTTCTGGGTGCTTGCCATTATGGTCGGCCTGTTCCAGGGCGGCGTGCAGGCGCTTAGCCGTAGCTACTTTGGTCGCATTATCCCCAAGGAAAAGTCCAACGAGTACTACGGCTTCTTTGACATCTTTGGTCGTTATGCAAGCGTCATGGGTACCTTCCTAGTGTCGGTCGTTACCTCGCTGACCGGCAACCCGTCGCTGGGCGTCCTTTCTATTGGCGTGCTGCTGATCGTTGGCTTTATGCTGCTGGTTCGCCTGTCCCGCATGACTCGGGCAGCAGAGCATGCCGCATAGGAGCGAGCGGCTATTGTGCCTGTCCACGGTACTCTTTTGGGGTTATCCGCAATAAACATTGCGACTTGCGAGCAATGATTTGCCCAAGTGGGTATGATGGAATCAGCTAGGTCGCGGGGCGTCGCCTGTGTTTGGCGGCGTCCCGTTTTTGTGTTGCAGGGAGGGTAAGGCATGAACGCCACAGTCGTGATTCCAACGTATTGGGCGGGCGATGACGCTTGCGCAAACGCCCCTGGCACCTATGACCATTCGACGCGACTCAACGCCGACAATCCCGAACTCGACCGCTGTCTGGCCTCGCTTGAGCAGGTACGTGACATCCCGCGCATCATCCTTTTGGTGGTCTGTCCCGTTTCTGCCACAGCCGATGTGTCGCTGCGCGTGCGCGAGATTGTCGACGCGCATCCCACGCTCAAGGTCACCGTTGTCACCAACACCCAGGCCTCGCGCATCGCAGACCGGGTTGCTCAGATCGCGCCCAAGGGTTCGGGCGAGTGCGTGAGCCTGCGAGGCTACGGTGCCATCCGCAACATGGGGCTAGCCTGTGCCGCTGTGCTGGGTCATGACGCGGTTATCTTTTTGGATGACGATGAGACTGTCATCGACGCCGACTTTATGAAGCGCGCGACCTATGCGTTGGGGCAGCAGACGCGTCAGGGCTTGCCGATCTTGGTCAAGAGCGGCTATTTCTACGATCGCGACGGCTCGCCGCTGGCTCCCACGGACAAGGCGGGCATCTGCCATCGTTGGTGGACCAAGCGCATCGAGTTCAACCGTTGGATGAAAAAGGCGCTCTCGGGCACCCGCATCTCGCGATCCAACTACGTGTGCGGCGGCCTGATGGCCCTGCACGCCCGCGCCTTTACGCGTGTAGCCTTTGACCCGTTTATCACCCGCGGCGAGGACTTGGATTACCTCTTTAACATGCGCATGTTTGGCTACGACGTGTGGTTCGATAACGAGTGGACCGTGCGTCATCTGCCTCCGGAGTCCGAAAAGCGCTCACCGCGCTTTATGCAGGATGTATACCGTTGGTACTACGAACGGGCCAAGTTGACATTCGCCGCGCATCAAAAGGAGCTCATTCCCGTTACGGCGGCATCGCTCATGCCCTACCCGGGCCCGTGGATTTCGCGCGAGCTCGACGACCGCGTGCGCAAGACCGCTATGGTCCGCAGCGTGTTTACCCGCGAGCATGAGGGCTACCTGCGCATTTGGCGCCATGGTATCGGCGAGGCAAAGGCCTATGCGCGCCAAAACGCTGCAAGCTACCTGCGTTTCCAGAGCTTTTGGCCCAAGATCATGGACGGGCTTTGGCGTGACGCACAACTGATCAGTATCCTGGAGGGGGCCGAATGATCGACCGCCGCGCCCAGCGCGATAGTTCAATATCAATCTTTCGCATCATTGCCGTCGCCTGCGCCATTTGCGTGCTGGTGTACTTTATTTTTGCCTTGGTGACCGGTATCGAGCCGATCGCCACGGTGATTGCCTGCGCGCTGCTATGCATCTTTCTGTGCATCTTTATCTTTTTGACGCTCAATCCCGATTCGGTGCGCTCCCAGTACACCGAGGAGACGCTCTCGGTGGCCTCGGCCATGCTCGAGGACATTAAGGGCGGTCTGACGCAGGAGTCGGCGCGTTTGGTGTGCCGGCGCATTTTGCCCGAGACGCGCGCCATGACGGTGGCCATCACCGACGAGGACAACGTGCTTGCCTGCGCGGGCGAGTTTGAGGAAAAACTGCTGCCCGATACTCCCATCCACACGCTTGCCACACGCTACGTTATCGAACATGGCATCGTGCAGTCGTTCAACCGTATGGTGGATGTCGTGGGCTCGGACGGCTCGCACAACCAAGTCCCCGCCGGCATTATCGCCCCCATCAAGGTGGGCGATCGTACCGTCGGCACGCTCAAGTTCTACTACAAGACCCCGCGCGCCGTCGACCGTACCCAGTATGCGCTTGCCTCGGGCTTTGCCGAGATCTTGTCCACGCAGCTCGCCATCCACGAGCTCGAGGTGCAAAAGGAACTGACGGCCCGTGCCGAGGTGCGTGCCCTGCAGGCGCAGATCAACCCGCACTTTCTGTTCAACACGCTCAACACCATCGCGTCGTTTACGCGTACCGACCCGCTGCGTGCCCGCGAGCTGCTGCGCGAGTTTTCCTCGTTCTATCGCGCCACGCTCGACAACTCGGGGTCGCTTATCCCGGTCTCGCGCGAGGTTGCCCAGACCAAGCGCTACCTGACGTTTGAGAAGGCGCGCTTTGGCGAGGACCGCGTGCTGGCGACCTTCGATGTCTCCGAGGATGTCGAGGACACATTGGTCCCGGCCTTTGTAATCCAGCCCATCGTCGAGAACGCCGTGCGGCATGGCATGGGCGATGGCGATGCCCTGCAGATCGATGTGACCGTCCATCAAGACGGCGACGACGCAATCCTGATTGCCGTGGCCGACAACGGCGTGGGCATGGACGAGGGTACCGCCGCCAGGCTGTTTGATGAGCGCTCCGCCCGCCCCGATGCCAGTTCCCCGCAAGGCGGCGGCGCCGGCGTGGCCATGCACAATATTTCTGAGCGCATCCATCGCTTTTATGGACCGCACTCTTATACGCGCGTCGAATCGGCGCCGGGCAAGGGCACCAAAGTGCTCCTGCATCTTGATTTGTCAGAGAGCATCTTTGACATTCAAGAGTAAAATAAAAGGCTATGGGCTCAACGCCAAGCGGCGGATGCCCAGCGTAGTTTGTTGACGAAAGGTTTAATCCCTATGCTGCGTGCGATGATTGTGGATGATGAGGCCCCGGCCCGTTCGGAACTTCGCTTCTTGCTCGAGCAGACGGGCAAGATCGGCACGATCACTGAGGCGTCGAGCGTCCGCTCCGCCATTGAGATGTTGATGGAAAGCCGCGTCGATGTCGTATTTCTCGATATCTCGATGCCCGGTGCTTCTGGTCTGCAGCTTGCCGAGGCGCTGCATAAGCTTAAGAATCCGCCGGCGATTGTGTTTGTGACCGCGTATAGCGATCATGCCGTCGAGGCGTTCGACGTAGATGCCGTCGATTACCTAATGAAGCCGGTTGAGGAGGCACGCCTGGATCGCGCGATCGAGAAGGTCATGCAGCACGCCAAGCCCGTCACGGACAGCAAAGCCACCATCGAGCGCATTCCGGTGGAAAAGGGCGGCCGTAAGGTCCTCATTCCCGTGGATGACATTCGCTTCATCATGGCCAAGGACGATTACTCCTGTATCTATACCGTCGATGATCGTTTTCTATCGACGACTTCGTTGGCGCAGTTCGAGGCCAAGCTTTGCGACTTTGGCTTCTTTCGCGTTCATCGTCGCTATATCGTCAACTTGGCGTGCGTCACGGATGTCGAGACGGTGCCCTCGGGCGCTATCCAACTGGGCATTACGGGCGTCGACGAACGCGTGCCGGTCTCGCGCCGCCGCGTTGTGCCGCTCAAGAAGGCCCTGAGCCTCTAGCACACTGGCCCCGCAGCCCTGTAGACCAATTGTCTGCGGAGCCGTGGGGCTTTTTGTATATACGTCGAATCGGTTTTGAAGAAGGGATCCCATGAACAGTGCAAGCGCCAAGCGCATCGACATCATCTCGGACACCCACGGCTATCTTTCGCCCGCGCTTCTGGACAAGCTCAAGGGCGCAGATCTGATCATCCACGCCGGAGACCTAACGTCCGAGATGGATTACGAGCATCTATGCACCATCGCCCCCGTGCGAGCGGTCCTGGGCAACAACGACTACTACCGCGATTACGGCCCCGATGTAGACCGTCTGGCCCTCTTCACCTACGAAGGACTCAAATTCGCCGTAGCCCACTACCGCGAAGACCTTCCGGTGGGATCCGTAGACGTAGCCATCAACGGTCACACCCACGTAACCAAAGAAGCCCAAGTAGGCCGCTGCCTGGTCCTCAATCCCGGTAGCGCCAGCTACCCCAGAGGCACCCGAGGCCCCACCATGGCCAGAATGCTCGTCAAGGACGGCAAGATCCTGAGCACCAAATTTATTGACCTGGAGTAACCGCAACAAAAACGGGGGATGCACAACGCATCCCCCGTTTTTTATGAGCCAAAGGCGGAAGTTCAACAAGATCCATCAGACCAACCCCGCCGAGGAGCACGCGGGCTAGCCGCGCAGCGGCGCACGCCTGCAAAACTGGTTGAATAATGTGACGGCAGGGAGGGTCTCCGGGGCTGGGGGCGGGGGTTAAGTTTGTCGCGAGTTCCGCACGCAAAGGAAAGCACTTAATGTGCTTTCCGTC